>CALQLO010000011.1 GCA_943331445.1 Akkermansia muciniphila
CCTTGGTGCGCTGGATGAGCAGGAGCCGTCCGGCCTCGTCATGCATGAAGACGAGGACGCTAATCTTGAAGGGAAGGGGGGCACCGGCGGACATGGACTCCACCTTGCGGGCGGGCTTCGACGGCACAACCCCGGAGTGCTCTTTAGCCGGCCAGGATAGCGTCGATCCGCTTCAATTCCTCGGAGGCGAACGGAGCGGAGTGGGCGGCGGCCACACACTGCTCGAGTTGGGCCACCTTGCTGGCGCCGATGATTGCCGTGGTCACGCGCTTGTCGCGGAGCACCCAGGCTAAGGCCATCGAGGCGAGGGGCTGGCCGCGTTCTTCGGCGACCTTGGCGAGCTGGCGGACTTTTTCCATACGGATAGCATCGACCTGTTCGGGGCGCAGGAAGCCGTGAAGCTTGCCGGCCCGAGCGTCCGCCGGGATGCCTTTAAGGTATCGGTCGGTCAGCATCCCTTGGGCGAGCGGGGAGAAGACCGCGCAGCCGATGCCTTCCTTTTCTACGGTATCGAGTAGGCCGGCTTCCGGGGTACGCTCGAACATGCTATACTTGGGCTGGTGGACAACACAGGGCGTGCCGAGGTCGCGGAGGATCGCGCAGGCACGGGCTGTGTCGGCGGGATTGTAATTAGAGATGGCCGCGTAGAGGGCCTTGCCCGAGCGGACGGCGTGGGCGAGCGCGCCCATCGTTTCCTCCATCGGGGTATTCGGGTCCCGGCGATGGCTATAGAAGATGTCGACGTAGGGGAGCCCCATCCGCTTCAGCGACTGGTCCAGGGAGGCCAGGAGGTATTTGCGTGAACCAAAGTCGCCATGCGGACCGGGCCACATCGTATAGCCGGCCTTGGTTGAGATAACCAACTCGTCGCGATACTTGCCGAGGCCATCGCGCAGGATGCGGCCGAAGGTTTCCTCCGCGGATCCGGGCAACGGTCCGTAATTATTCGCGAGGTCGAAGTGCGTGACACCTAAGTCAAAGGCGCGTAACGCAATGGAGCGGGCCGTCGCATAATCATCCACGCTCCCGAAATTATGCCAGAGCCCTAGGGAGATCTTCGGGAGATGTAAGCCCGACTTTCCGCAACGCGCCTGGAATGCCGAATGGGCGTAGCGAGCGGGGTCAGCATCGTGCATGGCTATAATCAAGCGTCCGGAGCGAGGCTACGCCAGCGATAAAAGGCAACGCGCGGGTTGCGCCTGTCACTAACCTGATGCATTCCGAATCATGCCCGAACTCGCCGAAGTCGAATATTTCCGCCGCCGCTGGAATCCAGGCATCGGCCGGAAGGCCACGAAGGTTTTCTTGAATCCTAAGGCGCGTATCGGACGCGGCCTGGACGTGAAGGCGATGACCACGGCGCTCACGGGAGCGAAGTTAATCGAGTCCTTCGCGGCGGCGAAGCAGATGGCTTTCCGCTTTTCAGGTAACGTCTGGATCGGCGTGCACCTCGGGATGACGGGTCGACTTGAAGCCGGCGGCGCCGATCGCGAGCCGACACCGTATGATCACTTCAAGCTGACGATGTCGGGCGGGAAGGAATTAGTCTTCGTCGATCCGCGTCAGTTTGGCCTCATCCAGTTCTGGCAAGGAGCGGGCGTACCGCCTTGGTGGGAAAAGATTCCGCCGGCCATTCTTTCACCGGAGTTCACCGTCGGAGTCGTCGAGGCCTTCCTGCGTCGCCGCGCGCGGACGGCGATCAAACCTGTGCTCCTCATGCAGGAGCGCTTCCCGGGGATTGGTAATTGGATGGCGGATGAAGTTCTCTGGCGCGCCGGCTTTCACCCGCAGGCGAAGGCAGGATCATTTGGTCCGAAGTCGGCTCGCAAGCTACACGCGACTTTGTGCGAAGTCTGCACCGAAGCGATGGCAGTGATTGGCAAGGACTGGTCTGACCCGCCAGACAGTTGGCTCTTCAACCACCGCTGGAAAGACGGCGGCCGCTGCCCTCGCTCAAAGAAGCCACTCGTCCGCGAAGACGTCGGCGGCCGCACCACGTGCTGGTCACCGGAGCGGCAGGTCCTCGGCGCTGAACGCCGTTGACCTTCCGCGCACTCGCGCGAATTTAAAACCATGCGCGTCACCGGCGGCATTGCTCGAGGGATTCAACTCCGCGTTCCCACGCAGGGTGGGGTGCGCCCGGCTACTGATTACATCCGCGAGGCCGTCTTCAATTCGCTCGCGGCTTTCGTGCCCGGCACCGCGGTCCTCGATCTTTTTGCAGGCACCGGTGCGTATGGACTCGAATCTCTCAGCCGGGGCGCCTTGCGGGCGACGTGCGTCGACCAGCGGATCGGGACGGAACTCACGGCCAACGCCGCGGCGGTGGCGAAGTCGATGGGCCTGGCCGAACTTCCTTTCACCAAGATCACCGGCGACGCGACCAAGCCCGGCGTGGCTGAAGGGCGATTTGATTTAATCTTTGCCGACCCACCATGGGAACTCTGGCAGACAAAGGGTGCCGAGATTGCCGCCGCCGCGGTGAGTTACGCTGAAGAGGGTGCGCACGTGCGAGTGATTCTCGAGGCGCCCGGCGGCCACGAGGTTCCCGTGCCCGTAGGCTGGAAGCTGCGCAAGGTCATCGGCAAGGGTAAGGGTCAGCCCGCCGCTTCGATCTTAGTCCGCAAAGCGGCTGAGTAATCAGGCTCCGACCGGACGGTGGGCCGCCCAGACACGAAGTTGGGAAAGTATGATTGCTCCGCCGACCAGTGCCGCTGCCTCGACGCGTAGAATGCGGTCGCCCAGATGCGCCATCGTAAACCCAGCGGCCCGCAGCGTAGAACGTTCGCGATCGCTGAAGCCGCGCTCTGCGCCGATAGCGAGTACTGCCGCCGCTGAAATATTTTCGCCCGTATCGATAGGACCAGTCGCCTCATAAGGATCCAGGGCGACTTTCCAGGCTTTCGAATCGGTGAGCGCTATCGCCTCGGCGAGCGACGTGACGCGCGTTACTTCAGGCACGAGCGTTGAGCATGCTTGCTCGGTTCCTTTGACGACATGCTCGCGCCACTCACCATCTTTCCAAAGCGAACTGGCGAGATAACCTGGGTCACCTTTCTCCGCTTCGTAGAAGATGATTTTCGCGGCTCCGAGACTCGCGAGGTCATGCAGGACTTTTTTCGCGGTCTGCGGACGCGGCAATCCGACCAAGACCGTGAGGGGCAGGCGACATTGCGTAGATTTTTCCCAAACAACGGAGAAGAGGACGCGCGGGCTTACCGCCTTGAGCGTCGCGATGCCCCGCCGAGCGTTTTCCAGTCCGACGTGGAAGGTCTGCCCACCGGTGAGCTTCACGGTCTCCAGTAGATGGCGGCTACGCGGATCATCCATGGCTAGCCCCGCGTCGACTTCGGCTTCGGTAATGAGCACCAGATTCACCTCTTCTAAAGTGGTCTCGACTCGAAGACTGGCGAGAGGGAAGGGTGCTAACGCTTGCACGTCCCGCCGGCTCGCCTATTTTAAGTGCCATGGACCTCTCGCACCTGCGCAAGGAGTACGCGGCACACGGCATTGATCGCCAGGAGCTGCTCGAGAATCCGCTGGCTCAGTTCAAAGCCTGGTTCGAACAGGCCAAGACGGCCGGGGTCGTTGAGCCCAACGCCATGGTCCTCTCGACCAATGGCCTGGACGGCGTGCCCTCCTCCCGGACCGTGCTACTGAAGGCCGCCGATGAGCGTGGGTTCTCCTTTTTCACTAACTATAGTAGCAAGAAGGGGTCGGAAATCGCTGCCAACCCCTCGGCGGCCCTCCTTTTCCCTTGGTTTTCCTTGGAGCGCCAGATTCACATAACTGGCTTATTGATAAAGACTTCTGAAGAGGAGTCGGTGGCTTATTTTGCCAAGCGCCCCCACGGGAGCCAGCTGGGTGCCCTCGCTTCCGATCAGAGCGATATCGTGGCTGACCGGAAGGTCCTCGAGGCCCGATTAGAGGTTCTTAAGGCCAAGTACCCCGAAGGCCAGGTGCCCAAGCCCCCCCACTGGGGTGGCTATCGCTTGGTCCCGACCCGCTTCGAGTTCTGGCAGGGGCGCAGCAATCGCCTCCATGACCGCCTCCAATTTACCCTAAAAGGGGGTGTTTGGGAGATTGTCCGTCTCGCGCCTTAACGTCTCCAGAGGATTAGTTTGCCTAATAGGGGGCCGAATCGACCCTTACTCTGGGCATGGGGGTGCTCGCAGGGTTGACCATCTTGCTGGGAATCGTTCACCAATCCTTTCCCGCGTCTAAATGCGCCCACTTTTCCTCCTCAGTCTCCTTGCCCCAGCCTTCGTTTTTGCGAACGAAGAAGGCGTCAATCCGAAGGCAACCGACCTGTTCAACCTAGGCGGCATCCCGGTTTCCAACTCTATCCTCACCACGTGGATTCTGGCGGCGGTGATCATCATCGCCATTCGCGTCCTCGTTCGTACCCCGAAGATTATTCCGAGCCGGGGCCAGGCCCTCGTCGAAGGCATGGCTTCCGGACTGCGTGATGCCCTCGAGCCGATCGTCGGGAAAAGCATGATCGGCAAGGTCTTCCCGACCCTCTGCGGCTTCTTCATTTTTATTCTTCTGATGAACTGGAGCGGCCTGCTCCCCGGAGTGGGTACCATTAAATACGACGTGCATGGCCACTGGATCGACGCGATCCGCCCGGCGACCTCCGACCTTAATACCACCCTTGCGCTGTCGATCATCTCGTTCGTCGCTTGGACTTATTTCGTGCTGCGCTACGCGGGCTTCAAGGTGCTGATCTTCGACCTCTTCGGCAATAAGGCCGACAAGAAGGAGCTCAGCTTCCCGATGTGGATCATGCTCAGTTTTATCTTCCTGGGCGTCGGCGGCATCGAAGTCGTCTCTATCGCGTTCCGCCTCATCTCCCTTTCGTTCCGACTTTACGGCAACGTCTTCGGCGGCGAAAACCTGATCCACGCGCTTGGCGGCATTGCCCCGTATGTCGTCCCGGCCATCGCGGGATTGCTGGAAGTTCTCGTGGGCCTTATTCAAGCCTTCGTCTTCACGCTCCTCTCCGCCGTTTATATCGGCCTGATTTGTAACCACGAAGGCGGCCACGACGACGAGCACGCCCATTGATCCCTTTCGCTTTCAAGGCGTGCGACATGCTGGGAGTCCCCCGGCGGTACGTTGAGAAAAAACCAAAACACAAAACAACATGATCATCGCTGAAATCACTGGTATCACTGGTTCCCTCCCTGCCGCTGCCGGCTGTCTCGCTGCCGCTATCGGCGTGGGTCTCGTTGGCGCCAAGGCCGTCGAATCCGTGGGTCGCAATCCCGATGCTTCGGGTAAGATCCTCGTCCAGTCCATCCTGGGCATGGCTCTCGCCGAAGCCGTCGCGTTCTACGCGATCTTCCTCGCGAAGTAACCGGTCACGTGGCGCGGCCCCGTAAGGGGCCCGCCACTTCTCTTTCCCAGCGCTGAAAACAAAAAACTCTAAGTCCACACCATGACCACCCTCTCCGCTTTCCTCGCCGCCGAACCCGCGCACGCCTCCACCGCGGCCGTTAAAGGTGCCGCTGAATCCTCCGGCCCCCTCGGCGATATCATTAAGCTCTTCGGTAGCTTCGGCGTCGATGGCCCGCACCTCCTCGTCCAGGTCGTCAATTTCGCCATCCTCGCCTTCGTCCTCTATCGCTTCGCCATCAAGCCCGCCCTCGGCCAGCTCGAAGAACGCATCCGCCAGGCTGAGCAGCTCCAAAAGGACCGCTCCGCAGCCGAGGCCCAGCTCGCCGCCGCGCAGAAGACCGCGGAAGCCAAGTTGGTCGCCGCTTCCGACGAAGCCGCCAAGATTCTCGCGGACGCTCGTAACTCCGCCAAGCAGGTTGTCGAAGCCTCCAAGGCCGAAGCCCAAGCCGCCCAGATCGACGTCATCGCTAAGGCGACGGCTGCGATCGAAGCCGACCGCGTGAAGATGATGAACGAAGTCCGCGGCGAAGTTTCCCGCCTCGTGGTCGAGACCGCCGCCAAGGTGCTCGAACAGAATCTCGACGACGCCCAGCGCGGCCGCCTCAACGAGGCCGCCGTCAAGCAGCTCGCCCGCTAATCCTTTCCGATGTCCGCCGCCACCGTCCGAGCCGAAGCCAAGCGCCTCCTCGCTCTCTCTTTAGAGGGCGGAGCGGTTTCTGCTGATCTTGTCGGCGCCGTGCTTGCCGCGCTGACGAAGTCCCGTCCGGCCCACCAGCTGCGCCCGCTCTTGCGCGCCTACCTCGCCAATATCCGTCGTGAGCTCGCTCGCGGCGAAGCCCGCATCGAACATGCCGGCCCGCTCGCTGCCACCGAAGCCGAGGCGATTGCGGCCCACTTCTCCAAGGTGCTCGGTCGCACCGTTCGCCCGGTCGCCCGTCGCAACGATGTGTTGCTCGGCGGTTTCCGCGTCCGCGTGGGTGACGATGTCACCGATCTCACGGCCTCGCTCCGCCTGGCCAACCTCGCCAAGTCTCTTTCCTGAACTCCTCCCTAACCTTAACCCGATTTACTAAACACAATGAGCAACGCGATCGACCTGATCCAGAAAGCCATCGCCGGCCTTGATACCCGCGCCGGCAAATCCAACGTCGGCACCATCGTTTCCCTTGCGGACGGTGTCGCCTCCATCGACGGCCTCTCCGGCGTCATGATGAACGAGATGATTGAACTCCCCGGAGGCCTGCAGGGCGTCGCCCTCAATCTCGCCGAAGACACCGTCGGCTGCGTCATCATGGGTGACATCTCCAAGCTAAAAGAAGGCATGGAAGCTAAGACCACGGGTCGCCTCCTCTCCATCCCGGTCGGCAAAGGCCTCCTCGGCCGCGTCGTCGATGCGCTCGGCAACCCGCTCGACGGTAAGGGACCCATCGTCTCCAGCGAACGCTACCCGGTCGAGAAGATCGCCCCGGGCATTATCCCTCGCAAGTCCGTCGACCAGCCGATGCAGACGGGCATCATGGCCATCGACGCCATGATCCCGATCGGCCGTGGCCAGCGCGAATTGATCATCGGTGACCGCGCCACGGGCAAGACCACCATCGCGATCGACACGATTATCAATCAGGCCAACGCCAACCGCGTCGGCCTCGCCTCGGGCGACGCCAACTTCCGCCCGGTGTTCTCCATCTACGTCGCCATCGGCACGAAGAACTCCTCCATCGCCCGCACCATCGGCACGCTTGAAAAGGCCGGCGCCATGGAATTCACCGTGGTCGTCGCTGCTTCCGCCGCCGATAACGCCGCCAATCAGGTCTTCGCTCCTTTCTCTGGCACCGCCATCGGCGAGTGGTTCATGGAAAACGGCCAGGACGCGCTCATCGTCTATGACGATCTCTCGAAGCACGCCGCCGCCTACCGCCAGATCTCGCTGATCTTGAAGCGCCCCTCTGGTCGTGAAGCCTACCCGGGCGACGTCTTCTACCTCCACTCCCGCCTCCTCGAGCGCTCGGCTCGTCTGGCCGGTAAGGGTTCACTCACCGCTCTGCCGATCATTGAGACGCAGGCTGGCGACGTGTCTGCATACATCCCAACCAACGTGATCTCGATCACCGATGGTCAGGTGTTCCTGCAGACTGACCTCTTCAATCAGGGCATCCGCCCCGCCGTCTCCGTCGGTCTCTCCGTTTCGCGCGTCGGTTCCGCCGCGCAGATTAAGGCCTTTAAGCAGGTCGCCGGTAAGGTGAAGGGCGAGCTCGCCAATTACCGCGAACTCGCGGCCTTCGCGCAGTTCGGCTCGGACCTCGATGCGCAGACCAAGGGCATCCTCGATAAGGGCGACCGTTTCGTGGAACTCTTTAAGCAGCCTCCGACCGCTCCTAAGTCGGCGGAAATCCAGTGCGGCATTATCTGGGCCATGCAGAACGGCTTCTTCAACGACATGCCGGTCAAGTCCGTCCAGTCCGCCGCCGCTTCGCTTCAGACGCACCTCGAGACCGCCAAGCCTGCCATTCTCACCAAGATTCGCCAGGGCAACAAAATCGAGAAGGACGGCGAAGCTGAACTCCGGTCCGCCTGCGAGACCTGGCGCCGTAGCTTCAAGGCCTGAGTCGTTTCTCACCACACTTCCTAACCGACACGTTTCATGCCTAAGGGACTCCGCGAGATCCGTAACCGAATTAAATCGGTTAAGAGCACCGGCCAGATCACTCGGGCGATGCAGCTCGTCGCATCTTCGAAGATGAAGCGCGCCCAGGATTCGGCTCGTGCCGGTCGCGCTTATGCCGAATTGCTCGGCGAGATTCTCGATACCGCCCAGTCCAAGGTCGGCGATTTCACGCACCCGTTGCTCACCAAGCGCGAGGTCAAGGTCCGCGGCATTCTGCTCGTCACTCCCGATAAGGGTATGGCGGGCGCACTGAACGGCAACCTAGTCCGCCTGGCCGCTGAGCAGAAGGATGCGGTGTTTGTTTGCATCGGTCGTAAGGGCGCTCAGGCGCTCGCCCGCTCCGGCCGCAAGGTCCTCGCAGATTTCCCGGTCACCGACCGTGCTAATTTCAACGAAGTCCGCCCCGCCGCAGAATACCTACTCAAGGCTTTTAGTGATGGCGTGGTCGACACGGTCGAAGTCCTCTTCGCCCACTTTAAGAACACGATGGTGCAGGCTCCCCGCGTCCAGCAGCTCCTGCCCGCCGATAGCCTCGTCAACCAGGCACGCGACTTCCGCGCCAAACTCGGCTTGCCCGAGCCCAAGCTCGACGAGGATGAGCGCGACATGATTTTCGAACCTTCCGCCGGGGCCATCCTCAACGAGTTGCCTGCCCTCTTCTTTAAGCAGGCCGTCTATCAGGCGGTCCTCGAAGCCAAGGCTTCTGAATTCAGCGCGCGTATGGTCGCCATGAAGGCCGCCACCGACAACGCCAAGAAAATCGCCGCCGCGCTTTCGCTCGAATATAATAAGGCCCGTCAGGCCGCGATCACCCAGGAAATCCTGGAGCTCACCGCCGGCGCCGCCGCCCAGTAACCTTTTTCCTCCCCACCCACTTCTACAATGAAAGAATCTATGAGCACTAAAGGAACGATCACCCAAGTCCTCGGCGCCGTCGTCGACGTTCAATTCCCCGCCGACAAGGTCCCTGAGATCTACAACGCGATTCAGATCGACTACAAAGTCGAAGGTAAGGCCACCCGCCTCATCCTCGAGGTCCAGCAGCACCTCGGCAACGGCCTCGTCCGCGCCGTCGCGATGACCACCACCGAAGGTTTGGTGCGCGGCAGCGAAGCCATCGACACGGGCGCCCCGATCACCGTGCCCGTCGGCAACGGCGTCCTCGGCCGCATCTTTAACGTCACGGGTGATGCCGTCGACGAACGCGGCCCCGTGGAGCACACCAAGCGCTACCCGATCCACCGCCTCCCCCCTCCTCTGACCGAGCAGGCCACCTCCGCCGAACTTCTCGGTACGGGCATTAAGGTCATCGATCTCATCTGTCCCTTCGTGAAGGGCGGTAAAGTCGGTGCCTTCGGTGGTGCTGGCGTCGGCAAGACCGTCGTCATCATGGAGTTGATTAACAACATCGCGATGAAGCAGGGCGGTTTCTCCGTCTTCGCCGGCGTCGGCGAGCGCTCACGTGAAGGTAATGACCTTTACCACGAAATGTCCGAAGCGGGCGTTATCGACCAGAAGGACCTCTCGAAGTCCAAGGTTGCTCTCGTGTACGGCCAGATGAACGAGCCGCCTGGTGCTCGTATGCGCGTCGCCCTTTCGGCCCTCGCGATGGCTGAATTCTTCCGTGACGAACAGAACCGCGACGTGCTCCTCTTCGTCGACAACGTCTTCCGCTTCTCGCAGGCCGGCTCCGAAGTGTCCGCCCTCCTCGGTCGCTCGCCCTCCGCGGTGGGTTACCAGCCGACCCTCGCTTCCGAAATGGGTAACCTTCAGGAACGCATCACCTCGACCAAGAAGGGTTCGATCACGTCCTTCCAGGCCGTGTACGTCCCGGCGGACGATTTGACCGACCCGGCTCCCGCCAACACCTTCGCGCACCTTGACTCGACCGTCGTGCTCGAGCGCCGTATCGCCGAACTGGGTATCTACCCGGCCGTCGACCCGCTTGCTTCTACTTCGACCGCGCTCGCTCCGGAAGTCGTCGGTGATCGCCACTTCCGCGTCGCCCGCGGCGTGCAGGGCCTCCTGCAGCGCTACAAAGATCTCCAGGACATCATCGCAATTCTCGGTCTCGATGAGCTCTCCCCTGACGACAAGCTCGTCGTCTTCCGCGCTCGTAAGGTGCAGAAGTTCCTCTCCCAGCCTTTCCACGTTGCGGAAATCTTCACGGGCTCACCTGGCAAGTACGTCGCCCTCGACGATACGCTGCGCGGCTTCGAAATGATCCTCGCTGGCGAACTCGACCAGGTGAACGAGAACGACTTCTACATGAAGGGCGGCATCGACGAAGTGCTCGAAGCTTCGGCGAAGTCCAAGAAATAAGCCCACATGTCCCTTACGGTCGAAATCGTCACTCCTGATCGCCGCGCCTACGAAGGCCCGGCGGACAGCGTGACCCTGCCCACCGCCATGGGCAGCATCGGCATTCTGCCCGGCCACCTCCCAATCACTGCGATTATCGCCGCTGGCGAGATTATCGTGACGGTTGAAGGCAAGGTCACCCGCCTCGCCATCGACCAAGGCTTTGTGCGCGTCGTCGCCAACAAGGTCTCGGTCGTCACGGAAGCGGCGATTGATGAAGCCAAGATTGATTTGAAGGCCGTCGAGAATGCCGAAGCCCGCGCCCGTGAGGCTGTCGAGGCTGCGCGTGGCCAAAAGGATATCGACCCGGTCGAGATCGCAAAGATGGAGCAGATTCTCCGCTTTGCCCTCGTACAGCGCCTGGTGAAGGGTCGCTCCTCGCCGGGACTGTCGGAATAATCCCCGATTTCGTTTAAAGTCATTTAAGCGGAACTTGCCCCTCTTCACGGAGCGGGCAGAGTTCCCTTGTGATTAAAACTGCAATCACAGTCTCGCTCGTCGCCCAAGCCAAGGGCGGCCCGTTTGTCTTCTGGGATGGCCTCGAGAGCGCTTGTGCGACCTCGGCTCGCCTGGGCTTCGATGCCATCGAAATTTTTGCTCCCTCTGCGGCCTCCATCGACCGCCCGGCGCTCCATGCGCTCCTCAAGCAGCATGGCCTCTCCGTCGCGGCCTTCGGTACGGGCGGCGGGTGGCTGGTCCATAAGTGGCACCTCACGCACGCCGACCACGCCATTCGTCGTCAAGCCCGCGAGTTTATCCGCGAGATCATCGACTTGGCCGGCGAATTCAAAGCCCCCGCCATCATCGGTTCGATGCAGGGCAAGGCTGAGGGTGAGGTCTCACGAGAGCAGGCGCTCATCTGGCTCGCCGAAGCGCTCGAAGATCTCGGCGCTCACGCCCAACAGTATGGCGTTCCCCTCCTTTACGAGCCGCTCAATCGCTACGAAACCAACCTGCTTAACCGTCAGCTAGATGCGGCCCAGTTCTTCGAGAAGCTGAAGACCGCCAACGTCAAACTCCTGTGCGACCTGTTCCACATGAACATCGAGGAGATTTCGAACGCGGGCACCCTGCGGGCCTGCGGCCGCCATGTCGGCCACGTGCATTTCGCGGATAGTAACCGCCGGGCCATCGGTTTTGGGCACACCGAGACCGCCTCCGTCATCGCCGCCCTGCAGGCGATTGATTTCAACGGCTATCTCTCCGGAGAGATCCTGCCATTACCAGACTCGGAAGCCGCCGCCGCGCAGACAATCAAAGCTATCCGCCAACACTTACCCCGCTAAGACCATGCTCAAGCACCAGCTCATCCATCCTAAGATCAACGAAGTGCTCGGCCGCGCCGGCCACCACTCGGTGATCCTCATCGCTGACGGTAACTATCCGGTTTGGGGCAAGAAGGGCCCGAACGCCGAGCTGGTCTCACTCAATCTCTCCCCAGGTATCCCGACCGTCGCCCAGGTGCTCCGCGCGGTGCTCAGTGCCGTGCCAGTCGACGCCGTCAATACGATGGGGATCCCGGCCGATGACTCGTACGCCCAGAAGGGTGAGCCGCCCGTCTGGGCCGAGTTCCGCCAGGAAGTGAAGGCCGCCGGCCTGAAACTCGAGCTACAGCCGATCCTGAAGTGGGATTTCTATAAGGCTGTCGAATCTGCTGACCACATCCTCACCATCCAGACTGGCGACCAGGCCCTCTGGGGCAATGTGCTCCTCACCGTCGGTTGCCGCACGGCCTAAATTTTCGCATCATGAAGACCCGACCCCTCGGTAAGACCGGGATTAATCTCCCTATCCTTAGCTTCGGCGCCTCGTCGCTTGGCCAGGAATTTCGTAGCGTCGCCCTCGAAGATGCTTTGAAATCCGTCCACGTCGCTCTCGACTGCGGCCTCAACTTCATCGACACCTCGCCTTTCTACGGACGTGGCATTTCCGAAGTACTCCTAGGGGTCGCCCTCCGCGGTGTCCCGCGTGATAGTTATACGCTCAGCACCAAGTTGGGTCGTTACGACCTCACGCACTTCGACTTCTCGGCGAAGCGCGTCGCGGAAAGTATCGATGTCTCCTTGCACCGCCTTGGCACTGATCACCTCGACATCATCCTCTGTCACGACATCGAATTCGTTCCGATGCAGCAGATCGTCGACGAGACCATCCCGGCTCTCCGCAAGGCGAAGCAGGCTGGCAAGGTGAAGGCCATCGGCTTCAGCGGCTACCCGCAGAAGATTTTCAAGTTCATCTGCGAGCAGACCGACGTCGACTGCGTGCTGAGCTATAACCAGTACACGCTACAGAATACCCGCTTCGCCGATGAGACCGTGCCTTACCTGAAGGCAAAGGGTATCGGCGTGATGAATGCCGGCCCCTTTAGTGCCCGCCTACTCACCAACGCCCCTTTGCCTGCCTGGCTCAAGGAGCCAGAGACCGTGAAGGCCGCCGCCCGCGCCGCCGCCGCCCACTGCACGGCCAAGGGTAGCGACATCGCCAAGCTCGCCTTGCAGTTCTCCCTCATGAATGAGGACATCACCACCACGGTATCCGGTAGCGCGAACCCGATTAACATTCGCAACTGGGCCAAGTGGGCCGAGGAGCCAGTCGACCGTCAGTTGCTGGCCGAAGTCCTCCAGATTTTCGCACCCGTTAAGAACCTCGGGCACCTCGAAGGCCTTAAAGAAAATAACTAAGCCGATGAAAGCTATTCGCCTCGACCAGCCTCAACAGTTTGTCCGCATCGATATCCCGGAGCCGCCGGCTCCAGGGCCTGGCGAGGCCGTCGTGCGCGTGCACCGTATCGGCATCTGCGGGACGGATTACGGCGGTTACCTCGGCAAGATGCCTTTCTACTCTTACCCGCGCATTCCGGGCCACGAGCTCGGGGTGGAGGTCCTCTCCGTTGGTGCCGGCGTTACGAATGTGAAGCCGGGTGACCGTTGCTCAGTCGAGCCGTACATCAATTGCCAGCAGTGTTATAGCTGTCGCCGTGGGTATACTAATTGCTGTGAAAAGCATCTTACACTGGGGGTAATGTGCGATGGCGGTATGGCGGAGAAATTCCTGCTACCTGCCCGCAAACTCCATATCTCCACCAAACTCTCCTATGATCAGCTCGCCTTGGTCGAGACGCTTGCCATCGGCTGCCATGCCGTGGATCGGGCGGCACCAAAGCCCGGCGAGACCGTCCTCGTCATTGGCGCCGGCCCCATCGGGCTTTCAGCGGTCGAGTTCGTCAAGGTCGCGGGCGCCAAGTGCGTCGTTATGGATATGAATGCGGACCGTCTGAAGTTCTGCACCGATGTGATGAAGGTGGATGCGGTCATTCAAGCCAAGGGCGATGGCTCCGAAGTCGCCGCACTGGCCGCCCTCACCAATGGCCAGTTAGCCGACGTCGTGATCGACGCCACGGGTAGCAACAAGTCGATGGTGGCCTGCTTCGCCTATGCGACCTTCGCGGGCCGCGTGGTCTATGTGGGCATTACGCAGCAGGAACTCACCTTCCCACACGCGCCCCACCTACATCGCCGTGAGCTGACCATCATGGCCAGCCGCAATGCACTTTCGAAGGACTTCGCCCGCATCATCAAGTTAATCGAAGACGGCGTGATCGATACCAAGCCTTGGATTACGCACCATGCGAAGTTTGACGACATGATCGCGACCTTCCCGACTTGGTTGAAGCCGGAGACTGGCGTCATCAAGGCAATCGTCGACGTGGTCTAAAGCCATGCGCCTCGACGCCCACCAGCATTTCTGGTCGTACGACGCGGCGCAATACCCATGGATTCCGCCGGGCTCCCCGTTGCATCGCAGCTGGCTGCCGGATGATTTAGCCGCCTTGCAAAAACCGCTTGGCTTCGATGGCTCCATCGCTGTCCAGGCACGTCAAGTGATCGAGGAGTCCGATTGGCTACTGGGCCTAGCAGATAAGCACGCCAACGTGAAGGGCGTCGTCGGCTGGGTTGATCTGCGTTCCGATCGTGTCGAGGTTGACCTCGCGCGACTGGCGCAGCACCCGAAATTCGTCGGTGTGCGTCACGTCGTGCAGGAAGAACCGGATGACAATTTCATGCTCGGTAAGGAATTCCAGAGCGGCATTGCCAAGCTCCAGGCCTATGGCCTGACCTACGACATCCTCATCTATCCGCAACAACTCGCGGCCGCCATTCGCCTCGCGGAAAATTTCCCCCAACAACCCTTCGTACTCGATCACATCGCTAAGCCGATGATTAAGGATGGCACGATGGAGCCATGGAAGACGCAGATGCGTCGCCTGGCCCGGCTGCCCAACGTTCACTGTAAAGTCTCTGGCATGCTGACTGAAGCCGATCATCAAAATTGGAAGCCCGAGCAGTTCCGGCCCTATCTTGATGCAGTGTTTGCAGCATTCAGCCCATCTCGCCTAATGTATGGCTCGGATTGGCCGGTGTGCCTGTTCGCGGCAACTTACGAGCAGAGCTTCCGTCTCGTCGACGACTATGCCCGCAGCTTAACGCCCACGGAGCGGGACGGACTCTTCGGTGCCAACTGCCAAAAGTTTTACTTCCGTCGCTGACCTCAGCGTACGTCGGTGAGCTTCACCGGCTTGAAAAGCCAGCCCTTGGCCTCCATGTCGATGTTCGGCACTTCTGCGTTCCCATTGGCAATTTCGGCAGGGAGGGGGGTGTCGGCGAAGCGCACAAGCTTGAGCCCAGTGCCTTTGCCGGCGGCATCTGCCACTTCAAAGAAAAGGTAGGCGTTAAAAAGGCCGCCGGGCGTTTCGCCGATGACAATTTCGATCGGCACGTTTTGTCCGGCCGTTGCATTGAGCCAGGGACCGCAGCGCAGCGGCTTACCTAGTTTGGACGGCTTGGTTTCTTCGTATTTTTGCTTACCGAAGTCTGGGTAGACATTTTTGTCGCCCGTGATGGGCTGTTCGTAGCCGGAATCCAGGACGACGCGTCCGCCCCATCGCACACACAGGAAGTCATCGCCCATGCCTACAAACCGGAATCGGGCGGTCTGGGGCATCTTCACCGCACCTTTATAATGGGCGATCCAGCGTGAAGGCTTGACGATTTTTTCCACCCCGTAGGCCTTCGGGCCGACGTCTGCGGGCATGACTGGGATAAAGATTTGAGCGGCCCACAGCGTGTCCGGAGCTCGATATTTATCCGCGAGCGAGGATACCCCCCAGCGTCTTAAGACCAAAAACTCCCGCACCTCTTTACGGTAAGCCTCAATGGCCGGGCCGTTGGACTTTGCTCCACCGTTAAGCGGGTCTCCCATCGCGGCGGATGGCTTGCCGTCCTTGGTTTGTTTGAAGTCGTAGAAGGTGCCGACGATGCCAAAGTTCTCACCGATGCCGCCTTTGGCGCCGAAGATAGACACGAAGTTTTTGCCGCCCCCGATGCCCAGCCCTTTGCCCGTGCCGACCCCGCCACCGCTGCCGCCGCCGAAGCCCTTAGAGTTGCCGCCGGCCGCGCCCCCGCCCGTGAGCATGGAGGCCGTGGTCGTTGGTAGGCTGGCGACTGCGATAGCGGCACTGGCGCTCTTGGAGGTGATGCGGGAATTGGCCTTTGTCAGGTTCTTGAGATTCTTAGGCTGCAGCCGGGTCTTATATTCCTTCGCTTTGGGGCCGCCGTTACCGCCGCCAGCCCCGGTGCTGAAAGACTCCGGGTCTTTTTTAGCCGCGTTCTCGGTGATCGTGGAAACAACCCAGACGACCGCGACGGCGATCAGCCCGAGGTGGATGAGAATGGACATGGCCAAGCCCTCTCCGCCCAGCCGGCGCCAAATGGATCGCTGCGGTCGAGAGAGGGGGAGCTGAGTTGCCTCAGCAGGTGGAATGTCCAAGGGTTCGGACATGGGCGGTAGAGTAGGGGATACCACCTAGGCCTCAATCAGCAAAACAGCTACCGCCGTCCGCTTAGCCCCAAGGCTTGGCGGAAAAATCACAGGGCGTGGGCTTGCCCCCTCCCTCCGCCTCCCCACCTTCCTCTGATGGACTCCCGCCTGCACGAATTGGAAGAGCGTCTTACTTTTCTCCAGCGGCACGTTGAACAGCAGGATCGGGAAATCTTAGAACTCTCCAAGGAGGTCGCCAAGCTCTCCGACCGCCTCGCTCGCACGGAGGCTAAGATGGCCCAATCCGGAGATGCCGCCGACTCGAGCCCGCCGGCCGACGAGCGCCCGCCGCATTGGTGAGTCCGCCCCCCGGCGAAATTATTTGCCCGCGGGCACGCCGTTGATTTATTAAACAAGCACCCACCGCCATGAACGAAAATCTGACTTATTGGGAATATGGGATTTATTTCGCAGTGTCTTTGGCGGTGACCATCTGGGTCGGTCGGACACTCTTTCGGAGTGGTCGCCCCTTTTTGGTGGATGCGTTCCACGGCAATGAAACCATGGCCGACTCGGTCAACAATCTGCTGATTATCGGATTCTACCTCGTGAACACGGGCTTCATGTTGCTTTTCCTGAGCTCTAAGGATCATCCCACATCGGGTATCAAGGTCATCGAAGACCTCAGCCGCTCCGTGGGCGTCGTCGTTGTCGTCTTGGGGGTGATGCATTTTATTAATCTCATCGTGTTGAATAAGCTGCGCACCTCCGCCGGATCTGCGGCCCCGCCCGCTTTGCCGCCGCGCTGATTAATTCGGCAATATGTGCGGCCGCGTCACCCAGTTTTCACGCTGGGAAGAAATTGTTCGGAGCCTATCGGCGCCCATGGCTCCGCAGCCCGAGCGGTATAATATTTCACCCGGGACGCCGTTACTTTCCATCCGGCGGGAGCAGGGCGTCCTGCGCACCGAGGCTTTGTGGTGGGGCTTGGTACCGGCCTGGTCGGCCGATCCGGCGGAACCAGGCCACGCTAACGCCCGGGCCGAAGGTATCTTTGAGCGCCCAACTTTTCGGGAGGCGGCCCGCCAGCGGCGCTGCATCATCCCGATTGATGGCTATTACGAATGGAAGACCGAAGGTCGCCTCAAGGTGCCCTATTACTTTCGAGCGGCCGACGGCGGCCCGCTCGCGGTGGGGGGACTCTGGTCACTCCAATTAACCCCCGACGGGAAATCCCGCCGCACGCTTTGTTTGGTGACGGTCGCACCCAACCGTGAGGCTGGGGAAATCCACTCACGCATGCCACTGATACTTCCCTCCGCCGCTCGCCAAGAGTGGCTGACCGAGCGTGCCTTCACGCCCGAGGATTTTAGTCGCCTGGCGATGACGGCGCCCGAGCGCACCCTGTCGCTCCACCGTGTTTCGCCCGAGGTCAATCGGGTGGCCCACGACAGTGCCCAATTAATCACGCCTTTGGTCGGCGCCATGGATCAGCCGGACTTCTTCGGGGATTTGCTTGGCTAGTCGTGGTCTTTTCGACAGACCTTTCGCATGTCTAGCCCGCTGCATACTCCCAAAATCGTGGAGAAGCCATGGGGGCGTGAAGTGTGGTATGCCGATTCATCTGGTTACGCGGGGAAGGTGCTGGAAGTGAAGTCCGGCTGTCGCCTCAGTCTCCAGTATCACGAGCGTAAGACCGAGACGCTGTTTCTACTTTCAGGGAAGATGCTGCTGACCTTCCGGACGCTCGGTGCCGGGGAATCGCCCTCGGCTAAGCTGATTGACGCCGCTGATCAGCATGTTTGGCTGCCTGGCCAGTCGATCCATATCCCGATTCGCACTATTCATCGCTTCGAAGCACTCGAAGATAGCGTCCTGATTGAATCCTCCACTCCAGACCTCACAGATGTCGTGCGCTTGCAGGATGACTACGATCGGCCTGCCCGAGGCTAACCTATTTCCATGCGTAAAGTATTAGCCTTTGACCTCGGTGGCACGAAATTTGCCTTTGGCGTCGTCAATGAAGACGGCTCGGTACTCGGCTCTGGTCGGGTTGAGACGTTCGCGGAAAAGGGCCCCGCCCAGGCTTGCGAGCGCGTGGCCGAAGCGGCGCACCAGCTGCTGACCGAACTAAAACTGAAGCCAGTGGATTTTGTCGCCATCGGTGTCGCCTCGCCCGGTCCGCTCGACATCGCCCGCGGCTGTGTCGACGGATCGCCGAATCTTCCTGGTTGGACTGGTTTCTCGATCACCGAATACTTGAGCAACTCTTTCGGCGGTCTTCCCGCCCGCATTGATAACGACTGCAATGCCGCCGCCCTCGGTGAATACCGCTTCGGCGCCGGCAAGGGTAAGAAAAACGTCGTCTACATCACGGTCTCCACGGGTATCGGCGGCGGTGCGGTCATCGACGGTCGGTTGATGCGCGGCTCCAACGGTAACGCGGCCGAACTGGGTCATATTCCTCTGACGATGGACGGCCCGCGCTGTGGCTGCGGTAACCCGGGTTGCTGGGAAGTCTACGCCTCCGGTACGGCCATCGCCCGACGGGCGCGCGAAGCCCTCGCCTCAGGTCGCGCCTCGACGCTCGCTGGACTCGCCGGCGGTGCGGAACACGTCACCACGCATCACATTCTTCAGGCCATGGCCGCCGGCGATGGACTCTCCAAGGAGATCTGGGACGAATCCATCAACTACCTTGGCCGCGGCCTCGGGGCGGTGATCAACACTTTCAACCCGGATGTGATTGTGGTCGGTGGCGGCGTCACCGCCGCAGGCGACGCACTCTTTGTGCCGATGCGCAAGAGCGCCAGTAGCTACGCCTTCCCGCGTCTCTCGGCGGTTTGCACGATTGTCCCGGCCGGACTCGGCGGTAACGTCGGCGTCGTCGGTGCGGCGGCCTGCGCCTTCGAGCACGTCAGCTGAGCGTTGGCTCTTTTGCCGTGATGCGCGTCTCCGTCGTCATCCCGGCGTTCAACGAAGAAAAACTCCTGCCGGCGACGCTGGCGTCCGTGCAGGCGGCGGCCGCGACTTTCCTTTCACGCGGATGGACCTGGGAATGCGTCGTCTGCGATAATAACTCTACTGATGGCACGGCGGCTTGCGCCCGCGCCGCTGGTGCGACTGTCGTCTTTGAGCCGGTCAACCAGATTGGCCGGGCGCGGGACGCGGGTGCACGGGCGGCCTCCGGCGAGTGGCTGGTCTTTATCGACGCGGACTCGACTCCTTCCTCGGCACTTTTTGCGGCTATCGCTGACGAGATTACCGCTGGCTGCGCGCTCGGTGGCGGCAGTACGGTCGAGCTGGAGCCAGGCACGCCACGCTATGCACGCTCTGTTTGTGGATGCTGGAATCTTTGGAGCCGCCTTACTCGCTGGGCGGCTGGTTCGTGTGTCTGGGTCGAGGCTTCCGCTTTCCGTGAGGCGGGCGGTTTCGGTACTGAATACTACGCCGGCGAAGAGGTCTTTCTGAGCCGTCGGCTCAAGGCTATCGCCCGCCGCCGCGGCCGGCACTTCATCATTTTGGCCGATCACCCTTTGCGCACTTCTTCGCGCAAGCTGAAACTCTATACGGTAACCGAAGCGGCCCGCTTCTTCTTTCGCATGCTCTTCACCGCTGGACGCGCGGCGAAGCGGGCCGAGAACTGCGATATCTGGTATGACGGTCGGCGCTGAGCGCCCTCAGAGCCGCTGACGCTTCCACTTTGGAATCGGGAAGGACGTAACCTTATCGGAGCGGAGCTCGACTTCGTCTCGCGGGCGGAGCGTCCGGGCTTCTTGGTCGGTCACGATTTCATAATGCCGGGCATCGGTAATCAGGTCGGCAATTTCCCAGCAGTCTTTAGGATTATTCACCCACTTGCCGGCGGGGACTCGGCTCAGGTCAAAGGGCTTGGAATAACTCCGTAGGGTCTTGCGTGGCCCCTTGGCGTACTCATGGAAGTACGACATCGCAAGTTCACGGACACTGCGGTAGACGGGGTCGCGCCAACGGAGGCAGACGTAGTTGGTCTTGGAAATGGCGCCCCATTTTCCATTCACCCGGAAAGGAGCGATGACATGATCCATGTCTTGGTGTGCACTGAAATCCAGTAAGAGGGGAGGGTGTCCTTGTAGCCACAGGGCAAAGGCGGCAATCATCGCCCCCTCGATGCAATGGGCTTTGCGATGGATGAGGGCCTGTTCGACGGAGCGGGCCGTATCGCCCTCGGGTTCAAAGTTCTGAGGCAAGACGGCCAGGAAATCCTGAATCGCGCGAGGGGAGTCGAGCTTTGCGAGTACCTTCGCCTGCGGCGGGCCGAGGCCACGCTTTTGGGCGAGTCGGATGCGGGCGGCGTGCGACATGCATGGGGTGTAAGGCCTCCCCTTAATTCCTCAAGGAGCGAGTGTCGCCCGCGGGTTTCGGATTGGCTTGGCGGGCCGCAGGCGTTTCCATTCCTCCGTCCGTCATGCTCATCTTTAATCCCACCTGCGCCTATGAATATGGATATTGAGCATCTTCGCTGGGGCGGCCTGCAACTCATCCTGCTGATTATCTCCATCGGTTTGCATGAGTTCGGGCATGCTTGGATGGCCGATATGCGGGGCGATCCGCTCCCCCGTATGCAGGGACGCGTGACGCTCAACCCCTTCGCCCACGCTGACCCCATCGGGACCATCGCGATACCCGCGTTCATGATTTTCTTAAGTCCGAGTTTCGGGCTCATCGGCTGGGGCAAGCCGGTCGAAATCTCCCTTCCTAACGCCAAGACCCGCCGAATGGATGACATTTATATCACCCTGGCTGGACCGGCGATGAATCTGGTGCTCTGTTTTATCTTGGCCGTCATCGGCGGCTTGGGTCATTTCGACATGGTGAAGGATGCGGTGATCGTAAAATTCTTGGTTCAGGGCATCTTCCTAAACGCCGGACTCGTTGTCTTTAACCTCATCCCTATTCCGCCGCTCGACGGCTCCCGGTTGGCGCTCCGCCTCGGCCTCTACACGGAAGAGATGTTCCTCACCCTCTCCCGTTGGGGATTCATCATCTTGATCGTGCTCATCAACCTGCCGCCCTTCCAGCGGTTACTGTCTTTTGGCCTACGTGCGTTGGGCGAGCCTTGGCTAGCCCTTTGGGAACTGCTGGCCTGATTCACGAGAGGCTTGCGTATTTTTCCGCTTCGGCCGAATCTCGGGCCATGCAAACCCTCGGCGAACGCCTTCAAGAAGCCCGGCAGCGACTGGGCGTGACTCTCCGCGAGGCGGCGGAGTTCACCAAGATCCGCACCGATTACCTTCAGTCCATGGAGGCCAACCAGTTTGAATCCATCCCGCTGGCCGATGTCTACAAGCGTGGGTTCGTGAAACTTTACGCCAAATACCTTCGTCTCGATGACGAAAAAGCCGGTGCTGATTTTAACACGCACCACTCCGCCAAGGCCTCCCGCCGTCCGCTCGAAGCCGGCGCCGAAGAAGATGCGGCTTTTGAGCCCGCCAGTCCGGGTGGATCGATCACGGTGAATCGCGACATGCTCATCTACGGCATCATTGGGATCGCGGTCATCGCCATCATCATCGCGTTTTTTATCTAGGCTCGCCCGCGACGGCGAGCCATCCACAGCCAAAGAAGGCTACGGCCGCAGTGGTCATCCTGCCTGGACGACCGCATCAAATCGGGATTACCTCGACGTTGCCGAAGGTTCGCTTTCAGCTCACCGAGGTCGTGACGGGGGCCTTGCGGGCCAACATCATGCTGGGTCCGCGGGATGAGGAAGTGCTGATTAACGTCAAAGGCGCTACGATGCTCAATGCGACGGCGATCGAGGCCTTGCAGGTCCGGATCGACGGGCGCCGCTTCCAATTTCCGGCCCTGGCCAGCGGATTGATGACCGTAGAACTTCCCGACGCCGAATCGTCGCCGCCTCCCCCGCCGGTGGTTCCGCCCAATAGCCCGGCGGCCGCCCAGGTTAAGAAAAAACGCTGATTTGCAGGGGGTTGACCACCGCCGGCACATGGCTTAAAACCCATGAGTCGTGCCCCCGCGTCTCGAACATCGCATTCTCGTTCTTAACCGTCTCTGGCAGCCGGTTAATATCGTGGGCGTACTCCGGGCGATGAGTTTACTTTTCCGCGGGCGTGCCACGGCCATACACGCCGATCCCTCCGGTCATCGCGTGCTCAACGCTGAAGAGTGGGTAAAGTTTTCGCTGGAAGAGCCGCCCGCGGCCTCCGAGGCCGTGCGCTCTCCTTGTATCTCCCTGCGCGTGCCTCGCGTGCTCTTGCTGGGTGCCTATGATCGCGTCCCTCGTCGCGAGATTCGCTTTAGCCGACGTAATGTCTATCTCCGCGATGCGAATACCTGCCAGTATTGTGGACGAACTTTTCGTGACGAGGAGTTGAACCTCGATCACGTGGTGCCGCGCGACGTCGGCGGGAAGACGAACTGGGAGAATATCGTGACGGCCTGTGTGCGTTGTAATTCCCGCAAGGCTAACCGATTGCCGGAGCAGGCTGGGATGACGCTACGCCGCGTGCCCGCTAAGCCCAAGTGGCGGCTGGTTGTGGCCTCTTCCTTGTCCGCTGATGAAGTTGAAGCGTGGAAGGAATTCCTCGAGGTCACGCCTGCCGGTCAGCTTCCTTGGCGGAACTGAGCGGGAGGCAATTACTTGGTGCGGGTAACCAGATTCGAACTGGTGTATCCACTTTGGAAGAGTGGTGTCCTACCACTGAACGATACCCGCGTGGCCAAGGAAGCCCACTATTCCGACCCGCCGGGCCGGGGTCAAGCCTCCCGAAGGCCCCTGGCGAAACGTCTTGGAGCGGGTAACCAGATTCGAACTGGTGTCACCACTATGGGAAAGTGAGGTCCTACCACTGAACGATACCCGCGACCAAGACAGGGATTTCTGACCCAGCCCCGCCTGGCCGTCAAGCGGAGTCGGACTGGGCGTGCACGACCGTGATGGAGCCGTTGGTCTCCAAAATCACGTGCCGGGCGTGCTCGATGTTTGCGCAGCCCGCGGCCCGCAGTGCGGCCATGAGCTCATGATGCGTAATCTTCTCATGATGCATGTTTTTTTCGAGGACGTAGTTGTCTTTCACGAGAAACACGGGGCGGCCGACGAGGAGGTTTTCGATGAACTTGGAGCGGCGGGAGAGGATGGAGACGCCCCAGTTCAGGGTGACGAGCGTGACCGCGACGAGCAGCCCGCCGCCGAGGCTATTATCTCCGCCGTTCATGGAGTTTTGCACGGCGTTGCTCAGGATGAGCAGGAGGATGAAGTCAAAGGGGGCGAGCATCCCCACCTGCCGACGTCCGGTTATCCGGATCAGCACGATAAGGAAGATATAGACGACGATGCCACGGAAGACCATTTCATACCATGGGACGGTGGGCATGAACATGGTGCTCCACGAGAACGCGGCGGGGGTGGCTTGGGCGAGCATGGGGCCAGCGTGTTCGTCTTTCTACGGACTGCGACATTGTTTGCGCTTCACCGCGGTCATACATTCGTCATCGTTCTGCCATGGCTCGCCCCGCACTCAAGACCCCCGCCCCCATCCGTGATGTGTTGATGATGGCGACTCCCTCTAAGAACGCCGACCTGCGCTGGTTCGGCGGTTTCCACGCCTCCGATCCCTTCCCGGCCTTTTCCGCCGGCGGCCGGCGGATTGGCCTATTGCCCGGCATGGAAGTCGGTCGCGCGAAGGCTGAGTCGGCCTTCGACGAGGTACTCAACCTCACCGCCATTATCGGGGACCTCCGCAAGACGAACCCGAAAGCCGGCGTCGCCGATGCCATCGTCTTCGCGGCGCTCCAGCAAGGCATCCATCGTTTTCGGGTCCCGGCGGACTTTCCGGTGGGCCTCTATGAGCGCCTCCGCGAACTCGGTCTGGAGCTCCATGCGGTCGGCGCCCAGCACAACGAACGCGGCACCCCGGAACTCTTCCCCGCCCGTCAGGTGAAATCGAAGGCCGAACTTGCCGGAATCCGCGCCGGCAATGTCGCTGCGGTCGCAGGCTTCAAGGCCGTCGAGAAGGTACTCGCCGAAGCTAAGTCCGATAAGAAGGGCGTGCTGCAATGGAAGGGCCAAACGCTCACGGCCGAGATTTTGAAGGAAGAGGCACAGGTCGCGATTCTCCGCCAAGGTGGTCTCTGCGACATCGGCCTCATTATCGCCCCAGGCGATCAGGCTGTCGACTGTCACTGCTCGGGTGCCGGGCCGGTTCGAGCCAATGAGCTCATCGTCTGCGACATCTATCCCCGCCATATCGCCTCGCATCACTACGGCGACATGACGCGCACCTACCTCAAGGGGAAGGCGAATGCCAAACAGCGTAAGATGGTCCACGCCGTCCTCGAGGCCCAGCGTCGGGCGATTAAAGCTATTCGCCCAGGCGTGACGGGTGCCAAGGTTCACGCGGTGGTGCAGGATTACTTCAAGTCGCTGGGCTACAAGACCGGCTTGGTGAAGGGCATCTATGTCGGCTTCTTTCACGGCACCGGGCACGGCTTGGGCTACGATATCCACGAGGAGCCGAACCTATCTCTACGCAATCCGCATCCACTTACCGCGGGCAACGCGGTCACGGTCGAGCCAGGGCTTTACTATCCTGGCATCGGTGGTTGCCGCTTCGAGGACTGCGTCGTCATCACGAAGAAGGGCTGCGAGATGCTTTCTTCCCATCCCTATACTTGGGAAATTGCCTGACGATGCCGGTGGGGCGCGGCAGGGCAGGGTCGCACACGTCGTTGACCGACGCGGCGCGACCTGTCGCCGAAGCGCTGGAGCGTTATGGCCGCGTTTCCCGCGGGGTAATCAGTGCCCGCGTCCGCGCGAAGACGCTTTCCATTAAGATTATGAAGCTGGACGGAGCCTTGCGCATCACGGTGGTCTCCAAAGGGTCGCGCCAAGAATTACACGTCTACGGCATCACTTCGGCTAAGGCCGGCGTCATCCTCGGAGGCAGCGACTTCGCAGGCTATAAACTCAATTTTTCCAGTGAGTGAAGCCCTGGAAATTCTCGCGGAAATAACCGCGGCCGACTGGGCCGCCGCGGCCGGGGACTGGACCCACCTGCCTTATATGCTTCGGTTGCGGGCGGAGCGCCTCCCGGCCACTTGGGACAGTTTCCCGACCGGCAGATTTCATGCCGTACTGGAAAGTGGGCGCTCGGGTTCACTCACTTTGGCGGTGCCCAGCGCCGCCCGCTCGACCGTCTTCTTTGCGGATGGTCGCGTCATGGTGCATAACGATTATGGCGCGCATGAGGAGGCTCCGGAGCGCCCACTTGATTATCTCCGGCGCTGGTCGCGCGAAGTCCGCGCCCCCCGCCTCACGGGTTGGCCGGATTTTCAAGGTGGATTGATCGCTCTGCTGGGCTACGAACTCGCGAGCCAGTTCGAGCCAGTGGTCTCCGCCCCTGCCGACACGCGAGCGCCGCTCGCGGCCTTTCTCGAAGCGACCGAGGTATGCATTTTTGATGCCGCCCAAAAAGAACTCACGGTGGTCATCCTCTGTCCGCAAGGGCCGGCAGTGCCAACGTTACGCCTCGCGCGCGCGCGTGCCGAGGAGCTCGCTCGCCATTGGTATCACGCCGCGGCCCAACCCGCCCCGACGATCGCACCCGCTTCTGCAACCGCGACGCCTCTGCATGCCTCTCTGGAGCCGGCGGCGTTTGAAGACGCCGTGCGGCGCTGCCAGGCCTACATTGCGGCCGGTGATACCTATCAGGTAAACCTTTCGACGCGGCTGGAGGTGCCACCGGTGAATGCCTCACTCGCCTATCAGGTGCTTCGCACCGCCAACCCTTCGCCCTATATGGGCATGGTGAGTTTGCCGGGAGCCACGCTCGTTTGCGGCTCCCCCGAACTCTTGGTGGAATCCGTCGGTGGTCGGGTGGCTTCTCGGCCGATTGCCGGCACGCGTCCGCGGGGTATCGACGAAGCAGCCGACCTCGCCTGGGCTAAGGAGTTATCCGGTGACACCAAAGAAAAAGCGGAACACCTGATGCTGGTGGATTTACTGCGTAATGATGTCGGCCGCGTCTCTCGGGCCGGCAGCGTCACCGTCCCGGAATTCATGGCCGTGGAGCGTTACTCTCATGTCATGCACTTAGTTTCTCAGGTGGAGGGCGTACGCCAGGCTGGGGCTGGCCCAGCTGATATCATTCGGGCACTCTTCCCCGGTGGCACCATCACGGGCGCTCCCAAAGTGCGCACGATGCAGGTGATTGCGCAACTGGAGCCAGTGGCGCGCGGTTACTACACCGGCTCGCTTGGCTGGATCGGCGCATCGGGTGACCTTTGCCTAAACATTATCATCCGTTCTCTTTGGATGGCCGAAGGCCGATGCTTCGTGCAGGCGGGAGCGGGGATTGTCGCCGACTCCGTGCCCGCTGCGGAATACGCCGAGAGCCTGCGGAAGGCGCAGGCTCCTTTACTCGCCGCCGCTCGGGCGGCCTTACGCCCATGATTGGCTGGCGCAACGGAGAGTGGGTCGAGTTGCCCGATGGCGCCGAGGTTTCTGCATTACACGCCGGCCCGTCTCTTTTCGAAACCTTTGCCTTACGCGCCGGAAGCATTGAATGCCTGCCGGATCATCTCGCCCGTCTCCATCTCGCCTGTCCCCGTTTAGGGCTAGACCCAACTCGGCTTGTGTTGGGTGCCGCGGCGAGCCCCGCGGCGTGGTCGGGTCCGATTCGCGGATTGCAGGCACGCACCGGCCTAACAAACGCGGTGCTTCGTCTCGTCGTCGCCGCCCGTCCAGATGGGCTGGCAACGGAATGGCTCACCGCCCGCACTCTGCCGGTCTCACCATCAGCGTTAGATCTTTTTATCCTGAGCACGCGACGCGATGCCCCGGAATGGTTGCCGCGGCCGAAGAGCGGACCTTGGCTCAACTCTTCGGCGGCGTGGCGCGAGCTGCGGGCGTTGGCCGATCGGCCGGAGGCGGAAGGCATCCAGCTCGATTCGGCGGGCCATCTCTCCGAGTGCACGCGGAGCTCCTTGGCGTGGTGGGATGGGTCAGCCTGGTGTTTCCCCGCAATTTCCACCGGCAGGTTAAACGGGACCGCCGCCGCCCAGTTTCGCGGAGTGCTCGCCTTGGCCGGCCGAGCTGTGCGCGAGGTCGCCGAGCCATTCCCGAAGGAAGCTCAGTCCATTGTCGTACTGCGTTCGACCTTCCTGGGCGGAGCCATCCTCGCGGCCACGGTGGCCGATGAGAACCGTAACGTCGTTTGGAAGGCGCCCGCAGATCAGGCTGAGCCCCGTGCGATGCTGGCCAACTTGGCCGCGTGGCGCACTCAGCGCTGCATGAGTTTACTGTAGACGGGTAGGGCGGTCGCGAGCACGAGCAAGGCTAGGAACACGACGCTGACCAGGGCGGAGAAACAGGTCGCCGCGAGCAGAGACGCCATCCGCACCACGGCATCCTCGGTTTTTTTGAAGTGAGCCCGTAGGGCTAGAAGGGTCGAGATTCCACCGAGAGCGAGTAATAGTCCGAGCGCCCCGTTGAAGTGATTAAAATAAAATCCAGTGAGTCCAGGCAGGCTACCGGGCTCGCCGTTAAGCGTCACGGCTAGGATGGGTTGGGCTCGGAAGGCGATGGCACCGGCCGCCGCCGGAAGCGCCGCCGTCAGGAAGACGGAAAGAGCCGAAATCATCTGAAGCTCGCGGGGGGACATAAAGGGAGTATTCCGCCGAGAGCAGGTGGGTCAATATTGGGATTCTCCCTCGCCAAGGCCTAAGGGGTGGCCTAATAAAAAGGCACATGGACGCTTGGTTGCTCTGGCCGATTTTCATCCTTCTGAATGGCAGCGCTGCCGGGTTTTCGCTCGTGGCCGGAGTGGTGGCGGCACTCTCACATGCGGAACTAGAAGAGCTTCGCCGTCAGGATGCCAAGGCGGCCGTCTCGATTGAACGTTCCCGGGGCGATCAAGGGAACACCCTCGCGGCCCTTGAGGTGCTGACGGCGGCGTTTGTCGGTATGAGCGCCCTGCTGGGCGGTTACCTGATGGGCGAGCGGCTTTTGCCCAATAAGACCGCCACCTGGCAGGTCGCCCTTTTGACTGCCTTCGCGGTCATTGCCGTTTCTTTCATCATGGCGTGGCTCACGGTCATGCTCCCACGGAAAGTCGGGATGCATTTTCGCGTTCACCTCGCCCCGCGCATCGCCGCACCTTTAAAACTGGTGCGAGGCGCCGCGAAGATCCTCCGGATGTTCGGCAAGTTGCACGACTCGCTGGCACCACCGGAAGAGCCGGGCATTGACCGAGCAGACGCCGACATCGGCAGTTTTGCGCAGGCCGCCGCGCGGGAAGGAAAGATTACGCAGGCTGAAAGCAACTTAGTCTCTAACGCGGTTAGGCTCGATGATATCCCCGTTTCGCACGTGCTGACGCCTCGGCCGGTGGTCACGGCCGTCGAAGTCGATTTGACGGTCGCGGATGTCCTCCGTCTTTACCCGACCGTCCCGCACGGCCGCATGCCCGTCTGGGAGCAGAATCCGGATCGCATCGTCGGCGTCGTCCGCCGTCGCGATATCCTTAAGGCGGCCGGTGAGAATCGCCGGGAAGTGCCCATGCGTGAGCTGATGGCCAAGGCGCACATCGTCCCAGAAAATGCGACACTCTCCGACGCGTTGCACGACTTGGTCCGCGCGCACCAGCACCTCGCGGTGGTGGTGGATGAGTTCGGAGCCTTCGCGGGCGTGATCACGTTGGAAGATATCTTTGAATCCCTCCTGGGGGTGGAAATTTACGAAAAGGATGACCCGCACCCGGACATGCGCGAGTTAGCACGCCAGCGGGGACATCGACCGGGCCGCCGTTCCGGACCGGAAACCCCACCGAAGGCCGCCACATGATCGGCGGCTTCTTGGCCTATTGGGTTCATGACCTCGATCCGGTGGCGATTCACTTCCCGCCCAGCTGGGGGCTGCGCGGAGTTCATTGGTATGGCTTGGCCTATGCCGCCGGCTTTGCCATCGCGGCGTACCTCCTTGGTCGCTGGCGCCGGGCAGGCCTGACTCCGCTCCGTAATGTGCACGATGAGTCGGCTCTGATTACGGCCATCATGATTGGGACAATCATGGGCGGCCGCTTAGGCCATGTGTTACTCTACGCTCGTGCGGAATTCGTCGCCGACCCGATGATGGTGTTCCGCGTCTGGCAAGGCGGGATGGCCAGCCACGGAGGCTTCCTGGGGGTCCTACTTGCTGGTCTCTGGTTTGCGCGGAGCCGTAAGCAGGATTTTCTACCGATGGGGGATTTGCTCTGCGCTCTTGCCCCGGCCGGGTTACTTTTCGGGCGACTCGCAAACTTCGTGAACGGCGAACTGGTGGGCAATCCGTCGACCATGCCTTGGGCCGTCATCTTTCCGCGCGAGAGCCCGCTGCCCCGCCACCCTTCGCAGTTATACGAAGCCTTTGGCGAGGGGCTGTTGCCGCTGCTTTGGGTCTGGTTCCGTTATCCGCGGCGACTCCCGCCCGGCCGACTCGCCGGCGAGTTTCTGCTCCTCTACGCCGCCGCGCGCATCATTGGCGAATGCTTCCGCTCGGCGGAAGATGGCTTCATCCTCGGGTTAACGGCGGGACAGTTCTGGACGTTGCCGTTCGTGGTGCTGGGCTCCATCCTGGTGTTCCGTACGCGCCGCTCGGTTGAATGATGTTGCCCGTGGGGGCGGGTGGTGGGAGAAGTTCACCGCACCATGATTGCCGTTCCGTTGCTTGACCTAGGCCCGCAGAATCGAGCCCTCGAGGCCCAGTTCGAGACCGCCTTCCGCGATGTCCTTCGTTCGAACATGTTCATCATGGGCCCGCGCCTCGAGGCCTTCGAGAAGGATTGCGCCACGTTCCTCGGCGTGAAGCACGCGCTCGGCGTCTCTTCCGGCACCGACGCCCTTTTGCTCGCGCTCATGGCACTTGGTATCGGCGAAGGCGACGAAGTCCTGATTCCCTCCTTCACCTTTTTCGCTACCGCCGGCTCGGTCGCGCGTTTGGGGGCCTCCCCGGTCTGGGTCGATGTTGACCCCCATCACTTCAATATCGATCTGGCCGATGCCGCTCGCAAGGTTGGCCCGCGCACCCGGGCGATCATGCCAGTGCATCTCTTCGGCCAGTCTTGTGACCTGGATGCCCTGCAGGCTTTTGCCTCCGCCCATAACCTGAAGGTCATCGAAGATGCCGCTCAGTCCATGGGTGCTCGCTGGAAGGGACGGAGCACCATGTCCTCCGGCGATTTCGGAGCTACGAGCTTCTTTCCTTCCAAGAACCTCGGCGGCATGGGCGATTCAGGCCTAGTGACGACTTCCGACGACGCTTTGGCTGAGCGCGCCCGGATGCTGCGCGTTCACGGGATGCAGCCGAAGTATTATCACCGCGAAATCGGGGCGAACTTCCGGATGGACCCGCTCCAGGCGGCCTTGGTGCATATCAAGCTGCCGCATCTGCCGGGCTATAATTGTTCCCGCGCGGGTAATGCCAATTTCTACCACGCGTCCCTCAAAGGCCGTGCGGGCATCGCCGAGAATCGCCCGGGCGCCGACAAGGCCGCGAAGATTCTGCTGCCCGTCGACTTCTCCGGGCAGGGTATCTGGAATCAGTTCACGCTTCGCGTCACTCATGGTCGTCGCGATGCGCTCAAGGCCTTCCTCACTGCCCGCAAAATCGGGTGCGAAATCTATTACCCGATTCCTCTTCACCGTCAGGAGTGTTTCGCCGACAAGGGCTACCGGGGCGGCGATAGCGTCAAGGTCTCCGAACAGCTTTCCGCCGAAGTGCTCAGCATCCCGATCTTCCCGGAGCTCAGCGCCGAGCAGCGCCAGTGGGTCGCCGATTCGCTCGCTGATTTTGCCGCGGGGAAGAGTGAGTAAAAGGTTTTAGCGGTTGGCGGATAGCGGTTGGAGTTAACTCAATGGGAAACCGGAGACTGGAACGTTTACTGCGGCCAGAGTTCTACCGGGTGACGGCCACCTGGGCATCGGCCATTCGGGCGTTAGCCGTTCGGCCTTCGGCAACCGGCTCCAGGCTCCCGTGGCCGATGGCCGAGCAGCCGCCCCCTGAGTCGCCGACAGCCGTGGCTGTCATCCGACACCTGGAAATCATTTCTATCCGCTAACCGCCAACCGCTAACCGCCAACATCTGTGGGCTCAGAAGAACCGTACCGTCTTGATGCGCATTTTCTCGTGCTCTGCATCGGTGCACGGTGCGTTGATCGGCACGGAAGGGGCTTGGTCATTCGGCACCACTAGGCCGTTAGCGAGGAGGTACTGCTCGACTTCGGCGCCGGAGATATCGGGGAGCATCACGCCATCAACTTCCACGCAGGGCGAAAGGCGCTGGCCGCTTTTCTCGACCATCTCGGCGTAGTTAGCCGGGTTGTTGATGATATCAACATCCTGATAGGTGAGGGCATATTTCGCCATAATCGCGCGAACGCCGTTGCTCCAGCCACAGCTGGGTTTGAGGTAACAGCGGATATTCATGACCACACCAATGCGGGGAGGTTGGCCGGTAATCAAGCCCGCCGACCTTTTTTAGGAGCGTTTTCCGCAGCCCCGACCGGCGGCGTGGGCTCATACCAGTAGCCGATGCCGTGAATCGTCCGGAAACAGTCGAGGGTGCGGCCGAACTCGGCATAGGCCTCGCGGATCTTGGCGATATATTGGTCGAGCGAGCGACTGCGGACATCGGCGTGCACGCCCCAGACGGCGTGGATCAGGCTATGTCGGCTGATGATGACGCCAGGGTTGGCGTGCAGGTGATAAAGAATCCCGACTTCTTTGCGGCCGAGTTTGCGCCGACGATTCCCCGAGAAGACCAGTTCGAGTCTTTCTGGATGCACCTCGGCGCCATTGAAGATGAAGACCCCTGTGCCGAGATCGGCGTTGCCGGTCAGTCGGCTGTCGCCGGAGGTTTCACTCCGTCTCAGGACCGCATGGATGCGCGCGATGAGTTCCTCCGGGTGGTGCGGCTTGCCGACGAAGTCATCCGCGCCAGCTTCCAGGGCCTGCGCGACTTGTGGCCCGCTGCGCTGGGCGGAGAAGAAGATTACCGCCGGCGCATGGTGCAGGCGGCGAATCTTACTGAGTAAGTGCAGCCCATCGAGGTCCGGTAGGTTCGGATCCAGCAGGACGATGTGGACATGGTGCTCTCCGATAAATTTTAGCGCCGTCGCCCCCTTGTGAAAAATCTGGGAAGAGAAACCGGCGGTCTCGAATTGGTCGGCGACGGTAGCGGCGAGGCTACGGTCGTCTTCAATGATGACCACCAGTGGCTTCTGCTTGGGGCTCATGCAGAATCGGGGTTGGGTAAGACTGAGGGGGTAAATACATATGTAAAAATCGGCCGGGAGTTGCCAAGCCATTAAAACACCGCAAGGGTCAGGAGGCTTATGGATGATAATGAACCTAAAAAACCGACCAATCGTTGGGGGCTCTTATTGTTTCTTGTGCTATTTATCGGCTCAGCGTGGTGGGGTGGAGCGGTCCTGGCGAAGAACGGGGCCAAGAAGGCAGAGGGAAAATCCAGCAACCCCTACGTCGATCAAAGCCTGTTCGGCCGATAACCGACCCTGTTTGCGGGCTGGAAATCAGGTTTTCCAAAAATCTTGACCAGCGGGGGTTCGTTATTAAGTTCCGCACTTCCACCGACCGCCCCCTTCGTCTAGCCCGGTCCAGGACACCTCGTTTTCACTGAGGTAACTGGGGTTCGAATCCCCAAGGGGGCGCCAGGTGGAAGTCTTTAAGGTTCCTTCCCCCGGGAGGGGCGGAGAATTACCCCTTGCCATAGTTCAAAAATTATTGAATTGTGTGGGCGGTCCCTGTCCCCAGGGCCAGCTTCCATGAAGCCACCCTCTGAAAAGACTGCCGGTCGGCGCTCCAGCCGCCCTTCATTTGAGCCCCTCCAGCCTCACGAGGTTGAGCTGGCTGATTTTTTCGTTCGGATGGCGGGGATTTTGGGCGTCCCGCGCTCCGTGGCGGAGATTTACTCACTGCTTTATGCGGCTTCGGTGCCGTTGGATTTTGATCAGATTCAAGGCCGACTTGGGATGAGCAAAGGATCTGTCAGTCAAGGACTTAAGTTTCTCAGAGATCATGAGATGATTCTCTCCGTGAAGGCCAAGGGGGCCCGCCGGGAGCGATGGCAACCCACGCCCTCCTTGGCGGCATCACTGGTGACGCTTTTGAGAAGCCAGGTCTTGCCAGCCTTAGAGTCGGCCCAGCCATCTCTGCAGCGCGTTCTCGACGGCGCCCAAAAGAAGGGCGCCTCACCAGAAGTGATCGAACGACTCGGCCGGCTTAACCGCTGGAATGCCCGGGCACTCGAACTCTTCCCACTGCTCCTTCCTCCCCCTCCTGGGAGTTAACCCAATTTGCCGGCCTAGCCGGAGACAGTCTTATTCTGCTAAGTGCAGGCAAAATCGCCTTCACGCGCGGTAGCCTGCCCGGGTAATCCAATCCTCTAAAGCTCCCATTCTTTCGCCCATGCGCATCGCCATCACTAGCGGCTATTTTGACCCCATGCACCGGGGGCATTTGGAACTGCTCGCCCTTTCCCGGGCCCAGGGCGATGCCCTTTGGGTCATCGTCAACACCGACGGCCAAGCGGCTCTTAAGAAAGGGAAGGCCTTCATCGACCAAGACACCCGCCTCGCGGTGACGGCCGCCTTGCGGGTCGTCGACCGGGCGGTGCTGGCCATCGATACCGACGGCTCAGTCTGTGCGACCCTTGCGCGGCTGATTATCGAAGCGAAGGCCCTCGGGCATGAGGCGGTCTTCTGTAAGGGCGGCGACCGTAACTCGGGTAATATCCCGGAGATGGCCGTGCTGCGACAGCATGGAGCCATGCTCATCGAAGGCTTGGGCGCCAAAATCGATAGCAGCTCCCGGATCATCGCCCAAGCGAAGCCCCCCGTCGCCTAATCCAACTATTTTCCACTTATGAAAAAACGCGCGCTCATCACCGGGATTACCGGCCAAGACGGCTCCTACCTCGCCGAGTTCCTTCTCGCGAAGGGTTACGAGGTCCACGGCATCATCCGCCGGTCCTCTTCCTTCAACACGGAACGGATCGAGCACCTCTACATGGAGGATCTCGTGCGCGATATCCATGTGAAGAAGATCTCGTTACACTACGGCGACCTCACCGATAGCACCAATCTCATCCGGTTAATCGGCGAAATTCAGCCCGACGAGATCTACAATCTCGGAGCGATGTCCCACGTGAAGGTGTCCTTTGAAATCCCAGAGTACACCGCCGATACCGACGGGGTGGGTACGCTCCGCCTCCTCGAGGCAATCCGCATCCTCAAAATGGAGCAGAAGGTGCGCATCTACCAAGCTTCCACCTCCGAGCTCTTCGGTAAGGTGATGGAAGTCCCGCAATCAGAGACGACGCCTTTTTATCCGCGCAGCCCTTACGGGGTCGCGAAAATTTACGCCTATTGGATTACGCGCAACTACCGTGAGGCCTACGGCATGTTCGCCTCTAACGGCATCCTGTTCAATCACGAGTCCGAGCGCCGCGGGGAGACCTTCGTCACGCGTAAGATTAGCCTCGCGGTCGCGAACATCGTGCATGGCCGCCAGGACTGTCTTTTCCTTGGCAATCTTTCCGCGCAGCGAGACTGGGGCTACGCCCCGGATTTCGTGCAGTGCATGTGGCTCATCTTGCAGCACAAGCAGCCAGATGACTTCGTTATCGCCACGGGGAAGATGTATACGGTGCGTGAATTCTGTAACCATGCGTTCCGGCGGGCCGGCATCGAGCTGGTCTGGCAGGGCGCCGGGGCGGAAGAGAAGGGCGTTGACCGTAAGTCGGGCAAGACGCTGGTCGCTGTCGATCCCCGGTATTTCCGTCCGACAGAGGTCGAGCAGCTGCTGGGCAACCCCGCGAAGGCCGTCCGCGAACTGGGTTGGAATCCGCAGCAGACCTCCTTCGAGCAGCTGGTGCAGAAGATGGTCGATCATGACCTCAAGAAAGTCGCTCACGAGAACCGCTGATGGATCCCGCCGCCAAGATTTATGTCGCCGGCCACCGCGGGATGGTCGGGTCGGCTATCGTCCGAGCGCTCCGCGCCGCGGGCCATACGGCCGTCGTCACCCGCACCTCCGCCGAACTTGATTTGCGGGACGGCGCCGCGACCCGATCGTTTCTTGCCGCCGAAGCCCCGACCTACGTCGTGATGGCAGCCGCGCGCGTCGGTGGCATCAAGGCCAACTCCACGGCTCCTTACGATTTCCTTTACGACAACCTCGTGATGGCAGCGAATGTCATCGAGGGTTCCCGCCAGGCCAGCGTCCGCAAGCTCCTCTTCCTCGGCTCGAGTTGTATCTACCCCAAACTTGCCCCGCAACCGATTCGCGAAGATTCCCTGCTCACGGGCCCACTTGAAGTCACTAACGAAGCTTACGCCATCGCCAAAATCGCCGGCATCAAACTTTGCGATCACGCCCGTGCGCAGTATGGCTGCGACTTCATGAGTGCGATGCCCTGTAATCTGTACGGCACGGGCGATAACTTCTCGCTCGAAAACTCCCATGTCCTTCCCGCGATGATCCGGAAGATGCACGAGGCGAAGTTACGCGGTGATGCGACGTTGCGACTCTGGGGCACGGGGACGCCGCTCCGCGAATTCCTCCACGCCGACGACCTGGCCGAAGCCTGCCTCGTGCTGATGGACCGCTACTCGCAGCCAGGTCATATCAATGTCGGTTCCGGTGAGGAACTTTCCATTCGCGAACTTTCGGCGCTCGTGGCCGCCGCCGTCGGCTTCACCGGCCGCATCGAGTTTGACCCGACGATGCCAGATGGCACGCCTCGCAAGCTCATGGATGTCTCGCGTATTCACGCACTGGGCTGGAAGCATCGCATCACGATGGCCGAAGGCATTCGGGGCGCCTACCAGTGGTATCTGGCCCATGCCGCCGAAGCGCGGAAGTGAGACCATAGAGGCCCAGTGGCTCAGCCTCTCATTTATATCTCCCCTTGCCCGCGTGCCCACGTGCCCGCTTGCCCCCTATTTTAATCCCATGTCCTCCGTTACTCTCTGTATCCCGGCCCGCATCGCCTCGACGCGCCTGCCGCGTAAAGTCCTGCTCGATCTGGGCGGCAAGCCGGTCGTGCAGCATGTGTGGGAACGCGCCCGTCAGGTCCGCCAAGCGGATCGCATCGTGCTACTCACGGATTCGGATGAGGTCGCTGGTGTCGCCCGGGGCTTCGGCGCCGAAGTCCTGATGACCTCGCCGGATTGCCCTTCGGGTACCGCCCGTATGGCGAGCATTATCGGGCAATTGCCCGGAGCATTCTTCCTCAACATTCAAGGGGACGAGCCGTTCATTCAGCCCGCTCTTTTGGACGGCCTCATCACCCGCTGGAAAGAAACTCAATGCCCGCTAGTCACCGCGGTCTCAAAAATCCACACCGCCGAACGCCTGTTGGCAACTTCGGTCGTCAAGGTGGTCCGGGCGGAAAATGGCGAAGCCTTATATTTCTCCCGTAGCCCGATTCCGCATCTACGCGGCATCGAGCTGGCTGATTGGACCAAGCGGCGTGATTATTGGGCGCACATCGGTGTCTACGGTTACGACCGCACGACCCTCGCTGGCTATGCCCAACTCGCCCCGACGGAACTCGAATCCTGCGAATCCTTGGAGCAGCTACGCTTCCTCGCCCACGGCATCACCTTCCAGACGGTGGTGACGGATTATCACCCAGTCGCGATTGACACGGCAGAAGACCTGGCGGCCGCGCGCGCGTTGCTCGCTCAAGCATAACGCCGTCCTCTCCATATTTATACCATGAATACTCCTCTAAACTCCGCGCGTGCGCTCCTCCAAGCTGAGGCCGACGCGCTCGCCGAATTAGCTTCGCGGCTCGATGGTTCCTTCACGCAGGCCGTCGATCTCATCGCCGCCCATGCGGGCAAGGTCGTGATCTGTGGCGTCGGCAAATCTGGTCTCATCGGCCAGAAGGTCGCCGCGACGCTTTGCAGCACGGGTACGCCGGCGATATTCTTGCACGCGGCCGATGCCGTGCATGGCGATCTCGGCATCCTTCAAGCGGGCGACCCGGTCGTCCTGATTTCGCGCTCCGGCACCACCGCCGAGTTGGTGCGGCTGATTCCGGTGCTTCGTTCCTTTAAGTCGCCGCTCATCGCAATCGTCGGCAACACCCAATCCCCGTTGGCGACCCAGGCGGATATCGTCTTGGATATCGGAGCCCGCCCGGAAGCCGACCCGCTAGGACTCGCCCCCACGACCTCGGCTTTGCTTACGCTGGCCTTGGGGGATGCGTTGGCGGCGGCCTTGATGACGAAGCGTGGTTTTGGGGCCGCAGATTTCGCCCGCTTTCATCCCGCCGGTCAGCTTGGCCGTAACCTATCTCTGACGGTCGGCGAAGCCATGCAGCCACTGGAACGTTGTGCGTGCGCCCAACCGGGCGACCTGCTTCGCGATACCGTCATCGCCATGACGCGTCACCCCCATGGGGCCGCGTGCATCCTGGCTGCAGACGGTTCGCTGGCCGGGCTCATCACGGATGGTGACCTGCGTCGCGCGCTCGGTCGCGGCATCGATATTAACTCTGCCCGAGCGGCGGACATCATGACGGCCAATCCGGTGCGGGCGCATGCCCCGATGTCTCTCGGCGAGGCCGCCCGCATGATGGAAGATCGCCCTTCGCAAATCGCTGTCCTGCCCGTGACCGATCCGGTCACGCAGCGCTGCCTCGGACTTATCCGCATTCACGACATTTATCAGGCGGGCATCGTTTAAGCCTGGCCTCTCTCTGCCTGTGAACTTCGACCCCCGAGAAATCGACCAAGCCCGCCGGACTCGTCCGCCGCTGACGCGTCGCGAAATCGCGGTGATGTCGCTCACGGGTATCGTGTTGGTACTGTCGCCGCTCGGGTGGGCGGGTGTGGTCTTATGGACGGTGGCGGCTGGATTAGGTTTCGCCGCCGCGGCCTTACTCGCCGCCGTGGGGAACACGGGGGTACAAAGGGCGGCACTCGTGGTCTGGTTCTTGGGTATCGTGCTCGGCTTCATCGGCGCCGCCACCTCGGGCGCCGAGATGTGGTCCTCTCGCTGGCTCGATTATCTCGCGTTCCCGATCGCAGCTTTCACGGGGACGGGCATCGCGCTCTTCCTGCTCTCCGGTGACCTGCGCTCGCGCCCGGCGGAAAATTGCCGCCGCGATCTTTTCCGCCTGACTCCCTTTTGGGCGGGCTTAGCGCTCTTCGCCTATTTCGCCGTCCAGGATTTCAACGCCTGGGGCGTGGTGGTAGATCGGGCGGCATTTTGGGCTAAGCAAGGGATACCTGGGATCGAAGCCGGTTCGTACGATATCCGCCCGCTCTCATATATCACTTGGCTCCCTTCGGGGCTGGAAGCGCCCTTCACCCAAGATCTCACGACGCAGCTGCCGATGAATGCGTGGCGTCTAATGATGATCGTGGCCGCCCCCTGGTTGCTTTTCTGTGCCTTGCGATGCGGCCTTCGCCGCCGCCGCGGCTACGTCATTTTGGGTTGGATCACGGTGCTCGCCGCTTGCGCCCATGGCCTCGGGGGTTTCTTCAATCAGTATTCCGATGGGACGATTCTCGGCTTCCCGGTCCCTTACAACACGCAGTGTTTCGGGCCATTTATTAATCACAACCATGCGGGCATCTATCTTTACTTGAATGCCGCCGTGGCGCTGGCCTTAACTTTTTGGCATATCCGTCGGGCTGGAGATAACGCTTTGCGCGGCGGGCCGCACCTCGTGAGCGCGTTCCTCGCTCTTTTCCTCGCCTTGATTGTCGCGCTCACGAATAGCATGGGCGCGTCCGGGGTCGTTTTAGCCCTCGGGCTGGTGTCCGTCCCGGCCGCCTATTTCCTCGGCTTCACCGGCACCCGTAACTCGGTCCGAGAAATTACGGTGGTGACGCTCTTCGCCCTTATTTTTGCAGCCGCCGCGCTATTGTTCACCGTCGATCTAAAGTCGCTCGGTAATAAATATGAGGCGAAGGTTTCGGCGTATAAGGCAACTGGGGCCGATGATCGTGCCCCCTTCCGTCGCTCAACCTGGAGCCTGGCCACGGAAGGCGGCTGGTCTGGGCGCGTCTGGGTGGGCCATGGCGCTGGCTCCTACCGCTGGGTATCGCCGCCCTATCAGGCGAAGGAGCCGATTCTGGTCGGCAAGGATGGAGCTTTGGCGATGCGGGCGCATTACGCGCACAACGATTGGCTCCAGATGCTGGCGGAGTGGGGCATCGTCGGGCTCCTCCCGGTATTGCTGGCGCTGGTCTGGTTGCTTCGTTGGGTCATGCAATCTTTTCGCCCCGGACACGCGGAAGCCATTCCGCTCGCCTGCGTTCTGGTCTTGCTGCTGGCCCACGCTTACTTGGACCTGATTTTCTGGTTCACCCCTCTCATGTTTGTCGCAGCCTTCGTCGCCGCCGCGATGATTGCGTTCGTCGAGCAGTCGACGGCGGAGACGGCGGATATCTCCAGCTGATTTCATTCCTTGCGGCAGCTCATCCAGCATCTGGGTTCCGGTCATACGGAGCTAATCGACGTGCCCGCTCCGGGCCCGCAGGCTAACCGTATCCTGATCCGTGCCACCCGCTCGCTGGTCTCGCTCGGGACGGAACGGATGTTGGTTGAATTCGGCCGGGCCGGCTGGTGGGGCAAAGCCCGCCAGCAGCCCGAGAAATTCCGCGCAATCCTCGCGAAGGTCCGCGCGGAAGGTCTCTTCTCCACGGTCGTGGCGGTACGCCGAAAACTCGCCCGCCCGATTCCGCTCGGCTATTGTCACGTCGGACGCGTGATCGATAACGGCGGGGTCGCCGATTTCGCGGTCGGTGACCGCGTGGTTTCGAACAGCCCGCACGCTGAAGTAGTTTCAGCCCCCGCCGCTTTCGTGTCCCATCTCCCGGCCGGCGTCACGGAGGATGAGGCGACTTTCACGCCGCTTGCCGCCATCGCCCTCCAGGGCATCAGGCTGATCGCACCACAGCCGGGCGAGGTCGTCGTCGTGATGGGACTCGGCCTGATTGGCCAGCTCGCGGTCCGGATTCTTCGTGCCCGCGGCATCGTCGTCCTGGGAACTGATCCCGATTCGGCCAAGTGCGGGCTGGCGGCTGAGGCGGGGGCAATCATCTGGTCTTCCGAAGGCAAGGCTCCGGCGGCGCTGGGCTCCGGCGCGGCGGGCGTCCTGATCACCGCAAGCACGGCTTCCGATGAGCCGGTCAATCAGGCCGCACGGATTTGCCGCCGGCGTGGGCGGGTCGTGCTCATTGGCGTGGCGGGGCTTTCGCTGAATCGCGCGGATTTCTACCAGAATGAGATCTCGTTCCAAGTCTCGCGCTCCTACGGCTCCACCGATGCTTCCGATCCGTCATCGGCCCGAGCCAATTTCGACGAGGTTCTCGGGCTGATGGCTTCGGGTACGCTCGACGTCGCCCCACTCCTGACGTCGCGTCATCCGTTCGTCGCGGCACCGCAAATCTACGACGACCTTCGTCGCCCGAGCGTCTACGGGCTGCTCATCGAGTATTCTGTCCCGAACGTGTCACTTGTCCGCACACTTCCCAGCGCCGATGGAGATCTCCGTCCCACCAGTGGGATCGGCGTCATCGGCTGCGGTAACTTCGCCTCGCGCGTCCTCGTGCCTGAGCTGTGTCACCAAGCCGCGTCGCCGTCCGTCTTCGTTTCCGCCCACGGGCTTTCGGCGAAGCTACTCGCTCGTTCCAGCGCGACATCGACCACTGATCTGACGGCCTTACTCGATAATACGTCCGTGCGGACTGTCTTCATCGCGACCCGCCATGGTGAACACGGCGAACTCGTCCGCGCTGCCCTTCAAGCTGGCAAGAAAGTCTGGGTCGAGAAGCCGCTCGCGCTCACCGAGGCCGATCTCGATGCCACGATGGCCGTCGCACGTGCGAAGGCGGTGCCGCTCGCCGTCGGCCTCAATCGCCGCTTCGCTCCGCTCGCCCGCCGCCTCCGCACCGCACTCGCGGCGAAGCCTGGACCCCGCCGTTTCACGGTCGACGTCAACGCCGGGCGCCTGCCGGCCGATCATTGGACGCTCGATGCTCAACAGGGCGGGGGACGCATCGTCGGCGAGGCCTGCCATTTCGTCGACTTGCTGCGCTACCTTGCGGGCTCTCCCATCGTCTCTGCCCGGGCATTGTCCCGTGATACCGACGGGCAGGACGGCGGCTGCTTCGAACTCTGCTTCGCTAACGGCGACGTCGCGACGCTCAACTATCGCACCGATCTTCTCGCGCATCTACCCAAGGAGCGCATCGGCGTCTCAGGGGCTGGTTGGTCAGCGGAGATCGGTAACTGGAAATCCCTCCGTTCGCAGAACCTTCCCGGAGCTTCCGCTTTACCCACTTGGCTAGGCGGTCCCGCCCGCGGCAAAGGCCACCCCGAATTGATTTCCGCATTCCTGTGCGCCCGCACCGGTGAGTCCTCCCCCGCGCTGGTCTCCCTTGATGAGCTCGAGGAAGTCTCCCGCTGGAGTATTCGAATGCAGGCAATGCGGTAATCTCACCCTTTAGGCTTAACCTACATGAACTCCCTCTGCGTCCTCGGTCTCGGCTACATCGGCCTTCCGACCGCGTCCATCTTCGCGACGAAGGGTCGGCGCGTTCTGGGCGTGGATATTTCGCCGGCAGTCGTGGAAACCATTAATAGCGGCCGCATCCATATTCAAGAGCCCGATCTCGACGTGCTGGTGCGGGCTGCCGTCCAGTCCGGGAATCTTAAGGCGGCGACCAAGCCCGCCCCCGCCGATGTCTTCATTCTTGCCGTGCCGACGCCCTTTATCATCGCAGCCGACGGATCGCGCACCCCTGACCTTTCTTTTGTTGAAGCCGCGGCCCGCTCATTCGCTCCGTTGGTGGAGGCCGGCAATCTGATCATCCTTGAGTCAACTTCGCCAGTCGGCACAACCGAGAAAGTAAAAGGCTGGGTGGAAGATGAGCTCGCGAAGCTTAATCGCCAGGTCGACGGCTTGCTCTACGCCCATTGCCCGGAGCGCATTTTACCAGGTCAGATGCTCAAAGAGTTGGTGTCCAATGACCGTATCTGTGGCGGCCTGACGCCCGCCGCCGCCGCAAGGGCTCGCGATCTTTACGCGACGTTCTGCACGGCGCAGATTTTTCTCACCGACGCCCGCACCGCCGAGTTGGCGAAGTTGACCGAAAATGCTTATCGCGATGTCAATATAGCCTTCGCCAACGAACTCTCGCTCATCTGCGATAAGCTGGGCGTTGATGTCTGGGAGCTCATCCGCCTGGCCAACCGTCATCCGCGGGTGAAGATTCTCCAGCCTGGACCAGGTGTCGGCGGCCATTGCATCGCCGTGGACCCGTGGTTCATCGTCGACGCTGCCCCGCAGGAAGCGCGGCTCATACGTACGGCCCGCGAAGTGAACGACTCCAAGCCGCATCATGTCGTCGCCCAGGTCCGGGCCGCGGCCAGCGAGGGTGGGGTCGTCGCCTGTCTCGGGCTCGCTTTCAAGGCGAACGTCGATGACCTGCGCGAATCTCCCGCCGTCGAGATTGTCGCGCACCTCGCTAAGGCCGGCCTCAAAGTTCTCGCGGTCGAGCCACATGTTCGGGTTTTACCAGAGTCGCTGCAGGGTAGGGCGGAACTTGTCTCACTTGATAATGCGCTCGCTCGGGCGGAAGTCGTTGTCCTGCTGGTGGATCATCGGGCCTTTGCCTCGCTGACCTTGGCCCAGCTCGCCGGCAAGAAGCTCATCGATACCCGCGGAGCCATCCGCTAGCTCTTTTGCTCTCCGAACTTCTCCATCACCTGGGCCCAAGTTGGCTCGCACGGAGAATACTGTGGTCTGCCGAGCGAAGGCTCGGACTTTTGGCCTACCGTATGCCCATGCAGGCGTGGACAGATTTCGGCTTAGCCGCGACGGCTGCGGGCGAGTGGCGCAACCGAGCACCCAAAATTCCATTGGCTCGCCTCAACCGGGCGGACCTTGCAGCGCACCTTGACGATTGGTCGCTGCAATGCGGCCATTCCCCGAGCGCTGAATCCGCGGCCTTGAGCCGCGGCTTTTGCCGTACTTTCTCGCATGAGTTGGTCGAAGTCGGGTGCCCGCCGCGCTGGACGCAGAACGTCATTTCGGGAGACTCGGCTGATCCGCACTGTCATTGGTCGCATTCCCGAGATGACGGGGTGGATGATATCAAGGGAGTCTGGGAGCTCTCGCGCTTCTCCTGGGTCTTTCCGCTCGTGCGGGCGTGGGTCTTGGATGGCGACGATCGCCATGTCGAACGCTTCTGGACTACGGTGGAAGACTGGAAGAAGCACAACCCGCCCAATCGCGGCCCTAATTGGATGTGCGGCCAAGAGGCATCGTTACGGCTGATTGCCCTTACTTTCGGCCTCCAAGCGTTTCGCTATCATCCAGCCACGACGGACGCGCGGATTCTTCTCGTGGCACGTATCGCCCATGCCACCGCGGAGCGGATTCAGGGGCACATGCCGTACGCCTTATCACAGAAAAATAACCATGGTATCTCCGAGGCGATTGGCCTGATGACCGCGGGGGTTTTCTGGCCCACCTTGCCGGAGGCTTCCACGTGGCGGCGGCAGGGCCTGCAGGCCTTGCAGGCGCAGGTGGCCGAGCTCGTTGCAGACGATGGCGGCTTTAGCCAGCATTCCACCAACTATCACCGACTCTTTTTGCAGCTGCTTGTGTGGGCAGAAATAGTCTGCCGGGCTGCTGGCAGCACACTGCCGCCCGCCATTCGCCAGAAGGCGGTCGCCGCCACGGATTTCCTGGCCGACTTACTCGAAGACGATGGCACGGTGCCGCGTTATGGCGCCGATGATGGGGCAAATCTTTTCCCGTTAAGCGGGATGGGCTATCAGGACTTCCGTCCCGCCGTCGGTGCGGCCTTGGTCTTATTCAAAGGAGAGCGTTTACCCGCCGGACCATGGGATGAGACAGCTTTGTTGCTGCTTGGCCCTTTGGCCGCAAGCAGCGCCCCGAGCGTGCGAACCGTCCCGAATCATTCCAACTCGGGAGTCAGCGTCCTTCGGCACCACCGCGGCGCGGCTTTTTTTCGAGCTCCGGCCGAGTTTAAGCACCGCCCCGCTCAAGCGGATCAACTGCACGTGTCTTTCCGTTGGGACGGCGAGTGGATTGCGGAAGACCCCGGCACCTATTCGTATAACTCTCCGGACGGCCTAGGAGCCCTGGCTTCCGCCGTTCATCATAATGTGGTGACCGTGAATAAATTGGAGCCGATGCGGCGAGCGGGGCGTTTCCTTTGGTTGCCGTGGACGACCTGCGTTCCCCTACCAGAGGCGAGTGGACTCCGCGCTTCCCATTGCGGATACGCGGGCTACCGAACAGATCGTCGCGTGCTGGTTCGCCCCGGCGGCTTCGTCGTTATCGATCGCGTGAGTGGCCTGCTCGCTCAGTCCGGTCGATTCCACCTTCGCTGGCACGGTCGCGGGCGGACTGGTCTAGAGCAGCTGGCGATCGTTTGCTCCGAGACCTCGGAGCAGAAGTATTTCACTGGCGATAGCTCAGCTGGCCGGGCCTGGCACTCCACGCACTACGGAGCCAAGGCACCTGCGTGGTGTCGCGAAATCTCGGCCGCGGGCGCGAACGTCATTTTCGTGACCTCTCTGGGTTGCGCCGTTCGTCTCGAAAACGAGAGCGTTTTTATTGATGGCGAGGAAGTCGCCCTTTAGCCCACCTGTTTTTTGCATGTCCACTGTCGCCCTCATTGTCGGTACGCGCCCCGAGTGTATCAAACTCGCGCCGCTGCATGCCGCCCTGCTTCGCTCGCCCCGGCTTCGACCTTTGCTGGTTTCCACGGGTCAGCACCGCGAGATGCTGGCTCAGTCGTTCGCTTCGTTCGGCTTGAAGCCCGATGGTGATCTCCAGCTCATGCAACCCGGCCAGTCTCTGCCGGAACTGACCGCCCGCGTCATCACATCAGTGGGGGCGTGGCTTGCTGAAGTTCGCCCCGCCGCGGTCATTGTGCAGGGCGACACCACCACCGTACTAGGCGCGGCGCTCGCCGCATTCTACGCCGGCATCCCGGTTGGCCACGTTGAGGCTGGTCTTCGCACTGGCAATCTCCGGTCGCCCTTCCCGGAGGAAATGAATCGCCGCCTGACTTCGCCGCTCGCCCGATGGAATTTCTGCCCGACAGAACAATCGCGCGCTAATCTCTTACGTGAAGGGATGGCTCCCTCGTCCTGCTATGTCACGGGCAACACCGTCATCGATGCCTTGCTGACGACCAAGGCCCGTTTGGCCGCAGCTCAACCGGATATTGTCAGCCTGTCCGCCCGCCTGGGTATCACGGCCGCCTTTGCCGCCGCGTATCTCACCCGCCCGACGGCACGCTGGATTCTGGTCACGGGCCATCGTCGTGAGTCATTTGGCCCTGGGTTTGAAGGCATCTGCCAAGGCCTGCGCCAGATTGTGGATGAGCACCCAGAGGTGGGCATTGTCTACCCCGTGCATCTCAACCCGCTGGTGCAAGAGCCAGTGAGGCGCTTGCTTGGTGGCCATCCGCGCATCGCGCTGGCCTCTCCCGCCGCCTACGAAGATTTCGTCTGGCTGATGGATCGAGCCAGCTTCGTGCTCACCGATTCGGGCGGCATTCAAGAGGAAGCCCCCGCTTTAGGTAAGCCGGTCTTAGTCATGCGCGAAAATACCGAGCGACCGGAGGGTGTCGCCGCCGGGACCTGCGAGCTGGTGGGGACCGATCCGCGGAGAATCGCCACCGCCGCCGCCCGCCTGTTGGTTGATCAGGCGGAATACCTCCGACGCTCTCAACTGCGTAACCCCTACGGGGACGGTACGGCGTCGCAGCAGATTCGCGAGGTGCTGGAGCGCGAGCTTCGCTGATTGCTCATGCGCGTCCTCTATTTCCATCAACACTTCGCGACTCCGCAGGGCTCGACGGGCACACGTTCCTATGAATTTGCCCGGGCGCTGGTCGCCCGCGGTCACCAGGTGACCGTGGTTTGCGGGGCGCATGCCCAGAGCGGACTAAATCTTCCGTCCGTGGAAGCACGTGGATGGCGTCGCGGCCAAGTCGACGGCATCGATGTTATTTCACTGCCCGTAGCCTACGCCAATCACGATTCGTTAGTGCGGCGGGGCCTCGCATTCATCCGCTTTGCGTTCCACTCCGTCGCCATTGCTCTGGAGCTCGACTACGATCTCGTCTTCGCGACCTCGACCCCAATCACTGCGGTGATTCCGGGTCTCGCTGCCAAGTATGGGCGCGGCAAACCTTTCGTCTTTGAGGTACGCGACCTCTGGCCGGAACTCCCTCGCGCTCTCGGGCTTCGTAATCCCTTCATCTTGGGGGGCATGTCTTTTCTGGAGCTAGCGGGCTATGCGTCCGCGGATGCCTGCGTGGGGTTGTCTCCGGGGATTGTCGCTGGCATCCGTGCACGTGCGCCGGACCATAAGCCGGTGACGATGATTCCTAATGGCTGCGACCTGGATCTTTTTCATCCAGCCAACCGGGCGAGACTGGATCTCCCAGGCCTCGCTCCGGGTGATTTCGTCGCTGGGTTTACGGGTGCCCACGGCCCGGCCAACGGCTTAGACGCGCTCCTGGCCGTCGCCGCCGAACTTCGGCGCCGCGACGACCGTCGGGTGAAGCTCGTCTTCATCGGTGAAGGGAAGGAAAAGGAAAGACTCGCCGCCGCCGCCCGTGAGCAAGGGCTCACGCAATGCCTCTTCTTCCCCTCCGTGCCTAAAGAGCAATTAGGGCGCCTCACCGCTTCGCTCGATTGCGGCTTGATGGTGCTACGCAACCTCCCCGCTTTTTATCAAGGTACCTCCCCGAATAAGTTCTTTGATTACGTCGCAGCAGGTATTCCGGTCGTTAATAATTACCCAGGCTGGCTAGCCGAACTCATTACTACCGCTGAAGCCGGCCTTGTGGTTCCGCCGGATAACCCCGCCGCCTTCGCCGACGCCCTGCAGCGTCTCGCCGCCGACCCCGAGCTTCGCCAGCGATTGGGCGCCAATGCCCGACGTCTCGCCGAAGCCCATTTTGCCCGCGGCCCACTGGCCGCAAAATTCGTCGGCGTCCTTGAGGCCGCCACCCTTTGAATCTTTTCACGTCATGAATCTGCTCATCACCTCGGCCGGACGTCGCAATCAGCTCCTTGATTGCTTCCGTCGATCCGCCACCCAGCTCGGCATTCCGCTCCGGATTCTGACGACCGATATCCGTCCCGGGCTCAGTTCGGCGAGCCTCGCCGCTGACGCCTCCTTCGCCGTCCCGCCTTCAACCTCGCCGGGTTATATCCCGGCGCTCTTGGAGATCTGCGCACGCGAGAAGGTGTCCCTCCTGATTCCCACGATTGACCATGACTTGGCGCCGCTCAGTGAATCCAAGGACAAGTTCGCGGCGATTGGTACCACGGTAATCATCTCCTCGTATGTGGCCGTGCACGTCGCGCGCGACAAGTTTGCCACCATTCGGGCGCTCGGCGATGTCGGGATTCCGGTGCCGAAAAGTTTGGTGCTGAAGGATTATCTGGCCGAGCCCTCGAAGCTATCGGGTGATCTTATCGCCAAGCCGCGTGCGGGAAGCTCCTCCGTAGGGATTATTTTCCCCCGAGCGCCGGGCGACTTAGCGGGCTTGCCTCCCGATGATTACGTGGTGCAGGAAAAATGGGAGGGTCAGGAATTTACCGTCAACGTCTTTATCGACCGGGCGGGGAAACTTATTAGCGCCATTCCGCACTTACGCATGCAGGTGCGCAGCGGCGAGGTCTCTCAGGGCTTGACGGTCCGCAATACCGCCCTGAGTTGGGTGGCGGAGCGACTTACCTTGGCTTTGCCCGGCTTGCGCGGCCCCGCTTGCTTCCAGGCCATCGTGCGCCCGGACGGCAGCCTTTGCGTCTTCGAGGTCAATGCGCGCTTCGGCGGCGGCTATCCGTTAGCCGATGAGGCCGGCGCGCGTTTCGTCACCTGGCTGCTGGAGGAACAGGCCGGCCTGCCATCCTCCGCTACTTCGGCTTGGGAAGAAGGTGTGCTCATGCTGCGTCATGATGCCGCAAGCTTTGTCCGCACCCTGCACAGTTAAGCTGATGATTGTGGTTTTTGACCTAGACGACACGCTCTATCCAGAGTCGGCCTATGCTCTGTCGGCGCTTGCCGCGGCGGGCCGCTTCGCTCAAGCGGAGTTTGGCTGGGATGCGTTTGCGGCTAAGTTGACCGAGCTTTTCGCCAGGGGCGGGCGGCGTGAACTCTTTCAAGTGGCGGCACGGGATTTAGGTCTCAACCCGCCTACGGAACAACAGTTAGCAGCCCTTCTGTCCGCTTATCGTGAACATCGCCCCACCAGCCTTCCCTGGTATCCAGATGCCCTCGAAGTGGTCCGCACCTTGCACGCACAGCGACCACTCGCCCTCATCAGCGACGGGTATCTACCCGCGCAGCAATATAAGGCCGAGGCGCTCGGTTTAGCTCAATGGATACCGAACCCAATCTTTACTGAAGCGTTGGGCCGAGAGCACTGGAAGCCGTCGCCGCGTGCCTTTGAGCTCCTGATGTCGCGCCACCCAGGCCAAGACTTTGTGTATGTCGCAGATAATCCCGGGAAGGATTTCATCGCCCCCCGCTCGCTCGGCTGGAAAACGATTCGTGTCCGCCGCCTCGAGGGAATTTACGCGCAAGCAACCGATGCGCCCCGCGGCTCGCCAGATCAGGTGATCAGCAGCCTGCAGGGACTACCCGCCATTCTTTGACTCCCATGCTCACCCGCCCTCAGGCCCTCGCCCTCGTCCTTCGCCGATTGGCCTTGCTCGGTCGTGAACTCGGGAAGCCGCAGTTGGAACAAGCGAACGAAGAGACGCGTCTCTTCGGCGAAGCCGCCGCCCTTGATAGCATCGGACTGGTTACGCTTATGGCCGACCTCGAGGAGGACGTGCGCGCCGCTTGCGGGGTTTCGGTCCACCTCGCGGACGAAAAAGCGATGAGCCGACTCACGTCACCCTTCCGTCGCGTCGGCCTGCTGGCCGATCACCTCATCGACGTCGTCGAAAAATCCACCCCGCCGGCTTAAGGCTTCGCCCTGCCTCCCATTCACATGTCCACCGCCGTCATCACTGGAACTTCCCGAGGCTTGGGCCGCGCCTTGGCCGAACGTCTATTGGCGGAGGGCTGGAGCGTTCACGGATTTTCGCGTAGCTCGGGTGAAATCACCCATCCGCGGTTTACTGCCCATGCCGTCGATATCAGCGACGAAGGCGCGGTGCGGGCCGCCGTCGATCAAATCAGCGACCCCATTGATCTGTTGGTCAACAACGCGGGGGCTGCTTCATTGAACGCCTTGCTGCTGACACCCGGGTCGATCGCTGCGTCGCTGATGCGGGTCAATTACCTCGGGGCCTTCCATTGCCTTCAATCCATAGGCAAGGTAATGGTCCGTCAGCGCCGTGGGCTGGTGATTAATATCACCACAGTGGCGGTGCCGCTATCGCTCGAAGGCGAGGCCGCCTATGTCGCCAGCAAGGCAGCGCTGGATGCGTTGACGAAGGTGGCGGCCGCGGAGCTCGCCCCCCAAGGGGTGCGCGTTATCGGCCTAGGCTTTGGCCCGCTATCCACCGATCTCACTCGAGCCGTGCCCGGGTTTAAGTTGGCCGAGCTCGACGCCCGTCTCGGACGTCCGCAGGGGACGAGCCTGGCTCAGGCCGTTGACTTCATCATTCAACATCTGCCCGCCGCCTCATCGGCGTCCGGCACCATCGCTTACCTCGCCCGCCTCTAAGCATGCCACCTTGGCTCGACAGTCGACTGCTTGGTCACGCGGATAAGCCCGCGATCGCTGGCCCTTGGGGCGTGACGACTTATGCCGATTTGCGGGTCTTGATGAATAAGGCGACAGCCTCCTTGCGCCAACTCGCCCTCGATCGCCCCACGGCTTTCGCGATTGTTGGTGAGCATGGACCCGCTTCGGCGGCCTGGTTGCTAGCGCTCTGTGACGCTGGTCATTTCGTCGCGCCCTTGGCTGGCAGCTCCGCCGAGCATCCGCCAAAGTTAGCCCAGATTCACGCCCAGTGGATCGTGAGTACCCGCGGCCACGAATGGTCGTTATTACCGCGCGTCGACGAGCCCTCCAATCACCCACTCTTCGAACGCTTACGTGCGCAGCGCCATTCCGGACTCGTGTTATTCTCCAGTGGCACCAGCGGACGCCCCAAGGCCATGGTCCATGATTTCGTCGGCTTACTGGCAGCCTATGCATCGAGGCACGAAAACCGATTGCCGGTCTTGGCGCTACTCGGCTTCGATCACATCGGCGGGCTGCATACCTTATTCGGCTGTCTGGCCGCGGGCTCGCTGCTCGTCGTCCCGTCCGATCGTTCACCGGCGGCCGTTGCCACCGCGATGGCGCAGTATCGGGTTGCGGTCCTGCCAGCCTCGCCGACGTTCCTCAATCTCTTGGTGGCTTCGGGCGAATATCAGCGCCACGATTTATCTGCCCTCCGGCTGATTTCCTATGGCACCGAGCCCATGACGGAAAATTTACTCGCCCGGGCCCGCGAGGCCTTCCCGGGGGTTCGTTTTCTGCAAACTTTCGGTACGAGCGAGACGGGCATCGTGCGGACGGAGAGTCCGGATCCAGCCTCGACGTTTGTCCGCCTAGAGGATTCCGCGATGGAATGGAAGGTTGTCGCCGATGAGCTGTGGTTGCGTAGCCCCACCCAGATTGTGGGATACCTTGGGGGCGACAGCGCGCGGTTTACGGATGACGGCTGGTTCCGGACGGGAGACAAGGTCGAGTCCGGCCCGAATGGAACGCTGCGCGTGGTCGGCCGATTCGGCGAGATGATCAATGTGGGCGGCGAGAAACTTATGCCTGCCGAAGTGGAAGCCATCGTGCTGGAGGTTTCCGGGGTGGTGGATTGCCGCGTGCGCGGTGAGCCGCACGCCCTGACCGGTCAAACGGTCGCGGTTGATATCGTGGCGGCGGCCGGGATGGAGCTAGAGGCCCTGCGGGCGTCCATTCGGATTAAATGCCGGGAGCAGCTGGCCGCTTATAAAGTGCCGACGCGGGTTACTTTCGTCACGTCGGTGAGCGGTGATCGGCTCAAGAAACTGCGAGACCTCCCGCGCCCATGAACTCACTCACACCCTATCTGATCGTCGACATCTGCCTTGTGGTCGGGCTGGCGCTGGCGTTGGTCTCGCGCCTGAGCTTCTGGCATCCGGCCACCGTCTACCTGCTTTTCCATCTCTATAGCTTCAGCTGGCGGGCGGTGAATCTGGCTTACCTTGGGGCCGCTCCGATGTATGCGAATAATCCGAATGCGGATGTCATTAGTGCCGCCGAGTATGAGCGCGCGTTGGTCTGTGCGGACATCGGGTTATTGGTCTTCTGCTCTGCCGCCCTGCTGGCCCATGCTAAGTTCCAGCGGGCGAGCCAGCAGCCGATTGTGCGCCGCACGTTGTCGCCCCAAATCATCAGCCTCGTGTGTTGGGTCGCCATGCCGGCCGGACTCTGGGCGCTTTACGCCGCGAAGTCCGGGGTGAGCCTGAGCGACACGGTGGCAGACAGCGGGTACTTCCAATCAATGGCGATGTGGCCGATTGGGTGCGTCGGGATGCTGGTCTATGCCTATGGCTTCCGATGGTATTCCGTGATGATTGCTATTCTGTACATCGGCCTCGTGGCCTTACAGGGCTATCACCGTTTCATGGTATTGCTGCCGCTGATCTTTTTCGCCGCTTATTATCTACAATCCCGCCGCCGCTCGTGGCCGACTCCTTTGATTATCGTCGGCGGGCTAGCCCTCGCCCTCGTCTTCCCTCGTCTAAAGTATATTGGGCAGGCCTATCAGAATGGCGATACCGGCGAGGCGTTGTATCAGTTGGCACTTTCGTTCACGGACAAAAAGACCTTTGACGATGTTTCCGCCGGGGAGGAATTCTTCGACCAGTTTGCGGGGTCGTTGACCCTCGTCGATGAATCCGGGAAAAAGTTCTACGGCTCGACTTATCTGGCAATCGTGACCCTGCCTATTCCGCGCTCGATGTGGGCTGATAAGCCCGGCCTCGCTGACCACATGAACGAGATCTCGACGAGTCGTCGGCAATATAATCTCGAGGGGCGCATCCTCACCTACCTCGGCGAGGCCTATCTTAACTTCGGCTATTTTGGATTCTTACTGGTGCCAGGGATGCTCGGGTTTTTATTGTCCAATTGGTGTCTCCGCGCGACTTCCGGCCCCATGCGCCGCCTAGATCGTTATTTATATACGGTCTTCTTTATGGCCCTCATCCAGACCTATCGAGATGGCATGCTTTCGCTCTTCGTCTTCACGATTGTGCACAATATCCCGATGGCCGTCGCATGGGCGATCCACCTCTTCCCGGGGGTGGCCCCGCGAGTGCTTGATCTTCCTCCCGCTGACCCACGTGCACCTGAGGACGGCATGATTGCCGTCCTCCCCTAAGCCGATGATGCCAGTCCGTCACGTTGTCTACGAGTGCGTCCCCGGTGCTTATGCCGGAGGCGTGCAAAAGATGGTCTTCGAGCTCGCCTCGGCGCAGTGCCATCTGGGTGCTGATGTCGAAGTCTGGGCGCCCGACGCCCTCCGCGCTGGTTCGACCGAAAATTTCGACGGACTCCCCATTAGGTATTTCTATCCCAATCCGCTGTTTGGGTTAGCTCGCTCATTCCGCCTCGGACGAGCCCTCCGCCGTTTGCCTCCGGGTGCCGTGGTGCATGCCCACAATAGTTTTAATCCACTCAACCTTCAAGTCGGGCGGGCGGCGCAGGCCGCTGGGCTGAAGGCTTATTATCACCCCCATGGTGCGCTGGACCCGACGCTTTTCAGCGGGAATAATTTCCAAGCCCTAAAGAAGCGATTTTATATCCGTCAGTTTAGCCTGCCGAATTTGAATCGGGCCCGCGGGGTCTTCGCCTTGACGCCCCTGGAGCGTAATCAGTTGACGACCTTGGGCTTGAAGACCCCCGTGCATGTCGTGCCCAACGGTATTAGGCCGGTGAAGGTCGGTTGTCCGGAAAGCGGGCAGGCCTTACGGGCAAAACACGGAATTTCGGCCGATACGCCGGTGATCCTTTTCGTGGGTCGCATCACGACGAAGAAGCGGCTGGAGGATGTCATCCTTGCCTTAAGCCTGCTCGGCGCCAGCTCGCCTCACCTCCTGGTTGCGGGGAGCCCCAATGTGGAGTTCGGCTACGCGGCCAAACTTTTCGCATGCGTGAAGGCGTGCGGCCATGCGGCCCGCGTGCACTGGCTGGGCTTTCTCGATGAGCAAGCGAAGGCCGAGGCCTATGCGGCTGCGGACGTCTTCGTTCACGCGTCCGATTCGGAGGGCATGGCCCTCGCCATCCTTGAAGCGATGGATGCGGGCTTGCCGGTCGTCGCCACCCGCGGTTGCTACATGACGCATGCGGCCTCGGCTGGGGCGTTGGTGCAATGCGAGCAGGGGCCAGACGCGCTGGCGACTGCGCTCGCGCCGCTGGTACTCGATCGCACGCGGGCTCGCGCTCAGGGCCAGTCTGGCCAGGCTTACGTAAGAAAGGTGCACGATTGGGAGACCATCGCCCGGGCGACTTTGAAAATTTACGAGGAGGACGCCCAACGTTCCTAAACCATGTGCGGCATTGCTGGATATCTGGGAGCCTTTCGCCCCGAACTCCTTGCCGAGATGGGCCAGGCGCAGGCTCATCGCGGACCAGATGGGGCCGACGTCTGGTCGGATGGTCCCGCGGGGCTTTCCCATGTCCGACTTTCGATCATCGATCTTTCGCCGGCTGGCCGGCAACCGATGTGGGACGCCGCTCAGCAGGTTATCGTCACCTTCAATGGGGAGATTTATAACTATCGTGAATTGCGTCAGCGACTGGAGCGTGACGGGGTTGTTTTTCGTGGAAGCAGTGATACGGAAGTCCTGGCCAATCTGCTCGCCCGCCACGGCGAGAAGTGCCTACCCTGGCTGAACGGCATCTTTGCCTTCGCAGCTTGGTTCCCGGCGGAGCGGCGGATGATGGTGGCTCGCGATGCGGCCGGCGTGAAGCCGTTGTATTGGGCAAAAACTTCTGCTGGCTTCGGGTTCGCTTCGGAGATTAAAGCCCTCCGTCACCTTCCCGGCCTCGACCTCACGCTCGATGCGGCGGCCATCACTTCATACCTGACGCTACTTTATACGCCCGGAGACAGTACGCCGTTTAAGGCGGTCCGGAAAGTACGACCCGGAACCTGGATGGAGTGGCGGGAAGGGCAGGAGCCAAGGGTAACCCGGTTCAGTGCGCCGAACTTTGTGCAAGAGATTCAGCCATTTACTGAAAAGCAGGCCAAGGAAGGCCTGCGCCATTACCTCGACCAGGCGGTGAGGCGCCAAATGGTCTCCGACGTTCCCCTTGGCGGATTTCTTTCCGGTGGCGTCGATTCGAGTGCGATTGCCTATTACGCCCTTCGGCATGTCGCTACCCTGGCGGATTATCCCTGCTTTACCTTACCAGCCCATTCGGCGGCCGACCGCGCGGAAGGGTTTGTCGATGACTTCCCCTACGCACAGCAGGTGAGTGCAGCCTTCGGGACGCCCTTACATGTCGCCCGGATGGATGAAGCGGAAGTGGAGAATTTGGATTGGATGGTCTGGCAGCTCGATGAGCCGACTCCGGATCTGGCCGCCTTTACCGCTCATGCCATTTGCCGCACGGCCCGCGAACAGGGGGTGAAGGTGTTGCTTTCCGGCTCAGGGGGAGATGACCTTTTCACCGGGTATCGCCGTCATCTCGCCTTACAAGGCGAGCGCTATTGGGCTTGGTTACCCCGTCCTCTCCGTGCCGGGCTGCGAGGGTTTTCTTCCCGCATCGGTACCGGCACGGCTCTCGGTCGCCGCGCCTCTAAATTATTCCGTTACGCCGACGCCCCTCCGCCCGTGCGCCTCGCCAGTTACTTTCTCTGGTTACAAGAAGACACCCTAGCTCCCGCCCTGGCTCCAGCCTTTCGGCCTTCGCCTGAGTCGGTTCACTCGGTCGATCCGCTCATCGCTTCGCTGGCGGAGTTATCTGCCGGGACCTCTCGGCTTAATCAAATGCTTCACCTGGACCGCAGCTTCTTCCTCGCCGACCATAACCTTAATTACACGGACAAGATGGCGATGGCCTGTGGCGTTGAAGTGCGCGTGCCATTCCTAGACCCAGACCTAGTCGCGTTCTCAGAGCGATTGGCGGATGGCTGGAAGCAGCATGGCGTAACGGGGAAGTATGTGCTGCGTGAGGCAATGCGTGGAATTCTGCCCGACTCCGTGCTCGACCGTCCAAAATCCGGCTTTGGCTTCCCGTTACGTCGCCTGATGCAGGGGTCCTATGGACGGAGGCTCGAGGAGCTCGCCCGCAGTGGCCGCCTCGATGCCACGGGTGTTTTCGACGGCCAAGGCGTCCTGACTTTGCTTGAAGCCGATCGTCGTGGCCAGGTCGATGCGGCTTACCCCTTGCTGGGTATCCTTTGTGTGGAATCATGGATCAGGCAGTTCACCTCTAAGTAAACTGATGCACTCATCTCTTTCGAATATCCGAATTTCCGGCCTCGCCGTCTCCACTGGTTCAGTGGTGCGAGATTTTCGCGCGGACGGTCTGGCCGCGGGTATCGATCCGGCTCAACTCGAACGCGTTGCTAAAGCCATCGGGCTGCGCGAACGTCGGGTCGCCGCCCCCGGGGTCACGACCTTGGACCTTTGTGAGGACGCTGCGCGCCGCTTGCTGGAGGAGATGGCGGTGGACCCCACTTCGATTGATGCCCTTATTTTTGTCACGCAGACGCCAGATTATCTGCAGCCAAATAATTCCTCACTCCTACAGGCTAGGCTTGGTTTGTGCAAATCAGTCGCCGCGTTTGATATCACCCAAGGTTGCTCCGGCTGGATTTACGGGCTGCACCAAGCTGCGCTACTCTGCTCACATGGAGCCGCCCGCGTACTGGTTTGTGCCGGCGATACACTCAGTCACCAGACGGATCCAAAGGATACCGCGACGCACCCTATCTTTGGCGATGCCGGTTCGGCAACCTTAGTGGAGAAGACGGGGTCGGAATCTGCGATGCATTTTATCTTCGGCACGGATGGCTCGGGTGCCCCGGCGATTATGGTGCCGACGGGAGGCGCCCGTCAGCCCGTCGCGGCCGGCGCACCGGGCGCATACTTGAAGATGGATGGGGCCGAGGTTTTTAACTTTGCCTTGCGCGAGGTGCCTCCCGCCGTGGCGGGAGTGCTCAAGTTAGCAGGGTGGACCCCAGCGACAGCCGACCGGCTCGTGCTCCACCAAGCTAACCGCTTCGTCGTCTCCGCGGTTGCTCGCAAGTGCGGGTTCCCTGACGCCAAATGCCCTATGGACCTTGTCGAGCAGTTTGGAAATCAAAGCTCGGCCTCAATTCCCGCTGCGCTCGTGCATGCCTGCGGCTCCACACTACAGGAACAGCCGTTGAAGATCGCGGCTTGCGGTTATGGCGTCGGGCTTTCCTGGGGCGCCGCCGCCTTCACGATTGGACCGGTCGTTGTCCCGCCCATGCTTCCCTTTCCCCGACGCTGATGCCGCGCGATGATGCCAAAAATCTCGCCGCCTTGTGCGCGGATGTGGATGCCCTCGCGGGCGCTAACCTCGAGACGGTGTTGGCGACGTTACCCAATTGGGATTCTTTGGCCGTGCTGTTAACCATCTCCCATTTTGAGCATACCCACGCCGTAGGCATCACCGCCACGCAGCTACGGTCCTGTCGTACGGTCCGGGACTTGCTCGCTCATCTTCCCCGTTAAACCATGAAAAAACTCTACATCGTCGGTGCCGGCGGCTTCGGCCGTGAAGCCTACGCTTGGGCCTCGCAACATCCGGATTGCGGTCAGCGGTGGGAAATCGATGGCTTCCTGGATGATAATGCGGATGCCCTCGCGGCCTATGGTCGGTTTGCACGCATCCACCCGTTGACGGGCCACCTCGTGCTTCCGGGCAATCTCTATGTCTGTGGGCTCGGTAAGCCGGACATGAAGGAAAAACTCCTGGCGCCACTTCTGGCCGCAGGCGCGGAGTTCCCGCCCTTCATCGATCCTTCCGTGCGTCTAGGTTCCCGGGTGCGCCTCGGACGGGGCGTCGTGCTCTGCCCCGGAGCGATTATTACGACCGACGTCACCATCGGTGATTTTGTGCTGATTAACTTAAATAGTACAGTGGGGCATGAAGCCTCCGTCGGCGATTGGTCCACGCTTAGCGCCCAGTGCGACGTGACGGGTGGTGCCAAGATTGCCGACCGCGTCTTTATGGGCAGCCGAGCCACGGTCATACCTGGCAAGTCCGTGGGCAGCCGAACCGTGGTCGCCGCCGGCGCCGTGGTCATGACGGATGTACCTGCTGATGTCATCGTCGCCGGGAACCCCGCCCGCGTCCTTTAATTTGCGAAAAAGCCTACTCATCTTCGGGTCGGTCCTGCTCGCAGGATTACTCCTCCTCGTCGCTGTTTCTGAATTCAGCACGCCGGGTGCCGCGCGCTTCCGTGGCTCGGTTAGTAAAATCCTGCAGGCTACCCCTGCGGGTTGGTCACGGCAAGAGGTGCCGATCGCGGCGAGTTCCGCTGCTCTCGCCAGCGCCCAAGGGATTCTGAATTTCAGTCAGGCCTCCCAGGCGGTTTATACCCGCGGCGGCGTGCAGGTCGTGATCTATGCGGCGTATTGGTCGCCCGGGAAAGTTTCCGTTGTCGATGCGGGCTCGCATAATCCAGATTCTTGTTGGGTGAACAACGGCTGCGTGCGGTCGGAACGGCAATATGCCGTCGCCGGGAAGATTGGTAGCCGTGAACTCATTCCTTATGAGTACGGCCAGTATATCATGCCACGGGGTGGCAAGCAGAACGTTGCCTTCTGGCACCTCGTGAACGGCCGCGCGAATCGTTACGAAGACCAGAAAGCTGGCTGGCGCGACGGACTGGCGGGTCGATGGGAGCGCCTGCCGCTCCTTCTGAAAGACATCCGTGCCTATGGCATCAACCAGAAGAGCGAACAGATGTTTATCCGCGTCTCCTCCAACCTGCCCATCGCCGATTTAATCTCCGACCCAGCCAACGCTGAATTGCTCAACACCCTCGCTCCGCTGGGGGTATTTACCGACCAGACCTGGCAGTAAGCCCGTCACCTCATTTAACACCTCATGACCCCCTCTCGTCTTTACCTCTCTCCTCCCGATATCGGCGCTGCTGAAGTCGAATACGTGCTCGAAGCCTTCCAGTCGAACTGGGTCGCGCCCGTCGGTCCTAACCTCGACGCCTTCGAGGAGGACTTCGCCCGGCTCGTTGGTTCGAAGTATGCGGTCGGTCTTTCTTCAGGTACCGCGGCATTGCATCTCGCCTTGCGCATCGCCGGAGTGGGCCCGGGTGACGAGGTGCTTTGTCCGTCCCTTACTTTCGTCGCCTCCGCTTCACCGATTATCTACCTCGGTGCGACCCCCGTCTTTATCGATTCGGAAGAGTTGGGATGGAATATGGATCCCGTGCTCGCATGCGCCGTCATTGAGCAGAAGGTTCGCGCGGGTAAGCCCCCCAAGGCGTTGGTCTTGGCCCACCTTTACGGTCAGTCGGCCGACATCGCCCCGATTAAGATGTGTTGTGACAAGTATGGCGTGAAATTGGTCGAAGATGCTGCCGAAGCCCTTGGCGCCACTTATGGCGATCGTTCACCCGGCTCCTTCGGCATCGCGGGCATCCATTCTTTCAACGGCAATAAGATCATCACGACTTCCGGTGGCGGTATGCTCGTCACGGATGACCCGGAAATTACCCGGCAGGCGCGTTTCCTTTCCGCGCAGGCCCGCGATCCGGCCCCCCACTACGAGCATTCGGTCATCGGTTATAATTATCGACTGAGCAATATCTGTGCGAGCATCGGGCTCGGCCAGCTCACCCGTCTTTCCGGGAAGGTGTCTCGCCGCCGCACGAACTTCCGCGCTTACGCCGAAGCCTTTAAATCATTGCCTGGAGTGACCATGCAACCCGAAGCCCCCTGGGGGCAGTCGACGCGCTGGCTGACCTGTCTCACCATCGATCCAGCCCGCTCGGGTGGGGTGACGCGGGAACGCGTTCGGCTGGCGCTGGAAAAGGAAAATATCGAGGCCCGCCCGTTATGGAAGCCGATGCACCAGCAACCGGTCTTTAAGGGTGCGGAAATGCACGGCGGCAAGATTGCCGAGCGACTTTTCGACCAAGGCCTTTGCCTTCCCTCCGGCTCCGCCATGTCGGAAGAAGACCGTAGCCGCGTCATTCGGGTAGTGTTGGCCGAGTTTGGCGCCTGAATCGTTTTGCCTCCCCATTCTGTCAGTCAGGTGCTGCTGGTCATCCCGGCCTATAATGAAGAGCGCCGCATTGAGGCGCCGCTTCGCGCTTATCTCGCGTTTGCGCGGCAGCAATCGGTGCTCCGCATCCGTATCCTCGTGGTGTTAAACGGTTGCACCGACGGCACGGCGAAAGTTGTCGCCCGCCTCGCCGCGGAATTTCCGGAGCTCACATGGATGGAATACCCTGAGCCCATCGGCAAGGGTGGGGCGCTCCTTGCTGGTTTCAGGGAAGCCCATGAGGCCGAGTGGATCGGCTTTGCCGACGCGGATGGTGCGACGCCGCCAGGCTCGCTCTTTGGGCTATTGCAACATCCGGAGGGGGATGTGTTGGTGGGTCGCCGAGAGATGTCGACCCGGCCGTTCGTTCGTCGCGCGGCGAGCTACTGGTTTAATTCTATTGTGCGGCTGATGCTCGGATTGCGGACGCTGGATGCGCAGTGCGGAGCCAAGTTTTTCCGGGCGACTTTTTTGCCAGCTATTTTAAAACACACCGATACCTGCGACATGGCGGTCGATGTGGACCTCCTCCTCTCCGCGCAGGCGGCGGGGGCGGTTATTCAAGAGCGCCCCGTGCAATGGACGGACCAGCCTGGCTCTAAGGTCCAAGTCGTCCGTACCTCGATGTTGATGTTCCTTTCAGTCTGCCGGCTCTGTGCACTCCGACGCTGGCCTAACTTCGCCACCCGAGGATTACTGAAAATCAGCGAAGCCATTTATGCTTGGGTTGCCGGCCGCGCGCGGCGCGGCCTTCCAGGCGCGCCGGCCCACTACTCACTTTCCCCAGCCCCATGAGTCTCAACATCCAATATGGTGCCGGCCTTTGCGGCCCGCCCACCTGGCGAAATTATGACTCTAGTCCGATGCTCCGCCTGCAGCGGACCCCTTTGCTCAACCTGCTCCCCTTGGCGCGCAACGGCGCCCCCTATCCCAAGACCGTCGTATTTGGCGATGTCGTCAAAGGGTTGCCAGTAGCTGCGGGCACGGCGGATCTCGCCTACTGTTCCCACACGCTGGAACATCTCTCCTTGGCGGACTGCCGCGCCGCTCTGCGAGAAACTTGGAGATGCTTGAAGCCCGGCGGCGTCTTTCGGGCGGTATTGCCGGATATCCGTGTCATCTGCCGTGAATACCTGGCTACAGCAGGAAACTCTCCCGATGCGGCTCTGATGTTTATGCGCAACACCTGCCTCGGACTCGAGGAGACCCCCAAGGGCCTGAAGCGGCTCCGTATGATGTTCTCCCGCGATGCCCATCTTTGGATGTGGGACTACCCCGCCATGGCGGCGGAATTGGCGGCCGCTGGCTTCGTCGCCATCCGCCCGGCGAACTTCGGCGACTCCCCCCATCAAGATTTTAATGCCGTGGAATCAGCCCCGCGCTGGGAAAACGCATTGGGCTTCGAAGCCACCAAGCCGAGCGCATGAGCCACGCCGACGAAATCGCCCGCCAGCGCCAATACTACGCAGACACCGCTGCGAAGTATGACGAGATGCAGCTCTCTGAGCATGATGAACATCAGTTCGCCCTAGCTATCCTGTCCGCGATGATTGAGTACCACGGCATCCGCTCGGTGCTGGATGTCGGCTCCGGCACCGGCCGCGCGCTGCGCACCCTGAAGCACCGTCATCCCGGGGTGCGCTTTGTGGGCATCGAGCCCGTCGCCTCGCTGCGTGAGGTGGGCTACGCCGCCGGTCTCTCCAAGGATGAATTGGTGGAGGGGGATGTGAATGCGCTCACTGCCCCCGACGGTTCCTTTGACCTCGTCTGCGAGTTCGCGGTCTTACACCACGTGCCGCAACCGGCGAAAGCCGTGGGCGAGATGCTGCGGGTCGCCAGCAAAGGGATCTTTATTTCCGATGCTAATAATTTCGGTCAGGGCAGTGGGGTTGCTCGATTCGTCAAACAAGCGATTGCGGCCCTGCGCCTTTGGCCGGCCTTCAATTATCTCCGAACGGGTGGTAAGCGCTACCTCACCTCCGAAGGGGACGGACTCTTTTATTCCTATTCGGTTTTCGATAACTATGCCCAAGTCCGTCACGCGTGTCGCTCGGTGCACCTTTTCAATACCACCGACGCGGGGCCTGGCCTGTATCGATCAGCCCCGCATGTCGCCTTGCTTGGTCTAAAATAGACCTGGTTGTAACCGAAGTGCCTGCACGCGTTGCCCCACTCCCTTTGACTCCTCCCGCCGTCATCACGTTCGCCGGTCCGCGCGACCGCTATCAGTCAGCCCTGGCCTTGCAGGAGCATGCGGCGTTATCGCTCTTAGTGACCGACGCCTATTTCTCCCCGGGTTGGGCGACGACCAGGATACTCGGTCGGCAGTTTCATCGCTATGCGGGGGTTCGGCATCATCCGCAGATTCCGACGACACGGGTGAAGGGCTCTTGGCGGGCGACCTTTCGGGCTGTTCTCGCGCGCTTCGACAAGCGCAAAGATTCCGCGCACTTCGCGGTGGCCGACCGCCTCTTGAGTCAAATCGCCGGGGAGGAGGCACTGCGCCGTGGGGCACCCCTCATCGCGTACAGCTATTACGCCACGGCTGCCTTTGAGCAAATGCGCGGATCAGGCTTACCTCGCATCCTTTTTCAGGTGCACCCCCACGGCCGATTCTTGCGGGATCTTTTCACCCAGGAGATCGCGAAAGTCCCCGAAGCGCGGGCTTCGCTGATGGAAGAAACGGAAATGTCGCCTCTCTTTGAGGAGAATGACCGTGCCTTTGAGCAGGCCGATGCGGTCATCTGTGCCAGTTCTTTCACGAGGCACTCCTTGGTCGAGGCTGGTTCCAAGGCCCCTGCCTTCATCGCTGGTTATGGCGTCGACGCCGAACTTTTCGCCCCCCGCTCAACACCGCCGTCCGGCGCCGCACTGACGATTGGGTTTGTGGGTGCCTTGTCTCAGCGCAAAGGAGCCCGTTACTTACTCGCGGCGCTCGCTGGTCTACCGAAGGGAAGTGCTCGCCTGATTTTGTATACGCGCGCCGCCGTCGACCGGGATTTAATTCGCGGATTCGAGGACGTAGAGGTCGAGGTGCGTGGTGGCTTGAGTGATTCTGCCTTGGCCGCCGATTTGAAGCATTGCGATCTCGTGGTACTCCCCTCCATCGCCGAAGGTTTTGGACTGGTGATTTTAGAGGCCATGGCCTGTGGCGTGCCTGTACTCTGTACGACAAGCACCGGCGGGGCAGATTTCATCGCCCACGGCCAAGATGGCTTGGTGGTCGCTCCCGGGAGCACTTCAGCCATTCACGAACAGTTCGTCTGGGCACTTTCGCATCGCGATCAGCTTTTCCAGATGGGCCAGGCGGCCCGCCGTAAAGCGGAACTCCATAGCTGGGCCGAATACCGCCGCGAATTCTTTGCCGCGTACACCAGCGCCATCCGGCCCTAATACGCCGTATGCATGGATCTCTGCGTCACCGCAGTGCACCATGCTCGCCGCTCTCCCTTATCGCCCATGCCCTTTGCCCGCATCCTTCGCTCCACGGCCCTCTTGGCTAAAGCTGGAGTCGTGACGGCGGTAGCTGCCGCCATCCGGGCCAAATTCATTTCTTGGTGTTTTGGGGCCGCGGGCATTGGCCTCATTGGCATCTTGAATGCTTTTAGCGCCCGCGCGACGGAGGTGGGTGGCTGGGGTTTAGGCACGTCGGCGGTCCGTACGGTGGCGGGGGCAGATGCCTCAGAGAAAAAACGGAAGGAAGCTGCCGTCCGGAAATTTGGACGACGTCTCGCGGCGGTAAGCTTGGTCGGGGTTATTTTGTTTATCATTCCTGCGGGCTACCTTTACTTCGTGAGCCAAGAGCATGCGGTCGAACTGCTCATCGTCGGCCTGGCCGTGCCCTGCATGGTCGCTACGGCAATGTGGACATCGTTATTGCAGGCCTCCGGCCAGATTGGCGCGCTGGTGCGCACTCAGATATTCGCGGCGGTGGGAGGATTAATCGCCGGGTTGCCCTTAATCTATTTCTTCGGAAATATTGGGATCGCGATCAGCATCTTATGGGCGGCCGGCCTCGCCGCTTTCATGTCCTGGCGGGCGGCTCGCTTGCTTGTCCCTCCGAGCGGAGCCGTGCCGCTGGAGAGTGACATCCGTGAGTTGATGCAGCTCGGCTTGATTTTCCAGATTGGTCTCGTGCTTGGGGTGGTGGCGAGCGTCACCACCACGGCGTTAATCGTTCGGCATTATCCAGGTTGGTTTGGGGCGTCCGCCCTGGCCCATGTTGGCTATTTTCTAGCGGCCTTAGCGCTCACGAATAGCGTGCCTGCACTGATTTTTCAGGTAACCCAGATGGATTTCTACCCACGTGTCGCGGCAGCCTGCGATGAAAACGAGGCGCGTCATATTACGGAAAAACAGGTACAAGCCTGTCTCTTATTGGCGACCCCGCTGATCATGGGAATATTAACGATGGGCCCGCTGGCGCTGACCTTTTTTTACACCGCCGAGTTCGCGCCGGCGGTACCCTCGCTTAATTGGTTAGCTTGGACCATCTTCTTCAATATGCTCGGCAGCCCGCTGAGCTTCTGGGTCAACGCCCGAGGGTCCTTGCGGGCGGTCGCGGTTTTTCAGGCACTAGTCAGCGTGATGGCTGTTATCTTGGCAGTGGGGTTAGTGCCGCCCTTTGGCATCGAAGGTGCCGCCGCGGCGCAAGCAGTTGGGGCGCTCTTTTTCGCCATCGTGCTCTTGATTTTTACGCGACGGAGTTCTGGCCAGTGGCTCGGGGCGCAAACTTGGCTCTGGCTTGCGATTTGCGGGGCGGCTCTTGGCGCCGGTAGTTGGCTCATGACCAAGGCGCCTTCGCCCTATTGGGGGCTGCTCCCGACCGCCCTGACAGCCGCACTCTGCGGCGGCATTTATTTTAAAGTTATCGCCAAGGAGCCCCATGCGGACGAACTCGCATGAGGGTCGGCGTCTATATCGATCGAATGTATCTGCAGGGCGGGCTGCAACGGGTAGTCGCCAATTTACTCCAAGAGTGGGATGCCTTGGGCTGGGAGACGCACCTGATCACGGAATCCGCAGGAGTGGATGTGTTCACACTCCCCGCGTCCACGCGGAGGCATGTCTTGCTGAATCACCCCAAGCAACGCGGTTTGGCCGGCGTGTTCGATAATTTCCGGATTGTCCGTGGTCTCCGCACGGTTCTGCACGCAACGCCATTTGACGCCGTCATTGCTCTTTCACCTGTGGCGAATGTCCACTTGGCGATGGCGGGTCGCGGGAGCTCGACGATTTTGATAGGTTCGCAGTATGACTACGCACCGCACCACCCAATTTCGGCGGTGAAGCGTCTCTTCCTGCGATATTTTTACCCACGGCTCGACGCTCTGGTCTGTGCGACGGCGGAGGCAACAGACCTCGCCGTCTCAGCTTATCCTGGCACCCGAGGGGTACGCATTCCGCTTTGGTCATCGCCCGCGCAGGGGGCCGCCGGTCAAGTCGTCCGCGTGGCCGACTGGATTAGCCCTGGCCGTAAGGTATTCTGTGCCTGCGGACGTTTCAATCTGTTGAAGGGATTTCGCGAGCTCGTGGAGATTTTCGATGCCATCAAGGATACCCATCCGGATTGGGATCTACTCATCATTGGTGACGGCGAAGATCATGATATCCTGCACGAGATGGTCGCCGCCCGTGGCCTGCAGGGTCGAGTGCTGATGCCCGGCTGGGTCGGCAACCCTAGCGAATTTTTCGCCGCGAGTCACATCTTCGTCTTTCCATCGCGGTCGGAGGGATTTGGGCTCGTGCTCATTGAGGCAATGACGAGCGGCCTTCCCTGCATTGCTTATGATTGCAAGGTGGGGCCAGCAGAAATCGTAACGCACGAGGCGGACGGGCTCGTGGTGCCGGACGGTGATCAAGCCGCCTTTAAGGCCGCGATGATTCGGTTGGCTGATAATGCGGAACTTCGACGGACCTTTGCCACCAAGTCCTGCCTCGCGATTCGTCGCTTTGACGCAAAAGCCGTCCAGCCGCTGTGGGATGAGTTACTGCGGGCAAAACGGAAAACATGTTAGTCGTCATCACCAATATTCCCACCCCGTACCGCACGGCATTCTTCAATGCCGTCGCGGAGGAGTCCTCGCGTCGTGCCATTGGGTTCAAGGTTTTGTATTGTGCGAAGACCGAACCAGGCCGGCATTGGCCCTATGAGCCGGAGAAGATGCTCCATGCCCACGAAATCCTTCGCGGCTTTCACCCGTCGCTCACGGGCATCCACGCCCACCTTAATCCGGGAGTGCTCGCCGAGATTCACCGCTTCAAGCCCGACACGCTCTTGGTGGCTGGCTCCTGGAATACGCCCACGATGTTGCTGGCTGGCCTGAATGTTTTGTCGCTTCCTTGTCGGCGGATTTTTTGGAGTGAAGGCCATGCGGACGCGGCCCTCCATCAGGCTGGACCGATTGCTTGGCTGCGCCGGCGGGTTTATCGACGCTATGACGGCTTTGCTGTTCCGAATGCGCGCAGCGGAGAATGGGCCCTCGCCCAAGCGGGCGAGCCGAAGCCAATCATCCATTTACCAAACGCCATCAACGTCGCGCCCTTCATCCGACCTTCCGCTGGGGCCAAGGCGGCGGCCCGCCAGAGGTTCGGTTTACCCTTAACGGGCAGGGTGCTGGTGCAGGTTTCAGCGCTTACGGCCCGCAAAGGCGTGCTCCCTCTCGCCCGGGCTTTTCTGGCACTCCCGCCCGAGGTGCGGTCCGGGGCGACCTTGCTTTTCGTCGGCGATGGCGACCAGCGTCCGGAGTTAGTGGTCGCGGCCGCAGCGTCTGGCGGTGCGATTCGGGTGCTGGGTCAACTGGCACCCGACGAGGTCCGCGAAGCCCTCTGGGCTGCCGATGCTTTTATTTTGAACACTTTGCAGGATCCCAATCCGTTGGCACCTATCGAAGCCGCTGCGGCGGGGCTGCCGATTGTATTGTCCCGCAAGGCGGGGAATGTCACGGAACTCGTGGAGCGCCCAGGCACAGGCTTCACCCTTGATGACCCGGCCGATCCGGCGGAGGTCTTGCGCAAAGTCCTTACCGTACCCACGGAACAGCTCGTGGAAATGGGCCGGCGTGCCGCTGAACTCGCGCGCACGCAGTTTGCGGCACCCGCCATCGCCCGTTCACTCCTTCGGCAGCTTTACCCATAAATGAAGAAGCAGTTAGAGAAAATTTTCCCGGCGGGAGTTAAATGGTACCGTCAATGGCGAGACCGTCGGCTCTTCGCCGCCCAGCGCATGCGTCCGACCGAGCTGGGCTTTGACTTCATCGGGGTCGAGGGTATGCCCGAGTCGCGAACGGCATCAGGTGAGGTCGCCTTATTGAG
>CALQLO010000012.1 GCA_943331445.1 Akkermansia muciniphila
ATCGAATCCGGAACACCCCCGAAATGAGACGTCGGTCATTTGCGGGATCCGACTGAGAAGGAACGCTATCTATTATCCTCATTCGGCCGGGAATGTCAAGGGGGGCAGTCTCGTAGGTGGAGGCGGTTGGCGGTTGGCGGTTAGAATGAACGACAAAGCAGGAGGTGGAGAGGTTGGGGATGGTGGGCTTAGTGAATATTGAGCTTCAGGGTTTGGCGGTGTGAGGTCTTTTCCTATCCGCTAACCGCCAACCGCTAACCGCTTTGGCGCGAAAATACTCTTTCCCCATGCGTCGCGCTCGGGATAGTCGACTTCGTCCATGAATGTCTTCTCCGCCGACGTCGCGCTGGCCATCACCCGTCTCGGGCTGCTGATCCTGCTCGGCTGGTTTATGGCACGTCAGGGTTGGGTCGGCGCGCATGCACGTCAGCCGCTGATGCGCATGATCATCTGGGTCTTTTTCCCAGCCATGATCTTCTCGCGCGTGAGCGGTAATCCGCTGATCGCTTCGGGCCCGCAGGCTTTGCTGTATCTTGGTGCGGGCTTCCTGATGATCGTGACGGGCTACGCCGTCGCGACGGCCATCGCTTCACTCTTTAAGGTCCCAGCCGGCAAGGCGCGTCGCACCTTTGCCTTCTCGGCCGGCGTCAATAACTTCGGCTACCTCGGCATCCCGGTCACGGCCGCGTTGTTCGACAAGGACGTCGTCGGCGTGCTGTTGGTGCATAATGTCGGCGTCGAGGCGGCAGTCTGGACGGTTGGGGTGGCGATGCTTTCCGGCGAGTCCCTGCGCCACGGCCTAAGGAAGCTCTTCCAGCCGATGACCGTCGCGCTGTTCGTGGCCCTAGCCATCAATTTCGCCGGCTTTGGGAAAAGCGCCGCCATCGTCTTCGCCAGCGACCTTTGCCTCGCGGTCGGTGATTGCGCCATCCCGATTGGGACGCTGCTCACGGGCATCTACCTGCACGAGATCATTAAAGACTTTCGCCTAGTCTCGGACGCTCCAGCCTCCTTCGGCGTGATGGCCGTTCGCTGGTTGCTGATGCCGCTACTTGTCCTGGCTGCGGCAGGCTGCTTGGTGACCGATCCTTCCTTGCGCAAGGTGATGTTGGTGCAGGCGGCGATGCCTTGCGGCATCTTCACCTTCCTAATCGTTGAGATGTTCAAGGGCGACGTACTGGTTTCCCTGCGTTGCTCCGTCATAACGATGCTTTGTTGCCCGTTGGTGACGCCGTTGTGGCTTTATCTAGGGTCACGCTGGCTGACCCTGGGTTGAGCGTAATCTTTACTTGCGGGCATCCCCGACTAATCTCGCTGTCTGTCCCTGTGCGCATCCTGCTCGTCATCCTTGCCGCCGCCTTAGCGGGTTGCGCTACCTATGTCGAAAAGGACCCACGTGTCCGTGCCTTCGGCGAAGAGGCTGAGTTTGAGACTGCCGCCCAAATTGCCAAGGCGGCGGGGGTGGATACGCCTAAGGACATGCTGGTCTGGAAGCTGGACGAGGCGACGGCGCTTCGGGCCGGCGGTAAGTTAAAGGAAAGTTCGAAGGCGTTCGAAGATGTGGAACAGGCTTTTCGGACGGAGGAAGATCAACCAGGCTTTTCGATCTCGGGCTCCGCCGTGGCGGCTTTCAGCAACGGCTATGCGCAACCGTACCGCGCTAAGCCTTACGACCGGATCTATGCCTCGACCTATCAGGCTCTGAACTTCCTCGAACTGCACGACTTCGCCGCGGCCCGTGTGTCTATGACGCGTCTTCGCTTCGTGCAGGAATCCTTCGGAGCCGGCCAACTTTACGTCACGCCTAAGTCGGCCAAATCACAGTATGATTTAGCTAAGGCCGACCAGGACGAACGCACTAAAGATGGGTTGAGTCAGTTGCAGGAGAATCTTGATGGTTTGACCAAAGGCGGAACTTATGATGACGCCTTCAGTCACTGGCTGCAGGGCATGTTCTTCCTTCGGCTGGGTGACGGGGTTTCTGATTTAGAAAAAGCACGGAAGGAGTTTACCGCTGCCGTTGGTTTGAATTCCAAGCAGCTGGTCTTTAAGCGTGACCTCAAAGATTGTACCGGAACGGTCGAAAATCAGGGCAGGGTGGTCTATGTAATCGCGGAGACCGGCATGTGTCCTGAGTGGCATGAGCAACGGGTGGATATACCGCTCTTCGTGGTGTCGTCCCGCGTCCCGTATGTCGGGGTGGCTTTACCGGCCCTCCGGCCCTCGGGTTTACATTATAATTTGAAGTTACAATTGGACGGCCAGAATGTGGCATTAGAACCCGCCGGCCGGCCGGACTCGCTCATCGCCAAGCATTTTGAGGCAGCCCTCCCGAGTTTAAAGGCGCAGGCTTTTACTTCCGCCGCCGTCAAAGCCACGGCCAGTTACCTAATCAATAAATCGTCAGAAGAGGCTGCAAATCGCCCTAATAGCGGTACGGGGGCGGGTCTTTGGGCGTTGGCGACGAAGATTGGTACTGGGTTGTACGCTTATAAATCCACCAAAGCTGACCTGCGCAATTGGACGCTCCTGCCCGCCGCATTTTCAGTCGCCCGGCTTGATGCCCGGGTAGGCCAGAAGCTAACCGTCCCGGGCCACCCTGAGGCGACCTTGGTCCTGCCCGAAGGCAAGGTTCTGCTTGTAAGCATCAAGTCCACGCAGGAAAATCGTCCAATCGTCCTCCGCTGTACCACTCTCGTCCCATGAAGAAAATCACCCCTCTCCTCGCAATCGGTTTCCTGACTGGTTGCACGTCCATCATCCAGACGGGTGACCGTATCGAGCGAGGCCTGACTCCGCCGGATGCCGTGAACTACGCCACGACACGCCCAGAGGGCGGCTTCACGCCGCAAATTACTGATAACCGTTTCGGTAACAAGATCGAGCTACTCGCGGCCCGCAAGTCCAAGACCGATGGGGGCTACGCCCGGGTTCAGTGGGACCTGCGCAATGGTTCGTATATTGGTCAGACCGCTAACATCAGTTTTGAATGGTTGGGCTCCGATGGCTCGGTGACTGAGAGTCAGCCTAATTGGATTACCACCCCGCTTGAGCCTGGTGCGCTCACGACCGTGACCGCCACGGCCCTTAAATCGACGTCCGTCGAATGCCGCCTCCGTATCCTCTCTCGATAAAACCACCCTATGAATAAACTCTTCCTCCTCGCCTGTGCCGCCCTCATCGTCGGCTGCGACACCCCCGCCACCTACAAGGACCCGAACGGACGCGATCTCGTCGTCAGTCTGGAGAAGGTGAATATCCAGGACTTCGCCACGGCAGGCTCCTTGATGTTACAGTCTATGGTCAGCTCCCCGGCCTTTTCGAAAGGCGCGCCCGTCCTGCAGTTGGGCATGATTACGAATGACACCGCCAATAATTTCGACACGAGCCTGCTGCTATCGAAGCTGACGGTTCCGCTCGTCAATGCTGGCCGGGTGACCCTCCTGGAGAATGACGCCGTGGCTAATGCGGCTCGTGCCGCCTCGGGTTCTAGTGCCAACGTGCCGAAAGCCGAATACGTCCTCAAGGGCAAGATCCTCGAAGACCGAGCCAACGCTGGCAGCACCCGCCAGAACTCATACATCTTCCAGTTGACCCTGGTGGAGGTGAAACGAAGCGTCGCGGTCTGGACTGAAGAAAAGATCGTCACCAAGCAGGGGTCAAAGAACTCCATCGGCTTCTGATATACCCTCGCCAGTCGAGCGAGGTTTTCCCAACCTGCATTCCTCCGGATGCAGGTTGATTTTTTGATTATTGGCCAAGGTTTGGCGGGCTCTTTGCTCGCCAAGGAATTGTTGCGTCGCGGCCGCACGGTACGCGTCGTGGATGATGGCTGGAGGTCGGCTGCTTCTCAGGTCGCAGCCGGCTTAATGACCCCGCTGACGGGACGCCGTTTCTCCCTGACCAAGGATTACCCTACGTTATTCGAGCGTGCACGTGAACACTTAACGCCACTGGGCGTTTTTCACCCCTTGGACGTTTACCGATTGTTCGTTGATGCCGAGCAGAGGGCCCGAGGATTGAAGCGGACGGAATGTGCTAGCTGCCGCCCATTTATCGCTCGAATCACCGAGTCGAAGGGTGAGTTAGATCCGGAGCTGACGGATGGTTTCGGGGGTGCTCTCATGCATGGTGCCTGGGTTGATTTACCTAAACTGCTCGCCGATGTGCGGCGCGAACTCCACGCGGCGGGCTGCTTGATCGAGGCGACGTTTGAGCCCTCCGAGGCAACGTCGGCGGCGGCGGGCTTGAGTTGGCGCCATAATCTTTACGGGGCGATTGTGTACTGCGATGGGTATAAGTCTGCCCTGCGAGGGCCGTTTACTTATCTGCCCTGGCAGCCGGCCAAGGGGGAGGTGCTTACGTTATCGTCGGATGCACCGCAGAAGCCCTATGTCCTGAATCGTGAGGGTTGGGCGTTGCCGTTGGGCGATGGCCGCTGGCGTACAGGAACCAACTGGCAGTGGGATCAGCTGGATGAGACTCCATCTCAGGCCCAGCAGGATAAACTCTTGGCGAGGTTTCGCGGCTATTTTACTTCATTGGTGCAGGTGGATGTCATGGATCATTCGGCCGGAGTGCGCCCATGTACGGCGGACAATCGTCCGTTCCTGGGTACTCACCCGAGTGAGCCTCATACGCACATCTTCAATGGACTTGGCCCGCGCGGGACGGTTTGGGCTCCGAGTCTAACGACACAGATGGCGGACTATTTAATCGAAGGGAAGGACTTGCCAGAGGAACTTTCGATCAACCGACACCCGCCAGCTGCGAGCGGCGCGTAGTCCCTCGTGGCAGGCGCTTAGCGCTGGAGCTCGCAGAGAATCGTCTTACGGCCTCGCACCAAACCCTCGAACGCGACGGCGGCGGCGACGCCTTGGCTGGCGACAGCGGCGTATTGTCCGCCGACGGCATAAGTTTGGGGAGCGGCGTTGCCTCGTTGAAGCATCAAGGAGCCTTTCGACTCCCAGAATACCAGCGGCGTCTTGCCGACGAAAGTAGCCACCGGCTGGGCCGCCGCATCAGCGACCTTACGTTCGATTGTAGGATTCTCACTCGAGAATACGGTCCGAAGGCGTTTCCAAACCGGCAGACCTTGGCTGTTTTGGTCATAGGTCAGGCCGCCGCCATCCATGGGGCACGCGTTGAGCATCCAAGAACCTTGGCCCAATTTGCGAGGAGGCGAGAAGCTAACGCCGTCCTTTGTCTCCGTTAGGTAGAGGTCGCGGGCGCCCTGAAGTAAGTTGCGCCACATAATGCCGATACGGCCATCTGGGGCGAAGGCTACGCTGGGCGCGCAGCATTGGCAGATGGGGCCTTCTGGTGAGGCGTAGACCAAACGATCTTCCCCCCAATGGAGGCCGCCGTCTTCGGAGAATTTCCCCCACAGGCTCATCTTGCCTGTTCGCAGATCCAGCCAAGTCAGGCCGATGCGATTCTGGCCGTTGCCTGCCAAGGCATGCAGGCCTTCGCGGGCGGAGAGCGGGACTTGGTTCAAGGCCGGCTGCTCCTGCCATTGGGCTCCGTCCAGCGAAGTCCACGCGTGGACATTACCGTCAGCATGCGAGATGGCGGTAATGAGAAGCAGATTTTTGGTGACGGCGATACGGGGTCCGCGGCGCATGCCGAGGGCGAGTTTATCCAAGGTAGCGATGCGGTTAGGGGTACTGAAGGAGGCGCCATCTTTCGAAGTTACATAGAAGAGGGCGCTGCCCTGTCCGAAGACCAGGTGGATGCGGCCATCGGTACTCAGGGCGACTTGAGGTTGGATGGCGCCGTTAAAATCAGCCGGGACAACTTCGATGGGCGCGGCAAAGGCGAACGTCAGACCTAAGATGCTCCCCGTCAGTAAACCAAGGAGCGCGCGCTGCATCCTATTTCTTTTTCGCCGCAGTCTTCTTCTTGGCCGGGCTAGCTTTGGCGGCGGAAGAGACGAGATGGTCGACGGCGAGTAGGTAACCCGAGAGGCCGAGTCCAGTAATCACGCCTTCACAGGCGGAGGCCGTAACGGACTTGTGGCGGAACTCCTCGCGCTTGTAGATATTCGAAATATGGACCTCAACGGCCCGCATGCCGCTGCCGGCGATGGAGTCGCGGAGGGCGACCGAGACGTGCGTGTGGCCACCCGGGTTGATCACTAGGAATTTCACTCCCTTGTCGGCCCACTTCGCAATCGTGTCGATGATTTCGCCTTCGTGATTGGACTGGAAGAAACGGGTCTTCGCGCCGGCGGCTTTGGCGTGCTTCTCGATGAGCTTCTCGAGGTCGCCGAGTGTCTGGGTGCCATAGACCTCCGGCTCGCGCTTGCCGAGTCGGTCGAGGTTGGGGCCGTTGATGACGCCGATTTCCATGTCGATAGGTGTAAGCGGTCCGGCCGGACGGGCAAGACGCAATGGGCGAGCTCTTTATGGGAATAACAGGTCGACCAGACCTCTGCGTCTGGGGAGGTCAGGCATCCAACTCACCCACTCGTGGTGGCCGGTCCCGATGCTGACGGCGAGGAGGAACAGGATGGCCGCGAAAAAGAAGAACATGAGCACCCCGAACCCGTAGACGACTCGGTATTGCCTGCGCAAGGAACGTGCGGCCGGGTCGGGGGACTCCTTTGACAAGGACAGTGCGCGTAAGGCGGAGACGAAGATCCGGCCAGCCCCCGCCGAGGCGCCGGCGACGCCTGCCAGCAATGCCATCACGAAGCAGTCGAGGTACCAATCCCCGCTTAGCGGACGTTTCTCGACCATCGAAACGACGAGTAGTACGCCGAAGGCGAGGGCGACGGAACCGCCGATATGTCGCAAAAACCGGGTGAGGCTTTCGCGGGACGGATCATCTTCCTCGGATGTGAGCATCCACATGGGTCCATGGTTTTCTCCGAACGGGTTTTTTCAAAACAAAAAGGGCGACCCGTTGCGGAGCCGCGCTTGGTCTGGCCCGGCCAGATCTTGCACCGATTTCCATGGAGAATGACTAGGGGCTCGCATGGCTGGGGTAAGATGGGATTCCGCCAAGTTCCAAGCCGCTAGAGTTTTGACAGGTCTTCAGTGCTATGGTTAAATGAAGTGATGATGTCTCTAGCGTCTCTCTGTTGCGTCCTTTTCGCGGCCGTAGACCAGCCGCCTTTGCGTGTGTTCGCGCCCACTGAGCAGGTAGCAAAGGTCACCGTGGGGGAGACTTTTGAGGTCGCCTTGATCTGCAATCCGAGCACCGGTCGATACTGGGAGGCCGTGGGGATTCCTGCCGGCTTAGAGCAGGTAGGCCAGTCCAAGAACGAGGCTGTGCCTCAACTTTATCCATTGAAGGTGATACCGAGCCGCCCGCGTATTGGCGCACCTATGTTGAGTTTTTTTACTTTCCGGGCAAAGTCCGCCGCTGAAGGCGCCATTTCCTTCAGGATGGCCGACCAATCGGGATTCCAGACCGCCGAAGTTAAATTCGTCGTCCAGAAGAAATAAAAAGCCCTCGGATAGTCCCGAGGGCTTTGTTTGGCGTTCGGCCGTAATCCTTACTTCAGAATCTGGCGGAGGACGTAGGGCAGGATGCCGCCGTGGCGGTAGTATTCGCCTTCAATCGCTGTATCGATGCGGGCGACCAATGCCGCCTTGTCGATCGTACCGTTAGCGCGTCGGATGACGAGGGTGACTGGCGTCTTGGGCTTGATCGGGCTGGAGAGGCCTTCGAGGTCGAAGGTCTCGGTGCCATCGAGGTTGTACGAAGCGGCGTTCTTACCGTCGGCGAATTCGAGCGGGAGCACGCCCATGCCGAGGAGATTCGAGCGGTGAATGCGCTCGAAGGACTGGGCGACCACGGCTTTGACGCCGAGGAGGGCGGTTCCTTTGGCAGCCCAGTCGCGGGAAGAGCCCATGCCGTAGTCGACGCCGCCGAAGACAATCATGCCTTCACCGCGTTGCGTGTAGGTCTGGCAGGCGTCGTAGATTGCTTCGATCTTACCCTCAGGCTGGACTTTCGTGAAGCCGCCTTCTTTGCCTTCCGCCATCAGGTTCTTGACCTGGGTGTTGGCGAAAGTGCCCCGGGTCATGATGCGGTCGTTGCCGCGGCGGGAGCCGTAAGAGTTGAAGTCTTTCTTCGAGACACCGGCGGCGATGAGGAATTTGCCCGCCGGGGTCTCTTCCTTGAAGGCGCCAGCAGGGGAGATGTGGTCGGTGGTCACCGAGTCGCCAAGGATGGCCATCGGGCGCAGCTTCGCGAGCGAAGGCACGGGCGGAGGCGTCATGGAGAAGCCCTTGAAGAACGGAGGCTCCTGGATGTACGTGGACGATTCCTTCCAGCTGAAGCGCGCGCCCGTGCCACCTTGCACGCCCTTCCACTCGGCGGTGGCGTTGGCGAGAGAATCGGCGGCGTACTTCGACTTGAACATCTCGGGCTTGAGGCCGCGGGCGACGTGATCAGCGACTTCGGCCTGGGTGGGCCAGACATCCTTGAGGAAGACCGGCTTGCCGTCCTTGCCCGTGCCGAGCGGTTCACTGTCGAGGTCGATGTCGACGCGGCCGGCGAGGGCGAAGGCGACGACGAGGGGCGGGGACATGAGGAAGTTCGAGCGGACGGCGCCGTGGACGCGGGCTTCGAAGTTACGGTTGCCCGAGAGCACGGAAGCCGTGACGAGGTCGCCTTGTTTGATCGCGCCTTCGATGTCGGCATCCAGCGGTCCGGAATTGCCGATGCAAGTCGTGCAACCGTAGCCAACGAGATTAAAGCCAAGTTGGTCGAGGTAGCCCGAGAGTTGAATCTCGTTCAGGTAGTCAGTGACGACGCGCGAGCCGGGGGCGAGCGAGCACTTCACGTTGGCGTTGACCGTCAGGCCTTTCTCAACGGCCTTTTTGGCAACCAGACCGGCGGCCACCATCACGGAAGGATTCGAGGTGTTGGTGCAGGAGGTGATCGCGGCGATCACGACCGAGGCGTGCTTGAGCTGGCGACCCGTGGTGCCGACGGAGGCGGAGGCGTCGCGAGCGGCGGCGGCCATGCCGAAACCGTTCTTATCCTTCGGCGCGGTGAAGAGCGTGTTGAACGTGTCCTTGATCTTCGGGAGGTCGATGCGGTCCTGGGGGCGCTTCGGGCCCGATACGCAGGGGACGACCGTGCTGATGTCGAGGTCGATGGTCTGCGTGTAATCGATGCTGCCGGCCTTCGGGATGCCATAGAGGCCCTGGGCCTTGTAGTATTCCTTCACCAATTCGATGTGGGACTCGTCGCGACCCGTCTGGCGGAGGTAGTCGAGGGACTTGTCGTCGACGGGGAAGAAACCCATCGTGGCGCCGTATTCTGGGGCCATGTTGGCGATCGTGGCGCGGTCCGCGAGCGAGAGGGCCTCGGTGCCTTCGCCGTAGAATTCGACGAACTTACCGACCACCTTGGCCTTGCGGAGGATTTCCGTGAGGCGGAGGGTGAGGTCGGTGGCGGTAACGCCTTCGCGAAGGCGGCCGGTGAGATTAACGCCGATGACTTCAGGCGTCTGGAAGTAGACGGGCTGGCCGAGCATGCCGGCTTCTGCTTCGATGCCACCCACGCCCCAACCCACGACGCCGATGCCGTTGATCATCGTGGTGTGGGAGTCTGTGCCGACAAGGGTGTCCGGGTAGAAGACGCCGTCCTTCTGGAAGACCAACTTCGCAAGGAACTCGAGGTTGACCTGGTGGACGATACCGATGGCCGGAGGAACGACGCCGAAGGTCTTGAAGGCCTGCATGCCCCACTTCAGGAATTCGTAACGCTCGGTGTTGCGGCCGAATTCTTGACGCAGGTTTTCGAGGAAGGAAGAGGCTGAGCCCGCGCGGTCTACTTGGACGGAGTGGTCGACGACGAGGTCGACGGGCACGAGCGGCTCGATGATGGCGGAATCCTTGCCGAGTTTGGCGACAGCTTCGCGCATGGCGGCGAGATCGACGAGCAGCGGCACGCCGGTGAAATCTTGGAGTACGATGCGAGCGACCACGAAAGGAATTTCCGTGTCGACGGGCTTCGCGGCATTCCATGCGGCCAGCGTCTTTACGTCGTTCTCGGTGACCGCGACGCCATCGCAGTTACGCAGCACCGATTCGAGGACGAGACGGATCGAGACGGGCAGACGGGAGATTTTGCCGAGGCCGGCCTGCTCGAGGGCGGGTACGGAATAAATTTGGCCAGTCTTGCCGCCAGCTGTGAAGGGGCGAAGGGCTTTGAAGGGGTCTTTGAGTGCCATGGTGAGTTGTGGGTAAAGGGAGAGGAGTGTGACGGTGGCGGTCGGGCAGGTAGCCAAAAGCAAAGAAGGCGGTCGGGGCAAGCCCGACCGCCTTCAAATAAGCCTGATTAACGCTTAGGCTTCGACGGCCTTCTTGATCTTGGCGAAGTTCGGCATCGAGGCCGGGTCGCGCTTCACTTCGGAGTGGATCACGTTACCAGCCTTGTCGGCCACGAAGACCGAGCGCTTGGCGACATTGAGCAGGCTCGTCTTTTCAGGAATGACGCGGGTGTCCTTGACCTTAAAGGCCTTGATGGCGACCCGATTGAAGTCGGAGACGAGGGTGAGGGTGATACCTGCCTGTTTGGCCCAAGCTTCCTGGGCGAAGGGGCTATCGACGGAAATGGCGATGATATCGGCACCCAGCTTCTTATATTCGTCGAGCAGTCCGCTAACCTTGCAGAGCTCATCGGTGCAGAAGCTCGTGAAAGCGAGAGGAACAAAGAGAATCACGGTCTTTCCCTTGCCGACGTTACGGCGCAGGTTGACGTCCACCAGTCCGGCGTCGGTCTTCTGCTTGAGGGTGATTTCAGGGAGGGGCTGGCCGATTTTCAGGGGCATGGTTTGAGGTGGGTAGGGGTTCGGGCACTAAATTGGCCCTTTTTTCATGGCATGCAAGGAAGGAGGCGGAAAAATGGCATTATTGACCACTTTTCTTGCTCTTTAGCGGGTTTGGGCGGATTAAAGCCTAAATCTGCCCTGAATCCTGAGCTAAACCTAGCCTGCGGAACCATTTTCGCTGTTTTCGGACAAGCGCCCAGGTGTCCAGGTTGATGCGTTCGACTAATCCTTCGAGGGCAACGCGCTTGCCACCCTGCAGCCAGTCCATGGTGGCGCGATAACCCACGGCACGAGCCGAGGCTAGCTCGGGGTCAAGATTGAGCCCTATGAGGCGTTCGGACTCCATGATGAGCCCTTCACTTATCATGCTCTGGGTGCGGAGGGCTATCCGCGTGCGGAGATCGGCGTCCGGGCGCTCGAGTAGCTCAAAGGTTACCGAGTGATCGGCGAAAGGCCCCTTGCGGCCGAGGAATTCGTCGCGGAGCGCATCGAGGGTGCGGCCAGAGGCGAGTCGACGTTCCAAGGCTTTGGCGACGCGGATGGGGTTTTGTTGGTCGAGCCAGTCCGGCAACTTCGTGCCTTCGACCTGGCGCAGGCGATGGAGGAGGGGTTCGATGCCTTGACGCTGCAGGGTGCGCACCTCGGCGGTGATGGCTTCGCTGATGGGCAGTTCATCGGTGACCGGACCAAAAAAGGCCGCGAGGTAGAAGCCGCTCCCGCCGGTGACAAGGATGCGATTCCCTCGCCCGTGAGCCTCGGCAATCGCTTGGCGCGACATATCAATAAATTGGGAAACAGAATAGCGCTCCGACGGCTCGACGAGGTCGAGTCCGTGATGACGTACCCGGCGTTGTTGCTCGACCGTTGGTTTCGCTGAACCGATATCCATGCCACGGTAGACGCAGACGGAGTCACAGGAGAGAATCTCCGCGCTGTTTTGTTCTGCCCATGATAACGCCGCCTCCGTCTTGCCGACCGCCGTCGGCCCCGTCAGCACATGAATCGCTGGCGCACTTGAGGTCATCAACCGACGGTCACCTTTGTGAGTCCGTGTAGTAAAAGGTACGCGACAGGTGCCACGAGCAGGAGCGAATCAATCAAATCAAGTGCACCCCCTATACCTGGGATTGATGCGCCGGAATCTTTAACGTCAGCTCTTCGCTTCAGGTAAGATTCCACGAGGTCAGATGGAATGCTGAGGGTGGCCAGCGGGATTGAGAAAAGGGCGGCGCTAAGCAGGTTGAAGTGGAATCCGGTCAGCCACTGGTTCATCGCAGCAGCACCGCTTACGCCAATAATCATCGAGAAAACGATGCCGCCAAGACATCCCTCCCAGCTCTTGGCTGGGCTGACGTTTGGGGCAATTTTATGTCGGCCGAAAGGCGTTCCGATGAGTAGCCCGCCGACGTCAGTGAACTTGGTCGTAGCGACGGCCCAGAGGGCAAGCCAAAGTCCGAACTTACTGTCCTGAGTCTTCCATTTGGCAAAATCGACGAGGAAGCAGAGTAGGAAGGGTACGTAGAGCACACCGAAAACTGTGGAAAAGCGAAGGACCCATTCGCGATTCTCGAGCGGACGTGCCAGTAAGGAAAGGAGTACTGCGACCCAAGCAAGGGCGAGGTAATTAGCGAGGGGGGTAATCTCGATCAGACCTAGGAAGACCGCGGTCATGAGCACGCCTCCGGCGAAGAGGCCGGCTCCGATGCGAGGTGTTGCGCCCGTTTTTTCAAGAATCCGATAAAGCTCGTATTGGGCGGCGAGGCCGAGGCTTAGGGCTAGTAGGAAGCCGCCAAGTTGGGCCACATCGTATTTCCCGAAGACGAAGATGATAAAACCGACGATTACCCAGAGTCCGATGGTGCTTAGCGCGCGGTCTCTCATGCTTGGGCGGGGGTTTGGATTTGTTCGCGTGTCTTGCCGAAGCGTCGCTCGCGTTTGGAATATTCTGTCAGTGCCAGTTGGAGCTGCTGCTTATCGAAGTCTGGCCAGAAAACAGAAGCGAAGACGATCTCGGCATACGCGGATTGGAGGAGGAGAAAGTTGCTGAGGCGGAATTCCCCGGAGGTACGGATGATCAGGTCAGGGTCAGGCATGCCCGAGGTCTGCAGGTGTGATTCGAGTACGTCCCAGGTGATTTCTTCGGGCTTAATTCGACCGGCGAGGGCATCGGCGGCAAGCGCTTGGGCAGCACTGACGATTTCCTGCCGTGCACCGTAATTCAGAGCAACCACCAGATTGAAGGCGGTATTATTTTTGCTGGATTCGATGACGTCTTCTAGTGGCTTCCGGACAAATTCTGGTAGGGCGGAAAGTTCGCCGATCACGCGTAGGCGGACGTTACGACGTTCCAATCGCGCGAGGTGCGCACGGAGAATCCATTCCCCCAATTTAAAAAGCCCGCTGACCTCGTCCGGTGGGCGCTTCCAGTTTTCCGCGGAGAAAGCGAAGACCGTCAGGGTGTTGACGCCGAGGTCGATGCAGGAATCGATGGTCTCGATGAGGCGTTCCGCACCGCGGCGATGTCCTTCAAGGCGGGGGAGGTTTTTAGCGGCGGCCCAGCGCCCGTTGCCGTCCATGATGATCCCGATGTGCTTCGGGGGCACGGGGTTGACGGTAATAATGGGCGCGGGGGACGACACTAGGGCGCAGAATGTCCGACCTGCCTCGTCTCTGGCAATCGTGAATCAGCGTTCGTCGGCGGCGACCATGACGCCAGGGAAGCCGGCGTTCCGGGCGAGCTCGCAGACTTCGAGGAAACTTTGCATCGTCAGGGCGGCATCAGCCTTGATCAAGACGGGTCGAACCGAGCCGCCTGCCGCGGCCACTCGGACGAGTTCGGCATTCAGTCCCTCACGGTTCACCACGCGCCCCGCAACGACGAAAACTCCGGTGCCGCGGGCTGACACGAGGGTAACGGTCAGGGAGGTGCGGGCTAAATCGCCGATGGCCGTCTTCGGGGTGTTGAGGTTACGCGATACGGCCGGGACACGTTGATCAAAGCCCACGTACATACCTGGGGCGAAGACGAATTCTGCCGAGATTGCGTAGATGAGGGCGGCGCAGACTAAGGCCAGTGCGAGCGGGACTGCATCAATCCCAGTTTCGGGTCGCCTTACCTTAGCCAGGACTCCCAGCGGGGTTTGCATCTCAGGGTTTAGGTTTTTCTTCCGGCAGTTCGTGGCGGACGAAAGTGATGATTGAATGGGCGGCAATTTCCATCTCTGTCACGATGGAGCGGACGCGACCAATAAGAAAGTGGTGGGCCATAGAGCAGCCAGCTGCAATGACGAGGGCGAAGCCGGCGGTAGAGAGGGCGGCTTGCACATCCAGGAGAAGGTGGTCTGCGGCAGCGTAGACGCTACCATCCCGGAGTGCAGTGGCTAAATGGAAACCGGAGAAGATTGCGCCGGCGAGGCCAAGCAGGGGGGCGACCCGGCCAATAGCGGCAATGGTCCCGAGGCGTCGTTCGAGCACCGGAAGTTCGAGTAAAGCGGCTTCAGTGGCGGCAGCCCGCATGGCATCTTCTCCGCTGGCGGATCGAAGTAGGGCGGCTTTGACCACGCGAGGCACGGGTCCAGGAGATTCTTCGCAGGCCGCAAGTGCTTCGAGTGGCCGCCCTGCTCGGAGATTATTTCGCACCCCTTCGATAAAGTCAGAGGAAAGCACTAAGCCGCGATGGAGGAACATCGCACGCTCCACGACAAAGACCAAGGCAAGGAAGGCCAGGATTAGAAGCAGCCAGACGAAGGGACCCGCATCGAAGGGGAAGGTGAAATCTCTCATTGGGGCTTGGGCGGATTGGACGATGAATTGCGAAGGGTCGCAAGTTTGCTTTCTGCTGTCGCTTGGCCGGGAAGGCGCAATTGGTTACCGGAAAGTCCTTGATTGACCGTCACGAGAATCTTGTAAGCGGCCATAGCCTCTTCCCTGTCGCCGTCTTGTTCGCAGATTTCACCCATTAAAAGGATGGAACGGGTTAACCAAAGGCGGCCTTCGGAGGATAGCTTTTCCGCGGTATCTGCAGGGGACGGACTCGTGGTACGCAGCGTGGCAAGAGGGCGAAGTAATACTTTGCGTGCTTCCAGTCGGGTGGCTTTGGCGTCGAAGGCGGCTTCGGCTTTGGCGCGCTCAATGAGGGCCAGGGACCATTTGTACCATGCTTCGATCCGGATATCATCGGTGTCCTTGGCCCAAGCTTCCGCGACGCGTTCATAAGCGGCAGCGGCCCGGGCGGCTTTTTGCCGATCAAGCTGCCCGTTGCGGTCGCGCCGTAGTTCTGCGAGGCCAAAAATTGAGTCAGCCCGCGCCATTTCGGCTTGAGGGCGGCCCGCGTCTGTGGGCTTATCGCGAATAAGTCCATCGAGCACGAGCAGGGCTTTGTCGAACTGGCCCAGTGACCGCAGGATCTCCGCGCGGCGAAGGGAGACGCGGAAGAGCAGGGGGCTGCGGGGAAAGGTGTCCGTGAACTTCTCCAAGAGCTCGACGGCATCTTTGAGTTTCGATTCACCATCGTGCGGAGCCTGCAGCGCGGCTTGCTCCGCCGCTTCATAGAGCCCGAGTGCGGCGAATTCGGCGAGCGCCGTTTCGCCTTTAAAGTCTTTGGCCAAGGCTTCGAAGCGGGTCTGCGCTTCCGCATGCCGGCCGTTGGATGCTAAGTGGCGTCCCTCCACGAGATAGGAGGCGGCGGCGGCGGGGACTTTACCGTATTTCTTGCGGAGGGCCACGAGCTCATCGAGGCCTTTTGCCGAGCCGGCATCTAGTTTGGTGCGTGCCTTGAGTAAGGCTACATGGCCGCGGAGTTCGGGAGCTGATTTCCGCAGGTCTGAAGTGGCTTCGGCTGGCAGGTGTTCCAACTTGCTGTCGATGCCATCGGCGAGTCGCGCCGCCTGGGGAGTGTCTCCCGCGGCGATGGCGATGAGCGCCTTCTGCCAATCAAAGCGAAGGGCGAAATCGATTTCAGCGTTCTCAGTGAGCGGAGCAAGTCGGGTGAGCAGTTTGGCGGCATCGCTGGCGTGGTTGGCTTTCCGGGCGTCTTCAGCCAGATTCCAGATGGCGGTCCAGATTGGCCGCCGCGTCTGCGTTCGGTTGGAGCGGGCAGTTTCTTCGATCACGACACAGGTTTTGGTCCATGAGGCGATATCCTCGTTGGTTTCCAGGAGGCAAAGAATGCGTTGATGGAAGGCCGCTTCGGCAATCTTGATGTCGGCGGCGTCTTTCTGCAGGGCGGCGTAGGCTTTTTCGGCTAGCACAAAATCCTTCGCTAAGAACAGGCAGTCGGCGGCGGCGATACGCAGTTGCGCACGCTCGGGTTCGACGCTGCTTTCGGCTAGGGTGGTAAGATGCGTGGCGGCGAGGCGGAAAGAGCCGTCGCCCCAGGCGGCGATGGCGAGGGTGCGGACGGCTTCGCGGGCCAGCGGGCTGGCCGGAACATCCTTGAGTAAATCTTCGGCTGCTTGGCGGGCTTTTTCACGATTCCCGGCGAAGAGCATCAACTGGGCGCGTGCCAGATGGATGGAATCAAGAACCTTAATGTCGCGCGGGCAGTAAAAGGAGAGTTGTCCTTCATTTCGGCGTGCCAGAAAGTCGTTTACTTCGTTGGCGACCGACTTGGGGTCTTCGATCCGGGCTTTGGGGTTATTCGCATCGTCACGCGGATCAGCGGCTGAGACGAGGGCGCGCAAGGCAGCTAATCTTACCGAAGTATTTGCTTCATTCTTCGCGGCTTCCTTCAGTCTTTCACGCCCGCGAACGGAGTCTTGGCCGAGGATGAGGCCAGCGAGTAGGTCCGCTTCGGCCTGTCGTGCCGGAGCGAGGGTGCCGGCGGAAGCGAGGGCTTGGGCGGCGCCTTTGGTGTCTTGCAGGTGAGCGTATGCGAGTGCGAGGTTGCGGGCATACGCAAAGGCGAGTGGCGTGCCTTGGGCTGCCGAGGCGAGCTCTCGAAGTGCGTCTAAGGACCGTTGGTCAACCTTTCCGGCGACGATGGATGCGCGATACCCGAGGATTTCGATGCGTTGACGTTGTTCTTCGGAGACCGCTGTCCGGGTGACTGCTTCGAGGCTAAGGTTGGCGTTCAGGTTGTCCCCGGCGGCCGCGGCAATCATCCATCGTAACGCATGGCCCCAGGCAATCTCTGCGGGCGGCAGGGCGGCAAGGTCGAGTTCGTTCGAGAGAATGCGTGCGTTATCGGTATCGTTCTCGAGCAGCGCCACCATCGCTTCACGCAGATTCCGCCGGGCGGATTTTGGGAGAAATTTGAGGGTGGATTTAGCTTCGGCGGTGCGGGTGCGTTCGATGTACGCGGCTGAAAGGCCAAGTCCGGCTTTCTCTTTATCGGTGTCGCTTAGTTTCGGGTCGGCGAGTAGTTGGCCGTAGAAAGTCGAGGCAGTCGAAGAGAGGCCGGCGGCCAAGGCCTGCTCGGCCAGACCCATCAAGGTCCGGCGGTCCGGCAACTCCCCCGGACGGAGCGGGGCGTTAGCCGTGATTAAATTTGGAGGGAGATCTTGAGATGCGCCGACTGCCGGCCAGAGACTGGCCAGGGCAAAGAGGGCTACCAAGGTGAACCGCGACATTAGCCCGACTATGGCTGTGCCAAGGCGTCGGGCAAGAGGCGAGTGCCGAGTCCTCAGGCCTTGTCTAAACCGAAAGCCGTATGCACCGCACGGACGGCCGCGTCCGCCTTGGCAGGGTCGAGGGCCACCGAGATCTTGATTTCGGAGGTGGTGATCAGCTCGCTGTTCACGCCCACCGACGACAAGGCCTTGAAGAGAGTGCCGGCGACGCCAGGGTGGGAAATCATGCCGACTCCGACGATGGAGAGTTTGGAGATTTCGCCGGCGGAGCGGACCGAGCCGGAGCCAAGTTTCTTAAGGGTCTGGCCAACGACGGATTCGACTCGGGAGTACTGGTCAGTGGTCACCGAGAAGGTTAGGTTGGCTTTGCCGTCCTTCCCCAGGTTCTTGATGATCATGTCGACGCTCAGGCCAGCCTCGCCGAGGTCGTCGAAGAGGGCAGAAAGGGCCTGGGGGTTATCAGGGAGGTCGTTGACCGTGACGCGAGTCTGCAGGCGGTCGAGGGCGACGCCGGCGATCACGGCGTCTTCAAGGGTTTTGTCGATGGCTTTCACGATGGTTCCGGGTTGGTCGTTAAAGGAGGAACGGACCTCGAAGGGCACGTTGTATTTCTGGGCGAACTCGACGGAGCGAGATTGCATGACCTTGGAACCGCTGGAGGCGAGTTCGAGCATCTCCTCGTAGGAGATTTCATGGAGCTTGCTGGCCGAAAGGACGATGCGCGGGTCGGCGGTGTAGACGCCGTCTACATCGGTAAAGATTTGGCAGAGGTCCGCTTTGATCGAGGCGGCTACGGCGATGGCAGTCAGATCCGAGCCTCCGCGGCCAAGGGTGGTGATTTCGCCCGCTTCGGTACAGCCTTGGAAGCCGGCCACGACGACGACTTTGCCTTCATCCAATCGCTGTAATAAGTCGCCGCCGGTGATGCGGGTGATGCGGGCGCGGGTGTGGATGTCGTCCGTGAAGATGCCGGCCTGGGCGCCCGTGCGCGATACGGCGGGTACCCCAATGGCGTGCAAGGCCATGACGGTCAGGGCGATGGTTTCCTGTTCGCCCACGGTCATCAGGACGTCCATCTCGCGTTCGTCGGGGAGCTTGGAGAGGGCTTTGGCGCGAGCGATGAGGTCATTGGTCACCCCGCTGCGGGCGGAGACCACGACTACCAGGCGGTTACCCTTGGACCACTGTTCCTTGATTTTTGCCGCGACATTCTGAATACGGTCAACGTTGCCGACGGAAGTTCCGCCGTATTTTTGGACAATGAGGGCCACCGGAAGTTAGGATTCGGGAGAAAAGATGCGGAGCACGACCGGCTCCTCGAGCACCGTCTTGAGGCGGCGCAATTCTGTCAAGACTGCGGACATCTTGCGTTCGCTGACCGGGTAGGTCGAAAGGGTGACGGTACCGCGGCCTTGGTTGGGGTGTTCGTACTGAATGACACGCGCGATCGAGACCTTATGTTTGGAGAAGATTCGGTAGATGCCTTCAGAGACGCCGGCCTTGTCGAGTAAGGACAGGCGAAGGTAGAAGGGGGAGACGATCTCGTCGAGGTCCGCCATGCGGAGGCCGCGGCCGATTTTCTCGCGCGTGTTCAGTGCGTCGGCCGAAAGGGCCTGGGGGATGGCCCCGGTGAGAGCCGCAATCGCATCGACAATGTCGCCGATGACGGCGGAAGCGGTAGCGTCGCCACCTGCGCCGCGACCCGTGAGGGTGGTAGCACCGACGACATCTCCGCGGAGGGTGATACCGTTGTTGACGCCCGAGACACGAGCTAGGATATCGCGATTAGGGACGAGCGAGGGGTACACGCCGACGGTCATCCAGTTGGCCTTGAAGTCGCGGCGAATGACGGCGAGGTGCTTGAGGGCAAAGCCGAAGCGGCGGGCGAAATCAATGTCCGCTGGGCCGATCTTGCGGATGCCTTCGACGAGCGTGCGGGACGGGGGTGCCCACTTGCCGTGCGCGAGCCAGGCGAGGATGGAGGCCTTGTGGAAGGCATCGATGCCGTCGACGTCGAGCGTCGGGTCGGCTTCGGCGTAGCCAAGCTCTTGGGCTTCCTTGAGGGCGTCAGCGAACGAGAGGCCATCTTCGCCCATGCGGGTGAGGATGTGATTACAGGTGCCGTTAAGAATGCCGACAATGAGTTCGAAGCGATTCGCGACGAGGCCTTCGCGGATGGCCTTGATGATGGGGATGCCTCCGGCGACGCTGGCTTCAAATAGGAACTGCCCACCATGCTTGCGCACGGCCTCAAAGATTTCCGGGCCGTGTTCGCAGAGGAGTGCTTTGTTGGCAGAGACGACGACTTTACCGAGGCGGAGGGCGCGCAGGGTGAGTTCGCGTGCCTTCGTGGTGCCTCCGATAAGTTCGCAGACCACGTGGACCTTGGGGTCGTCGATAATCTCGTTCGGATTCTTGGTGAGCTTGGAGGGGGCGATTTTGACCGCGCGCTTCTTTTTGAGATCACGGACGGACGCCTTACGCAGGTCGAGCTTTACGCCGAGGCGCGATTCAAGGTCGGTTTGCTTTTCATGCAGGTGTTTCCAGACGCCTTGGCCGACGGTGCCGAAGCCGAGGATGCCGATGCCGATGGTGCGTGGGGCGGTCATTGCGAAAAGGTTAGGCTTTTTTGACGAAACGATTTTCAGTTCCGTTTAGCAGTCGTCCGATGTTGGAACGGTGCGTCCAGAGGTTGAAGGCCGCAATGGCGGCGGCGAAAACGAATTCAGGCTGGCTGAAGCTCAGCTTTGAAAAGAGCGGGAGCAACCAGCAGCTCAGCGGAAGCGAAATCCCTAGAGCGATTGAGGCGAGGGAGACGTAGCGGGAGACCAGGAACACAAGGGCCCAGATAGCAGCGCCGATGAGAATCGGGACCGTCAGCAGTACGAGCAGGCCGCCGATGGTAGAGGCTACGCCCTTGCCGCCCTTGAACTGAAGGAAGCAGGAGAAGCAATGGCCAAGCAGGGTGCCCACGAAGCCAGCGACACAGATCAGGAAGATGACTTCCTGGCCGCTGTGGCTATTCTTGGAGATAAGGAGGTAGGGCAGGCCGGTGCCGACGAAGCCCTTCAGGACATCGAGGGCGAAGACGAGATTGCCGGGGCCCTTGCCGAGCACGCGCTTAACGTTGGTCGCTCCGGGGTTACCAGAGCCTTCCTTCAGGATATCGATGCCATGCTTCTTCGCCACAAGCACGGCGAAGTTGACGGAACCGATGAGGTAGCCGAGTAAGGCAAAAATTCCGATAGCCGCGAACATCGCTTAGGCGTCGATCAACTTGGCGCTGACGATTGCTGGGTTGCGGAGAATCTCAGCGATGGCAGCGGCCCCGGGAGCGGTGTCGAGTTGGTAGACAGCGAGAGCGTTGGATCCGCCAGTGCGACTGAGGGCCATGTTGGCGATATTCACGCGTTCCTTGGCGAGTAGGCTGCCGAGGGCCCCGATGATGCCGGGCTGATCCTGATTTTCGATGAGGAGAAGTTTGCCTTCAGGGACGAACTCGAGAGTGCGGCCATTAATGGAAACGATCCGAGGCGACTGGGCCTTGCCGAGGACGGTGCCAGCGACAGAGACAGACTTGCCGCCTGCGAGGACAGCCTCGACCAGGATGAGTTCTTTGTAGTCAGCTTCGGCGGACGAGCGAACGGTCTGCACTTCAACGCCAAGTGCCTTGAGCTTGCCAGGGGCGTTCACGTCGGTGACGCCTTCGACGATGCCACGCAAGTAGCCGCGCTGGATGGCGCGGGCGATGGCGTTGGCACCCTGGTCGGAGCCCGTGCCAAACGTGGTAAGGCGGAGGGATTCGATCCGTCCCGGGGCGGCGAGCTGGCGGGCGATGGCACCGAGTTTCTGCGCAAGGGCGAGGAAAGGCTTGATGGCAGCGAGCGTCTGGGAGTCGACGGAAGGTAGGTTGACTGCATTGGCGGGCGAGCCGCCGCCGAGGACCGTGATGGCGGCTTCCGCAACTTCGACGCCGACATTCTCCTGAGCTTCAGCCGTCGAGGCGCCGAGGTGAGGGGACAGGTGTGCTTTCGGCAGAGAGCGCAGGGGATGGTCTTTGGCGAGGGGCTCTTCGACAAACACATCGAACCCGCAACCGCCACACTGTCCGGATTTCAAGGCTTCTGAGAGGGCGGCTTCATCCACGATGCCACCGCGAGCACAATTCACAATCTTCACGCCCTTCTTCATCTTGGCGAAGGCGGCGCTGTCGACCATGCCTTCCGTGGCGCCCTGTTTACCTTTCTCAATGAGAGGCATGTGGACGGTAATGTAGTCGGAGAGGGCGAAGACTTCGTCGAGGGTCGCAATCGAGACGCCCAAGGCCTTGGCACGTGATTCGGTCAGGTACGGGTCGTAGGCCAGGACCTTCATGCCAAAGGCGAGGGCACGCTTGGAGACTTCGGCGCCGATGCGGCCGAGGCCGAGCACGCCGAGGGTTTTGCCGAAAAGTTCGGAGCCTGAGAGGCTTTTGCGATCCCATTTGCCTTCGCGCATGGACTGGACGGCTTCCGGTACGGGGCGGGCCAGAGAGAGGAGGTGGGTGAAGGTCAGCTCGGCCGTTGCGATGGTGTTGCCCGAAGGGGTATTCATCACGATGACCCCACGCTCGGTGGCGGCATCGACGTCGATGTTGTCGACGCCTACGCCCGCACGGCCGACGCAGACGAGGCGATGGGCGGCGGCGAGTACTTCCCGGGTGATCTGGGTCTCGGAGCGCACCAGGATGGCATCCACGTCCGCAACGAGGCTGAGGACCTGTTCCGGGGTAGAGCCGTAGGCTTCAACGACCTCATAGCCCGGCTGGGCTTTGAGGAGGGCGACTCCGGTGGGTGAGATTTTGTCGGCGACGAGTACCTTGGGCATGGCGATGTGGCGTGGAAAGTTTGCGTGGAGTCATAAATGCCCACCCACGGTAAAGGCAAGCACCTACCCCCGCCCGGCTGTCATAGAAGCATCAGAGCCGACGATGGGCATAATCCGCCAATTCGTAGCAATCCGGGCTCATTTCTTCCAGAAAACGGCAGGGGTCGAGGGGGCGGTAGCCTTCCCCTGAAACGGCGAAGCGGGGGGCGAAAAGGAAGAGCAAGTTCTCCGCGCGGGTGCAGGCCACGTAGAAGAGCCGGCGTTCCTCTTCCACGTCTCCTTCGTCGATGGCGCGGCTCAGCGGTAAAAGCCCATCGGCAACCCCCAGCAGGAAGACAATCGGGAACTCCAGGCCTTTGGATTGGTGAATCGTCGTGAGGCGCAGCATGTCCTCCTCGGGTTCAGCTTTCTTGTCTGAAGACTCTCCATTTAGGAGCGCCACTTGGGCGACGAGGTCGCCAACGTCTTCAAATTTTGAAGCGAAGCCAATCAGGCCTTGGAGGTCCTGCTCTCGATCGCGCCAGTCCGGGAAAATGGTTTTGATGAAGCCGCCGTACCAGCCCTCGATGCAGACGCGTACGGTTTCCGCCGGAGTTCTCGCTACCTTGATGGAATGGGCATCGGAGGCGGCGACGAAGAGGTCAGGGGCTGGGGCCGTCGGGCCAGGTTTAGCTTTGGCGGCCTCCAGTCCTTCCAGCATGTCTTCGAGCGTGATCGTCAGGTCTTTGAAATCGTCCTTCGCGGATTCGGGTACGCGCTTCAGGACGGCGTCAGCCCGCAGGGCGCGAACCATTCCGCGGCCTTCGGCTTGTTCGATTTCGCGGGCGGCTTTACTGATCTTATCGGCAGCGACTGGGCCGACCTTTGGCAACAAGCAGAGGATGCGAGAGAGCGCGACTTGGTCGAGAGGGTTATGGACGAAGCGAAGTTGCGCGAGGATGTCCTTCACATGGATGAGGTCAAAGAACTTATGACCGCTGGTAATGACGAAGGGTACGCCTAAGGCATTCAGTTCCATCTGTAATTCAAGTGACTGGTAGTGCGCGCGGTAAAGGACGTGGATATCGGCGAGCGCATGCCCGTCCTGATGGAGTTGGAGGATTTTTCGACCGACGAGTTTGGCTTGCTGTGAGGTATCGCCGACCGTGAAGACCGTGGGTTGAGGGCCGCGCTGTCGAACGGCTTTTAGTCGCCGATCGAACCCCTCGATCTTCGGGCGATGACTCAGGATTTCGTTCGCGAAGGCTAAGATTTCCGGCGTGGAACGATAGTTGGTGTCAATGGTGTGGATCAGCGTGCCTGGGTGGCGATTCGGGAAAGCGACGATGTTCTCCCAGTCGGCACCACGCCACGTGTAGATACACTGCGCGTCATCGCCCACAGCCATGATCTGGTGTTCACTCGCCAGCAGATCGATGATGCGGCTCTGCAGTCGATTCGTATCCTGAAACTCATCAACGAGGATGTGGCGGAAGCGTTGCCGATAGTGGGCGAGGGCGGCCGGGTCGTTTTCGAGGATATAAAGCCAGAGGCTCAGTAGGTCGTCGAAGTCGCAGAGGTTTCGCTCTTTTTTCGCGGCCTCGTAAGTGGTGCAGAACTGCATCAGCTTCTCTGGGCCGCCTTTCATCCAATCGAGACGTTCGGTGAGGACGTCTTGTAGGGGGCGGAGGGTATTTCGAGCGTGCGAATAGGCGTCGAGAATGACTGCGGCCTTCGGATTGGTCTTGTCCTTGATGAAGGCCCCGTCGACCTGCTTCACGATCTCGGAGAAGAGCTGCTCAGATTCTTTCTGGTCCAGGATCGTGAAATCCGGTGAACGCGAGGCCACGGCGGCATTGCGGCGCAGGATGCGTTGGCCGATGGAGTGGAAGGTGCCGCCCCAGAATTGACCGCGGGGCACCCCCGTCAGGTCCTCCACGCGCTCCAGCATCTCCTTGGCGGACTTATTGGTGAAGGTTAGCAGGAGGATGTCCCATGGTCGGGCACCTTGATGGAGGAGCCAGGCTACCCGGTAGGTCAGGGTGCGCGTCTTTCCTGAGCCGGCACCGGCAAGGACGAGGGCGGGCCCGCGAGGAGAGGTGACCGCGGCGTACTGCTCGTCGTTGAGCTCGGCACGGAAGTCGACAGGAGGCAGTCCTTCCACGGCTTAGCGGATGGGGCGCTGGCGGCGATCCATCAGGCTGAACTTGGAGACCTGTTCGTCCGCCTTGTAGGAAGATCGCACCAAGGGGCCGGACTCGACGTGCTTAACGCCGACTTCAAGCGCCATGGCTTTCCATTCCGCAAATTCATCCGGGTGCACCCAGCGATCAATCGGAGCGTGTTCCTTGCTGGGCGAAAGGTACTGACCGATCGTGAGAATGTCCACTTGGGCGGCGGCGATATCCCGGATGAGCTGGGCGACTTCTTCTTTGCGTTCGCCAATGCCCAGCATGATGCCGGTCTTGGTCACGAAGTCGCGTGACTTGGCGTGCTTCAGGACCCAGAAAGACCGATCATACCGGGCGGTCTTGCGCACGGGGCGCTGTAAGCGTTCGACGGTTTCGAGGTTATGATTCAGAATGTCGGGCCGGGCATCGAGTAGCGTATCGAGGTGCACCTGTTCGCCGCGGAAGTCGGCAGGCAGGACTTCGATGGTCGTCGCGGGGTTGCGGTGGCGGGTGGCCCGAATGGTGGCGGCCCAGACTGAGGCGCCGCCATCCTTAAGGTCGTCGCGGGCAACAGAGGTGATGACCACGTGCTTCAGTTTCATCTGCGCGATGGATTCGGCTACGCGGGCGGGTTCGCCGAGGTCGAGTTCGCTCGGGCGGCCGGTCAGGACGGCGCAGAAGGTACACGAGCGGGTACAGACGTTGCCCAGGATCATGACGGTGGCCGTGCCGCGAGACCAGCATTCGCCCATGTTCGGGCATTGGGCAGACTGGCAAACCGTGTGGAGTTTGTGCTCGTCGACGTTCTTCTTGGTTTCCAGGAAGTCGGGACCGCTCGGAAGCTTGGCGCGAAGCCAGTCGGGTTTACGGGCGGACTCAATCATGGAGGGGGGTCAACATTGCGGTCTCGGCCCTTTTTTCAACCTAACAAACAAGAAGGGGTGCTCTCCTCCCGGAAAGCACCCCTTTTGCTATGATGTTTTACCTTAAACCTTAGAAGGACTTCTTAACCGTGAAGGCCGTGATGCTGCCGGCGCCTTCAAGCTTGTTGTAGGCGACGCTGGCGTCGAAACCTAGAACCGGGTAGGTCAGGGCGAGCGCGTAGTCGTACTTGGAGCTGGCCTTGTCGGAACCGTAGTGAAGGCCGAGGTTGAGTCCCTTGACGGCGGCGATGTCGTAGCTGTAGTTGGCTTCGTAGTAGTAGTCGGACAGGGAGCCGGTGACACCACGGGAGGCCTTGAGTGTCAGGCCGGCGTAGGTCGCGGAGATGTTGGCTTCACCGCCAGTGGCGTTGGCCGAGGAGGCAGTGTAGGTGTAGTCGATGTAGCCCACCGAGACGTCGACGGCGCCGATCTTGAAGCCGTAGTTGGCGTAGAGGTCAATTTCCGTACCATCGCTGAGGCTTGAGCCCCAGACGCCCGCCGTGAGGCCGCTGACCGGGGTCTTGGTCAGATCAAAACCGCCCTGAATGGCGACGTGATTATTGTACGAGATACCGCGGAAGACGTAGTTGCTCGTCAGCGCGACATTGCCCGTGGTGGTGAACGCCGAGGCAGCGGCGGGCGCCGACTGAGCAAAGCTCGCGGCAGCGGTGAGGGTGAGGAGGGTGATGGTGGTGTGCTTCATTGCACCACCGCTAATGCTAACTCTGTGCCAACGAGCCTAAAACTGAACTAAACAACGCTATTTCCCTAAAAACCAGCAGACCCCTGACTAAAAATAAACCGTTGTGACTAAATTTAAGCGATGTCGCTCAATCGTTAACCCCCTAGTGCCGATTTGTAACTCACAACGTGGGCCGTGGCGGCTTTTGACCAACTGAACTCCATCTCCATGGCTTTTTTCTGCACAGCTTTGAATGATTCCGGCTGCTGGTAAAGTTCCAGGGCGCGCTGGATGGCCCAATCGATACCTACAACGTCGGCGTGTTGGAAGGTGATCCCAGTCCCGCCTTGCTTGCCATCCCAGGGTGAAACGGTGTCCGCTAATCCGCCCGTCGCTCGCACGACGGGAAGGGTGCCGTACGCCATGGAATACATCTGATTAAGTCCGCAGGGTTCGAATCGGCTGGGCATCAGGAAGAAATCGCTACCTGCCTCGATGCGGTGCGAAAGGCCATTGTCGTAGCCGATGCGGACGGCGCAGAGCTCAGGGAAGTCCGCGGCGAGTCGGCGAAATTCGTTTTCCAGTGCCGCATCCCCGCTACCGAGTAGTACGAACTGGATCATGCCATCGCGAAGGTATTTGGGTAGCACCTGTAAGGCGAGGTCGAGTCCCTTCTGATCCCAGAGGCGGGAGACGACGCCGATCACGGGGAGCTTGCGGTCGGTGGCAAGGTTCAGCTCGCGGAGGAGGGCCTGCTTGCAGGCACTTTTGCCGCCGCTATCCTTGGCGGAGAAGCTTTTCGCGATATGTTTATCGTCGGCCGGATTCCATTCGTCGCGGTCGACTCCGTTGAGGATGCCAATCAAGTCCTGGCTGCGGCGCCGGACGACATCATCGAGTCCGTAGCCAAAGGCAGGCGTGAGGATTTCCTGAGCGTAGGTGGGGCTGACCGTGATGACGCGGTTGGCGTGGAGGATGCCACCCTTAAGGAAATTAACGCCTCCCAAGCACTCTAACTCCATGGGATTCCAGAGAAACTCAGGCAAGCCGAGGTAACCCATAATGCGACGTGGATAGAGTCCTTGATGCTGAAGATTGTGGATGGTGATCACTGAGGCGCTTTGGCCAAGGGCGGATGACTTGAGCGTCGTATTGAGCAGGACGGGAATGAGGCCCGCGGTCCAATCGTGGCAATGGACGATGTCGGGAATCCAGTTGGTAGAAAGGCAGGCATCCAGCCCAGCTCGCCCATAGAACGCTGCCCGCTCCGCGGCATCTTCGCGGGTCGGATAGACTTCGCGACTTCCGTAAAAATCTTCATGTTCAATGAACCAAGCATTAAATCCCTTGGCAACCGTGAGTGTCCGGACTCGGCAGGCCGCTTTCAGTGGGTCGCCGCCGACGCCTACTTTGAGCGATTCGATAAAGGTACTCATGCCCTCGCGGCCAGGGACAGAGCCGTAAAGAGGGGTGACCGCCCTGACTTCGTGCCCGAGCGCAGCCAGTGCCTTGCCGAGGGCTACCGTAGCATCCCCCAGCCCGCCCGCTTTGGACCAAGGAGCAAGTTCGGGAGTAACGAAAAGGATTTTCATCGGTCAGGAAAGGGGGTCGCGCGTTCGGCCGATGCGGTTGAGCAACGGGATACAAGCAATCAGGATGCCAAGAGCCGCAATCATGGCGATGTTGCCGGCCAGATCGTGCACGGTGCCCAACGCAGAAAAGCCAACTTGCCCGTGCTCGATGCCATTCCAATCGCGGTCGAGTGATTTCGAGCCGTGGTTGAGTGCCTGTAATGTAAGGAAGGTATTCCGACCAATATTGAGCAAGATGGCGGTGAGTCCGGATAGGCCAATCATAGCCGCCCGGCGTAGCAAAGCGGCCGGGAAACCGCCCTCGATGGCGACGGAGCCTAGGAAGCAGCCGGCGAACACGCAGGCCGAGAGCGATCGAATGCCGGAGCAAGCTTCGGCTACGCCGACGGCGTCGCCATTCGGGAAAACCAAAGTATTACCACTGACGCGAATGCTGTGGCCGGTGGCGCGCATGATGCCGGTGACGATTTCCGTGACGTCGCTCAGGAGGGCGTTTTTAATCTGGTTGTCGACGAGGTAGAGGAAGGGGCCGGAGATTAGCCACACCCCCGCCGGAAAAAGCATCAAGCCCACTGCCAGCCAGCGGGAGTGAGCGGTCGGCGTGGTGTCTTCTGGTCCGCGGACGGAGAGAAAGGTCACGGCTAAGGCGGTGCCAGTAAGACCGAACGCGATGGCCACGGTAGGTCCGACGCCCGTACCGAAGATAGCGCGCGAAACCACGCCGCAGGCGAAGACGACGACGGAGCCAAAGGCCGTGGTTTGGGCGAAGAGGAGTGCGAATCGCGATGCGGGTGCAGACAGCTGGGACCGACTACCCGTGAGGAGGGCGCGAAGATCATCCCAGCGATCCCACAGGACGTAGGCGGAAAAAAGCGGCACAAGGTAACCAAAGCTGTAGTCCTCTTTGGTGCTCCAGATGGCCCATTGATCCCAGGTGGCGAGGGTCGCCATGCCGACGAGCAACCAACCCAACCCGCGAGTAGTGGGGTCGATCGGCAACGACGACCGGTCCTGGCTTACCGCGGGCATCAGAACCGAGGCACGGCGGCCAGAAGGGTCTTCGTGTACGCTTCGCGTGGGTTACCGAGAATCTCCGCCGGTGTACCCTGTTCGACGATTCGCCCCTTCGACATCACCAAGATCTGGTCGCTGACGTGTTCGACAACCGCGAGGTCATGCGCAATAAAGAGGTAGGTGAGACCGAGTTGTTCCTGGAGGTCCTGGAGGAGGTTGACGACTTCTGCCTGGACGGAGACATCCAAGGCCGAAACGGGTTCGTCGCAGATAATAAGTTCTGGCTGCACGGCGAGGGCGCGGGCGATACCAATCCGCTGACGCTGGCCGCCGGAGAATTCATGCGGATGCCGGTTGAGATGTTCGGCGGGAAGTTGGACGCTGCGAAGGAGTTCCGCACACCGATCTTTACGGTCGTTGCGAGACATCTGGGGGAAGTGGATTTCAAGCGGCTCGGAGAGGATGCTCAGAATATCGGCCCGGGGGTTGAGTGAATTATACGGGTCCTGAAAGATCATTTGGATCTTCTTGCGCCATGGGTGGAACGCCGTGTTGGACATTTGGCCGATATCGACGCCCTGATAGATAATATTCCCCGCGGTCAACGGGGCGAGTTTCACGATGGCCCGGCCGGTAGTGGTCTTGCCCGAGCCAGATTCACCCACGAGGCCGACCGTCTTGCCTTTCGGGATGACGAACGAGATGCCGTCGACAGCTTTTTTGGGTGCGGCGGTTTGCCAGAACCATGGGGCCCGGCCCGGGTAGTGGACCGAGAGTCCGCGGACTTCGAGGAGGTTGGCGGGGGTGCTCATGGGGAGACTTTTAATTCGTCCGTTAAGGTGGTGAGGCGGCGACGGCGCTGGCCTAGGCGTGGGATGCAGGCGATGAGTGCCCGCGTGTAGGGGTGCGCTTGAGTCTTCATGATTTCGCTGACCGTTCCGTGCTCGACGATGCGTCCCTTCCACATCACTTGGACGTGGTCGGCGAAATTCGCGACAATCCCGAAGTTATGTGTAATCAGTAGGATACTCATGCCGCGCTCTCGGCGCAGGCGGGCGAGCAAATCCATGATTTCTTTTTGAATGGTGACGTCGAGCGCGGTGGTCGGTTCGTCGGCCACGAGGAGCCGAGGGTTGCAGGCGAGGGCCATCGCAATCATCGCCCGTTGCTGCATGCCGCCTGAAAGCTCGTGGGGGTATTGGTTCGCGACGCGCTCGGGCTCGTTGATGTGAACTTCCTGAAGGGCACGGATGATCTCACCTTTGACATCGGTCACTTCCGGCCGATGAAGCGAAATCGCTTCGCCGACTTGGAACCCTATCGTATAGACAGGATTAAGTGACGACCCTGGCTCCTGGAAGATGTAGGCGATCGAGCCGCCCCGGATTTTGGCGAGTTTATCCTCGGGGAGTCCCAGTAGGTTGACGCCGTCAAGGGTGACCGACCCAGTTACGGTGCAAGTCGGGGCAGGAGGCAGCAGGCGGGTGAGCGCCAGGGCGGAAACGGACTTGCCGGAGCCGGATTCGCCGACGACGGCGAGGACTTCGCCTGCGGCGATGGAAAAACTAACATCTTGAGCGGCGACAGTGGCGCGGTCACCCGCATGGAAGGTGATGCTGAGGTCCTGTACTTTCAGGAGGGGCTCGGCGGACATGGGAGTGACGTTAGGTGAGGGGTGGGGCGAGGGGAAGGAAGAACGATGTCATTCGGTTCGCCAACGGTCCTCGATGATGGTCTTAGGGGCGCCCCGGACGACCCCGGCTCGGAAATCCTTGAGGTCTTTGTCGCGCTCCGAGGGCACCAGCCAGAATAGCCCGTAGCTCTGGGGGTCTTCCGCTGATCGGACGTCAAAGCCTTCGGGGAATTTCACCCAGCCCCAATGGGCGAGGCGGTATCCAGGAACGCGGAAGCCAGGGATGAAGTCGGCGTTATCATGGATACGCTGCTGCATCTGATGGGAGAGTTTAATCATGTCCGGCTCCTCGGTGGCGGCCCGGAATTTATCAATGAGGGCAGAAAGTTCGGGGTCATCGATGCCGGTGATGTTATTAGTCTGACGTTTGGGGACTTTTCTTCCGTCCGCTAGTTTGTCGACGGCGTTGTCTCCATGGTGTGACTCCCAGAGTGCTGGCAGACGGCCGGAGACGGACCAGGCCCAAAAGACGATGTCATGGTTCTTTTCCATGACCTTGCGGTACATGGTGGTATGCTCGAGGGTTTCTGGTCGGTATTCTAGGCCGCAACGGCGGGCCGACTCCACTAGGGTGGCTAGGTATTTACGACGATCCGAGGTATCGAAGGTCAAACGGAAGGAGAGGCGTTCACCTGCGGTGTTCATCAGGATGCCATCCGGGCCAGTCTGGGTGAAGCCAGCCTTGGCGAAGGCCGCTCGGGCAAGTTCGGGGGAGAATAAGCGGGCCCGGATGGTCGGGTCGGTGTACTTGCCGAGTCCTTCACTGAATTGGTTGAGACGTTCGTAGTCCCCGCGATAGAATCCTTCGATGACGCGCTGGAAGTCGGTCGCGTGCTGTAGGCCGATCCGGATGTTACGATCGTTCAGCAGGGGTCGTTGGGTGTTGATATAAAGACCGTAAGGCGGGCGCGGGATGTCGTTGAAGAACTGTACCTTGGTGACGTAGCCATCGAGATAGGCTTTCTTCTCGTTGGTGCCGTACCAGTAGCGGGGCATACCGATGGGCATAAAATCAATCTCTCCAGCGAGGAGCGATTCATAGGCACTGTCGATTTCGCGGATGACGGTGAACTCAATCGTGTCCGGGTTGTAGCGGTAGCGGTAATATTTACGATGATCCCCCCACCAATCTTTTACGCGAGTGAGCGTCACGGACTTCTCCCGTTGGAAGCCTTCCTTCGTTACGTAGTACGGCCCCGTGGTGGGCTGGAATCGGTCGTTATAGGTTTTCTCGTAGGTGGGTCCGAAGTCCTTGAAGAAATTGCGCGGGATGGGGCGCAGTTCGCCCAGGTTCTCTAATTGCATCGGGCGTTTGCGGGGCGCCTTTACTGCGATCGTGTAATGATCAAACTTGGTAATGCCGCCCCACTCACGAGTGTAGTAATCCACATACCATTCGGCGTTGATCCAGGGTGAACGGTAAAAGTAAAAGGCGAAGAAATAATCGTCAGCGGTGATGGGCTGCCCGTCCGTGAATTTGGCATTAGGGTCTAATTTGAAGTAGGCGGTCATACCATCCGCGGACATCGCCCAACTGGTCGCTAAGGCTGGAATCGGTTCATCTGAATTGGGGTGAGAGGAGAGGAGGCCGAAGTCGTTGTTATCGTAAAGTTCGCCGCGGAAGCCATTATTCGCATTCGGCCCGACACGGCGGAGGGTAGGAGGTGTCGATGGTGTAAACTGCCGCAGGATGCCGCCACGCAATGCCCGTGGGTCGGCGAACTCTTTTTGCCCCGAGCCGTCATGCCAGGTCAGGTCTTTGGGCAGCTCGGCCGGAGTGGCGAAGCGGAAGAACTCCTTATGCTCGGCGTAATACTTCGCGGCATTGGGATCCTGGAAGGTTTCGGCCTGGGCAACAGCCAGGGCGAAGAGAAGGGCGCAGAGGGTTCTCATTGTTGGTTACGGCGGAGGTCGAAGGCATCCTGGAGTGCTTCGCCGACGGAATTGATCATGATCATCGTGCCGACGAGACAGAACAGGGAGGGGCCGAGAATCCACCACGCGTTCCAGTTCTCTTTGGCTTGGTGTAAGAGATCACCCCATGAAGGCTCCGTGGGCGGGAGGCCGAAACCGAGGTAATCGAGTGCCGAGAGGGAGAAGACGAGTCCGTGTAAGCTAAAGGGTAGGGTGGTCAGGATGACGGTTGCGCAATTCGGCAAAATGTGCCGCCAAATGATGCGCGCATGGCCGGCGCCTAGCGATTTTGAAGCGGTCACGTAATCGCGGGCGGAGACTTGATACGCAGAGGCCCGTAACTGCTGGGCGAGGCCAATCCAGGAGAAGGCCACCAGAATCAGGATGAGAATCGCTAACGATGGTTCGAGGAGGCTGGCCAAGAAGATGACCGCATAGAGGAAGGGAATGTTGGACCAGATTTCCATGGCGCGTTGCCAGAACATATCGAACCAGCCGCCGAAGTAGCCCATCGATGCGCCGAGAATCAGCCCGACAGCATAGACGCAGGGGAGGTAGATTAAGGCCGCCAGTAGGAGAATCCGGAAGCCGCCAAATAGACGGGCGACCATGTCATGCCCGGATTCATCCGTCCCAAGCCAATGTCCATCAAGGCCAGGCGGGCATGGGGAAGGAATCAGCGTGAAGAGTGCGCCTCGGGGCTGCCAGTCTGTCCGGTCGTTGGCTGGAAGGGTGAGGGTGACTTTATCGGCCGTAAGTTTGGCCCGAGCCACTCCGGCACCTTTTTCCATCAGTCGGGCATCTCCGTTAAGATGACCGTTCGTGACCGTCCAGACTTGGTGGCGTGATCCGTCAGGATTAAGGCTAAAAATCCGCCCCTCCGCGATAATGCCCCGTGGGTCAGACCAGTTGCCCTGGCCGTCCTGTTGAACCATCGGAGCGACTTCGCAGACTTCGTCTGGAGCAAAGGGAACGATGGGCATTACCAGCCAGCCGCGCTTCGTGGCTTGGAGCTCTAGGGACAGTAGACGATAGTTAGGTTCCGCGATGGATGGGAGGCCCAGTTCCTTGCCGGAGATGAAGCCCGCAAAAACCGGGAAACGCAGTTGATCGTCTATGCGCATCACAATCGGTCTTTTTCCCACGAGCAACGGACCTAGCACGGTCAACACGGCTAAGGTGATGAAGGAGATGAGTGACCACCAACCCATCCGGTTGGCTCGAAAGCGCGCGAAGCGCTTGCGAGTGATTGGGTCGATGAGGTTCATGCCTTTTTATCGAACCGGATCCGCGGGTCGACGGCGGCGACGCAGAGGTCGGAGATGATATTACCTAACAGCATGGCGATGCTCGAAAGCGTGAGGAGTCCAAGGAAGACCGGGAAGTCACGGTGGACCAGTGAGTCATAGCCGAGCAGGCCCAAGCCTGGGATATTGAAGGTAACTTCTATGAGGAAGGACCCCGTAAGAAAGAAGCCGAGATTACCTCCGAAGGTCGCCGCCAGCGGGATGAGCGAGTTGCGGAGGGCATGGACGAAAACGATGCGCCCGTGGCTGAGGCCTTTGGCCTTGGCGGTCCGAACGTAATCTGCCGCTAGATTATCGAGCAGTCCATTGCGGGTGAAAAGGGTGAGCGCCGTGAAGGCTCCGACCATCTCACAGGTGAGGGGGACGATGGTATGATGAAAGCGGCCCGCCCAGCTGAGGTGGGCCCAATCGAAGCCTTTAGTGGGGAACCAGCCCATCTTGAAACAAAGGAGCTGCAGCATCGCCACTGCGAGGATGAAGCCAGGGATGGAATAAAGGATGAAGAGGATCTGCGAAGATAGTCGATCAAACCAGCCATCCCGTCGCAGTGCTTTCGCCACACCGAGCGGGATGGAGATCGCATAGGCAAGGAATAGCGACCAACCGCCGAACCAAGCGGAAATCGGGAGGCGTGATTTGATCTCGTTCCAGACAGGCTTATCGCTTCCGGTGGAGTCGCCCAACTGACCTTGCAACAGGCCGGAGTAGGCGTTGCGATAAACAAGTACGCGCACCGCCTTGTCAGCGTCATCGGGCAGGGGGGCGAGTTTAGCGTGCCAGTTTCTGCGCGGCAGGCCTTCGTCGGTGGTGGCTCGCAGGGCCTGATCCTTCTGGGTGACCTTGAGCTTGAAGGATTTTCCTGGATTGAGGTCATCGGCGACTTCGGCTTCGGCCTTGCCTTCCTTGTCTAGGCGGACCGTCGTCCAGTCGGCGGGGCCGGGCAGGGCGCCCAGCCAGATAGCGTAGGCTTCGAACATCGGTCGATCGAAGCCATAGCGTCGTTTGAGGTTATCGAGTTCCTCGGGCGAGGCTGGCCCTGACGGGCGGGCGGCGGAGCTGCGTTTACGGTCGGCCTGTTGACGTTCGGCGAGGGCCTGCTCGATTGGGCCGCCGGGGACGAAGCGAGTAAAGGAGAATGCTACTAGGGTGATGCCCACAAAGGTCAGTGGGACAAGCAGCAACCGTCTGAGGACGTAGTCGCGCATCGGGGTATCAATAGGGCAATCACCGACCGAGGGGGGTCAATCCCGAAAGGCGAGGCAGAGACTCTGCTTGCACAATTAAGTCCGCCCCACAGTCTGCGGCCGTGCCCCTACTTTTAAACGTCTTCACGACGATTGTACTTTTTGTGGTCAGTGCCTTAGCCGTCGTATTCGGTTTAGCGCTCCTCGTCTTTCTCATCGCCCTTGCCTGGCGGGCACCCCGCCGGCACGCCTCGATGTCCTTCGGCTACTGCGCCATGCAGACTTTCTGTCTGTTGGTGCTGCGCTGCCTTTATAGGATTAAAATACGGGGGATTGAGAATATTCCCATGGAGGGTCCAGTTTTGCTCCTCTCTAATCACGTCGCCTATGCGGACGTCTTGATTGTCGGGGTGCTTTCGCGCCGACCGGTGCGGTTTCTCTCCTGGGAAGGCTTTGAGCGTCAGAAGTTCCTAGGATTTATGTGCCGGATGATGGGGACGATTCCGGTTTCAGAAACCAAGGCGAAGGATGCTATTTTGAAGGCCGCTGAAGCCCTGAAAAAGGGCGAGGTGGTTTGTATTTTCCCGGAGGGTAGTCTGACTCGCAATGGCAGTTTGATGCAGTTGCGCAAAGGCTTCGAATTAATCGCCCGCCGCGGCGATGCGATCATCGTCCCGATTGCGATTGATGGCATGTGGGGGTCTTTCCTTAGTTTCAGTGGCGGTAAGTTCTTCTGGAAATTACCCCAACATTTTCCTCGGCCTATCGGCGTGGTCGTCGGCAAAGCTTATCCTGCATCTGAAAGTGCCCACACCCGCTTACGATTGCTGGAGCTATCAGCCGAAGCTTTTGAGATGCGTCCTTCGCTGGAACGGCACTTGAGTCGCGAAATGGTTCGTGGTTTGTTGCAGAAGGGTAACTCCATCGCGCTGGTCGATCTGGCCGCTGGACGTCAAGAATTTGCGGCCTCGAACCTGCTGGCCTTGAGCTGGGCCTTTGCCGGCGAACTCCGTCGCCGGACCTCTAAGAGTCGTATCGCCATCGTCTTGCCTCCCGGGGTTGCGGCGGTTGTTGCCAATTTAGGCTGTCTCTTGGCCGATAAGATTCCCGTGAATCTGAACTTCTCACTCGGGAGAGAGCAGGCTGAGTCCTGTCTCCAGCGTGCTGAAGTCGATCTCTTGATTACGGCAGGTGCGTTTCGATCAAAACTATCAGAACGTTCTCCGAATTTCCCATGGGGTGATCATGTCGTGGATGTCGCCGATTTCCTAACGTCGCATTCTCGCTTTAACCTCGCATGCCGGGCGCTGTTAATTCGGGCGCTCCCCGGGGTTTTGATTCCGTTATGCATGCGCCTGCCGAAACACGGCGGAGAGCTGGAGGCTGCCTTGCTTTTCACCAGTGGAAGCTCGGGTCAGCCTAAAGGCGTCCGTTTGTCACACCGTAACCTGCTCGCCAATCTTCGGCAAATTGAGAACGCGGAAATTCTCCCGGAAGAAGGCGTCTTCCTGAGTAGCCTCCCCGTGTTCCATAGCTTCGGCTTTACGATTGGGCTATGGTATTGCCTTTCCCGTTCGCCTCGTTTGGTGACCTTGCCTTCCCCTTTGGATTCTGCGGCAGCCGTGAAGGCTATTCGCGAGGAGAAAGTTACGGCCGTGGTTGGCACGCCCACTTTCCTGCGTCCCTATGTCAAGCGCGGTACGGCGGCAGACTTTGCGACCCTCGAGTGGGCTGTAGTCGGGGCAGAGAAGTGCCCCAATGACCTTGTCGATGCCTTCCTTGATAAGTTGGAGACCCCGATTCTCGAAGGCTATGGTATCACCGAGACCAGTCCGGTGCTTTCCGTGAACGTACCTGATCATTCTGACCCCGAGGAAGCCCCGAATGGCGTCTGGGTCGGAACGGTACGTGGCTCGGTCGGCCGTCCAGTGATCGGTGTGGCGATTCGCTTCCTCGATCCGGTAACGGAAGCAATTTTACCTTGTGGCCAGGTTGGCTTGTTGGAGGTCCGCGGGGCTAATATTTTCATGGGCTATCTGGATTCCGTGCAGACGGCTAAGGCGATGACGCCTGACGGCTGGTACCGCACCGGAGACCTTGGCCGCATGGATGACGACGGCTTCCTGCACCTTGCCGGCCGCCTCTCGCGGTTCTCCAAGATCGGGGGCGAAATGGTCCCTCATGGTACGGTCGAGGACGCCCTCCGAAAAGTCCTAGGGCTAATTTCTTCCATGGAGGTTAAAATCGCGGTCTCCAGCGCCGAGGAGTCGGCCAAGGGCGAACAGCTCGTTGTCTTGCATGTCGACGATATCGATATCGAAGCGGTTCGGAATGCCTTGGCAGCGGAAGGCCTAGCCAATCTCTGGATTCCCAAGGTGTTCAAGAAAGTACCCGTCATCCCGATTTTAGGCACGGGTAAGCTGGATTTAAGCAAGTTGAGGGAGATGGCACAGGGCTGACGCTGTTTTGGCTCGCTTGTGGCTTATGGTCGAATGTCCTCATCTACGATCATGCCGAAAAAGAAGAAGCCTGTGAAGAAGTCCGTCAAGGTCGCCAAGGTGCGCAAGTCGGCACCCAAACTGGCACCCAAGCCTAAACAGAAGCGAACCGTCGACACTGGTCCGGTCGCCGCTTTCCGGGATGCGATTCTCCGGCATCTTAAAAGCACCTTTGCTCGCGATCGAGTGACGGCTACCCGCAACGACTGGTGGATGGCGACCTGTATGGCCGCCCGTGACCAAATGTTGGAGCGCTACATCGACACCCAGGCTCAGCACGCCAGCAAGAATATCCGCCGCGTTTATTATCTTTCCCTCGAATACCTAATGGGGCGCGTGCTCTCCAATAATTTGGTTAACCTTCAACTCAAGGATGTCGCCGCTGCCGCCTTAGCCGACCTCGGGCAGGATCTCGAATTGGTCGCGGATGAGGAAGCGGACATGGGGCTGGGTAACGGTGGCCTGGGTCGTCTGGCCGCCTGCTTCCTTGATTCCCTCGCCACGATGGACATCCCCGCCATCGGCTATGGCATCCATTATGAATTTGGTCTCTTTCGACAGACGTTCGCTCTGGGTCGCCAGGTCGAAGTCGCCGATAACTGGCTGGCCAACAATAACCCTTGGTTGATCCGTCGTCCGAATTATCGCGTCAGTGTCCCGCTTTACGGTCGCGTCAAGCACAGCACGGATGATCGCGGCAACCATTCTGCTGAATTGGTCGAGACCCGTAATCTCCTTGGCGTGCCGTGGGATATCCCCATCGCCGGCTTTGCGGGCAGCAGCGTCAACTTCCTCCGTCTTTGGGAATCTAAGGCCGCCTCGGAATTCGACTTCCGTGCTTTCGATCGGGGTGGTTATGTCGAAGCCGTGCACGAGCGCGACTCCAGTGAGATCGTCTCCAAGGTCCTCTACCCCAATGATAGCACCGAAAGTGGCAAGGAGCTCCGCCTCGTTCAGCAGATCTTCTTCGTATCCTGTTCGCTCCAGGACATTCTCCGTCGCCACCGCCGCCTGAATCCTGATTTCAGCAATTTACCAGCGAAGGCGGCCGTTCAGCTTAATGACACTCATCCCTCGATTGCGGTCGCGGAGTTGATGCGTTTACTGGTCGATGGAGAGCGGATGAATTGGGACGAAGCCTGGGCGCTCTGCACTCAGGTCTTTAGCTATACCAATCACACTCTATTACCGGAAGCCCTGGAGACTTGGTCGGTCCCGCTTTTCGAGAAGGTCCTGCCGCGTCATCTGGAAATTATCTACGAGATCAATCGTCGTCACCTTGAGGAGGTCGATCGCCATTGGCCCGGGGATGATGCCCGCAAGACCGAACTTTCCATTATTCAGGAAGGTTCTCCGAAGCGTATTCGCATGGCCCACCTTGCCGTCGTGGGTTCACACCACGTCAATGGTGTGGCCGAACTCCATACCCGTTTGATCCGCGCCCACCTGTTCCCGGGCTTCAATGAACTTTGGAAAGGTAAGTTCGTCAATGTGACCAACGGGGTTACCCCGCGCCGCTGGGTTCGCGGCTGTAATCCATCGCTCGGTGCGCTGTGTGATGAAGTCGCCGGAGCAGGGTGGGAGGCTGACCTGGGTCGCTTACGCAAGTTGGACGCCTTAGCAGATCGCCCGGCTTTCCAGGAGCGCTTCCTGGCTATTAAACGTGAGAACAAGATTCGACTAGCGACTCGCATCAAGGAGCTCGTAGGCGTGGAGGTGTCGCCCGATGCGTTGTTCGACGTCCAGATCAAGCGTCTGCACGAGTACAAGCGGCAGCATCTTAACCTGCTTCACATCCTCTACCTTTACCGTCGGATTCTGAACGAGCCGAACGGTCACTTCACGCCTCGCGTATGCATCTTTGGCGCCAAGGCGGCCCCGGGTTACGCCCTCGCGAAGCACATCATCCATGCGATTAATCGGGTGGGGGATATCATCAATTCGGATGAACGTGTCCGTGGCCTCCTGAAGGTGGTGTTCTTGCCTGATTATCGCGTCTCCCTTGCGGAGCGCATCATTCCGGCGGCCGACCTTTCGGAGCAGATCTCAACCGCCGGCAAGGAGGCTTCCGGCACGGGCAACATGAAACTCGCCCTCAACGGTGCGGTGACCATCGGTACGTTGGACGGTGCGAATGTCGAAATCGCTGAAGAAGTTGGTTCGGAAAATATTTTCATCTTTGGTCTACAGGTGGAAGAGGTCGAAGCTCTCTGGGCTCAGGGCTATAACCCGCGTGACGTGCTGGCCGCCGATCCAGAACTTGCTGGACTCTTGGATTGGCTTTGCTCCGACACCTTCACGCCAGAGCAGGCTGGTGCGCTCTCGCCCGTGGTGGATTCGTTGCTCGCCGGCGGTGACCCCTATCTCGTCCTAGCGGATTTCCGGAGCTACGTCGACGCACAGGCCAGGGTCGATAAGGCCTTCCTGGACCGTCGCCGCTGGGCCGCCATGGCCATCCGGAATGTCGCCCGTTGCGCTAAATTCTCCTCGGATCGGTCTATCGCCGATTACGCCAAGCTCATTTGGAAGACCAAATCGCACCCAATTCCCCGATAAGAAGGGGTTGAGGTTTGGGGGCGAAGGCTCATACTCATGAGTCTTGCGTCTGCTTGCCCCCATTTGTTGTGCGTACCTCTGCGTGGCCCTTCATGCCTCGGCGGCGGCTTTGCCTGCAGGGGCTAAGCGGGCGGGTACGGTGATTACGGCGGAAGGTGGCGTCGACGGCGGCGTGCAAGTAATCCGCTATGATGCGGATGGTCGTCCCATGGATGGCTCGGCTCCGTCCAGGCCAGACCCGTCGCGACCTCTCGCACCTAGCCCGCGTCCAGCGGCTCAGGCAAACGTGGCACCTGCTCCTGCACCCGCGAATAAAGAGATGCTGACCCCAGATGGACGTAAGCTTCCCTTTTCGATGGACGGGCAGGGCGCTAAGAATGTCGATGGCAGCGTAGACTTTAATTCGGCGCTCCGGAAAGTCGGCAAAACCAGCGAGGCTTCCGAGAAGCGATTCGACACCACCATGGCCCCGGTCGGCAAGGAGCAGGTTTATTCACGTAACAACTTACTCACCTTGGATTCCTGGCATGGCCGCTACGATACCTTTGGCCGCAAGAAATCAGATATCGCTGTAGAGGATACGCTCGGCGCCCCCGTACAGACGAAGGACATGGTGCAGGTGAAGTCTATCGATCGAACGACGGCGGCGGTCAACGGATCCAAGGCTGAAGTCAAAGCGTGGGAGCATCACATGGGGGTGGAAGCGAACGACCGCTACACTGGGGTGAAATCTTCATTGCAGGGTGTGCTGAATCCTAACCCTAAGACGGTGGACCAACTTTCGATGCAGGACATCAATCGCTTTCAGTTTCGTCGAAATCGTTCCGACGAGCCTGGACTGCCGACGGTCAAGCCGGGCTCAGATAGCGTGCAGACCAAGGGCGGCCTGAAGTAATTGGAGGGTTTTGGAGTCCGTTCAGACTTTTTTGCCTCGCAGGAAGGCATAGGTGTTTTAATGCTTCATCCTTACCCCTATGGGAGAAACTCCGAACAGACCCGCCAGCCCTGGCATCAGTGACCTTGAGGTCAAGGATGGCCAAATCATCTTTGATTCGGTGTGGTCTAGTCTGGAGCGCGAACTGGGTCGCGACAAGTTGGCCTTCCCGCGGGAAATTTTCTGGCTCAATGGTGCCCCGGGTGCCGGCAAGGGTACCAATACGGCGTTCATTCTGCAGTATCGGGATTACGGTGCCGACCCTATCGTGGTCAGTGACCTGCTCTCCAGTCCCGAAGCCAAGAAGCGTATCGATGCCGGGATGCTTGTGGGCGATCGCGAAGTGGTGGAGATTCTTTTCCGTAAGTTGCTTGCCCCAGAATATATCAGCGGGGCGATTGTTGACGGCTTCCCGCGCTCGATGGTCCAGGTGGAGTGCCTGAAGCACCTCTTCACAAAGCTGAATGATCTCCGCACGGAGTTCCGGGGCTCGGCCGAAGGTATTCGCTTTCCCAAGCCCCACTTCCACATCCTCGTCCTGTTCGTCGATGAGAATGAATCCGTCCGCCGTCAGCTGAAGCGCGGCCAAGAAGCCTTGGCGCAAAATGAGAAAGCCCAACGCGATGGCGGCCCCCTGGCCGAAGTACGCAAGACGGACCTTACGCCAGATGCCGCCCGTAATCGTTACCGCGTCTTCAAGGAGCGCACCTACGAGCCGCTCCAGTCTCTCCGCGACATTTTCCATTACCATTTCATCAACGCTCAAGGGACGCTTTCCGAGGTGCAGGCCCGCATCATCAAGGAATTGCAGTACCAGAGCTCCCTCGAGCTTTCGGAAGAGACTTACGACTTAATTTCACCGATTCCGCTGGCCTCCCAGATCGTCGAACATGCCCGTCAGGATCTCGTCCGTCGCCTAGATGACTATGCTGATCGTAACGCGGAGACTTTCCGTCAGGTCATCGATTTGATCCAAGGAAAGTTCCTGCCGATTATCAAGGCGCACGCAATTTCCGGTCAGGCTCACGTTAATATCGAGACCACGGTCTTCGACGACACCCTGGCGATCTCGATGTTCATCGATATCTTCTCTGAGCGCGGTTTCCATGCCGTGGTCGATCAGCACCGGATCGAAATCCCCGAGACCATCGTGGCCGGGACGGGTAAGGTGATTACCCGCGTCAAGAAGGTCTGGCGCGTTTCGATTCGCTTCTCGGGTTCTGAAATCCGTCGCGGCGGAGCCTAAGTTACTTCCGGCTTAGTTGATTTGGGCCGATGAGGTTGTCGTCCCCGCTGACTTCTAGGGAGGGGGCGGGGCTACGCTTGTCCGCCGGGCGGTCGTCACGCAGAAGGTTGCCGCTTACGACGCTTTGCTTGGTGTTGGTCAGTCGCAGGGCGATGCCATCCGAATCGAGCACGCTGTTATTGGTAACTTGCAGGCGACGGCACTCCCTGATGTCGACGGCGGCATCTTTCTTCCAGACGCCGGAGACGATATTCCCCGAGAAGCTTGAGTCTTCGGTGCGGCTAATCACCACACCATTCTTCTCGGCGAGGTTGTATCCGTTGACGAGGTAGCGCGGGTTGCGATCGAAGTTGTTGCCCGTGACTAAGATATTGGAGCTGTCTTCGATTAATAGGTCGTGGCTAAAGCCCTCCCAGAAGGTGTTGGCTGAAATCGTGACCCCGCGGGCGTGTTTAATCTCAACGTTGACCTGCACATCGCTAAAGACGTTGCCGATGATGGTCACATTGCCTTCCTGGGTGTGTTCCTTGCCGCCCCGCCGGATGAGGCTGGTATCATTACCGGCACCGACGATCCGAATATTAGCCGAATCGGCCGCGGTATGGGTGTGTTGTAATGTGCACCCGGTGATGGTGACTTCGCCGATGGAGCCCCCCCGGGAGTCCAGTTCCACATTAGCTGCGGGTGGGCCCTTCGGGTCATGGTTATATTCGATGTCGCAGGTACCAATTTGGACATTGCGGACATTGCCGCCACGCGAGACGACGCCGCCGCCGTGATTGTAACTAATATGGGTTCCGATGATGTTCGACTGATGCAAGTTCACGTTGTCGTAGAAGACGCCGATGCCCGAGTTATTGTAGAGGTTGGAGGCGCTGATGATGATGTTGCGATTCGACTTCGAGAGATGAATCGCGTGACGGCATTCGCGGATGAGGACGTGCTCAACCGTGAGCTGCATCACGCCCGTGGCTTCGATGCCGTCCGCCTCGGCGTGGGCGCCGATGATCTCGATGCCCGCGACGGAAGGGGCGCGTTCGTTCTGCCAGACCTGTGGCTTGAAGTTCCAGGGGTCAGCCGACTTGCCATGCGTGCCGACGAAATGCAAGGCCGGGCCGGAGCCCGTCATGATGATTTGCGCGGTACCGTCGCTGGTGATCGCGGCGAAACCCGTTTTGGCCAAGTCGACGGTGACCGTCTTCGTCAGGCGGTAGCGGCCCTTCGGGAGGCGGACCGAACCCTGGCTATTGACGAGCTGCTGGAGCGCGGCGGTGTCATCTGCTACCCCGTCGCCGACGAGCTTCTGGGCTGAGAGGAGGGTCGTGAGGGCCAGCAGCGTGAGCAGGGAGCGCATCCGCTTACTTCTTGGCGGAAGTGAGGTATCCCGAGGCATCCATCCACTCGGCGGCAGCCTTCAGCCAGCCATCGACGGGGAACTTCGTCTTGCGGGTGCCGAAGCCGTGACCGCCTTTGGAGTAAATATGAATTTCAGACGGGAGGTTCTGGCGCTTGTAGGCGAGGTAGAGTTCGGCGGCTTCAACGGGGTTATTGCCGTCGTTATGAGCAACCACGAAGAAGCAGGGAGGGGCATCCGCGGGCACGCTCACGCCTTCGGCGAAGTGCTTCTTGGTTTCTTTGTCGAGGAAGCCGCCACCATAGACAAAGAGCGTGAAGTCAGGACCACGGGGATCATCGACCCCGTCTTTCTGGGTATAGGTGCGGGCGGTGCGATCCCAGGAAGCGTGGCCTACGAGATTGGCTCCGGCAGAAAAGCCGATGACGCCGACGCGCTTTGGATCTATATTCCACTCCGCCGCACGATGGCGGACGATGCCGAGTGCACGTTGCAAGTCTTGGACGGGATAGTTGGAAGGCACGGCTTCATCGGACGTGGGTGTGCGGTAGCGCAGGAGAATGCCCGTGACGCCGATGCTGTTGAGCCATTCGCAAACGCCCGTGCCTTCATTCGTCGTGGAGAGGAACCAGTAACCGCCGCCAGGGCAGACGATGACGGCGGCGCCATTGGGGTTGGCGGCGGGGTAGACGGTGATCGACGATTCGGTGATATTCGTCTCGTGGCCAGTGTAGCTACCTTTGGGCCCGATGCGATCGGTGGTCGCTTTGGATGGTGCCACGCGAGCCCCGGGAACGCCCTCGGGCCACAGGGGGATGGAGTTTTCGGCAGCGCCTGCGGAAGTCGCGAAGGCCAGGAGGAGGAGCGGGAGGAGTCGCATCGGGGTAAGGATAAGACAGCACACCATCGGAGATGTGCCAAACAAAGAAGCGGCCGGGTGGCCGCTTCTTTTAGGGAGGATTAGAGCTCTAAACTTAGGCGGTCGCCTTGGTGTAGATTGCGTCGGCCTTCTTCCAATCAACAATTTTCCAGAAAGCATCCACGTAGTCAGGGCGGCGGTTCTGATACTTCAGGTAATACGCGTGTTCCCAAACGTCCAAGGCGAGCACCGGGGTGCCGTTGGTATCGACGATGCCTTTCATGAGAGGGCTGTCCTGGTTAGGGGTTGAAACCACGGCGAGAGACTTGTCGGCCTTGACGATAAGCCAGGCCCAGCCGGAGCCGAAGCGAGTGGTCGCTGCGGCCTTGAAGGCAGCCTTGAGACCCTTTTCGCCTTCGAGACCGCCGAAGGTGCTCTGGATGGCGGCACCGAGGGCACCGACGGGTTCGCCGCCACCGTTAGGGGAAATGATGTTCCAGAAGAAGGTGTGGTTAGCGTGGCCACCAGCATTGTTGCGGACGGCGGTGCGGATCGACTCAGGAACCTTGGAAAGGTCGGCGATGAGGGCTTCGACTTCGGCCGGGGCGCTGAAGCCAGCTTCCTTGGCGAGGGCGGCGTTCACGTTCGTCACGTAAGCATTGTGGTGCTTGCCGTGGTGGATTTCCATCGTCGCTTGATCGATGTGCGGCTCGAGGGCGGCGTGAGGATAGGGAAGGGGGGCGAGGGTGTAGCTCATGTGTTTGGTGGAAGTGGGTGCAGCGGAAAGGGGGGTGGTCGCGAGTGCAGCGGCGGCAAGGGAGGATTTCTGAAGGAAGTCTCGGCGGTGCATGGCGTAAGAATGATGAATTCCGACGGGGGTCAAGCCGGGGTGGAGGAATCACGTCCCCGCTTCATGTTGAAGTAGGCCTGGAGGATTTCGCGACAAGGATCCTCGAGTACGCCTTTGGCTACCTGGACGCGATGATTGAGCTTAGGTAAGGCATGGAGCTCCGTCGCCCCACCCATACAACCCATCTTGGGGTCACCCCATGCGTAGACTACCCGGCCCAGTCGACTCATGATGGTAGCCCCGGAGCACATCGGGCAGGGCTCCTTGGTGACGTACAGCGTGCACTCGTTTAGCCGCCAGTCTCCGATCTTCTTCGCGGCTTGGGTGATGGCGAGCATCTCGGCGTGTGCAGTCGGGTCATTGGCCCGTTCGACCTCATTGTGGGCCGCCGCGATAATCTCGCCGCCGCGCTCGATGATGGCTCCGATCGGCACTTCATCGATGCGCCAAGCATCTACCGCCAAGTTGTAGGCCAGCGCCATGTAGAAGGCATCGTCCCGGTTGAGTTGCGAGGGACGCATCTTCTCGAACGGGCAAATGAGTCCAGGCCGGGGGGTGGGTGCGTCTCCTTCCATGCGGCGAGAATTACCGCCTAAGACGTGGTGGCAAGAGGGGAGCAGGGCCTACTACGGTGATTGACTCCCCCATCCGTTGGGCATGGACTGCGGGCTACAAGGCATGGCTGAAGAACCCGTTATCGAATTAGAAGGCAAAATCCTGCAAGTGCTTCCTGGCACCATGTTCCGGATCGAGCTCCCCAATAAGCACGTCGTGCTGGGCCGGATTTCTGGCCGACTCCGCAAGAACTTCATCCGCATTAATCCTGGCGATCGGGTTAAGGTCGAAATGACCCCTTCAGATCTGACCACGGCCCGCATTATCTTCCGTCTCCGTGATACTGCTCCCCGTCCTCCCGGTCCCCCTCCCAAGCGTCGGTATTAAGTTGGTTGTGAACCCGGTCCGCCGGGTTTTTTATTGCAGAGGGTCCTTCGTAAATCTATTTAACATTACTTAATTACTCATCATTAAACCCCATGGCCATCTACAACAGCGTTCTCGACACCATTGGTCACACGCCCCTCGTGCGACTGAACAAGGTCACCGAAGGTCTTCATGCCGAAGTCCTCGTGAAGCTTGAATTCTTCAACCCGCTCTCGAGCGTCAAAGACCGTATTGGTCGCGCGATGATCGACGCCGCCGAGCGTGATGGCCGCCTTAAGCCGGGCGGCACCATCGTTGAGCCCACTTCTGGCAACACGGGTATCGCCTTGGCCTTTGTGGCCGCCGCTCGCGGCTACCGCTGCATCCTCACGATGCCCGAGACCATGTCCGTCGAACGCCGCGTACTCCTTCGCCTCCTTGGCGCGGAAATCGTGCTGACTCCTGGTGCGAAGGGTATGCGCGGTGCCATCGAGCGTGCCACGCAGCTTCGCGATGAAATTGGTGCCAATGCTTTCATGCCGATGCAGTTTGATAACCCGGCCAACCCCGAAGTGCATCGTCGCACCACCGCGGTCGAAATCTGGGAAGACACCGAAGGTAAGGTGGATGCCATCGTCGCTGGCGTCGGCACGGGCGGCACCATTACGGGCGTCGCTTCCGTCATCAAGGGTAAGAATCCGAAGTTCCGAGCGATTGCCGTCGAGCCAGTTTCTTCTCCTGTCATCACTCAGACGATGGCTGGTCAGCCCGTCCAACCTGCTCCTCATAAGATCCAGGGTATCGGTGCCGGTTTCGTTCCGAAGAATTGCGACATCTCTCTGATCGACGAAGTCATCCAGGTCTCGAATGAAGACGCCTTCGCCACCGCGCAGGAAGTTTCCATTCGCGAAGGTCTTGCCGTTGGCATTTCCTCGGGTGCTAATATCTGGGCCGCCCTTCAGTTGGCCAAGCGCCCTGAGTACGCTGGCAAGCGCATCGTCACGATTGCCTGCAGCCCGAGCGAGCGCTACCTCTCGACCGCCCTGGCCGAGAAGGTCCGTGCCGAAGTCACCGCACTGACCGCTTCGTAATCCGAAGCCGCAGCTCGTCCCGAAGGCCTGTGTCGCGAGACGCAGGCCTTTTTGTTGGGGGCGTTCGCCGTATGGTGAACGCAAGGGTAGGGGCGGGGCTACGCCACGCCCTAGGGCACGTCGTAGTCGTGCCCCTACCTCCGGCCACCGTACGGCGGCCGGAGGGCCAGATCTACCTGATGCTTTCGCCTTGAAGCCTTTCCTGAATAAGTGAACATCCGTTCACTCTATGCTGGATATGCGCACATTGCAGGGGTTCGAAGCCCGGCGGCCACTGGCCTTGCCGTTGCTGGAGAGTCGGGCTGCGGCCGGCTTTCCCTCTCCCGCGGATGATCACATGGAGCGGCGGCTCGACCTGAATGAACATTTGGTGCGCAACCCGATCTCGACGTTCTTTCTTCGCGTGGATGGCGATTCGATGTCGGGTGCGGGTATCATGACGGGTGACCTGATCGTCGTCGATAAGGCGGTCGCGCCTCGTCCAGGGACCATTGTCGTCGCCGAAGTCGGCGGTGAGTTCACGGTGAAGCACCTTGAGCGTGACAGCACTGGGGCTTGGCGTCTGCGGGCCGATAGCCCGCGTTGGCCTGGCTGGTCATTGCCTTTCACTCCTGAATGCCGTATCTGGGGAACAGTGGTCGCCGTCGTGCGCCGCTGCTGACGCCATGTTGCGAGCCCTTGCTGATTGTAATAATTTCTACGCCTCTTGCGAGCGTGCCCTCGACCCTTCGCTGATCGGGGTGCCCATCGTGGTGCTCTCGAATAATGACGGCTGCGTGGTCGCGCGCTCTTCCGAAGCCAAAGCGCTAGGTATTCCGATGGGGGCGCCCTATTTTGAAGTGCGCCGCACCTGCGAGGCGCATGGCATTCGTATCTTCTCATCAAACTTTGCCGTCTACGGAGAATTCTCCGAGCGGGTGATGGCGGCTCTGTCCGAGCAGGCCCGTGACCTCGAGGTGTATTCCGTCGACGAGGCTTTCTTGGGTTTTCCCGATATGCCAGATGCGGATGCGCTGGCCTTAGGGCTCCGCATTCGGGCCGATGTGCTGCAACGCACCGATATCCCGATCTCGCTGGGGATGGCTCAGACCAAGGTATTGTGCAAGCTGGCTAATGAACGCGCCAAGGGCGAGAAGGCCAGTGGCGGCGTCATCGTGGTGCCGGCGGACCCCGCTGGGCGCACGGCCTTCCTGCGCGGGGTCGAAGCAGAAGATGTCTGGGGCGTCGGGCCAGGCCTGGCCTCCCGCCTTCGCTCACACGGTATTCTTTCCGCAGTGGACCTCGCCGAAGCCGAGCCATCCTTCATCCGACGTATCGCGGGTGTGGTCGGCGAACGCCTCGCCCTCGAACTACGTGGCATCTCTTGTCATGACATCGTCGAGGATGCTGGTCCGAGGAAAAGCGTGTTAGTTTCCCGCTCCTTTGGTCGACCGATCACCGACCCGCACGAACTGGCCGAGGCTATCGCGGCACATGCGGCCCGTGCCGCGGAAAAACTACGCGAAGACGGACTGATCGCCTCGTCTATCGTGGTCTTCATCCGGACTAACCAGCATCGTATCGACCAAGAGCAGTATCGTGGCGATGAACTCGAGCCGCTTGATCCACCGACTGACGATGCACGCGCCATCTGCGCAGCGGCCTCGCGTGCGCTGGCTCGCATCCGTCGCGATGGCTATATGTATAAGCGGGCAGGGGTGATGCTCCAAGGTTTGACGCCGGCCGACACGGTGCAGCCCTCGTTGCCAGGTATGGGCGGAGAGATTGATCCGACAAAAGATCGTTTGATGAAAGCCGTCGATGCCTTGAATCATAAACTCGGTCGCGATGCGGTGCGTCTCGCCAGTACGGGCTTTGAGCGGGCGTGGAAGGGTAAGTCCGAGCTTCAGTCCGGAGCCTCGCTGACCGACCCCGAGCGTTTACCGAAGGCGAAAGATGGCCCCAAGCCGAGGATTAGGTTTCACGAGTGAGATGAGGTAGGGGCAGCACCGCGTGCTGCCCTAGGGCTGCTGGGTAGGGCGGGCTCTCCGAGCCCGCCGCTGAAGCGGTATTCAGTGAGAATAATGTAACGGACGGCTCGGAGAGCCGTCCCTACCCAGAACTCCCTAGCCCTGATTGTATCCCTCCTTGTCCCGGGAACTTTCCCACGACATATCTGCTCTTACCCCTATGAGTTCGCCCCGACTCGGTTTCCGCCATGTCCTGTTGGCCCTGGCTTCCTCCGTCACCCTTTGGGCGGCGCCTGTCGTGCAACCGGGAACCTTGGTTGGATTCGCCGAGCGCGACATCACACCAGAGGTCGGCATGGAAGTTCCGGGTAACTACGGCAAGGTCTACGCCAAGAAGATCCATGACGCCTGTAAAGTGCGGGTAAGTGTGTTGGACGATGGCAAGATGCGCGTGGCGCTCGTGGGGATTGATGCGCTTTTGATTCGTCGCGAAACCGTGCTGGAGATTCGCCAAAAAGTTAAAGCCGCCTGCGGCATCAGTGACGTGATGATCGGAGCATCGCATTCCCATTCCTCCGGCCCGATCGGGATGATCCTGCCCGGCGAGTTCGATCATGCTTCGGCGGAAATTCAAGACCTCGCCTACAAGAAATCTTCCTGCGCCGATGCTGGCTATTTGCAGAAAGTCATCGCCGCCACCGTTGAGGCCATCGTGGCCGCCGATCAGGCTAAGGCTGCGGTTACCCTTGGTTTTGGTGTGGGACACGAAGATAAGGTAGCTTTTAATCGTCGCGTGCGGATGAAAAACGGCCTGACCTTTTCCCACCCAGGTAAGAATAATCCCGATAACCTTGAGTTCGCCAATCCGACGGATGATGAGGTAGGTGTGATCGGCGTATGGCAGCCTGACGGTAAGTTGGCAGGCTGCATCGTAAACTTTTCCTGTCATGCCACGACGAATTCCGATGGGATTGGGGCGAACTGGATTCACTATACCGAGAAGGTGATCCAGGGTTATTACGGCAAGGATGCTAGGGTTGTGTTCCTCCAGGGTGCCTGCGGCGATGTGACGCAGGTCAACAACCTCGACCCCAAGGCTAATCCCGCCTCGGATGAATGGTCGCAATTTGTCGGTGGTCGCGTCGGGGCCGAAGCACTCAAGGTCTTGCTCAGCATGTCACAGACCCGGACCGCAGTGGTGCCTGTCGCCGCTAGCCAGAAGGTGTGGGATGTGGCCCGCAGATTGCCCGCTCCGGAACGCGTCCTGGCGGCCCGTGAACTCATTAAGGGTCCAGCCAGCCACCCCGATTGGGTCTGGGCCAAAGAGACCCTGCTTCTGGATGCGCTCATCGCTAAACGAAGTGATGTGCAGGTTGAAGTGCAGGCCATTCAAGTCGGCCCAGTGGTCTGCCTTTCGAATCCAGCAGAGTATTTCGTTTCTTACGGCCTCCAGCTCAAGAAGCGCAGCGGCTTTCCGATAACTTTTCCCGTGGAACTCGCCAATGGTTGCGTTGGCTATGTGCCAGACGAAGAGGCTTTCGGAGCGCACGGTGGTGGCTATGAGACGCGTCTGACCAGCTACAGCAACTTGGTGACGAATGCAGGGACTCAGTTTATGAACGCTGGACTCGAACTTGCCGCCCAAATGAAACCGTCACCGTTGCTGGAACGGCCAGTCGCTCCCGTGGGCAAGGCGTGGACGTACGGCAATCAACCCCCGCAGCTTAAATGATTCGGTTGATATTACTTGTCAGTACGGCGGCACTGGTCGCTGCTCCGGTGCTCAGTCCGGTCAGTCCCGAAGAGGCGCTGAAGACCTTTGAAGTGGCGCCTGGCCTCAAGGTCGAACTGGTCGCGGGTGAGCCGTTGGTCGCCTCGCCTTGTGCCATGGCCTTTGACCGCAAGGGCCGGCTTTTTGTCGCCGAGAATCGCGGCTACCCCATCGGCCCCAAGGAAGGTCAGAAGCCTGCGGGTGTCATTGCGATGCTCGAAGATACCGATGGCGACGGCCAGATGGATAAGCGTACGGTCTTCGCCGATGGGCTGACTTTCCCCAATGGCGTGCTTCCTTGGAAGGGCGGGATCATCGTGACCTGTGCCCCCGACATTATTTTCCTGAAAGACAATAAAAGCACGGGCGTCGCCGATGAACGCCGTGTCCTGCTGACGGGATTCGCCACCACGGGGAGCACGCAGTTGCGCGTGAATGCTCCCACGATCGGACCCGATGGTTGGATCTACCTCGCTGCCGGCCTCAGCGGCGGGACGATTACTTGCCCGGAATATCCTGAGCGGCCTCCCTTTAAGATGACTTCAGACGTACGCTTCCATCCAGAGACGCTTGAGGTGCAAGCGGTCGATGGTCGCTCGCAATATGGCATGAGCTTCGATCGGGACGGCAACCGTTTCATCTGCATGAACCGGCTGCCCGTACAGCACGTTGTCTTCCAGTCTCAATGGTTGAAGCGTAATCCACGCCTGCCGTTCAGCGAGACCGTCGAAGATTGTAACGAACGTAACGCCTTCAACGGCATCAACGGAGGACATGACGGCGTCCGGCTCTTTCCGATTAGTTCCAATATCACCACGGCCGACGGCCATGCTGGCTCTTTTAGCGCTGCCTGCGCGGTCCATGTGTGGTTCGGGGGTGGACTGACTCCTGAATGTCAAGATGCGGTGTTTTCCTGCGATCCGACGGGTAACCTCGTGCACGCGGATCGCTTGACCCGGAAGGGGGCGACCTTTGGCGCGACGCCGCTATTTAAGAATCGGGAACTACTCGCTTCACGTGATGATTGGTTTCGTCCGGTCTTTCTGATGCACGGGCCAGATGGGGCTCTTTACATAGCCGATATGTACCGTAAGGTCATCGAGCACCCCGACTACCTGCCCGAAGAAGTGCGTAAGCATGCTGACTTCGATACCGGCAAGAACTCAGGGCGCATCTGGCGCGTTCGAGCGCTCAATCCCAGTCAGACGTCCGCGGCCGGCATGGATTTCACGGAGCGTCGACGCTTCCAGTCAGTCATTGCAATGGGCGATGAACAGTCACTGGTGGCTACGCGTAAGCTGGCCGAAGTCGTGGTGCGTGAAGCCGATGATAAATGGATGCGTAATGCGGTGTTGAGCGGCGTTCATGGACGGGAGAAAGCTTTCCTCGCGGAGCTCCTTACCGTTTTGCCTGCGGGTTCGAAGATTGGCTCGGGTTTAGCGGAAGTCTTTGGTTATATCGGTACCACGCTTGCCAAGCCGGCGGACCTCGAAGTCGCCACCAGCGCCCTCCCGGCCGTGAGGCTCGCTTTACTTTCTGGTTATCTCGCGACACCGGGACGTAAGCCCACGGGCTTACCCTTGGCGTTTCAGTCACTGTTGGATTCGTCTCCCAGCGTGGCGATAGACCGGAATCAAGACCCAGCAGAAAGGGCTGTCGCCGTTCGCCTGATGGCTCGTCTGCCTTGGGCGCGTTCGGGTGAAGCATTGCTCAAACTTGCTTTGGACGAAACCGCTCCCCAACTCGCAACCGCGGCACTCAAGGCCGTTGTCGCGTATCCCCAGGCCGAAGTTTCGGGAGTATTGCTCGCCAATTGGTCACGTTATACGCCGGCTCGTCGCGATGCCGTCCTCGGTGCCTTACTCGGTTCGCCCTACCATCTGAAGGGCGTCCTTGCCGCTGTCGAAGCGAAGCAGCTCCCAGCCAATGTTTTTACGGGGGTGCGTCGCCGGCAGGTGCTTGCCGCCAAGGACCCTGTCATCAAGGCCATGGCGGAGCGTCTACTGACCGTCTCGGCGCGTCCTGAGGCTTTGGCCGAAGCCAGTAAGGCTTTGGCGCTCACGCCGGCCCCCGCGAACGGACGTTTGATCTTTAATTCACTCTGCTCCAGCTGTCACCGCTTAGAAGGGGCAGGGTACGCCGTCGGACCAGATCTCTACGACATCCGCCGGCAGGCCAAGGAGAACATCCTATTTCATATTGTTAATCCCGACGCCGAAATCGCCCCTGCTTTCACCGCGTACCTCGCCGAGGCTAAAGACGGCCGCATCCTCAGCGGTATCTTGGTCGGTGACACGCCCACCTCGATCACCTTACGTGGTCCCTTAGGCGTCGAAGCGATCCTGCTGCGTTCCGACCTCGCGAAACTCGAAGCTTTACCCAATTCCTTGATGCCCACCGGACTTGAAGCCAGCCTTACCAAGCAGCAGATCGCCGACCTGTTGGCTTATCTTAAGGGGGAGAAGTAAGGCAGCCTAGGGCAGCACGCGGTGCTACCCCTACCTTGCGCTTGCGGGGCGAGAGGGGTGGAGTAGAAAAGGCATACCCCTATGAGCCCTACTCGTCGTTCCTTCCTCGGTACCATTGGCGGCTTAGCCGCTGGTTACGCCCTCGCCCCGGCACTACGCGCAGCGGAGGCCAGCGGTAAACCCCTCGGCTTGGCACTGTGCGGGCTGGGAGGTTACTCCAACGGTGAACTCGCTCCCGCCCTACTGGAGACTAAGAACGTCAAACTCGTCGCCGCGATCACGGGCACGCATGCCAAAGGCGTGAAGCTGGCGAAGCTCCATGGCTTCGATGAAGCTAATATCTATGCTTATGACCAGTGGGACAAGGTCGCCGCCAATCCAGCGATTGATATTGTCTACGTGGTGACGCCTCCTGGCATCCACGCTCAAAATGTCATCGCGGCCTTCGGAGCGGGTAAACATGTCATTTGCGAGAAGCCGATGGCCACTTCGGTCGACGATTGCGATGCGATGATCGCTGCGGGCAAAAAGGCCGGCAAGCGCCTAGCGATCGGCTATCGCCTTCACTACGATCCTTACCACCAGGAGCTCGTTCGTCTGGCTAAATCCCAGGAGTTCGGTCCGTTCATGAAGATGACGAGTGCGAACGGTTTCACTTTAGGACGTAAAGTTTGGCGGATTGAAAAGAAACTCGCCGGTGGCGGAGCCCTCATGGATATGGGCATCTACTCGATTCACGGTTGTTGCATGGCGGCCGATGCCAACCCCGTGGCCGTTACCGCCAAGGAACTCCCCAAGACGCGTCCGGAATTCTTCACCGAGGTGGAAGAGTCCATGGAAATCAAACTCGAGTTCGCCAACGGGGCGGTCGCCGACATCTGGACGGGCTATAACGCCAACCGTTCTGAGTTCTACGCCGAGGCCGCCAAGGGCTGGTATAAGGGCGTTAGCCCGGTCTTTAGCTACCGTAAGCTGAACATCTCTACCTCGACCAAGGGCCGCCTAGACTTCGGAGTCTTCCGTCAACAGCAGCGCCACATGGACGGCGTGGCCGCAGCCTTCCGCGATAATCAACCCCTCGTCGTCACGGGAGAACTCGGCCGACGCGACATGGTCATTATCGGCGGTATCTACGAATCGATCAAGACGGGCAAGAAGGTCGAGTTGAAGTACGCCTGATTCAAGGTAGGGCCGAAGGCTTGAGGTAGGGACAGCACCATGTGCTGTCCTAATACCCTCTATATCGTGACGCGTTCCCGCGCTTACCTAAACTAACAAGGACAGTACGTGGTGCTGTCCCTGCCTTACCAACTCTTGGCCAACTCGATGAGCTTCGCCGAGGCTACGGTCATGGCCTCGGCTCTTTCTTTGTCGCCGCTGTTCACGCCCTCAGCGTGTACGAAGGTGATATCGGTGATGCCGATAAAGCCGAGGATCTTGCGAAGATAAGGCTCTTGGAAGTCGTAATCCGTACCGGCGACAAAGCCGCCGCGGGAAGTGACGATGAGCGCTTTCTTGCCCTTCGCGAGCGGGACGACCCCGTCCTCGGTCAGTTTAAACGTCATATCTGTCCGGACGATTTGATCGATCCAAGCCTTGAGCGAGGCCGAGACGGTGAAGTTATGCATCGGCGAGGCGATGACGAGGGAGTCGCAGGCCAGGAGCTCAGCGGTCAGCTCATCTGAATGATGGAGGACGCCTTTCATGGCTGGATCGTCATGGTCAGCGGCGGCATAAGCAGCGCCCACCCAGGCGTCGGAAATAAACGCGGGAGGGTGGTGACCGACGTCTCGGTGAATGACATGCAGGCCAGGATGTTTCTCTCGCAGTGCCCCGATGAAAGTTGCGGAAAGTTTACGCGTGACGGATCGCACCGTGCGAGGGGAGGCGTCAATATGCAGCAACTTCATTGCTGTGACGCTATCTGGCCGTGTGGGCTAGTCAATGGACCCCGACGCCTTTGAGGGGCCTGCCGTAACAAAAACCAGGGCTAGGACTAGTTTCCTAGCCCTAGCCCTGTCTCTTGCCCTGTGTAGCTTCGGTTTACTTAAACTTCCCAGTCTTCACCCTTACCCTGCAGGACCTTATCAATAGCTCCGAGGACCAGATCGACGGCTTCTTCGGTCGAGGTCTTGTCAGTTTTGATATGCACCTCGGGGGATTCAGGTGCTTCGTAAGGTGAGGAGATACCCGTGAATTCAGCAATCTCACCCCGACGGGCCTTGGCGTAGAGCCCTTTGACGTCGCGGGATTCGCAAACATCGAGCGGAGCATCCACGAAGACTTCGATGAAAGCGTGGTTGGCCAAGGCAGCACGCGCTTTGGCGCGGTCGGCCGCCAGCGGGGCGATGAGGGTGACGAGGGTGATGTGACCCGTGCCGGCAAAGAGGCCGGCGACGGCGGAGGCCCGGCGGACGCTTTCGGAGCGATCCGCCGCCGAGAAGCCGAGGTCGCGATTCAGCGAAACACGCAGATCGTCGCCATCCACGCGGATGACATTACGAGAGGCATCGAAAAGGCGACGTTCGACCGCTTCCGCGATGGTGGATTTGCCCGAGCCCGAAAGGCCGGTGAACCAAATCACGGCCGGTGGGTGCCCAGCTCGAGCATTGCGCTCGGTAGCGGTGACCTTGCCGGAAGGTGCGGATGATTGGGTGACGGCGTCGAGGATGATGCCGCCGCCATGGATGCGTCCGCCTTCTTCGAGGGCGAAGCGACCCGTAATTGGGCACTCGCTGTGCAGATCGAAGGCGATGTTGCGGGTGGCGCGGACGATGACTTCGCAGATGGAGTCGCGAGGGACGCTGGAGCCTGCTTTCGATTCCAGGGTCGAGGCGTCGGTGATCTTTTCAATCTTCGCGATCACGGCTTCGACGTTCTGAGTTAGCAAGCGGAGTCGATACGATTTATTTGGGACGAGGGGCTCCTTGCCCAACCAGAAGATGCGAGCGCGGAATTCGCGGCCAACACGGGGCTGGTGGTTCGGATGCGCAGCCACTTGACCACGTTCGACGAAAATCTGCTCGGAGAGGGTAACGCTGGCGGAACCGCCTGTGCCGACCACTGAACGGGATTCAGGCCCCGGCCAATCTTCAAACGTGCGAACGGTGCTGCGACGTCCACCTGGCTGGAAGATGAGCTCGTCGCCCGGACGGATAGCGCCCGCTTCGACGCGACCGGCGATAATGCGACGATGGTCGAAACGGTAGATGTCGGAGACCGGCAGGCGCAGGGGCAAGCCCGTGAGGTCATCCTCGTGGGCGAAGTTATCGAGGGCTTCCGTGACCGTCGGGCCTTTCCACCAAGGCATCTTGGCCGCGCGCTCGACGACGTTTTCGCCATGCTTGGCGGCAATCGGAATAAAGTGAACGGCGTTAAGGCCTAGGGTCTTCAGGAAGGCTGAGTATTCGACGACAATTTTCTGGTAGGTGGATTCCGAGTGATCGACGAGGTCCATCTTGTTCACCAGAACGACGAGCTGCTTCACGCCTAGGAGGGAGAGTAAGAACGCGTGGCGACGGGACTGGTCCATGACGCCTTCTTTAGCGTCGATGAGCAAAAGGGCAGCGGAGGCGCTGGCGGCACCGGTCACCATGTTCTTGAGGAACTCCTTGTGGCCCGGGGCGTCGATGATTGCGTAAGCCCGCTTCTTGGTACGGAAGAAGATACGCGTCGTGTCGATTGTGATGTTCTGCTCCTGCTCTTCAATGAGGGCATCAAGCAGGAAGGCGTACTCAAATTCCATGCCTTCGATGGCACAGTTCTTACGGACCTGCTCAATCTTGCCGTTGGGCAGGGAGTCAGTGTCATTGAGGAGACGGCCGACGAAGGTGGATTTACCGTGGTCGACGTGACCGACGACGACAACGTGCATCTTGCGATGGTCTTCGACGGAGGGAAGGGAGGTGCTCACTTGGAGGAAAATAGGTTAGAAGGTGATTGGTTTGGGCAGACGGCTCACATGAAGCCCTTGGCGCGGAGTTCCTGCATCGAATTACGGCCGACGTGGTCCTGGGCTCGGCCGGCACGTTCGCTGGTCTTGGTGAGTTTCAGTTCTTCGATGACTTCATCGATATTGCTGGCCGGGCTATCGACCGGGTGCGTGATTGGGTGGCAACCGAGGGAGCGGAAGCGCTTGCCGTTACGAGCGAAGTAAAGGGTGGGGTTCGGAATGTTCTCGCGGCGGATGTACTCCCAGATGTCGAGTTCGGTCCATTCAAGGAGGGGCTGGACGCGGACGTGGCCGCCTTCGGGTGCGGTGCTGGCGAACTGGCCCCAGAATTCCGGCGGCTGATCCTTGTAATCCCAATTCCCTTCGGCGGAGCGAGGTGAGAACCAGCGCTCCTTGGCCCTGGTCGGGTCTTCGTCGCGGCGGATACCGGTGACGAGTGCATCCCATTTGAACTCATCGATCGCAGCCTTGAACGGGACGGTCTTGAGCTCGTGGGTAACGGTCACCGGGTCATGGGTCGAATAGCCGATGCCGCGACGGATGGCGTCTTCATTGACGCGAACGATTAGGTCGATGCCATGGATGACCTTAGCCTTTTCACGGAACTCGTACATCTCCGGGAATTCATAGGTCGTATCGATGTGCAGGAGCGGGAAGGGAATCTTACCGCAGAATGCTTTACGGGCGAGCCAGATGAGGACGTTGGAGTCCTTGCCCATGGACCAGGGCATGCAGACCGAGCGGAAGTTCGCGAAGGCTTCGCGGAAGACGTGAATGGACGTCTGTTCGAGGCGCGTGAGGTGGTCGTTTTGAGCGTTGCGGGACATGCTGAAAGGAAGGTGGAAGCGGTTAGCGGGTGGCGGTTGGGAAAAGTGAAGGTGGAAGCGGTTGGCGGTTAGCGGTTGGGATGACAGTGGGACTAGAGGGACGGAGGGTGGTTGGATTTTGGAGGGTTTCCTATCCGCCAACCGCCAACCGCTAACCGCTAGCCGCCCAGTCCTTTCTTCGTGCGGGTGTGGAGGCCGCATTCTTTCTTATCGAAGCCAGGCCAGCGTCCGCCGCGCTCATCGCCACCAGAAGTGGGCAGCGTGCATGGGTAGCAGCCGATGGAGCGGTACCCGCGATCGTGCAGGAGGTTATGCGGCAAGCCGTATTCCTTGAGGTAAGCCCAGACCTGATCGCGGCTCCAGTCGACGAGCGGGTTGAGTTTCCAGACGTCAGAATTATCCGGACGGGCGGCGAGCGAGAGTAATGGCGTCGCGGAACGCTCGGCGCTTTGATCGCGACGCATGCCGGTGATCCACAAATCGAGGTCGAAGAGTTTCTTACCAAGCGAATCCACCTTACGCAGTTCGCAGCACTTTTCTGGATCACGCTTCCAGAGTTCGGGGCCATGGGCGATGGCCTGTTGTTCAATCGTCTGCGCAGGGAGTACTTCCTCAACCTGGATGCCAAGGTGGGCTTCGAGCTTGGCCTTGAATTCAAGGGTCTCGGGGAAGAGCAGGCCAGTGTTGAGCGTGAAAGCCTGAAGAGGAAGGCCTGCGGTCTTGGCGAGGTGCAGGATGACGATGCCGGCGGGCTGGAAGCTCGTGCCAATGCCCGCGCGGGGCCCGAAGGTCTCGTACGCCCAGCGCAGACGATCCACAGGCGCCAGCGTCGAAAGACGGGCGTCGAGTTCCGGAATGCGGGCTGGATCGAGTTCGGCCATCGACTGACTTAGGCGGCAGGAGCGGCAGGCCAGACCGCGGCTTGGTCGACCCAATCGCCGAAGGCCTGACCGGCTTTACGTTCTTTGGCGTACTGCTTAAAGAGTTCGCCGATGAGTACTGGGATCTCGTCCGAGAGGGCGGATTCCTTCCAAAGACGAGCCAAGCGCGTGCCTTCGCGGTTACCGCCGAGCATGATGTTATACTTGCCGGGCGCTTTGCCCACGAGGCCGATTTCGGCGTTATAAGGACGGGCGCAACCGTTGGGGCAGCCAGTCATGCGGACGACGAGTTCTTCGCCGGCAATGCCCGCCGCGGCCTGACCTTCTTCCAGCTTCTCGAGGAACTTCGGGAAGACGCGTTCGGACTCGGCGAGAGCCAGTCCGCAGGTTGGGAGAGCGGGGCAGGCCATCCCACGACCCTTAATCAGGCCAGGGTTGAAGACGATGGAGCAGCCGTGGTCATGCAGGATTTTCTCGATGGCTGCTTTGTCGGAGTCTTTGACGTCGGATAGAATCAAGTTCTGGGTGGCGGTGAGGCGGAAGGTTGGAGCGTATTTCTCCGCGATAACGCGCAGGGCGGTCTTCAGTTTGTAGTCGCCGGCATCCTTGACGCGGCCGGTCTCGATGAAGAGGCCCAAGAACCAATCCCCGTCGAGCTGCTTGAACCAGCCGAAGGCATCGCCTTGGCCGCGGAAGAGGAAAGGCTTCGGCGCCGGGAGCGGGCCGCCAATGCGCTGGGCGAGTTCATGACGGAACCATTCGACGCCTTTTTCTTGGAGCACATACTTGATACGGGCGTGCTTGCGATCCGTGCGGTCACCCCAATCGCGGTGGATGGCGACGACGGCAGCGCCGACGCTGACGACTTGTTCGCGGGTGATGAAGCCAATTACGTCAGCTAAGCGAGGGTAGGTCGCCTTGTTGCCGTGGGAGGTGCCGAGGCCGCCGCCGACGAGCAGATTATAGCCGATCAACTTGCCGTTTTCGACGATGGCCACGTAGCCCATGTCATTCGTGAAGATGTCCGTGTCGTTGTTCGGAGGAATCGCGAAACCGGTCTTGAATTTACGAGGCAGGTAGGTTTTGCCGTAAAGGTGATCCACCGGGGCGCCGGAATCATCGGTATCGGCGGGCGGGGGCATGTACGGATTGGCCTGATCAACGGCGGCGCGAGCCTTGGCGATTTTGTCACCAAGACCGAGGTCGACTTGCACGCCATCGACCCAGATGGAATGGTAAGCGGTGGTGCGAGGGAGGAGGGCGCGCGTGATCGCGAAGGCATCTTCATCGACCTGCACGGCAATTGTGTCGACGGGCGGATTAGACGGAGCGGTGACATTGCGGTTAACGTCGCCGCAAGTAGCCAGGGTGGAGGAGAGGGCATCGTTGATTGATTTGATGAGCGAGCCGATGCCTTTCTGGAGCACGCCGTGGAACTGGAAGGTCTGGCGAGAGGTGATGCGAAGGGTGCCGTTGGCGAAGCGTCCGGAGAGCTCGTCGTAAACGAGGTATTGAGCGGCTGGGACGATGCCGCCCGTCTGGCGGGTACGCACCATCACAGAGTATTCCTTGCAGGTCTTGCGCTTATCACGGTCGTCCTGCTGGTAGATGCCGTGGAACTTGATGAACTGCTCATCGTCGCCGCTGAAGCGATCGGCTTCAGCGTTGGCCAGGGTTTCGCGGATATTTCCCGAAAGGTCGGGTTTATCGGCCTTAAGTAGTTCGTTCTTGGAGAGGGGCTTACCTGAGGGAGTGTCCATGGGTTATTTAATACTTGATAAAATTAGTAATGATTACATAAATAGCGGTCAAGTTTAAAGAAATGGTAAACTGCGACATCGGCCGGGTGGCCTTCGTGGGTGCAGGACCGGGAGCCCCCGACCTGATCACCGTGAGGGGACTGCGTCTGCTGAAGCAGGCGGATGTAGTCATCCATGACTCCCTCCCTGGGGATGCCCTTTTAGAGGAGATTCCAGCCACGACTAAGATTGTCCCGGTCGGCAAGCGCTGCGGCGTGCATTCTTCCACGCAGGATGAGATCAATGCCATCCTTGTTCACGAAACGAAGCAGGGGGGTCTCGTCGTGCGACTTAAGGGCGGCGACCCCGGCATCTTTGGTCGTCTGGGTGAAGAGATGGATCACCTCGCGGCACACGGTATTCCTTTCGAAGTCGTGCCGGGTGTCACTGCTGCGACCGCTGCGGGCGCTGATGCGGCGTTCCCATTGACCCATCGCGGTAAGGCCGCTTCGGTCACTTTTCTTACGGGTCACTGCGCGGATGGTACGGACCAGAATTGGAAAGCGCACGTCGAGACCGGTGCCACGCTTTGCCTTTACATGGGTGCGAAGGCGCTGCCGTCAGTCGCCGTGAAACTTATCACCGCCGGCGCGCAAGCCGATCTGCCGATTCGTCTTCTCTCCAAGGTCTCGCAGGACGGTTCCTCGGATGTACTCACGACGCTGACGGAGTTAGCTTCAGGCAAGATCGACGTCGCCACGCTACCCACGCCGCTCATCGCGGTGGTCGGCGCGGTGGTGGCTCCGCCTCGTCATGCCAGCCTGATGGGCCGCATTGCGGCGTTTGCTTGAGTTTAGTTCTTCTTCCAAGCCTTCGCTCGGAAGTAAAAGAACAGGCAGGCGAAGATCGCGGCCATCCCGCCGAGCCAGAGCATGATGCGTTCAGGTGCGCCCATACTTTTCGGCAGGAGGGCGACCGTGATGACCGGCAGGATTCCCGTCAGGAGGATGGCTGCGATGACGATGTTCTTAGCCGTGTTAAAATTGGAGGTGAAGAGGTGACGTCGGAAGAGCAGTGTGGGTAGCGCGGGGTGCGTGCCGAGCAGCGGGCTGAGTTTCCAGTGGAGGCCAGCGGGTGCGTGTTCCTTCGCGATCATGGCGACATCGCCGTCGGATCCCGCGTGACGACCGGGGAGCAGGAAGAGCATCAGGATGACGGCGTCGCCCTTGGCCTGTTGCAGTGCGTCTTCGAGCAAGGGTTCGTTAAAATTATACTCGGCTCCTTCACGGCGTTCCATCGAACAGGCGACCAGCTCTTCGTCCTTCAGACCGAGTTCGGTGCGGATGGCGCCGGCGAAGAAATTACGGCAGCGCGTCACCTCTTGGATGGGCGAGCCGTGGTCGCAGAGAAGTACCGTTCCGCTGCCCTTGGTCCAGCCGGTCGACTTCAAGTTATCGATCAGCATGCTCCTCAGTTCGGGTCCGAAGAGCGGTTCGCGAAGGCTAAGTTTCATTGCGCCTGGTTTGGCGTCGGCGAAAACCTTGGGGAGGTATTCCGTAATCGCGCGGCTAGGCCCGATGAAGAGAGGGAGTACGACGAGTTCGTCGATGCCG
>CALQLO010000013.1 GCA_943331445.1 Akkermansia muciniphila
CCAGCTGGCGGAAGTGGTGCCATCAGCCTTGGTGAAGAAGTTCGTGCCCGTGGTCAGGGTGTCAGAGCACCAAGAGACGTGGCCGTCACCGTAGAGGATATGGCCGCCTTCCGTACCCCAAACGGAATCAGTAGCCGTAGCACCGGCCGCAGGCCAGTTACCACCGACGCCGAGACCACGGGACCAAGCAATCGGGGCGGTGACATTACCCACCAGGGAGCGGGAGGTCGGCGTGTAGAGATCCCAGCCGGACTTACCCTGCGTGAGGGCGGCGGTGAAGGTGGCATTGATCGCAACCGTGTTACCGGTCTTGGTGATCACGTTCTTCGGGATGGTGGTGATACCATCGGCAGCCGGATCGGCGTCGAGGAACCAGAGCTCGCCAGAATCAAGAGCGGCGCCGTCGGCGAGGATGGCCGCATAACCCGAGAGGGATGTGGTCATGGTCTTGCCAGAAGCCCACGTACCGTTGGCGATGGCCTTATTGCCACCAGCCCAGTTCATGTAAGCCTGGCCGATGGAACGCACCTTATTCAGGGCGCTGTTCTTCTTGGCGGAGCGCATGACGCCCTGCACGCCAGGGAAGAGCACAGCCGCGAGGATGCCAATGATCGCGATAACGGTCAGCAGCTCGATGAGCGTGAAGCCTTTGCGGTTACGAACAGGAGTATTCATAGATTTGGTGGGGGTATAGATTAGGATAGGTGGATTTGTTCCCTTGGAAAGGGTAAAAAGGCTTTTTATGATTAATATGGCAAAGGGAAGCGGGTGGTCAGTTCGGCCACAATGCCCTGCGCTTCGGCGATTTTCGCAGGATTCTGAGGGTCGGAGAGCACAATCGAGATGGCCTTAGCGATTTGCTTCATTTCCACCTCTTTCATCCCGCGTGAGGTCACGGCGGGGGTGCCCACCCGAATGCCGCTAGCCTGGAAAGGACTACGGGTCTCGTCCGGCACGGTGTTCTTGTTCGTGGTGATATGCGCGGCGTCGAGCGCCAGCTGCGCATCCTTGCCCGAAACATTGGGGTGGCTCTTACGCAAATCGAGGAGGCTGAGGTGATTATCCGTGCCGCCACTGATCAAACCGAAGCCGAGCTTCACGAGCTCATCCGCCAGCGCGCGCGAATTGGCAACGACCTGCTGAGCGTATTCCTTAAATTCAGGGGTCGCACACTGGGCGAAGCAAACCGCCTTGGCCGCGATGACATGCTCAAGCGGCCCACCCTGCGCACCCGGGAAGACAGAGGAGTCAATCGCCTTGGCGTGCTCGGCCTTGCACAGAATCAGGCCGCCGCGCGGACCGCGCAGGGTCTTGTGCGTTGTGGTGGTGACGAAGTCAGCATACGGCACCGGCGAAGGATGCACACCAGCGGCCACAAGCCCGGCGATGTGGGCAATATCGGCGAGCAGGAGCGCACCGTTCTCCTTGGCAATCTTGCCGAAACGGGCGAAGTCAATTTCGCGGGCGTAAGCGGAGGCGCCAACCGTGATCATCTTAGGCTGCTCGCGCTTAGCCATCTCCTCGACTTCGTCGTAGTTGATGCGCCCATCGGCACCGACTCCGTAATGGACGACGGTGTAGAGTTTGCCCGAGAAGTTGGCCGCATTGCCGTGCGTGAGGTGCCCGCCGTGCGATAGATTCATCGTCAGGATCTTGTCACCTGGCTTGATGGTAGCGAAATAGACCGCGGCATTGGCCTGACTGCCGGAGTGCGGCTGGACATTTGCGTGGTCAGCACCGAAAAGCGCCTTGGCGCGATCGATGGCCAGCTGCTCGATCTGGTCGACATTCTCGCAGCCACCATACCAGCGCTTACCGGGGTAACCTTCCGCATACTTGTTCGTCAGGATGCTGCCCTGGGCTTCCATGATGGCCGGAAGGGTGAAATTCTCCGAGGCAATCAACTCAAGGTGCGTCTGCTGACGCTTGAGCTCGGCCTTGATGAGGCGGTCGATCTCGGGATCAAGTTGCGCGAGAGGGATACGGCGAATGGCGGTCATGGTAGGATTGAGGAAAGGGCAAATCGTGTAAGGAATCGTGGCAACGGCAAATCGGCAGGGTTATCCACATGAGGACTCCATCTTGTCCACGCGCCGGGAATGGCGTCCTGCTTCGAATTCAGCCGCCAGGAAGGCCTCCGTACAGGCGACGGCGGTAGCGAGGTCGACATACTTGGCCCCGAAGCAGAGGACGTTGGCGTCATTATGGCGGCGACTCAGGTCAGCCGCATCGACGCTCTGTACCAAAGCGGCCCGGATACCGGCGACTTTATTGGCGGCAATGGAGATGCCGATACCGGTCGTGCAGACAAGGATACCGAAGCGGGCCCGCCCCGCGACCACATCGGCGCCAACCGCATGGGCGTAATCGGGATAGTCGCACGAGGCTTCGGTCTCCGTGCCACGGTCAAGAATCGTATGCCCTTTCGCCTTCAAGGCCTCGATCAGACCGCGGCGCAGGGCGAGTCCGCCGTGATCGCTGCCGAATGAAAGAGTGAGCGGGCTAGTCATCGTGGAAGATTCTGACGCAGAAACTCCACCATCGCGGGAATGGCTTCAACCATGGAATCACGGCAATCCTCGTAATCCCGATAACCACCACCGAAGGGATCGACGATGTCCCGGGGGACATCGTCGGGCAAAACATCACGGAGGAGTAAGACCAACTCGGGCAATGGCTCGAAGCGGGCATGCAGGGCGGCGAGGTGTGACTCGGTCATCCCAAAGATAATGGCGCTCCGATCAACGTCCGCCTGCGTCAGCAGCCGACTCCGGTGCGCGCCCAAGCCCAAGCCGATCCGCTCCATCGCTTTGACAGAATGAGGCGAAGCCGTCTGGCCTTCCTGAGCCGCCAAGCCAAACGAAGCCACCTTGAGTCGCTCCAGCCCCTGCCCTCTCTTACTTAAGGCCGCCATTAACAAGGCTTCGGCCATCGGGCTGCGACAGGTATTTCCTGTGCAGACAAACGTGACGGTGTCTCGCTCGACGGCCATGGGCACAAGATGAGGGATATGTCCCTCGGTTCAAGAGTTCAAAGCACCCCGTCGCGCCGCAGCTGACGATACCCAATATCTCGACGGTAGTGACACCCCTCGAACTTGACCTGCGGAACCACGGAATATGCCCGTTGGGCCGCCTCTTGGAGGGTGGCACCATGGGCCACAACCCCCAGGACACGCCCGCCCGCCGTCACGACCCGACCATCGGCCTGGCGTTTAGTACCGCCATGCACGATATCCACCCCCGGCGGAAGGCTTGCGGGCAAAGTAATCACGTCGCCCTTGCGAATCTCCCCAGGATAGCCACCAGCAGCGAGCACGATGATAATCGTCGCACCCGGCCGGAGCTTCACCGAGGCGGAACGGAATCGCCCCAAGGCGATGTCCTCCATGATCTGCACGGGGTCTGTCTCCAAGGAAGGCATGAGCACCTGACACTCCGGATCGCCGAAACGCACATTGTATTCCACCACCCGTGGGCCCGTGGCCGTAACCATGATCCCGACATAAAGCGTGCCCCGGTAATCCATCCCGTCGGCCTTAAGCCCGCGCAATGTCGGCACGATGATTTCCGCGCGCAGCCGACGTTCGACTTCGGGCGTGACCACGGTGGTCGGCGCATACGCGCCCATGCCGCCCGTATTCAAACCGGTATCGCCTTCGCCTACCCGCTTGTGGTCCTGACTCGGAGGCAACATCAAGTATTCTTCGCCGCAGACCATCAGCATGATCGAAGCCTCTTCGCCCTGCATAAATTCCTCGATGACGACTTCGTCGCCGGAAGTGCCGAAAATCTTCGCCTGCATCATATCGCGTAAAGCCGCTTCGGCTTCGGCGTGCGTCGTCGCGATGACGACACCCTTCCCCGCAGCCAACCCGGAGGCCTTGATGACGATCGGTACAGGCTGCTGTCGCACATACGCCAACGCCGGCTCGAGTTGACGAAAAGTCTCGGAAGCGGCCGTGGGCACCTTGTGCCGCACCATGAAGTCCTTACTAAAAGCCTTACTGGCCTCGAGCCGGGCGCCAGCCGCCAAAGGGCCATAAGCGGGGATACCCGCCGCCTCGAGCACGTCTACCACGCCTGCAGCCAACGGGACTTCCGGGCCGACGATGACAAAGTTAGATCCCGTCCGGCGAACCAGGTCGAGGACGGCGACGGGGTTGGCCGCATCAATCTCCAGGCATTCCGCCTCAAGGGCCATGCCGCCATTACCCGGTGCCACCCGGACCTTCGCCACGCGCGGACTGCGCAGGCAGGCCTTGAGCAGCGAATGCTCGCGGCCACCTGAGCCAAGGATGAGAACTTCGAGTTTACCCTGCGTTGCCATGGCTCACAGTAGGGCCGCACCCAGCGAATATGTGAACCAAAAACAGGGCCGGCCCGTTTCCAGGCCGACCCATCCTAAATTGGTGCTCAGGCCGGGACTTGAACCCGGACACCTTGCGGCACATGCACCTCAAGCATGCGTGTCTGCCATTCCACCACCTGAGCAATAAAGGAAGGTGCACGCTGGAACACCCGGCGGACGGTGCAAGAAAAAAGCGATTGTGCTGATGCTTGCCAATCGGCCATCTTTCCCAACGCTCATCCCTTCAATGTCCTCCGACCCGGCCGAAAACAACCCTCCTCAGGAAAAGTCCTTCGAACTGGACCTCTCCTCTCTTGGTTTTGGCCCCAAGTGGGTCAGCGGCCCTTCTGAGAAGGTAAGCTCCGGCAGCGGTGCCCCCCGCCGTGATGGCGATCGCCCTCGTTTCCGTGATGGCCCGGGCGGCGACCGTCGCGGCCCTCCCCGCGATGGACAAAGTCGCGGCCCTCGTCGTGACGGACCCGGTGGTCCTGGCGGCCCCCGCCGCGATGGACCTGGCGGCCCTCGTCGTGACGATCGCCAAGGCGACTCTCGTGGACCCTCTCGCTGGCAGGACGAAGCACCCGCCTTCCGCCCAGTGGTCGCTAGCGCCTTTTTCCCTGACGACGCCAAATTCGAACTGCTCGGCGGTGCGATGAAGAAGAGCAAGATGACCTACGAACTTTTCGAGGTCGCCCGTCTCATCCTCGATAAAGAAGATCGTCTCTCCATCGTGGTACGCCATCTCGATGCGGACACGCGTCCGGACGCACAGCTCGCCGTCTCCATTCCTGACGGCCATCCTTTCCTCACGGAAGCCGAAGCCGTCACGCACGTGATGTCCCGCCACCTCGACAAGTTCTTTGACGTAGTCGAAGTGGAAGTCGAAGCCCCGAAGGGCTCTTTCCTCATGGTCGCGAAATGCTCGCAGACCGGCAAGTTGCTCGGGGCTCCGACGCACCATAGCTATCAGCGCAATCTCCGCGAACACCACGCCCGCCATTGCCCCAACGTGCCTTTCGACAGTTTCAAAGGCCGCCTCGAGATGGTCCGCGAACAGGAGCAAATTGATGCCTGGTTAAAGTCAATGTCCTCGCGCAGCGAATACGCCCCCAAGGATCGCAAGGAAGGCGAACCCGAACGCCTTGAGTCCCTCGACGCTGCCCGTGGCTTCCTCCAGGCCTTCCGTAAGGACCTCGTGGTCAAGACCCACCCGTGGGTCCGCTTCGCCGGTCGCCTACTCGAAGAGCTCAATCCCGGCCCGCTGCGCGATTCCGTCCGCTTCGCCCTCGAACAGCAACGCGCCTTCCCCCTCGATACCGCCAACGGTATTCGTGGCCGCCTCCGCAAGGAAGGTTTTCACCTTTATAAGAAGGGCTCGAAGGGCATCACCTACGCTTGCTCCGTCCGTCGCCGCTGCCGCGACCCGAAAGCCGCCTTCAGCGATCCGATGGCCAAGCTCTTCGACGCACTCGACCGCAAGCCGGCCCAACAGGCAAAGGATCTCGTACTCGCCCTCGCCGGCGAGAACGCCGCAGACGCCGCCAAGACGCAGGTACTCACCGATCTCTCGTTCCTCATCGGCGAAGGCTACATCGCCAATCTCCCGGATGGTCGTCTCTTCGCCCAGCCTATCCTGAGCAGTCAGGCCCAGGCCAAGGAAGAAGCCGCCAACGACGACTCCACCGAAGAGAGCAAGTAAGCGCGAAGGCGCTTACGGCTCAAGACAAGGGCAGCACCGCGTGCTGCCCTTCTTTATTTGGTAGGGCTGACACCCTTGGTCAGCCGGGCATTTAGGTAGGGGCGCCACTGCCCGTTATTTCCAATTCTCGGCAATCCACGGCGTTGGCAACACGCGGCGATACCATTTACCACTGCGGCCGACGAGCGCATCCGGCGGATTGGGCAAGCCATGGAAAACGACGATCTTGGCGGCGTCTGGAATCTCGGGGGTCTGCCAAAGCGAGAATGGAAAATACTTCACGCAATGCCTCTTGAAGCTGCGACACCAGGTCTCAGGCCAGTAACTCACCTTCCCTTGAGCGCTCAGGTGAGCCGTCAGGAACTCCTGTTCGTTGCGATGGCGTTGACGCACAGCTTCAAGGTTGGCCCGGAAGTACTCTAAGACGTCCGGATACGTGCCCGCACGCCAGCGATAGACGGAAGAGTTGCCAGTGTAATCACCCTTCTGCCAATCGCGGATAATCAAAAAGTCCCCCGGCTGCTCGAAGAACGAATTCATCGAGCCGACGATGACGATGTCGATGTCCAGGAAAAGGATATCGCCCTTAAGTTCTGGGCCGCCGGGAGCGGTCAACGCAGGCGAAAACGAAACGAGCTTAGTCCAACCACGCTCGGGCGCACCCGCCGGCAGCTCTAGGCTGGGAATCGAAAATGTCTCGATGCCCTCATTAAGGCCGGTCCGATTATCCGTCAGGCAAACAAACCGATGCGGAATGGTCAGATGACGCCGCACCATTGAGTGAAGACGGTTCACGTACTCGGGGCCGTACTTCGTGCCCCACTTCATGCAAAGGATAGTCGCCATGCTGGGGCGCATCGTGCGGAAAGTACTCCCTTGCTCCAGCCTGATTCACACCCCCCTTGCGAACAGCCGAGCCCTGGGCACAATGAGCCCATCCCCATGAGCGACGATTACGATGGCGACCAAGATCTCGACGATAAGGTTCAGGACGAGGTCGAGGACTACCTAAGCGACGTGTACCCTGGGCTCGATGCCAATGATGCCCAAAATCAGCCCCGCCGTAGCGGCTGCCTACTCATCCTCGCGCTCCCCTTGCTGAGTATCTGGCTTTGGTAGGCCCGATGCGACCTTGACGCTTCTCGCGCAACGAGCCGGCCCTCAAATCCCGTCCTTATAAAAACCCGGGGTCCATACCCAGTTGGGGTCATGTAGGTAACGGAGGGACTCCGCGACGGTTAAACCCGTCTCCGCCATGGCACGATGCTTGGCCCGCGTGCGCAGCCACTCCTCGCGCAGAGCCTCTCCCGCTCGATCCATTCGGCCGTGCGGCACACCCATGGCGACCAACTTCAGCCAGAAGCCCTGCAGTTGGAAAACACTTTGAGCCGGCTTCAGTAATTCCACTTCCGCACAAAAAGTCGGCCCGTTCTCGCGATAGAAATCGACGATCTTCTGGGCGCCATGCAAGGCCGTATGCTCCCGGCAGTGGCGCCAAAAAGGTGTATCCAGTCGTTGGTTGAAACGGTAATGAACCGCGAGGAAGTCCCGGATTTCATCCCAGAGCCGGCCGCAGAACTGATCCGTGAGCGCGCGCATGGTATCACTCTCCTTCAGGCCACTCTCCCGAAAGGCCGTGGTCAGCATGCGACATTCGTTTGCGATACAGAGCAATGACGTGGCCTCGAGGGGCTCAACAAATCCAGCCGCATTACCCAAGGCAAAGACATTGCCGACCCACTGGCGGGCATAGCGACCCGACACGAAAGGCACCACCCGAGTAGGGCCGAGCTTGGGGTTCTTCCGCCGGAACTCGGCTTCCGCCTCGGCATCAGTGATGAATTTAGAGCTGTAGACATAACCCCGATTAATCCGCGTCGGGTGCTCAATCTGCCAGGCCCACCCAGCATCCATGGTCTCGGCAATGGTGTAGGGCAGAATCGGCTCCGCACCACGCTCCCAACCACCAACCACAGCTTTATCACAGAAAAGTGAGTCCGCGTAACTGATGAAAGGCGTGCCCATCGCTTTACCGATCAATTCAGCGCGAAAGCCAGAGGCATCCACGAAGAAGTCAGCCGGCAGACGACGGCCATCCTTCAAATGCAAGGCCTGGATCCGTCCATCCGCCTTTTCGACCGTCGCCATGTCGCCGTCGATGACTTCGATGCCCAGCTTTGCCGCCAGCGTCTCGAGCCACGCCACCAACTCCGCATTTTCAATATGGTAGCCGATGGTCGGCTGGACCCGCGGCCAGGGACCAGCCGAATTCCGCAGGAAAACTTTGTCCTGAGCCATCAGCGAAGTCGCGAGGTCGACATCCGTTAAGGCCTCATCGCAGACAAAACCGATGGGCATGTCCGACTGGCCGAGCCGCTGGCGTAAGGCACTGGTAAAACTGAAATTATAATCCTGTTTTCCCCAGAGGAACTTAATGCCCAGTTTCAGCGATGGCTTCACGGCCCGATAGAATTCCGCTGGCGGCACCCCAAGATGCCCGTGAATAAAGTTCAGTAAATCCGGCGTACTGCCTTCGCCGACGCCAATGATACCAAGTCCAGGACTCCGCACCAGCTGGACGCGCAGCGACGGGTGGTGCGTCTTCAGGCTGGCTGCCATGAAGAAACCGGCGGTGCCTCCGCCGAGGATGAGGACATCCTGAATCATAAGGGTAAGCCCTCGGGGTAAGGGCTATCCCGAAAATGTCGGGGGGCGGACCGAGGTCAAGCCCCTCAAACAATAAATACGTTGTAGAAGGTTTACCCCAGCCAAGAACCTGTGGAAAACCCTATTTTAGGGAGCGCAACCAGGCCACGAGATCGAGTAACTCTTGCTCGGAGAACATGGCATCCAGCCCCGAAGGCATCAGACTGGTGGTAAGTTGCGTCGTCGCGGCAATGGCTTCCTGCGGGAGCAGGCGCTTCTGGCCGGAGGCCTCCACGATGGTCACCCCTTCGGCGGAGCGCCCTTTGATCAACCCCAGCACGCTCGTGCCGTCCGTCATCTGGAAGGAATTAAGATCGTAATCGCGCGCGATGTTGTTGCTCGGGAAAAGGATGCTCTCGATGAGTTCGCGTTCGCCGCGAATGCCACCGATTTTGGAGAGGTTCGGTCCGACTTCGTTCCCGACATTGCCAATCCGGTGACAAGCAATGCAGGCGCCCTTCCCGGCCTCAAAGTTGCGCTTACCGTTGGCGGCATCGCCTTTCTTGGCGGCAGCGAGTGCCAGCGCACCCATTCGCTCCTTCTTGGCATCATTGGCGACCAGCGCCGCATCAAAGGAAGGCTCGAGGATTTCATAAACCTCCCGAGGCAAGAAGCCGAAAGCCTTGCGCACGAGATCCGGGCTGAAGGTGCCGAGTAACGGCGACTGAGAAAAGGCCGTGGCAATTTTCCTGCCGAGCGCCGCGTTCACGTTTTTATAAACCGATGGCAGCGCGAGAGCCACGAGTAGCTCGTTCTGCTCCAGCGGCCCGGTCGTGGGCAAGATAGCTAGATACGCATCCCACTGCTCTGCCGACAACTGGGTATTCGCCAGCCGAGTCGCCGCATCCATCCGCAGGCCTGGACTCGCGGGATCCACAAGGAGTTCGGTGAGCAACTTAAAGGCTGGTGCACTGAGCGTACTTCCGCTGCTCGACAGCGCCAAGAGCGCCTTGAGCCGGAGCGTCGATGGCTTCGAAGCGTCCGCAGCCAAGGCATTCAGCTGGGCATCATACCGTCTATCCTTCACGCGGGCGAGCGCATCGAGCAGGAGCGGTGACGCCCCCTTGACGAGCATGCCCTCGAGGGGCTCAGCCCAAAGCTTGGCCTCCACTTTGCCGGCCTGTCCGGCGATCGCCCGCAAGGCAGCCTGCCGTACCGTATTCTTAGAATGCGTGAGCATCACGGCAATGACCTTGGCAATGCCAGGCTTGCCAGCGAGCGTCGTGGAGAATTTCTCCAGGGCGGCGACTTGCGTGTGCGAAGGACTCGCATCCTTCAGCCACGCCTCGAAAACGGGGTCCAGTAATTTATCGGCGGCGGGAGCCTTAATCAGGGCGAGGTAAGCATTCCGCGCGAGCCCGAGATTCTCGGAGTCCGTCTTGGTCACAGCGAATTTTAGCACCTCGGCATAGTCGGCCTCCTTGCTCCGGGTCTGTGACACGATGCGCAACAGGCGAGCCTGGGCCGTCTCATCTTTGACCGCGACGAGGTCGGCAGCCGTGAAGCCAGCGAGCCGTATCCCCGCAGTGAGAATGGCATGCTCCAACATCTGATCCGCCTCACGTGGAAGCAGCCCACGGACGGCCTCCGTGACCACCGCAGACTTAGTCTCACGGAAGGTCAGGCCTTCGAGCCCACGGCGGACCACGGCCTGGTCAGCGGAGGAGAGTTGGGCCAGCAGCTCGGCGTCGACCTTGGGTTTGGCCATCTCCAAGGGTTTGTGCGCGGCCCGTAAGGCGGCATGCGTGGCTTTGCCTTCCGCGGTGCGGCGGATACGGTAAATCATCCCGGGGACGTTCACGCCGTTGAGCAAACTGGCCGGGCAGTGTGAATACCAGGTGCCGGTGTCGAAGACGATTAGGGATCCATCGATGTCCTCCATGACGTCGGTTAGGTGGGCACCCTTGCGATCGACGGTGAAGAATTCGTGCTCTGTCGTCCGGTAACCTGCCCCCTCCTTCTGCATCTCATACCTGAAGACTTTCTGGGAATTATACATCGAGACCATGAGCTCGAGATTGGCGGGGTCGGCCGCCCAAGGCTGTCCTTCAACCGCCAACGGGTTCGCGTTCTTCCAGAAGATGCAACCGCTGGGGACCATGTGTCCGAGTTCGCGCAGGATGGGCATTCGCTCATGCGTACGAGGAAGGTTCTCAATGATGCGCAGGAAGTCCGGACGCTCGTAGACGCCGCCGATCTGCCATTGCATGAGGGTATCCACGCGGGGGCTGCCGAAATAAAGATTGGTGGTGCCGATCAACTCGCCAGTCGGCGTGAAGTCGAGACCAGTAGGGTTGTCCGCACAACCGAGCGAGTGCCAGCGGACGTCGGAGCCATCCGGCTTCATCGACCAGATACCGCTGTTGAGTCCTTCGTGGACGAGCGTGCCGTCCGGCTGTTTGATATTATGACCCTTGCGACCGTGCGTCCAATAGAGACGGCCGTCAGGGTGAAGACGCGGGCCGTGGCAATCCGCACTGTTGGCGGTCCACTGGAAACCGCCGATGATCAGCTCGCGTTTATCCGCAACGCCATCGCCATCCGTGTCTGTAAATTTCCAAACACCCGGCGTATCCGTCACATAGAGACTGCCGTTAAGAAAATAAGCCCCCTTGGGGTAGGCGAGTTTATCCGCGAAGACGGTGCTGTGCTCGTAGATGCCGTCGCCGTCCCGGTCCTCCAGCAGGAGGATCCGGTTCGGGAGGACAGTTTCGAATTTCTTCGGGCTCCAATTTACGCCAGCTGAGTCACCTACAAAGAGGCGACCTCGGTCATCGACGCATCCCATGGTGGGATTGGCTACCATTGGAGAGGTGGCGGCGACGACCATTTCAAAACCCCGTGGGAGCTTATACTTCGGAGCGGCCTGCGCGACCTGCTCAGGGGTAAGATCCATGACGACAGGGCGGGAGGCGTAGGCGGGGATCACCTCGCCATCCCCATGCGGATGAGCAGCGGGCTTGGCCGCGCCCCACTTCTCCTTAAAAGCTCCGAGCGGAAAGAGTTCGTAGCGGCGCACGAACATCTCCGCGGCTTCGACCTGTAGCAGAATACGCCCCTGGCTGGGCTTACACTCGAAGGCTTCATTCACTTTCACGCCGTTCACGAAATACTGAAGCATGTCGCCCTTGGCGATGATTTCAAAACGTGTCCATTCGCCATAAGGCGACTCCACGTCGTCCTTACCGCGGAAGCCCTTGACGTCTTTCCAGTTGGCGGCGCGGTGCTGCCAGTTCAGGCGACCGGTCGTCATCGTGCGGCGGGGAGCGCCGGGCGACCAGATGGTCTGCTTGTTGGCATCAATGCCGGCTTCGGCGCTGATCGAGGAGGTGAGCACAGTTCCGTCGGCAAGTTTCGGGGAGAGGACGAGAATATCGCCTACGCCGCCTTCAATAATCTGCGCCTCGATGCTCGCCATCCAGCTGCCACCCATGGTGCCCTGGGGGCCAAAACAATGAACAAGAATGCCATTGTCGCGCGAAGCCTTCTCGCGCTTGCCCCAGGTCTTTTCACCCCACTTGAACTCGATCACGAGATGGTAGTCCTTGAAGCTGTCGACGGTCGTCATGCCGCCGTAACCATTCCCGCTGACGTGGAACATGCCGTCGGCATCGAACTTGAAGACGTTTTTAGCGTCATCATGAATGTCAGCCTTCGGGTTAATATGATACTCCATCTTTCCTTGGCGGATAAGATCGAGGAGGTTGACTTTCTGGGTGACTGCCTGCGCGACCGGTTCGGGCGGTAGGACAATCTTAGCAACCGGCTCTTTGTCCGCGGCCGCCAATCCGGCAAAGGATAGCAACGCTGACGCCAAGACGGCGAGGGTTTGGGGTTTCATGGGGAAAGACATGGACTGAGAAGTGGCGGCTATGTTCCCAACCGCCGTCGCTACTTCAACACATTCACATCTATTGAGCGGAATATGTCATTATCGGAGCGGAAAAGGACCAAGAGGTAACTGGGGCTATGTTATCTTGGTCGGGCTGACCACCCTTGGTCAGCCGCGGTTGAGCGAGGTCGCTCAACCCTGCCTGAGCCAGCTAACCGCTAACAGCCCGCCGCCATCACCCACCCGGCGCTCCCTCTTACTTGCCGCTAAATTCTTTGAGGGCCCACTTCCTGTACTCACCCTGAGCCTGACCGCCCTTACCGGGGAAGCCTTGGTGCTGGACCATCCAGACAATTACCAAGCCGTCTTTGGTCCGAACTTCCATATTCGTCGCCTGAGCACCGCCGTGACCGAAGGAATCCGGACCGACGGAGAGGCCGAGCCCATAACTGTCCTTAAGCTCCTTCGGGGTCTGCCGAGTAGAAAGTTCCTTCAGTGCCGCTGCCGTCAGGTAACGACGTCCGTCGAGTTCGCCCCCATTGAGCAACATTCGGCAGAAAGTTGAGACATCCTTCGCGGTGGAGAACAGGCCACCCGCCGGCATCGGGAAACGCGTCACGTGATCGGTTAAGTCGGCCTTCATTTGGCCTAGGCCACCCAAGGTGAGTTTCTGCTTCGAGGCATCCGGCTTATAGGTCTTAGCTAAGCGCGAGACCTGCTCGGCGTTAGGCCAGAAGGTCGTGTCCTTCATACCCAGAGGCCCAAACAGACGCTTATCCATAAAGTCTTCGTAGGCCTGCCCACTCACGACCTCGAGCACGCGGGCCGCGGTATTAATACCGGCGTTCGAATACTGGTATTTCGTGCCAGGCTGCGTGACGAGCGGTGCCTGGGCATAAGATTTTACCGCCTCAGCGAGGGGCAAGCCATCCAGTGTGGGCTTTTCAACGGCCGAAGCGAAAGGCAAACCACTCACGTGGGATAACAAATCGCGGATGGTGATGGAGCGATTGCGTTCGACGGGAGCATCCTTCCCCGTGCCGACTTTCTGATTCTTGAACTCCGGAAGGTATTTCTCGACCGGATCATTCAGGGAAAGTTTACCTTCATCGACGAGCATCATGACCGCAGCGGCGGTGATACCCTTCGATTGAGAGGCGATCCAGAAGAGCGTATTCTCCTGCATCGGCTTCTTCGCATTGATATCCGCAAATCCGGCCGTGGTGATATTCAGTACCTTATCCTTGTTGGCCACGAGTGCCACCGCCCCAGCCAATTCCTCCTTCTGCACGAACGCATCAAGGACGGACTCGGCAAAACTGACGATGGGCGAGCACGCCAAAGCGGCGAGCAACAGGATGCGGGGGATCATGCCCCTAAAACACCATTCACCGGACCCGGTTGCGATAAAAAACTCAAACCTCCTCGAGCATCTTCTTGGCGTCGCCGAAGGCCTTCGGGCGGACTTCCATCTTATCCATCATGGACATGAAAAGCCGGCAGAGCTGCCGCTCAGGCTTATCCTTATAATCCAAGACGCGCCCACCTTTGATCCGCCCGCCGGCACCGCCCAGCATCACCACGGGGAGCTGGTCGTTATCGTGCTTCGCCCCAGCCATCATACTCGAGCAATGCATGATCATCGAGTTATCGAGGAGCGTCCGCGGGCCTTCTTGAATGGAATCCATCTTCCGAGCCAGGTAGGCGACCTGCTCCATAAAGAATTGGTTGATCTTCAGCCAATCCTTGCCGTCGGAGTGCGACAAGAGGTGGTGAATCATGTAATCGATACCATTACCGGGCTGCTGCACGGAAGTGATGTTCGGGAAACGCATCGCGCTGTGATCGTTATTCAACTTGAGCGTGGAGACGCGCGTGGTGTCCGTCTGGAAGCCGAGGACCATAATGTCGCACATGAGCCGCATATGCTCCGCGATGTCCTGCGGAATCCCGTCAGCCGGACGCTTCATATTCGGCTTATCGAGCGTCGGGCGCCAGCCCTGTAATTCCCCGCGCTTACCGGCTGATTCGATCCGTTTCTCAACGTCGCGTACCGAATCCAGATACTCATCAAGTTTCTGCTTATCCGTCTGACTCACTTTGCGGCGTAAGTCACTGGCCTCGCCGAGGACGGCATCCAACACGCTGCGATCACCTGGGGTGATGTCGTCCTTGAAGAGACGGTCAAAAGCGAGCGCGGGATAGATTTCCAACGGGGTCGGGGCGGTCGGCGAACTCCAAGAGATGTGCGAACTGTACAACATCGAGTAGTTCTTGTGCACCCCCGGGAAAGAGCGCTCGCACGCCAGCACCAAGCTGGGAACCTTGGTGGAGCGCCCGTACGTCTGGGCCACCATCTGATCGAAACTCGTGCCGGAGCGGATCTCGCCGCCCGCAGTGATGGGGGCGCCAGAAAGTAGATTACCTGTCTGCGAACTGTGGATATTCCCTTTGCGGGCTTCCTCGTGATAAAGACCGCGGACAAAAAGCATCTTCGATCGAAAATCCTTCAACGGCGCGAGCACCTGGCCGAGCTCCATGTCCTTGCCCTCCCCTTTCGCCCACCATTCCTTGGAGTGGAAGCCGTTACCGGAAAATAGCACCGCCACGCGCACCGGAGCTTCGCTCGCCGGGCGACCCTTCTTAGGCTCGTCGCCCCAGACATTCGCAGACTCCAGCCACGGCAACGCCATCGTGACGCCCATGCCGCGAAGAAAGGTTCGGCGGCTTAATTGGTATTTATTCATAAGGGGGTTCAGGGGTTGAGTTTAAAATCACGTCCGCGCACTTCACGGAACTGCGGGCTGAGCACGATGAGTTCGAGCCCCCCGCCGACCTGACCTTCACCCGTTTTAATCCGATGCACCATGGCGTCAACCAACGGCTTATCGGAAAGCTGGACGGCACGACCCAAAGCGTAGCCGAGTAGCTTGCGACTGAACTGGCGCAGAAAATCATCCTGTCTTTGCTGTAGAAGGTAATCCCGCAGGCCGCTCAGACCATCGACAGCAACCCCGCCTGGCAGGATGGCGTGCGTATCGATGGCTAACCCGGCTGCATCCTGAGAGCGGGCGCGGCCAATGGCGTCAAAGCCTTCCAAGGCGAAGCCAAATGGGTCGATGCGTTCGTGACACCGGGCGCAGACTGGGTCGTTGCTGTGCTTGGCAATCAGCTGTCGCTCGGTGAGCCCTTGCGGGGCGGTCTCCGGAAGGAGGGGGACGCCTTTGGGCGGACGTGGTAGTTTATCGCCGAGCAAGACTTCGCTGAGCCAGTTGCCTCGCAGGATGGGGCTGGTGCGCGAAGCGCCGCTCTGCTTGGCGAGCGTGGCCGCAAAGGCCAGGACGCCCCCGCGCCCCTGGGCACGCGCCCCATCGAAGCGTTGCCACTCTTCGGAAGTAATTTTGAGCCCGTAATGACGAGCCAGCGGTCCGTTCACGAACACGTGGTCGGCGTCAATCAATGAAAGCACCCGCCGATCCTGCTGGAAGAGGTCCGTGAAGAAACGCTCGGCCTCCTCCTGCATGGCGCCGCGCACCGATACGAACGTCGGGAAGTGTCGCTCGCTCTTCTCGTCCAGCGTCGCGACATCGCGGATATGCAGCCACTGGCAGCCGAACTCGCGGGCCAGCCGTGAGACCTTGTCGTCCTTGATCATCCGGCGCAGCTGCATCGTCAGCACGGCCGGCTCATGCAGTTTACCCTCAGTGGCGAGTGCGCGTAGTTCGGCATCCGGAGCGGACGACCAAAGGAAAAAACTGAGTCGGGTAGCCAGCTCCCAGTCATTGACCGGAGCGGCCTTCTCCCCAACCGCGGCGCTCTCGCCCCGGTAAAGGAAAGCGGAGGAGACCAGCACCCGCGAGATCAGCATGCGGAGGGCGGCATCGTGCGAAAGCTCTTGCTTACGGAGGTCTTGGTAGAGGCCACGCAGTTGCTGGGCTTCGCTGGCCTTGAGCGGGCGACGCCAAGCATCGGCGGCCAGACGCACTAAGGCTTCAACCTGGGCAGGCTCGGCAGCGAGCAACTGACGTCGGAACTCCGCGGCATGTCGCAGGGTCGGCTCCCGTAACGGCTCAAAGGCCTTGGGGTTGGCGTCCTGGGTCGCGAATTGGTAGAGTGACTCAAAGGCCTCGACCTGGAGGAGCGCGTCTTGACTGATGAAATGGAGCTCCGACCACAGTCGGTCCAACTCGGCGATCGCTGCATCGTCCAACATCAGGCGACGCAAAACCTCGTCCTCGCGATAGAATAACGTGAGCGTAACAACCTCATCCACCGGAACAATCCTGGCATAGCACAGAGCCGACGGGAAAATCGCCCGAAACTCTTCGGCCGAGCGGTAGAGTTCTTTTTGCGCCAGGCCATCCTTAGTGACGAGAATCGGGGCATTGAAACCCATGGCACCCTCTCCATCGCTCCACAGGCCGCCCTTGTTCCGGTTCACCGGCGCACCGGTGGCAACCAAGGCACCCGTTAGACCGGGCGATGCTCCGAGCACGCGAACCTGCACGCGATCGGACGGCGATGCCGTCGATGCCAGACGACAACTTACCATAAAAGCCGCTTCCTTCGGCAGACCAGAGGGCAAGCTTACCGCGAGGGTGGCCATCGATCCCGCTGACTCGGCCGCGGGCAAGGCAATCACGACATCGGGCTTACCCTTCACCACCACGCGTGGGTTCTCCCAAATCACCGGAATGGGCGTCGCCCTTGCGGGCAGAGTACTTGCGGTCAAATAGAGCCGGGGCTCTGCACCGCTAGGCACAGTGACGCGAAACTCCTCGCTCGTCACCACTGGGTCTACGGGGAGTTGCCAACTTTTAGGTCCATTGAGCTTCCCAATGTGCCCCACGGCACCGAAGCGCCAAAGCGAACCCTGCCATGCGGTGATCGTGGCGACCAAGCTGGGTACATCGGCCGGGCCAGCCTTGCGCCAGGGTGCGCGGACCTGCTCGAGGAAAAGCGAGGGCGACTCTTCGTTCAGCACTTCCCAGAGCTTCGCGAGATACTTCGCATTCAGTCCCAACTCTTGGGCGACCTGTGCCACGGTGCGTTGCTTAGTTCGTAATGCTTCGCGGTGCGTAATCGTCGCAAGTAGATACTTATCCAGAGGCAGGCGACCATCGCCGGACACCGCGACCGCAATACCCTGCACGCGCAAAGTGGTGGCGGGACCGGCTGAACTATACCGAGCGTAGAAGGCCTTGATGGCCGCGATTTTTTCGTTGGTCCAATCGCGCTTGGCCGTCTTCTCCGAGAAGCTGATGCCGTCTGGAAGCAACACGGCGTGTTGGGAAATCTCTTTCGCTGCGTCGAGGTATTTGGCAAGCAGCCCTGGTGACATCACCAAAGCGGCACCGACATTCGTGAAGCCTTCGCCGGCTGAGCCATCCACTGGGAATTCCCGGGCGGGGTCGAGCGTGGCCACACCCGTTAAATCACGCACCGCATAGGTATATTCAGAATTAGCCAGGCGGCGGAGCACGACTGGGCCGGGGTCGCCGGCGCTAGCGAGGGCGATCTCATCGAGCGTCGCGCGCGTCCAACCCAGTAGCGCCTGCCTGGAGGCCGCCGCAAGTGGCTTCTCCTTCTTCGGCGGCATCTCACCGCTGGCAACCTGCTCGAGCACAGACTCCCACACCTTCGGGGCGCGACGGATGTCTGCAACCGTCGCAAAACGCTCCAAGTCTAGGTCACCCTTTTGCTTCTTGGTCGAATGGCAATTAAGGCACGACTCCTTCAATGCCGGTAAAACCTTGTCCGTATAATCATCGGCGCGCGCGCCAGCGATTATCGCACCCCAAGCCAGACCATAAAGGACGACTGATCTCATTTTTGCGTCTCCCTCTCGCCGGACGGCAGCCAGCTCTTCCATCCATTAATGTGATCACGCAGCAATCGTTCGGCGGCCACTGGTGATTCTTTCCGCAGCACGGACAGGAGTAATCGGTGAGCCACCACCGTCTCTTCACGGGTGCCACGCGTCTGCCACTGGTGCTGGCGATGGAGGCGGGAAAGCCATAGTTCGAGTTCAGAGCGGAGTGAAAGCCAGAGTTTCAACAGACGAGTATTCCCCGAAGCCCGCATGATAAGTTCATGGAATTCTAAATCGAGGCGGGTAATCTCCTCCATCGACTTCGCCCGCGCCGTGGCGGCGATGTTGGCCTCGAAGTCCGCAGGGTCCGTGCGCACATGGGATGCGGCGAGGCGGGCGGCCATCGGCTCTAGCGTGAGTCGCAATGCAAACAGTTCCTCGAAATCCGCGTTGGTCAGTTCTCGGACGAAAGCACGGCCCGTCGGACTAAAGACCACCAGCCCTTCCCTTTCCAAGGCGAACAGGGCTTCGCGCACGGGCACGCGGCTGACGCCAAGGCGAACGGCGACGGCGGACTCGGCAAGGAGATCGCCCGGGGCTAATTCCCCGCGCAGGATCTCCTGCCGCAAGCGGGCAGTCGTGGATTCTGTACGGAGTACGGGCGGGCGAGCGGGGCGACTCATACGGTATACCGTTTAGGATTTCGCCGAACGATGTAAAGCCGGAAAGGACGGACAGAGTATTTAGGGTAGAAAATTAAGTGCTAATCTGCTGACTATTTTCCGTGAAGCCCAGCCCGCTCCGTCCGCTCATCATCAGCATGGCAATCATGCTCGGCCTGCTTGGAGGCACGATGATCGTCCGCCAGATGATTCAAGAAGCCCAGGAAATGGAGCAGCAGAACCGATTACGCCAGCAATCCACGGTACTACGTATGAAAGAAATGGAGGCCGAAGCCGCTGCCCTGAAAGCGAAAAACCTTCGAGAGAACGAGCTCCGCCTACGCGCCAACGAGCAACGTAAGGCCGAGGCCGCGGCCCAACAGGAAAAGACGAGCGCCGCCCGTAAGGCCGACCTGGCGACGCGCCGCCGAATCTCCGTCAAACCGGCCGTGCAAGCCTTATTCACCAAGGCCGAAAACGGCGACCCCGAAGCGCAATACCTCGCGGGAATTCTCCGCCGATCCGGCCTCGGGGCAATGGGTACTTTCAATCCTGACGGTACGCCAAACGCACTCTATCCACAGGTGCTCTACCCTGTCCTCGGCGAAAACCTGAGCCGCCCGAAACCCGCTGGCCTCCTCTTCGTCGATCTGCCCGAGCTTACGCCAGATGAAGCGGCGGCGCACCGCTGGTTCCTACGCGCCGCCCTCCAAGGCCACGGCGGCGCTCAAGTCGAATTGGCACGCGACTGCTCCTTCACGGGACCGTATTACGATCGCACCGAAGCCTTAAAGTGGTATCTGCTTTCCGAGGCCCTGTATGTCGACGCCACTGGCTTGATTCACAGCAACCGTTACATGGATGACACGGGTGCGATGCACATGGCCAAAACACCGGCGGGCGGGCGTCATTATATTCCAGGAGGTCTGGCGAACGCGCCGGAGATGGCCGAGGCTACGCAACGCGCGGCGGCGTTTAAGCCCAAGAAGGAATCACCCTAGATAAACACCCTAGCAGTCATTCTTTGCCAGTGGGACGGACGTGCTGAATATCAATCATATGTCCCTCCGACTGATACCATCGCAACTGCTTAACAGCGACACGACCAAACCTTACGCACGCCTGCTCAATGTTCGCCTGCAATCTGGCCAGTGCTACCTGCTCAGTTCTGAGCTCTGGAATCTTTTACCGTCCGATGACCCCGTCGTCTCCGTGGTCAATGCCAACAACCGGCCGATCTTCGCACCCGTCGAGCGCATCGAGCCCCCGGTGGGATCGCTGAGTCGGAGTTAAACTCGCGCAGCCGCAGGCTGATCATTTTCCTGCCAAAGCCACGACCTTCACCTTCAAGGCGTTGGTCTCCGCCTTGACCTCACCCATTGGGACATACGGTGTACCGATCAAAATGGTGACCCCGGTGCGGTAAAACGGCCACAGTAAGAATAGCAGGATGTTCTGCACAGTAATGGAGAACTTACTGATCCATCGCCCAGGGTAAGTACCGTATCGAAAATAAACGGGCACCACGGGTACGGCTGCTTGCTGTGCGATCCGGATAGCTCCGGTCTTAAAAGGTAATTCATTTTCGCTCCGGGCTTCCACGAGTCCCGTCGGGCAAATTGCCACCGGCTCACCTCGGCGCAACAGCGTCACGGCGTCATCAATCGAGACTTGAACGAAGCCTTTTCGCGTGGCCCAGCGTTTGAGGAAGGGGAAAGTAAAAACCTCCGGATGCACGAGGAGGCGGGCCGACGGACAAATCAAAGTGAACAACCAGACATCCCGGTAGCTGGCATGATTCGCGCAGAGCAGTGCCGCACCCTTCGGCACTTCGCCCACCACCTTAACCTTGCCCACCGCCAACCAAGTCAAGAAACGGGCGGGCTGAGGAATCAGGACAACCGGAGCAGTCATGGCATCTACCCTGCCCTTTGCATCTGGACACGCAACCCTGCGTGTCAGCTCACCGCTGCGGCCTGATTGGCCTGCATGCAGTACCTGAAACTCCTCCCTCGCTCCCGGGGTTCCATGAGTGACCCTCCCAGAACATGAAGCTACTCATTTGGACTACCCTTCTTTGCTTATCGGCTGCGCTCTCCGCCCAACAGACCCCGGCCACGGAGCGCACCTTCCAGCAATATAAAGCCGAGGCTGAGAAAGGTGACCTAGCGGCCATTCATAAACTCGGCTGGTGCTACGAACGCGGCTTCGGCACGAACCGTAATCTTCCTGAATCTATCCGTTGGTATCGACGGGCGGCGGAAGAAGGCCACGCCGCTTCGCAGGAGGCCCTCGGTGAAGCCTACCTCCACGGCGAGGGCGTGCCCGTCGAGCACCTTGAGGCTGTCAAATGGCTGACTAAAGCCGCCCTCCAAGGACGCGGGAACGCACAGTTCGAACTCGCGGAGTATTACGCCGGCGGCCTGCAATACGTGAACTCAAAATACATCGAGGCCTACGCCTGGGCTCACCTATTTGCCAAGACCGAGCCCAAGGCCGCCAAAGCGCCACGCCATGAAGCCTTTGTGAAGTCGATCGACAATCAGCTCGTCGACAAACTCATGCTCGCCGATGCGAAGAAGCGCCTAGCCGAACTTGAGAAAGAATTGGCCGCCAACCTCGCCCCGAAGACCAAGGCCGCCAAGAAGTAAGCCAAATTACGCCATCCGCCAACGAGCCTTACTTTTTCATTTTAACCTGGACGACTTAGCGGCGCATACTCGGCTCATTCACCAGAACTTTGGATTTCTCCGTCCGCCCAGTCGCCAAAGCCATTGCCTTGGAAATTCGCCCCATGAGTTCGTAGCGTCGGGCATACAAAGCCCGCTTATTCGGCTTAATCTCGCTCCGCTCCTTTCGCCGGGGCGAAAGGGGAAGTTCATACCATCCGGCCTCAATGGGCGTGCCTCCGGATTCAATCCAAAGCTGATCGTAACTGAAACTTATCCGATTCCAGCGCGTCTTGATGAGGTGTTTCACATGACTCATGTGCGCGGCGTCTCCCACGCCCAGGATGCGCACGACGCCGCGCGAAGCCAGATACCACTGCAGGGCCATCACGGCGAGGGCCTTGGGTCGCAAGCCATGCATCGCTTTGGTGGAAGATTTAATCGTGGCCGGAGAAGCCCCGTCGCCACCCTGCACCCCACCCACATAGGCAACTAATCCTGCGGCCGTCTCTTCGTACGAAAATGCGATCGAGGCGAGCTCGCCGCCATGACGCTCGCAGACGATGGAAAGGGAGAGTTCGCCCTCCCGCTTAAATCTCTGCTGGTGATTAATTTCAATGACGACGTCGCCCTCGTCCTCACCCAGCGCCTCCATTGCGAGCACCAAGTTCGCCCGGCGGACGAAGACATCACGCTCGAGCCCCGCCTCATTGCGGATTCGGCCGTAGGTTTCTTTCAGCACTTTAAGGCGCCGCGAGGCCGTCCAATCCTTATGGATGTAACCGCGCAACGGCTTATACCAGACCAACCGGTCGGCATCACGAAAGGCTTCGTTACCGGGACTATTCAAAAAACGCACCCACGCACTAAAAGTCGTGTGTTCGGCGAAGGCGTAAATTGATCTCCAGAAGCTGGTACGGTTCCGGTAGTAGGAAGACCTTTCTGTCGCCATGAGCCGCTTGGTCGTCTGCCAACAGAAACCGAAACAAGCCAGGCGCCCAGTAGGACCCATTCCTTCACTTATTTGTGACATCCTCGAAATAAACCACCCTGTTTGGCATAAATAAAACATAAAGTGTCGTTTCAACGATAGTTTTTACGTTGTCCATGTACAAATAACCCCAAAAAAAGCCAAATTACCCTAGATTACTTCGCCCAAGAGCAGATTGGCTAATCCGTGAGACAAGTAGATCCAGGAAAGGAAGGGATTGATTCCGCTGCGCTTCAGGCCTCCGGCCCGATGCCTGCGGCATCGCCTGCTCGGCCTTGCGGCCTTCGCCGAACCCGCGGGTTCTCATCCCTCGGGCGGGCTTCTTTCCAGCTCCTTAACTTAACCGGAAAGGTAAGTCTTTGGGTGGGAATTAAATTGGCGGAGAGGAAGGGATTGATTCCGCTGCGCTTCAGGCCTCCGGCCCGATGCCTGCGGCATCGCCTGCTCGGCCTTGCGGCCTTCGCCGAACCCGCGGGTCCTCATCCCTCGGGCGGGCTTCTTTCCAGCTCCTTAACTTAACCGGAAAGGTAAGTCTTTGGGTGGGAATTAAATTGGCGGAGAGGAAGGGATTCGAACCCCCGGTACCTTGCGGTACGCCTGATTTCAAGTCAGGTGCAATCGACCACTCTGCCACCTCTCCGTAAAGAGGAGTCAAATCAGCCTAGGGTCTTCCCTCAAGCCCTTTCGGAGTCTTACCCTTGGGCTTTCTCCTGCTTTCCCATCGGCCGAGAAAATGTTCATGCCTGCCCGATGAGCACCAGCGAGCGCGTCGAGGAAATCGACGGTCCATACGGCCCCTTCGCCATCGGCGAGCGCGCCATCCAAAGGCTATGGGCTTCCGGCGAAGTCCGCGGCCCAATGGCCGCGGCGTCCGGCGCCAAAATTGAGATCCTCAACCAGGGTGACTGGAATCGCGGAGCTGGCCCGGACTTCCTCGGCGCGGAGATCCTTGTCGACGGACGGCGGGTGCGCGGCGACATCGAGATTCACCTGCGATGTGCCGACTGGCATGCACACGGCCACGAAAGTGATCCGAATTTCACCAACGTCATCCTTCATGCCGTCCTCCTCCCCGGCACCAAGGACGTCACCACCGCCTCCGGCCATCGACCTGAAACCATCGTACTACTCCCGCACCTCCCACGCGATTTGGAGGATCTCGCCGAAGAGGACGCTCTACTCGAGCTGCGCGGCCGGGCCGGCGAAGTGGCCCGCCGCGTGCTCGCCGCGGAAAGCCATCTCGCACTCGGACTCAAACGTCGGGCGCTCGAGCGTTTCCGTGCGAAGACCAAGCACGCCCGCAACCGTATCCGCGAAGTGGGATGGGATGCCGCTTGCCACGAACTATTCGTGGAATCCCTCGGCCTAGGCGGGAATCGCGCACCGATGTCCGAACTCGCGCGCACCCATTCTCCAGAGCAGATGCTGGTGCTCGGGCTCGATACGCTTTACATGGAAAAGTGCGGTCGCTGGAGGCTGCGCGGATTACGCCCCGCCGGACATCCCTATCGTCGCCTCGCCCAATACATGGAACTCAATCGACGACGCCCAGACTGGCGGCGCCACCTGCGGGCCTGGGCGCTCACCTTAAAGACGAATCCTCTACCCTCCTGCCGTCGCCGATTGATTGACGAAACTTTTTGCTGCATCCTGCCCGATGGGCGAGCGGACACCCTCTGCATCAATGCGCTCTTCCCCTTACTCCAAGAAACTAAGATCACCCTCGACCGCACGTGGCTCGAATGGCCCCCTGGAAATCATCCCGATGATATTCAGGAAGCGCGCGCCCTCCTCGGCCTCCAGGGCTCGGCTCGAAACTGGGAAGTCCAAGGCATTCTGGACGTCCTCCGGCGCAGCCAAGCCAACGCTACCCCGGGAAATAGCGTCATATCCTAAGGAATTGCCCCCAGTAATTATGCACCCCGCCTCCGTTGACAGGCCCGGTGGGCTGTCTCATAATTCTGATATGACCCCGCTCCCCGCTTCCACGTTAGCAATTTTCCTGCTGGCGATGTCCCTCCCCGTGGCCGGCTCCGCTGCTTCCACGGTCGCTTCCCCCGCCGATCACCTGCTAGGCAGCACCGTCAAGACCCCCTCGCCCCAACCGCCGACTGGTGGCGATAACGGTGTCGTCGATGATTGGGACGAACAAGAAGACACCCTACTCGACCGGGCCATCAAACTCCTCGAAGTCGCGGAAGTCGCGCCAACCGTGAAGGACCTGAACGAAGCCATCAAGGACCTCAGTGTCGCCGAAGACATGGAAGAACAGGAAATCCATCCGCGCGAAGTGAAGGAACCCAAAGGCCCCCGCGGCCCCGCTGGCCCCCGCAAGCCCACCTCCTCCCGCCCGCGCAAGGTCAAAGAAGACCACGACGAAATCATCAAGCAGGAGAAGAACGCCATCCAACTCGTCCAGGAGGCCGTCGTTGCCCTCAAGTCGAACAACCGTGCCAAGGTCACCGAGAATGTTGAAGCTGCTTTACTCGCCATCAAGAAGGCGGACCAACTGAACGAAGACGAAGATCCGAACGAAACTACGGAAGCCGTCAAGGCCGCCCGCACCGCCGCTGGCGCCACAGCCCCGGCAAAGCCTCGCAAGAAGTAAGCGGCACAAGCTACTCAACAAAAAGGCCCCTCTCCGGGGCCTTTTTCTTTGGCAGGGTTAGCCGCACTCAGGCCATCATTTTCCGCGCCTTCTCAAGCGAGTCGGCCAGGCGGTCCACTTCCTCAAGCGTATTGTAAAACGCAAATGAGGCACGGGCGGTACCACTGAGCCCGTAATGCTTCATCAGCGGCATACAGCAATGGTGTCCGGTGCGGATGGCGATGCCGTCCGCATCGAGTAACGTCCCGATGTCATGCGGATGGCCGCCAACGATATTGAAAGAGATCACGGCGACTTTCTCGGTCGCCTCGCCCACGATGGTCAGGCCTTTGATGGCCTTGAGTCGCTCCGTCGCGGCGGCGAGGAGCCTCTGCTCATGCGCGTGTGCGGCCGTCTGGATGGGCATGACGTATTCCAGCGCGACGCCGAGGGCGATGGCCCCAGAGATATCCGGCGTACCGGCTTCGAATCGCTCGGGCGCCTCACGGAAAGTGGTGCCGGCAAAGTCGACCTTCCGGATCATGTCGCCGCCGAATTGGTAAGGCGGCATGGCGTCGAGTAGTTCCGGACGACCCCAAAGCACGCCGATGCCGGTCGGGCCGAAGGTCTTATGTCCGGAGAAAGCGTAGAAGTCACAACCGAGCGCCGGAACGTCGACCTTAAAGTGCGCGGCGGCTTGGCACCCGTCGATGAGCACCACGGCACCGGCAGCCTTGGCGAGGCGAGTCATCTCGGCGGCGGGATTGACCGTACCGAGGGCATTGGAGACGTGGGCGAAGGCGACGAGCTTGGTGCGGGCAGATAGCAGTCCTTTAAAGGCCACGAGATCCACTTCGCCGCGCGGTGTAACGGGCGCGACGATAACCTTGGCCCCCGTCCGCTCGGCAATGACCTGCCATGGGACGATGTTCGCGTGGTGCTCGAGATGCGTGAGCAGAATCTCATCGCCGGCCTTAAGATTGGCGCGACCCCAGCATTCGGCGACGAGGTTAATACCCTCGGTGGCACCGCGCACAAAGATGCAACCGCGGGCTTCCTTGAGCCCGAGAAATTTTGCCACCGAGGCACGGGCAGCCTCGTACGCCGTGGTGGCTTCCTCGCTCAGCAGATGGACGCCACGGTGGACGTTGGCATTCTGCTCGGAGTAATAGCGTTCCAGGGCCTTAATCACCACCGACGGCTTCTGGGAAGTAGCGGCGTTATCAAGGTAGGTCAGCGGACGACCACGCACGGAGCGTCCCAGGATCGGGAAGTCCTGTCGGATGCCAGTGATGTCGAACGCGGACATGAGGCCGAACTTAAGTGGACTGCGCTGGGGCGCAACCGGGAAGCGAATTAGGGAGAGGTTGGTAGCCGGACCGCCTTGCGGATATAAGCAGGTACATCGACATCCTGTCCGTCGATGAAGGTCATCGGCGTGCCGCCGAACAGGCCGCGGCGCATGGACTCCTCCGTCGCAAACTCGAAGACCGGCTGGGAAGGGTCAGTCTCTTTGCCCCCCTTCTTCGTCTTCGCGGGAACTTTGGGGGCGGGTAAAGATGCACCGAGCACGGATACCTCGATGCGCTCTCCCAGGGAGGCGTCGACTCGGGCGCAAATGATCGTCGACGTCTCGCCGCCGAAGCGCGTACGGATGGCCGCCACGGCCTCGAAGGCTTCCGTGGTCGTGAGCGAGGTGCCGCCAGCGACATGCACGAAAAGTGAAGCGACCTTGGTGACCGCGCCGGGGCCATGCGCCAGCGGGCAATCGCAAGCGGCGCGCGCGGCCTTCATTGCCGCGCCTTCACCCTGCCCGACGCCATAAGCGTAAAGCGTCGGAGAACCCGGCGTGGAAAGGATGGAACGCAACGCGGAAGGGTCGACCGCGATGAGCGCACCTGGAGCAAACGCACTCGCGATACCGCGCAGGGCGCCACCCACCCAGGCGTCGGCGGCGGCGAAAGATTCCGAAAGAGGTGCATCCGATGCCACCTGCTGCAGCAGCAAGTCATTGTGGACGACCACGAGCCCATGACATTTCTGCCCGAGCAAAACCGTCGCATCATTCGCCTGACGCATCCGGCGTTCGCCCTCATGCGAGAAAGGCATCGTCGCAAAAGCGAGCACTGTCGCACCCGTTTCCGCCGCCAAAGAAGCCACGACCGAGGCCGCACCGCTACCGGTTCCGCCACCGAGGCCGGTAACCAAGACCACGATAGGCACTCCCGTAAATAGGCGGCGCAAGGGCGTCTCTTCGGATTCAGCGGAGGCCAGCCCAAGGGCTGCTTCGCCGCCCGTGCCCATCCCGCGCGTCTGGGCCCGTCCGAGCTGCACCACTTGGGCGCCCACGATGGCCTGCAAAGCCCGCGCATCCGTGTCGAGCAGCGCTACCCCAATTTCCGCAGGTAGCTGGGCGGAGAGACGCGTCACCATGGAGCACCCCGCGCCACCGAGGCCGACGAGTAAAATGGAGGGAGTGGCACTCATCTTAGAAGCGGAACAGGTCCTTGAGCGTGGCCAAGAAACCCCGAGGGCGACGGACGGCCGGCGGTGCATCCGTGATGGCGGCGGCCATGAGCCCGACGACACCCGCATACTCTGGCTTACGCAGGGACTCGTTCTCGAAATTCGGGATACCGACGCGCGCCGTCAGCCCGGTCACGAGCTGCACCGCTTCGACAGCGTCGGCAAGATTGGCCGAGCCACCCGTGAGAATGACCCCGGAAGGAATCATTTGTTGGTCCAGCTTCACGGCATGGCCCGGGAAAATGTGTTCGAGGTGGCGCAGGACATCCTTGCGGACGAAATCCAATGTCTCCTGGTAACGCAGAGAGATAACTTTGGTGATGGTGCCACGATTGAATTGCTGGTCGCCCACGCCCTTATCGCCGTCCTTCCAAATGGTCTGATTGACATCGTTATCACGATGTACCGCCGAGCCAAAACGCTGTTTGAGATCCTCGGAGGTCTCGCGACTGATACGCAGGGCGACACTGAGATCATTGGTCATGTGTTCGCCGCCGACCGGAATCGAACCGGCGCAAAGGATATGTTCCTTGTAGTAGAGAATCCAATCGGTCGTCCCCGCGCCCATGTCGATCACCAGCACCCCGCCCTGCTTGTCGGCGTCGCTGGCGGTCGCACAAGCCGCGGCGTGCGAAGCGAGGATGAAATCGCGCACCTTGATGCTCATACCATTCACCATCCCTACGCGCATGCGCATGTTACCCTCTTCCATCGTTACTCGCCAGAAATTCACCTCAAGGCGCTTGCCAGCCATCCCGACGGGGTTGGTGACCGCCCGGCCATCAAGCATCGTTGGCTGACGCATGTATAGAAGCGTAGAGCGACCCGCCGGCGGCTCGAGGCGCTTGGCGGAGGAAATGGCATCGGCCACATCCTTCGCGGTGACTTTGCCATCATGGGCCGGCACCGCCACGAAACCCTTCACGCGCTCGCCTTCGGCGGCCGGCCCGGAAAGGGAAAGGTAAATCTGCTCCACGGCTCGGCCGGAACCGCGTTCGATATCATTCACCACCTCATGCACGCATTGCGTGAGCTTCTCGAGATCCGTGACCGTGCCCTTGACCACGCCGTCGGTCCGACGTTCGCTGAAACTAAGCATGCGGGCTTTGCCGTCGATAATCTGGCCGAGCAGGCTGGCAGTCTTATGCGTGCCGATATCGATGACGGCGATCAGAGAGGGAAGGGACTTAGGGGTCATCGGGAAGTAGCGGGTACGAGGCGGGGTTCGGGGACGGGCTGGGAAGAGGTTCGATTCTGGATCGAAAGTTTGAGCACATACGCTGGGGCGGTGGAACCCGGGCGGCGGAGCAACTCATCGACATTAATGCGCGAGAGGAGTGAGAGTTCGTTACGCCAATTGGCGGTGGAGAAGACAATCTCCACCAAGGCAGGCCGATCGAGCGGCTGCCCACCTTGACGCACGATTACCCGCAAGTTAGAGCCCGGAGTATCCTCCTGTGCCCCGAAACAATCGCGGAGCGAAAGCGCCGACCACTGTTTGTAGAGGTTCGGATAACTGGTGCGGACAGCGAATAAAAATGGCGCCGCAATCTCGATGCCCTCAATGGACATATGATCATCTGAACCGATGGAGTGGAACTGCTGAATCTCTGGCAAATTGCGAATCGCCTGCTCCGGGTAACCCGCCCCAGCGAAAGTCTGGCCATCGGAAGCGATTAATCGTACCACGATCGCTCCACCCTTCTCCGGCGTCATTGCGACCTTGGCCACGGCGAGTCGTTCGCGGAGTGCCACCTCGAGTGTGCCATCGGGGCGACGGCGCACATCGGCGGCGAGTACCTGATTATCCGATTCAAGGTCGGCCTTAATCGAGCGAATGTCCCGGGCAAAGCCCTGGGGGCCATTGGTGACGACCTTCTGCACAAAACCCGCGGTCAAGAAACCATCGGTCTTAAAGCGAAGCGCACCCGTGCCGGGAGCGTCCGTCGTCGAACTGCCGATGGCCCAAAAGACGAGTGCGGCGACACCCACGAAAAATAACAACGCGAGCACCGTCGGTAATTTTGAGCGAACGGCCCGCTTCCGCCCGATATTCCCTTCGGGCACGCGGCTGACCTCCTGGGGCACTAGCGTCCGCCAATCGCGGTTCTCGTTACCAAGGAAAGCGTCGCGGCGCTTACGGAAGAGTTGATCGAAGAATCCCATGGTCAGTGGCAGTGTGGTTGGCCAGCACGCGCGAGAGCCGGAGCGGCCATGCGACGTACCAACGAAGTAAAATCGAGACCGACACAGGAAGCACTCTTCGGCATCAGGCTGGTGGCGGTCATCCCGGGCATCGTGTTGATTTCGAGGAAATAGAATCGTCCGTCCGGCTCAAGAAATACATCAGCTCGCGCAAAATCTCGGCAACCACAGGCGGCGAAGAGCCGTTCGGCCGCGCGAGCGATGGCGGCGGCCACCGGGGCTTCAAGCGGCGCCGGGAAACGATACTCGGACGACCCTTTAGTATACTTGGTCTGGTAGTCGTAGACTCCCGTGAGCGGGATGATCTCCACGATGCCCATCGCCTGGCCGTCCAGGATACCCACGGACATCTCCCGCCCCAGCAAGCGACGCTCGGCCATCCATTGCCCGGCAGCCGGCATTTCGGCCAATGCTTTGGCGACGGCGGCCTCCCCCTCTAGCATATAGAGACCCACGCTGCTCCCTTGGTCGGATGGCTTGATGACAATCTGCTGGCCCAAGGCGGCGATGAGCTCGGCGGCGGTCGGCTTGGCCGCACCTGCGAAGGCAATCTCCGGGATAGCCGGCACTTGTGCACCACGCATCGCACGCTTGGTGGCGACCTTATCCATGCAAAGACGATTGGCGGCCGACGAACAACCCGCAAAGGCAATGCCCCGGGCTTCCATCTCCGCCTGAGCGCGACCATCTTCCCCCCAACCCCCATGTAGGATGGGCAGGACGAGGTGCTTGGCTCCGTCAATCCACGCAGGCAAAACATCCGTCTCAAGTTCGACGAGACGTGCACCCGGCAGTGCCGAGGCCACCGCCTGCCCGGAGCGGAGCGAGACTTCCCGCTCGGAGGAGAGGCCGCCGCAGAGGACGATGACTTCAAGGGCGGAAGTCATAGGAGTTCCTTCCACTCATGCCCAAGGGCAATGATTTCCGGTTGTAGTTCGACCCCTTGGCGAGCCTTCACCTCCGCGCGAACCTCACGCATGAGCGCGACGAAATCGGCAGATGAAGCTGAGCCGCCATTAATTAAGAAATTAGCGTGCACCGCCGAAACGGAAGCTGGCCCCACCGCTCGGCCCTTCAGACCGCTGGCATCAATGAGGCGACCCGCCTTGTCGCCCTCTGGATTTTTGAAGACGCAGCCAGCACTTGCCTCGCGCGGTTGCGACTCCCGACGTTGGCGGGCCATTTCGTCCATGCGCGTGCGAATGGCGGCGGGTTCATCGCGCCCAGCGGAACGCAAGACCGCCGAGAGCACCACGGCGCCGTGCAACTGAGGGCAATCGCGGTAAAGGGCATCGAAACAATCGCGCCGAGCCGCCCGGACCTGGCCATGCGGCGAAAGCCATTCGATGGACTCGACGACATCAAAGATCCAGCCGCCCATCGCCCCAGCATTCATCCGGAGAGAGCCGCCAATCGTGCCGGGAATACCCTCGAGAAATTCAAAGCCTTTCCAGCCCTCCCGAGCCGTGAAACCGCAGAGTTCTTTGAGACGGGCGCCACCGCCCACGCGGAGACGGCCTTCGCCCAGATCCTGCACCGAACCCCAGCGCGATGACTCAAGGTGCACGATGAGCCCATCGTAACCTTCATCCGGGACGAGCAAATTAGAACCGCGACCGATGACGAAATAACGCAGGTCGAGCTCGGCCGCGGCCCGGAGTAAGGCAACCACGTCATCGACGGAGGCAGGCTCAGCATACCACCGAGCGGCACCACCCAGACCAAGCGTCGTCCGCCGGGCTAAAGGTTCGTTCGCCCGCAAAACACATTCGGCAGAGAGGCGGCCCGCAACGAGGTCTGGCAAATCAAGTGAGAGAACCCCCGTGCCCTGCCGACGGAGAACTTTGGCATACGCTTCGGCGTCACGTTCGATATCACCGGCACCAACGAAAGCCACGACGGTGTCGCCCTCCGTGATCAAGGGCGCCAATAAGTCCGGCAACACTTGGCGATTCTCCACCAAGCGGTGCGCCGAGCCCGCGACCACGGATTCGGAACGACCACCCTCAATGACAGCTTCGCCAGCGGCGTAAACGGGAAGCACGAAAGCCTGATCAGCGATGGAAAGCGCATCGCGGAACTCCGCGGCATACTGCCGGGTGCGCGTGTGGCGATGCGGCTGAAAAACTACCACCAATCGACCCGTATGCGTCTCGCGAATCCACTGCAATAACGCGGCAATTTCGGTGGGGTGATGCGCATAGTCGGCAAGTACCCGTAAGCCCGTCCGCTCAAAAAGAATATCCTGGCGCCGGCGAATCCCCCGCCAGCGTGCCATCGGCTCCGCCGCCAGGTCTCCCATGATGAAATGGGTCGTTGCCAAGGCCAACGCAGCGTTCGAACGATTAAAAGTACCCGCGACGGGCAAGTTGACCTGCCGTGCCGGGAAACGTCCACCGAGCTTCACGACCGAAGACGAGTGACCACCCTGGATGAGATCGAGGGAATAATCACCCGTGGCGCCGACCCGAATCACTGGTACCGATAGGCCTTTCGTGAGTCGCTCCAACCGATCGTTACCCGCAGGAATAATCACCGCCGAACGTGTCCGCTCAAAAAGTGCACGGAAGACACCCTCGAGCGCGGCCTCATCACGATAGTAATCGGGATGATCCCAATCCAGATTCACCGCCACGGTAACGTCAGGGGAGAAGGCACCGATTGTCCCGTCCGATTCATCGACCTCCGCGACGACCCACGGGGAAGTCTGCGTCGCGCGGGCCGGCGGGAAAGTCGGGTCACGAAATAGCCCACCGAGGATATAGCCGAAATCCGCATCGGCACTGGAAAGGGCCGCGACGAGCATCCCGCAAGTAGTGGTCTTACCATGACTGCCGCAAATGGCGACGAACCGTCGGTGCGCAACCCGTTCAGCGAGTAATTCGCCGCGCCGGAGGACGCGGACATCATGAGCGGCGGCCAAATCAAGAGAGGCATGCCCAGGCTTCACCGCGCTGGAGCGACCAATCACGAGGGGTTGACGACCGGCGGCCCAAGGATCGCGCAGCAACGGAACTTCCGCGTTTGCCAACTGTAATTCCATCGGGCTACCCGTCGCATCATCCCAACCGGAAACATCCCAGCCCTCTCCCTTGAGATAAATCGCCAACGGTCCCACGCCCATGCCACAAGCACCAAGCAGCCAGGCTGAATCACGCGTGCTCATGCGGGCAGGGGCCGGGATTTCCGGCCAGCCAAGGAGATGGTTTCGATGGCGAGTTCCTCCCAGCGGTTCGCCGCGTCGGCGAGCGCTAACGCATCGCGCATCGCGGAGAGCACGCCGTTATCACCGATACGGCTGAAAACCATCTCGGCCAGTTTTCCGAGATCAGCCTCGGCTAAAAGCACCGCCCCGCCCATCTCCGCACTCTGGACGGCATTGGCTGTTTGGTGATCATCAGCGGAACGCGGATACGGCACGAGCACCGCGGGAGTCCGGCACGTCGCCAGCTCAGCGAGCGTGCCAGCGCCCGCCCGCGTCACGGCGAGATCCGCGGCGGAATAGGCCGCTGCCATCTGGTGGCAAAATGGGATGAACTTCACGACCGACTGCGGTGTGCGCAGTTCTTCTTCGCGTCCGCCCGGGCCAGTCAGACAAAGCACGTGCACGGCGCGAGCGGAGAACTCCGCCACATGGGTCTCAACCCAGCGATTCAACGAAGCGGCTCCCTGACTACCACCCGTCACCAGTAAAAGACGCCCAGCGGGGGGCAAACCAAGCGCACGCCGCGCGGCGTCGCGGGCTTGCGGCCGGATCTCCGCCCGCACGGGATACCCTGAATCATGCTGACGATCCGCAGCAACGCCAGGGATCCGCACCCCTGACGGAAGATGAATGGATGTCGCGAACCGGGCAATCAGCCGCACCGCTTTGCCAGGATGACGATTCGCCTCATGCACCAAGACGGGCACCCCAGTTAACATACAGGCGAGCGCTGGACCTAGGCTCATGAAGCCACCGAAACAAACGAGCGCATCGGGCCGGAAGCGACGCAACTGACGCCAAGCAGACCAGACCGCACCCACTAACGCGGGGGAAAAAAGTGCTTTGGCCACGAGGCCAGGACCGAACCCCCGTCCTTTTCCCGCCACAAAAGTCAGGCGCGGATAATTGGAAATCATGCGCGCATCCACGGCCTTACTGCTGACCACCAACTGGCACTCGTGGCCTTCGTCCGTGAGCCGCTGGGCGAGGGCGATACCTGGGGCCAGATGGCCACCCGTCCCACCACACGCCAGCAGCACGCGACTCATACGCGAGCCTCCTTGGGCGTGAACGCCGGCTCCGCGGAATCACGGATGCAATTGAGCACCAAGCCCACCATGCAAGACATGATCACGAGGTTGGTCCCACCATAACTGATGAACGGGAGCGAGATACCCTTGGTCGGCAGGCATCCAGTGACGACGCCCATGTTAATCAAGGCCTGTAGTACTAAAAAGAGTGTCGCGCCCAGACAGACGTTGAAGCGGTAAAGATCGGCGGAATGCCGCATCGCTCGATACGCCAGGATGAAAATCGTGAAATAGGTCAAGGCGACCAAACCCGTCGCGACGAGACCGTACTCCTCGCCAATGACCGAGAAGACAAAATCTGTGTGGGCTTCCGGCAGGTAGGCCCGACCTTGGATCCCGTTGGCGGCGCCCTTCCCCGTCAAACCCCCAACGCCGAACGCGACCATTCCCTCGAAAAGCTGGTAAGCTTCATCCCCGCGCTTCTCCCAAGGCTCCAGGAAAGATGTGAACCGACGCATCCGGTTCGGCCAATTCAGGATGAGCACCGTAAGCGCCGAAAGTCCGAGCAGAAAACTCGGGATGACGTAAGACCAGCGGACTCCGGAAATGAGCATCATCACGCCGCCGACCGCGACACAGAGGAGAATCGTACCGAGATCAGGACCCAGTCCGATGAACCCTGCGATGAGCAAGATGATACCCAAAGGCTTCAGGAAACCCTCGCGGCAATCCTGCCAACCCGCCGACGTCATCACGTACGGATGCCGATCACTGAGGTGCCAGATGCGGAACTTCGTTTTCAGCGTGTGGCGTTGCATCCGCGCCAGCACATCCGATAGTACGAGGACGATCGCCAGTTTGCCGAGATCGGATGCTTGCAGGCGGAAGAAACCGAAATCAATCCAGCGCCACGAGCCATTCACCGAAACACCAATACCCGGAATCCGCGCTAAGCCCATCACCACACAAGCGGTACCGAGAATCCACCAGCGGCGCTCCCGTACCCGATCAAGATTGAGTCGATAAAAGAAATAGCCCGCACCGATGGCGATGGGGACATAAAGTAACTGGCGGTCAAACGCCGCCGTTCGGTTGCTCGAGGAAAGCGAGATCCCCGCGCTGTACTGCACCACCAACCCAAACAAGGCCAGGCCCAAGGCCAGCACGACGATGCCCAATGAGTACCCACCCAGGGTCCCCGGACTCTCATGCTTGACCTTGATGACCATGACGTAAGGCGAAAGGAGGCTTACTTAGTGGCCGGGACCGCAGCTGCAGGCTTCGTGTCCGCGGTACCCGCTGGGTTAGTCAGCGAAATAATCTTGAGCGGGGTGAAGTTCGGGGCGGGCTCGGCGGAAACTGCAGCGGCCTTCGTTGCCGGGGCTGCACCCGTCTTGGCACCCGTTTTAGCACCGGTCTTGACTGGAGCCTTGGGCGCTCCGCCATAAGGAATGGTGAGCACTTGGCCGGGCTTAATCTCGGCATTCAACGGTAGGCGATTAGCAGTGGCGAGGGCCTGACGAGTAACCTTCTCGCGAGCCGCGATACCAGCGAGCGAGTCACCTTTGACGGCGGTGTACTTACCGCCAGGTCCGGCGAGGGTCACTGGCACGAGCTTCGTCGGCTCAGGCGTCGGAATGCGGGCCACGCCGTTGACTGGAGCCAACGTGGTACTGGCTGGGTCAGTCGCCGAGCGGGCGCCAGCAGAGAAGACGGCGGGATTAATGGGGTCCTCGAAGCCGCTGGTGCTGCGGCAGCCGTTGACGCCGACAAGGACGGCGATGACGCAGAGGTGCACGAGCACGACGGCGGTGACTGTAATGATAGGTCGCATGTTAGTAGGTATGGATGGTTTGGTCTGGGTGGGTGGGTTGGTGAAAATCAGGGGCGGCTCGCCAGCGAAGTGGCGGCTCGCTCAAAGACCATGCCGCGCTCGGCATAGCCGCGGAATTGATCGAAGCTGGAAAATCCGGGACTGAGCAGAATGGCTAAAGGGCCATGGGCATCCTTAGCGGCCGCGACGACGGCGTCCTGCAGCGTTGGGAAACATCGACTAGGTTTACCGAGTTCTTCAAAGTGGCGGTGTAACTCAGGCGCAGTCTCTCCAATCAGATAAGCGGTGTCGATGAGCGGGGCGATGCGGCGGGCGAAACGCCCAAGGTCGCCACCCTTCCACTTGCCGCCCCCGATCCAACGGACCGGGATGCTGAATTGGGAAAGTGCCGCCTGCACGGCATGGAAGTTGGTCCCCTTGGAATCGTTCCAAAATTCTACCCCTTTACTTTCCGCGACCTTCCGCAAGCGGTGCGGCGGGAGGCGGAACAATCGGGCGGCTTCCTCGAGATGGCGCATCGCGATGCCGCGCGCCTGCCAATACTTGACCAGAATCGCCCAGTTCTCGCGCTGCGGCCACGAATCAAACATCGAGCCGGCCGGGACGGTTTCCGCCACATCGGCACGCGTTGCAATCAACGCCTCCGCGGGGAGCTCGATTCCAAACTGACGAGCTGCCTCAACGACGGACTCCCCGACCACCAAGATGCCACCGGGCATCATGCGCTCAATCAGTTTAAATTTGGCCCGGAAGTAACTCTCCAGATCGCCGTGTCGGTCGAGATGATCCTCGTCGAAATTAGTCCACAACACCGCTTCTGGGGTAAAGTGGCGCAGGTCTTCAGACTGGAAAGAGCTGACCTCAACCACCGCGACGAAGGAACCATTGGAAACCGTGCGTTCCAACGATGTCAGCGGCAGGCCGACATTGCCGCAGGCGATGGCATCGAGACCGGCGCGCTTGAAGGCGAAAGAGAGGAATTCCGTAATGGTCGTTTTGCCGTTCGTACCCGTGATGGCAATGGCGGGGCCCGTCCAAAGGAGCGCTCCGAAATCAAGTTCGGCGAGGCACTGCATCCCGGCGCGGCGGGCGGCGATGATCCATGGGTGCGACTGAGGGAAGCCCGGGCTGTACACCAATAAGTCATGCCGGGCGGCTTCCTCGGCACCGAACTGACGATTCTCGCCACGCTCGTCATAGATGACCGAGGCAAAGCCGGCACCCGCGAGCGATTCCGCGACCGAGCGGCCGCTGACCCCTTCACCAAAAATGGCGGCGGGGCGCGTGAGGCGCCGGCGGAGGGATTCGGGGAACTCGCTCATCGTAACTTCAAGGAGAGCAGGCCGAGCAGCCCGCAGAGGAAAGAGAGAATCCAGAAACGCGCCACGACCTTGGTCGCAGGCCAGCCTAACTTCTGGAAGTGGTGATGAATGGGCGTCATCAGGAACAGGCGCTTGCCACCCGTCCACTTGAAGTAGGTGACCTGCAGGATGACGGAGACTGCCTCGAAGACAAAGACGCCGCCGACAATCGCCAGCAGGAACGGCTGGTGCATTAGGCACGCCACCGCCCCGAGACCGCCGCCAATACCGAGGGCGCCCACGTCGCCCATGTAGATTTCGGCGGGTGCCGCGTTATGCCACAGGAAGACGAGGCTGCCGCCAACAAGGGCTGAGCAGAAGACCGCGAGCTCGCCCGCGCCAGGTACGTAACTGATACGCAGGTAGGCGGAGAAATCGTGGTGACCCGCCAGATAGGCCACACTCCCGAGAATAGTCGTGGTGATCAGCACGCAACCGATGGCCAGACCGTCTAGTCCATCCGTTAGATTCACCGCATTGGAACAGCCCACGCACACGACCATGAAGAACGCTCCCGCGACGCCGAGGCAGGCGAAGAACGGCCAGCCGAACGACTGCGCCGACCAGAGTGGACCGTTGAGGATCGGCAGCCAAATCTCGCAGAGGCTCTCCCTATACCTAGAGGGCAAGTCGCGAAAAGATGGATCAAGGAGCAGAATACCAAAGGCAATCAGGGCGACGCCAAACTGCCCCGCCAATTTCATCCGCGCAGAAATACCGTCAGCGCTGCCGTGTCGAACTTTCAGCCAATCATCGTAGAGACCAACGGCACCCATGCCGATGAGACACCAAAGCGCGGCGAGTACCAAGACGTTGAGGCGCGCCCAGAGGAGCACCGAAGGAATCATGGCCACGGCGATGATGAGCCCACCCATGGTGGGCACCTTGCCGCCCTCCTTCGCTAACTCGCCCATTAAACTGGCGGAGCGCTCCGGCTGGCGGAGACGCGAGAGCAAGGCGATGAGCCGTCCGGAAAAGAACATGCCTAGGGCCAATGACGTGAGCCCGGCCATGATTGCCCGCACGGAAATATACTCAAAGAGACGGAAAGGCCCCCAAGTATGAACAAGTTCGCTGAGACGATAAAGCATCCTAGTGGAAAGAAAGGGCCGCGCGGAGGGATTCAGGCAGGCCACGCTCGAGCGCGAAGGAGCGGCTACCCTTGAGAAAGATGAAGCCGCGATGGGCACGAATCCGAGTAGCGACGTCGTCGATCGAGCCCGCGGAGAAAAGCTCCACCCCGGGGAGCGCAACTCCCTGCAAGAACGCCGGCGCCTCTCCGCCGAAGGCAACCACTTGGTCGCCCGCCCGGAGAGGGAGCTGAGTTCCGCAGTCGCGGTGGAGTTGCGCCGAGGTGGCACCGAGCTCGGCCATACCGCCGAGCACGAAAAGACGAGGGGTCGCATCGCGGCGACTCAAGCGATCGAAACAAGCGGCCGAATCCGCCAGCGAGGCCGGACTAGCATTGTAACAATCGACGTAAAAAGTCTGCCCGCCCAGCACATGCACGCTACCACGGCCGACCGGAGGCATCCAGCGGACCATGGCGGCGGCAAGCACGGGGGAGGGAATGCCGAGTTCGCGGGCCGCGACCAGTGCGAGGGCGGCGTTGCGGGCGAGACCATCGGAAATCGGAGCCAAAGGAAAGGCCTCGCCATCCAACACCAACGAGCGTCGGCCATTCGCGTCCTGGAGGAAGCGGGCGTGCACGATTTTGGACGGCTGGACCGTGGGCGCCGCTTCACCCTCAAACTGAACGGCGATACAATGCGCCGCCTGAGCGGCAAACTCCGGCCAAGTGAGTAACGCAGCCGGCAAAATGGCCCGACCGCCGTCGGCCAACGAAGCAACTAATTCGGCTTTTTCGCGGGCGACCGCAGCGAGCGAACCTAATCCTTCAAGATGCACCGACGAGACGGCGGTGACGATTGCAAGGTCCGGACGAATCACGCCGGCGGAAACGGCCAGCTCCCCCGGCACGCTCATCCCCGCCTCAATCACAGCGAAACGATGACGCTCCGGCTCCACCCGTAGCAGCATGAGCGGTACACCAATAAGATTATTCAGGTTCGCCTCGGTGACAAAAGCCTCCGGGCCAAGTAAGGCCGCCAGCAGTTCTTTCGTCGAGGTCTTGCCGACGCTGCCGGTGATACCGATAACGCGGCCGCTGAAACGCTTCCGCCACTGTGCGGCCAGGCGACGTAAAGCGACCAGGGGATCATCGACCACGAGTTGCGGCAGGTCATCAGCCACCGGGTGAGCCACGAGAGCGGCGGCGGCCCCTTGTGCACGGGCGGCACCGAGGAAATCATGTCCATCCCGGCGTTCGGTGCGGACGGCGACGAAGATATCACCTTGGCGAAGCGCCCGCGTATCTGTCCCGAATCCGGTGACGGCGTGATCCGGGGCGACGGTCCAGCGCCCGGCAGACCAGGTGGCTAAATCAGCAGAGGAGAAGAGAGGCATCACGACTGGACGCCCCTCCGGAGCTCAAGGATTTCACGGACGACCTGACGATCATCAAAAGGCACGACCGTATCGGCGAACTCCTGCGTGGTTTCGTGACCCTTCCCAGCGATCACCACACAATCACCCGCCCGTGCGGCCGCCAAAGCACCGCCGATGGCCTCGCGGCGATCAGCGACAAAAGATACCCCCGGAAGCGGGCCGAGACCTTCCCGCATGTCCGCGAAGATTTGCTCGATGCTTTCCTTGCGAGGATTGTCCGCGGTCGCCCAAGCGAGATGGGCAAGCTCCGCCACCGCCTTTGTCATCGCCGGACGCTTGCCGCGATCGCGATTACCACCGCAGCCGTAAACACAGAGCACCCGTCCTGGCGTGATACCTCGCAGCATCCGCAACGCATTGCGCAGCGCATCGTCGGTGTGGGCGTAGTCGACAAAGACCGGGAAGGATTGACCGGCTTCGACTCGCTCCATCCGGCCAGAAACTCCCGGGAAGGATGCGAGCACCGCTGCGAGGGTCAGCGGATCGCGACCCAAGGCGGCGGCCATCGCCAGCGCGCAGAGGATATTCGAGACATTATAGTCGCCCGGCAGACTCGTCGTGAATCGTGCCGTGCGACCTTCATGGCGGACGGTGAACACCGCGCCGCCGGTATCAAGGGCCAGATCTTGCCCCCGGAGATCGGCATCCGGAGCCAGACCGAAGGTGAGCACCCGCCCACGGCGCCGACAGGCTTCGGCGAGTATCCGGCCGCTAGGGTCATCGATATTGATCACGGAGACATCCGGCACGCTCCCGCTCCGACCATCGAATAGTGCCGTCTTCGCATCGAGATAGGCCGCCAAATCGCCGTGATAATCGACGTGATCACGGGTAAGATTCGTGAAGGCCGCGACCTGGAAATGGAAACCATGGACGCGATCTTGATGGAGCGCATGGGAGCTGACTTCCAGACAGGCCCCGACGCAGCCGGCATCCGTCATCTGGCGGAAGAAGCCGGCTAGATCGGCGGATTCTGGAGTCGTCTTAAAAGACGGGATGGAACGTCGGCCGAGATGGTAACGCACCGTGCCCACGAGACCCCATTGCGTTCCATCCGCCTGTAAAAGATGCCGCAACAGCGTGGAGACCGTCGTCTTACCATTGGTACCCGTGACCCCAGCGAGATGCAGCGCCGCCTCAGGGTGGCCGAAGAAACGGCGCGCCACCTCCGCGAGCACTTGACGCGGATCAGCAACTTGCGCGGCGGCGACGGCGGGCAGTCCACCCACAGGTTCACCCGAAATCACGGCCGCGGCACCACGGGCGATGGCGTCGTCTAAGAAAGCGTGTCCGTTCGAACGTAGACCGGGCAGTGCGAAGAATAGTGCACCTGGAATGATTCGACGACTATCCGTCACGATACAGGAAATGCGCGTGCCCCACTCGCCGGAACGATCGAGCACGCCGATGCCCTGAAGCAGTGAATTGAACGTCGGGCGTTCCATGGCGGCGGGCATCATCGTGGGTGATGGCATCATGGGCCGACACCGGCGACGGGGCCGCGAGAGACGGTGGTGGCGGGCGGGATATCGAGCCAGCGAATGCACTTCTCCGCCACATCCCGGAAAATTGGCGCGGAGACTTTGCCGCCGTAACCGACGCCCTCCCCTTGCGGCTCATCGATGATCACCGTGATGGCGAGCTTCGGATCACCGACTGGGAAAAAGCCAGCGAAAGAGGCGACGTGGTGCGTAGAGGAATACTTTCCGTTGATGATTTTCTGCGTCGTGCCCGTCTTGCCGGCGACCTCGAAGCCCGGAATGTCCGCCGCCGGGGCCGTCCCGCCCTTACCGCAAACCGCCCGGAGAAGCGTCGCCATCTGCGAGGCAGTGGCCGCGCTGATGGCTCGCCCGCGGGAACGCGGCGCGTAGCTGAGAATCGGGGCCTTCGTCATCGGGTCTTCGACCCGCAGCACTAACTGCGGCTGCATCAGTAGGCCGTCAGCGGCCACGACGGACATGGCGAAATGCATCTGCATCGCAGTCACGCTCACGGAGTGCCCCATGGGCATACGCGAAATGGTCATCCCATCCCAGCTCTTAGGTGAATGCAAGATGCCCCCCACCTCCGCGCCGGTGATGAGCCCGGTGCTCGAACCGAAACCGAACGATTTGATGAGCGAGTAAAACTTATCTTCGCCCAGGCGTTCAGCGTAAAGCATGCCGACCTGGACGGTGCCTCGATTGGAGGACTCCCGGACGATATGGCGGATGTCAACGACCCCGAGCGCGTGCGAATCAGCCGGCAGCGAAACCATGCGACCTCGGTACGGTACACTCGTCGCACCGCAGTCGTAGACCGAGTTCGGAGTGATGAGGTGCTCTTCAAGTGCCCCGGAAATCGAAACAATCTTGAAGACCGAGCCCGGCTCATAGATATCCGAAACCGCCCGATTGCGCTGACTATCCATGGGAGCGGCCAATGGATCAAAAAACCGGTTCAAGTCATACGTAGGCCAATTCGCGAGACCGAGGATGCGACCCGTCCGCGGCTCGCTGACAATAATGATACCTCCCTTGGGGTTATAACGGGCGGCGGCGGCGGTAAGCGCATCCTCACACGTCTTCTGAATCAGACTGTTGATAGTGAGAACGACCTTACTGCCATCGACTGGGGCGACCTCCCGCAACCGATTGCTGGTCAGTTCGCGGTGGCGTCCGTCGCGCTCGGATTCGATCCAGCCGTTCTGCCCATTGAGCAAAGAGTTCATGACCTTCTCAATCCCGGCGGCGGGATCACCCTCCTTGTTGACGTAGCCAATCACGTGCGCCGCGAGCTGACCCTTCGGGTAATTCCGACGGTATTTCAGCTCCGCACGAAGAGCTTTAATCCCAAGTGCCTTGACGCGTTTGACGACGGTTTCATCGACTTCCTTGGCGAGTACCGTCCAGCGGATGTCATGTTCCTCGCCGTCGCTATCGACGCGGGTCGTGGTGGCGAAAGCTTGGCTAACCTTGGCGACAGGCAAACCCAAGGCCGCGGCCACCTCAAGGGTCCGGGTTCGGTCCGCCTTGAGCAGGGAATCAGGATCCACACCGATGTCCCAAACATCTTCGGAAACCGCGAGCAGGTTGTCTTGGCTGTCCCGGATTTCACCGCGGCGGCAGGGTTTAGTCTGAAGGACGCGGCGCGCCTGCAGGGCTTCAGCCCGCAATCTGGGAGCGTCGACCCAATGCAACCACACCAGCCGTGAAAACACGGCAAGGAAGCAAAAGGACACGACCCAGGCCAGCGAACGGTAGCGCATTCGCCTGGCTTGGGGGAGTGTCATCGCGAACTTCCGCCTCCCTGCCCCCCCGTCTGGAGGAAGGCGATTTCGCGGGCCGTCGTCCGAGGGCTAACGCTGATGAGAGGAAGATTAGACGGAACTGAGGGGAAATAACGAACCCAGACCACCTGTTCGGGGGCCGGAGGTTTTAGCGTGTCGCCGATGCGCAGTTGCAGCTGCAAGGTGTCGACGGCCTGGCTGTACTGACGACGGGTGGTATCGAGCTCCTTCTTAGATTCCGCCATCGAACGCTCCAGCCGCTGAATGCGACCGCCAATGACATCGGCCTCAACGCGCAGCTTCATGACTTGAATCGTCCCGAGGGCGAACGCGGCCACGGCGAACACCACGAAAGTGTAGGTATAGGAGCGCAGGTTCATGCGTCGATTCTCCGGATGGCCCGCAGCCGAGCGGATCGGCTGCGTGGGTTGCGAACTTGTTCCTCCTCGGAAGGCTGCACGGCTTTGCGGGTGAGTAGGTCGGCCCGCTTCACACGATCATCTTGATTGCGCGCATCATCACGATCAACCGGGCGACCGGAAACCTCGTTCATGTAGCGCTTCACCATGCGGTCCTCGAGGGAGTGAAAAGAAATGACGGCGAGCACGCCACCCGCGGTGAGTTTGCCGAAGGCCAGCGGGAGGGCATCGGCGAGCGCCCCCAACTCGTCGTTCACCGCGATACGGACACCTTGGAAAGTCCGCGTGGCGGGATGCGGACCGCGGGGGCCCGGTGCGGGCGGAGCGGCTTCGGCGACGAGTTCAGCGAAGGAGGTCGTGCGGGCGAGGCGACCGGTGCCACGGGCGGCGATGATGGCGTTGACGACTCGGTACCAGCGCGGCTCTTCTCCGTAATCGCGCACGGCACGTTCGATCTCGGTGCGTTCAGCACGCTCGAGGAATTCGGCGGCGCTGCGACCGGTGCGCGTATCCATGCGCATATCGTTCGGCGCATCGAAGCGGAAAGAGAAACCGCGTTCCGGGACATCCAACTGGTACGAGGACACCCCAATGTCCATCAGAACACCGTCGAATCGCCCCGGAACGCGGTCAAGGTGGCGGAAATTTTCAGAATGAAAACGGCAGCGGCCGGCATGCGCACCCGCGAGGGCGGCGAAACGCTCAGCGGCGGCCGGATCGCGATCCATCGCATCTAACGTGCAGCGCGGCGCACGGGCGAGCAGTGCGGCGGCATGACCGCCGCCGCCAAACGTGCAATCCAGGTAGGCACGACCATCCTGCGGAGCGAGAAGTGTCATGCACTCCTCTAGCAGAACTGGAACGTGGCTGGTCATCAGGAAAGGGGCTGTGAATAAGGTGTGAGTAGTGTAAGTAACTTATGGATACGACTCACAAGCCGAGTTCGCGGAGCGCCCGCAAGGTGGCGAGGGCGGATTCGGAATCGCGATCGGCCTTGGGCGGCACGGGCGCGGAGATATGGAAGGTCGTGAAGCTTCCGCGGAACACGACATCACGCTCGAGACACGCTTCTTTCACCACATGCTCGTTGAGGGTGATGCGACCCGCTTTATCGCAGGTGACCTGGATGCTATTCGCTCCGAGCAAACTCAGGGCGTCCATCTTTACCGGATCGCTCACCGTGACCTGCGAGGCCGCATCGCGGATGCGTTCAGCCATCGACGGAGGGAAGACCACAATCGCCCCGAGCGCCGGGTGGAACATCGCGAGGAACGTCGCGTCGTCATCGAAACGCCAAGCCGCCGGGATGGTGACACGGTTCTTCTCGTCCAGCTTTCCGTGATGGATGCCGGTGAAGAGACCGTTGTTGGCGCCAATAGACATGTCTTATGGGGAGAAGCCCCCAGTTCGCCCACTTTTCCCCACTCCTCCCCACTGGTCAAGATTTTACCCCCAGATCGCTCCATTTTCTTGTTCACACGGCGCCGGGATTCCTGATTAATGACTGAACTCGGTCGTTATAATGTGTAAGTTGCTTATAACAAGCAGTTTAAGATAATTAATTGCGCAACCTGGACCCAACTGGCCCTACACCGAAGGTCGCCCGCCCGCCCAGGGATCCCCCGCGCGGCCCCCACGGGGAACTTTGTAATTACTTTTTAACTACATTTTCCGCCACCCCGGCGGCCCGGCCGGGGGCCGAAACTGTTTGCCAACAAGCCCCGGCTGTGCTTTGTCTGGGAGCACTCAACCACGACTCTTGAATATGAAAAACGCCCTCGCCATCGCACTCCTCGCCTCCGCCTTCGTCCTTTCCGGATGTAACACCTCGGTCGGAGTGGATAACGCCGACACCCACGAAGGCCAGTTCTCCAACGTGACCGGCACCTTGGTCACCCGCTACAGTGCTGACCCCGAAGCGGTCTTCAATTCCGTTAAGCGCACCCTCGACTCCATGCGCGGCACCCTCCGCACCGGCGAAACCGACGAACGCGGCGCCAACAAGGAGCTGATCAGCGTCACCGTCTACGCCCGCACCGTGGGTGACCTCGAAATCAAAATCGACGTAGCCAAGGCTGAAGACGAAATCACCAAGGCCGCCTTCACCAAGGTGACCGTCAAATACGGCTTCTTCGGCAATCTTCCTGAGAGCCAGCAGATCGTCTCCAAGATCTCCTCTAACCTCCGCCGCTAAGCGACCAGGGCGGAACCGCCAAACGGACGCCGCCCAGCCTCTCGGCTCGGCGGCGTCGCTTTTTTAACACCTTCTCAAATGGGCAATATCCACGGACAAAGCTTCCGCATCACGACCTTCGGCGAAAGCCATGGCCCCGCCTTGGGCGTCATCATCGATGGCTGCCCGCCCCGCGTACCGTTCGACGCTGCCTTTCTACGCAGCGAACTCGCCCGACGTCGCCCCGGCCAAAGCGCCCTGACCACGCAGCGCAACGAAGCGGACGACCCCGAAGTACTTTCCGGCATCTCGCACGACGGCCTCACCCTCGGCTCGCCCATCGCCATCGTGATCCGTAACGGCGACCAACGCCCGCAGGCTTACGCGGAGATGAAAGCCGCCTACCGCCCTTCCCACGCCGACTTCACTTACGATGCCAAGTACGGCATCCGCGCCATCGAAGGAGGCGGCCGTTCCTCCGCGCGCGAAACCGCCGCACGCGTCGCCGCTGGCGCCGTCGCCAAGACCGTCCTGCACCACGCCTGCGGAGCACGCATCACCGCCTGGGTGGAAAGCGTCGCCGACATCCGGATGCCGGCACCGACAAAGACACCTCTCCTGAAACAAGTCGAAGCCACGCCCACGCGTTGCCCGCACCCCGCGACGGCCGCCAAAATAGATGCCCTGATCCGCCAAGCCCGCGCCGATGGCGATTCGGTTGGTGGCGTCATCTGCTGCGTCATTGAAAATCTCCCGGCCGGCCTCGGCTCGCCGGTGTTCGATCGGTTCGAAGCTGATCTCGCCAAAGCGATGCTCTCGCTGCCAGCAACCAAGGGTTTTGAAATCGGGAGCGGTTTCGCCGGCACACTCCTGCGCGGCAGTGCACACAATGATGAATTCATCCGCAAGGGTAGCCGCATTCGCACGAAGACCAATCGCTCCGGCGGCACGCAAGGCGGCATTACGAACGGAGAAGACGTTGTGTTCCGAATCGCTTTCAAACCGACCGCTACCGTCCTCAAACCGCAGAAGACCGTCCGACCGGACGGCAAAGCCACTGAGCTGACCGCCAAGGGTCGCCACGACCCGTGCGTCCTTCCGCGCGCCGTGCCCATCGTCGAAGCCATGGCGGCCCTCGTGGCCGTCGACCATTGGATCCGTGATCGCGGACAGAACGCTCCCTTCGGCCGCTGCGGACGTAAGGCATGACGCCCCTCATCATCATCCTCGGTCCCACGGGCTCCGGCCGGGCCGATACGGTCAAAGAATTGGTGGAGAATGCCTGGCCCGAGGGGAAGAAAATCCGCATCCTGCGCGAAGCCCGCGAAGGCGGCGAAGGCCTCGGACGATGGGCATTGGAAAAAGGTCAGGCCGAGATTCCTGCCCCTGGCGATGAAGATGCCGCCATCCTTATTACCAATGGTTCGCTCAGTGTGATCGAACAAATGGAAGCCATCCACCGGACAGTTCGCCCACTCATGCCGGACGCGGTCTGGCGAGTATCTCGCATCATCACGGTCGTCGACTGTCCACTTACCGCCAAACATAAGGCGATCGAGGAGTGGTATGGCCCCTGCATCCATTTCTCCGACGCCGTGATTATCAATCGCCGCTGGGAAGTGCCCGGGCAATGGGTGACCAAATTCCTCGAGCCGTACGAGAAAGCTTTCTACCCCTGCCTCTTCTTTAATCTCACCAAGATCGGGACCATTGCCAATCCGCCCGCGGTGATTGATGGCGAGCCGCTGCGTCTTTCGCATATCTTCGATGATATCGACGCCGTCGACGAGATGGAGTTCGACGAGGATAATCTGCCAGATGAGCCCTTCGACTTGGTCCGTCAGGTCGACAAGTACTTCGCCCGCGACGAACTAGGCCGCCGTAATATCCTCGTGCCCGAGATCGGCGACCTACTCCGCCAGGAAGGCCGTTGCTAAGCACGCCATGAGGCCGTTCATCGCGCTCTACGCCTGGCTGCTTGCCCGCCTGCCGGAATGGTTCGCGAAATTGAACGCCGCCTTTCTCGGCTGGTTCCTGTGGCGTCTACGCGGCAAACTGATTACCCGCAATCTCACTGCCGCCTTTCCCACACGGGATGCCGCCTGGGTGAAGCGCATCGGCCAGACCTCCTGCCGGCGGACGGCCGAGATGGCACTCTATTCCATCGCCTCCCCGCTGCTATCCGAAGTCGAGATCAAGGATCGCATCCACCTCGACCCCGCCGTCAGCGAAGGCCCCGACAGCCTCCCACCAGAAGGCACCGGGACGGTCCTCTTCGTTCCGCATTTCGCACTGATGGAGATGATGACCGCCACCTGCCTACTGCGTCCCGAACTCGCCCGTCGCGAATGGGCCGTGATGTATCGCCCCCTCGACCAGCCCTCGGCGGACCGCTGGGTACGCGAAGCGCGGGAACGTTTCGGCATGAAGCTAGTCTCGCGCCGCGACGGCTTCGGTCGTTCGATGAAAGCAGTCAAGGAGGGCAATATCGCCGCCGTCCTCTTTGATCAAAGCACCCAGAGTGGCTCGCGTATTCATTTCTTTGGCCGGGCCTGCGCCGTGACGGACCTGCCAGGCATCATCGCCCAACGCTTCAAAGCCGCTGGGCGAATCTACTGGGCGGAACGTACTGGCTTCTGGCGTTGCCGACTCCGCATTAAAGCACTGACCGCGACGGATTCAGTCGGCCTGACGCTCGAATCCAACGCTTGGCTAGAGGCTCAATTACGCAGTGATGAAAATATCTGCGCCAGCTGGCTCTGGGCGCATGACCGGTGGAAGCACGGCGAACAAGACTACATCAAGGACCTACAGCCCTGAAGGTGAGCTCGCTTATTGCTTAGCGGCGGGCGGAGGCGGCGGGACATCCCCTTCAGGCTTACGCCCTTTCTTGCCGGGCTGACCGTCTTCCATCTTCTTGCCCTTCTCTTTGGCGAGTTCGGACCCGTATTTCTCAATCAGTCCGCGGACAAATTCCTGACGCTGCTCGGGCGTCAGCGAGGTAATCCGCGCGCGCTCCGCTTTGGCTGCTTCCGGCGAGAGGGATTTCAGGTGATGCTCAATGGCACGGGCACCGTTGCCACCGCGTTCGCGCAACTCCTTGACGAGCTTGCGGCGTTCTTCCGGCGATGCGGTTTCAAACTTGGCGAGGTTGGCGGCAAAGTCCTTACGGGCCTCCGGCGACATGTGTTCTAATTTCTCGATGGCACCGCGGATACGCGAAAGCCGCTCCGGCGGAAGTTCGAGAATTTTGCGGATCATCTGAATCTCCTCGACGGAAGGCTCTCGGTCGGCCGGACGGAGCGCCACCTCTTTGGTCTCGGCCGCGATCGCGACGACCCCCCACGCGAAAAGGACTGATAGCACGAGCGTCTTCATCTTAGGAGCCCGGCGTGGCGAGCACGTCCACGATGCTGGATTTCTTATCGACGACGGGCGTCAGCAGCGAGAGGTCGTCGGCTATGCCCAGCAAATCGGCGAGCGGGCTAGATTCCTCGCGAGCGACGAGTGCAACGGTCTGCCGATTGAGACTCTCCTCGGAAGGAGACTGCAGGGTCAAAACGGTGACCACGCAGGCGGCGGCGGCCGTGACCAAGGAGCTCCAGCGGATGACCGTCTGACGGCGGCGCTCAAGGCGGACGGCGACGATGACGCGATCGGCGAAACCAGGTACCGAGATCTCCCGGCCGGAGCTGAGCGCTGCGGAGAGATCCTTATCGAAGGGCTGGGGGTTAAAGTTATCCATGGCTCAGTTCATTAGGTTAAACACCGTGAAGGGGTGTAAGTTGCAGGGTTTAGGCAGGTCCATAAAAGTCTTTCAGTAACTCGCGGAGGCGGCTCCGGGCGCGATGTATCCAGGTTTTGACCGTGGAAACGGGCACCCCCATGATGCCAGCGATATCCTCGTAGGGGAGCTCCTGTTGCACCACCAGGAGGATGGCGGTCCGTTGTTCGGTCGGCAACTGGGCAATGGCGCGCTGAAATGCCTCATCGAGTTCGGTCACACGGCGGGCGGAGTCGTGCCGTTGATCGCCGGGTTCCGCGGCGAATTCGAGCGCGGTAGTCGGCTTACGTCCGCGGCGGCGCCACTCGTTGAGTACCAGATTATGCGCAATATGAATGAGATAGGTACTCAGCTTGGCATCTGGTCGCCAGCGGCTGGCGGCGCGGTGGAGACGGATGAAGACCTCCATGGCCAACTCCTCCGCCGTCGCCTGCGAGCCGACCTCACCACGCATATAACCGACCAAACGTGCATGGTGGCGGTGCACGATCATGCGCAACGCATCATCATCGCCTTCGGCCACGAGCGCCATCAGTCGCTTATCGTCCTCGTCGTCCGAGAGGATCGGGTCTGGCTGCGACATCTAGGATTAAACTCCGGTAAGCAGGTGAAGTTGCATCGCCGTAGCCCCGCTTAGACCCCTGGGGACGGCTCAGGCCGCACGCGAACGGCAAAAAGACGGAGGGTGCGGAGCATGAATTGCTCCAGCGCCGCCAAAGCTTGGTAGTTCAGGTCCATCCGGTGCCGGGCAGACTCCAGTAGGCTGACCGCCTCGGCGACCTGGGTGCCGCAATCGGGGTTAGCCCGTCCGACCAAGCGCAACTTCTCCTCGAGTGAAATCAACATGCGGGCCCGAATGCCCCGGCGAATGGTCGCTTCATGGGCCTTCTCAATCTCACCCTCATCATCATCGGTGGGCGGAGGGGGCGGGGCGACCTTCAGTGCTTCTTCGATGAAGAGGTCCAGCAAGACCTCGAAGCGGGCACACAGGGCGTAAAGTGGAATAAAGACCTCCGAGACGCGAGCATTCGGGGAAGCTGGGCCTTTGACCATCCGCGTGAGGAGGCGTTCGAATTCGCGCAACCAGTCATTCCAGGATGGGTCGGCAATGACGGGCGCCTCACCCCCCAGATGGAAGCGCAAACAACGGCTGAGAATCGTCGTCATCACGCTGTAGTAATTAGTCGTCTGCAGGACGATGAGCGTTCCGGGCGGCGGCTCCTCGAGGGATTTGAGCAGACAATTCGCGGCATCCGGCGTGAAGCGATCAGGCTCATGAATCACCACGACTCGCCGACCCGTGGCGGAGCTGAGGGTGAAGGCGTGGACGACCTCCTGGGCTGTTTCTATCCTAATGCGGCGCGACAACCCACCGGGCCGGAGATTACGATAATCAGGGTGCGCAATTGGCGCGGGGTCCTCCAGATGAACGGCGGCGAGGTGTTCGGCGGCCCGCTCCAGCAAACCGGCGTCGGCACCCGTTAGCAAAATCGCATGCGGCATGCGGCCCTCCGCGCGTGCACGGGCCAGCACCTTCAATGCCGGCAGGGCGGCGAGATCAGTGGAAGCGACGGCTGATTTCATTCCAAATCTCCTCCTCGATGACTTCGGCCGGATGCGAGGCGTCGACCACGAAGAACCTACCCGGCTCCTCTTTGACTAATGTATGGTAGGTCGCGCGTACCTTCTGGTGGAAAGCGGGCCCGAGGACTTCGAATCGGTCGGCGTGCCCCCGGTCACGGACCGAGGCGCGGTCCAGGCCGCGCGCCGGATCAAGGTCCAGCAGTACCGTCAGGTGCGGGCGCCGCGCCCCGCAGGCGAGGCGATTAGCCGACTCGATGAGAGCACGCTCCAACCCGCGGCCACCAGACTGATAGGCGACCGTGGAATCAATGAAGCGGTCGCAGAGCACCACCTTGCCTTCGGCCAACGCAGGGTCGATGACCTCAGCCACCAACTGGGCCCGACAGGCGGCAAAAAGTAATGCTTCCGCGGCAGGCTCAATCACTGAGCCAGGCTGTTTCAACGCATCGCGCATCTTCTCCCCGAAGACCGTGCCGCCTGGCTCGCGCAAAGAAATCGTGACGGAGCCCTGCGCCTGCAAACGCGCCGCCAGACGAGTCAGCTGGGTTGATTTACCAGCCCCTTCTCCTCCTTCAAACGTGATGAATTTCCCGGCGATGGGCATGTCCCACAAAATGCCTCACGCTCGCCTCATGGCGAGAGGAGAAAGGGCCGGGCAACAAAAAGGCCTGGCGGAAAGCCAGGCCTTGGGAAAGTTGAGCCGAGTTCTCAACCACCAACCGGGGTCGGATTGACGACGGGGGGGCGGTTCTTCTCTTCGACGGCACGCTGAACGTTATCCAGAATCTTCTTGGAGGCCTCGGTCAGGCCGCCGCCACCGGAAGTGGTCGAGCTAGGGCCGGAAGGAGCCCCCACCTTGCTCTCACCCCGAGCTTCTTCGCGAGACTTAGTGCCATCCAGAAGTTCGACGCCCTTCGGCATGAACGAGCCGTTCCACACCAGGTCGACTTCGCGCGGAGCCGTGCCGACCATGTCGGAGACGGTCTTCGCAATCTCCGCCGGCAGCTTACTGGACTCGAGGGTGCTGACGACCAACTGATATTCTTCGCCCGTCAGAGGGATGATCAGAATCTTGCCCGGCACCATCGCCACGGCGCGAATCGGCAGGGTCGGCTCGGCACCCGCAGCGGGCTTGACGGGATTCACGGCCACAGGCGCTGGCTGGCCACCTGCGGGGCGCGGGACGGACATGTCGTAGGCGGTGGCCACGAGCTGGGTACCCGGCTCAATCGTGAGCGGTCCGTAATTGGAATCGGCAACGGTGGTTTCCACCTGGCCACGGATGCAACTCACCAAGGTCTGCCCCAGCGGACCCGCTGGGTGATATTCGACCTTATAAATCGTGCCGCGAATCCGAGTCATGCCCACCGGGGTGCGCACCACGTAAGAAGACATCGCGTTGAGCTTGCGGACTTCGCCGGTGATTTTTCCGTGTAAAACTTCGAGCTCGGTGACGGAGGGGCTGGGCTCTTTCTCGAGCTTAGCATAACCGCCGGCAATGATCGCATCGGACGCGACCTGCTTAAAATTCCGGACTTCCAAGGCGGTATCGGCACTGAGCACGACAGTGGAACCATTGGAGAACGAAAGTTCGATGGTGGAGGCGGCCCCCGCCTCGATGACGATGCCTTCCTTGAGGACGGCGCCAACGGCCAGCGGCTTCTTGGTCTTGTTGACGTCCGTGACGGTGGCGGTGCCTTGGATCTTGCCGACTTCGATCAGCCCGTTCTGCAACGCGGCGGAGGAGAAGGCAGGAAGCAAGACGACGGCAACCATTCCTAGGTGCTTTAAAAAGAAACTCATAGAGACTTGGGGGAATGAAAATCTAGACCACGGACAGAGGCTGGCAACCCGTAAACAAAAAAGCCCCCATCTGGGGGCTTTTTCTAAGAAAGCAGGCTTGATTTAGGCCGTAACGTACTTCTCCAGACGACGCTGTACGGGCACCGCTGAAAGCTGGGCGTACTTTGGAAGTCCTTGGTCGAAAGGCAGTTGCAGTTCGCCCTGAATCAGGGGGAGTGCGTAGCGCACGAAGTCCGGGTGAATCGACATCTTGTCTTCGCCGATCCATTTCTCCGGGAAAGCCTTCACGCCGTTGGCGATTTCGTTCAAAGGGGCGAGCATGGTCTGGACCGCGTAGTTCTCCTTTTCCGAGCGGATGAGGATGACCATTTTGCCGGTTTCGCCAGCGAGGGCAGCCTTGACGGCGGCACCCCCACAAAGCTCAGCTTCATCGACGTCGGTCTTGGAAGCATTGTGCGAGGCGGCACGCTGGGTGATGCCCAACTTGGAAGAGCGGGCCTTGACGCCATCGAAACGAGATTCGACGAGGCTACGGAGGTATTCGCCCGCGCCACCGAGAACGGCGTGACCAAACGCATCCGTGCTCGAGGTGTCAGCTCCGAGGTAATTGCCCGTGGCATCCTGGACGCCTTCGGAAACGACGACGAAGCAGTGACCATTGGACTTCAATACTTCTTCGACGCGGCGAATGAAGTTGTCGGGATTGAAAGCGACTTCGGGGAGAAGAATGATGTGCGGGGCGGTGCAGCCGTAGTGGGTGTTCTTCACCGACTTGTCGTCATTCTTATCGCGACGCTGAGCGAGCACGGACGAAGCGGCGAGCCAGCCGGCGTTGCGGCCCATGACTTCGAGAATCGAGACGAAGTCGTTCTGACCCATGGCAGCGTTGTCGAGAGCGGTTTCGCGGATTGTGACACCGATGTGCTTGGCGACGGAGCCGAAGCCCGGGCAGTGGTCGGTGAGCGGCAGATCATTATCAATGGTCTTCGGCACGCCGACGACGCGGAGCTCGTAACCGCGCTCCTTGGCGAGGTCGGAGATCTTGGCGGCGGTGTCCTGAGAGTCGTTGCCACCGATGTAGTGGAAGTAGCGGATGTTGTGGGCCTCGAAGACCTGGAGGATGCGATCGAAGTCTTCAGCCTTCTTCACCTTGTAGCGGCAAGTACCAAGGGCCGCACCGGGGGTGTGGCGGAGGGCCCGGAGCGTCTGCTGGGTTTCGGCGGCGAGATCGATGAGCTGCTCATTGAGCACGCCCTGGATGCCGTTCAATCCGCCGTAGATTTCGACGATTTCATCCTCATGCTTGAGGGCTTCAGCAATGACCCCGGCGAGGCTGGCGTTGATGACGGGGGTGGGACCGCCGCTCTGCGCGACGAGAAGATTGCCAATGAGGGGAGATGACATGGGAGTGAACAGGTTGAAAAGTGGGTTGTGGGAAGCCCCACCCCCCTTGGCAACACGGAAAACCCTCCCCTACCCCTACCCCCCTCGGAAGGCCTACAAAATACGCCCGACCTTAACTTTCGCCGACTCAGGCACCCGCTGGGACCAGACGGCGACCTGAGCCGCAAAAGCGTCCACTTGAGCCCCAGCGGAGCCGGTCAGCTCGCCCGCCTTGGCGACAGCATCGAGCAGGACGGACTTGGGCAGGCGGAGGCGATTATCTCCCGCAAGGCGGTCCACGAGGTCATTCCGCTCGATCTTGCCCGAGCGCAGGTCTCGAGCCACCGCAACGGCGTGCTCCTTGATAGCCTCGTGGGCCTCTTCGCGGCCGGCGCCCGCCTTAACAGCCTCCATGAGGAAAGTGGTCGTGAGTAGAAACGGGAGATAATGACGCGACTCGCGTTCAATGACCGGGCGATTGACCTCCATCTGCCCAAGCACGGTAAGGAAGGCCTCGAAGAGTCCGTCGATCGCCATGAAGGCATCCGGCAACAAGACACGGCGGACGACGGAACAAGAGACATCGCCTTCATTCCACTGATCACCGGAAAGCGAAGCAGCCATGGCGAGGTGACCACGCAGGATAACATGGAATCCGTTGATCCGCTCGCAGGTGCGGGCGTTCATCTTGTGCGGCATCGCCGAAGAGCCCACTTGGCCAGGCAGGAAGCCTTCGCTGGCGAGCTCGTGGCCGGCCATAAGGCGAAGCGTTTTAGCAAAAGACGAAGGACCGCTGGCGGCGGAGAGTAACGCGGAGACCACTTCGAGGTCCATCGAGCGGGGGTAAACCTGGCCGACGGCGTTAAGCGAATGCGGGATGCCGAGGTGCACCAGCACGCGACCTTCGAGTTGGGAGGCCTTGGCGGCATCACCGGAGAAAAGCGTCAGTTGGTCCAGCTGCGTACCGACGGCACCCTTAAGGCCGCGGGCGGCGAAAGCCCCGAGGGCGGCATCCACTTGCGCGACACCGCGCAAGCAATCTTCACCAAACATTGCCCAACGCTTACCTACCGTTGTGGGCTGGGCCGCGACATTGTGGGTACGGGCGGCGATTAATACGTCGCGGTCCGTCTGAGCGCGTCTTGCCAACGCCGCAAGGGCGGCGATGGATTTTGCCCGGATGAGCTGGAGCGAACGGAAGACCTGGAGCTGCTCCACGGATTCGGTGAGGTCACGGCTAGTCAGGCCCTTGTGCACGTGCTGGTGGCCGGCGAGGGCGCAGAACTCATCGATGCGTGCTTTGACGTCATGGCGGGTCTCTTCCTCGCGCTTGCGGATAGCTTCGAAATCAACCTGCTCTTTGACCTTCTCGTAGGCTGCGATGGCCTCCGCCGGGATATCCAGACCGAGGTCGCGTTGGGCCTTCATGACGGCGATCCAATACTCGCGCTCGAGGACCACGCGGCCACGGGTGGACCAGATTGCCTTCATCGCTGGGGAGGCGTAGCGATCGGCGAGGACATTAGGGACGTTATCGGAATCCATCGGAAAGTGTTCTGTTTGTATCACGCCTAACGCTTCACGGCAAGCGCTCGGAGAAACATCGCCCGCACCGAGGGCTCATCTAGGCCGCGATTGGAGGCATCGAAACAATCGGCGCAGGCCAACTGTAAGTCCACCAGCTCCACGAGGCTGAAACGGGCCGCGGCGGGGGCGACCTTATTGCTGACGTACCAAGGGTTCTGGGAAAAAAGATTCGCCGAAGACTTGGCGGCGGAGCCGAAGGTCGGCCCATGGCGAGAACTGGCGGTTTCGAACTGTCCCTTGGCCAGTCCGGCTTCACTCACACGAAAATCCCCCGAGTCGACGAGGCAACGGATTTGAATGAGCAGGCGGAGGCGGTTCTGCAACGCGGCCAGTAACGGGCGACTGGAAGACTCGTTGAAGAAATACCGGTCCAGGGAATCCAGCGCCCACTTGAGATCCCGCGAAGCCAGGGCCTCGATCGGCTCGAAGAAATCCCCTTCACCGAAAGGCGGCACCAAGAGCAGCACGTCGGCCTCGCGGATCGTGCCACCGGGGCCAGCGTAAGAAGCGAGCTTCTCGCACTCGACGAGCACGAGGCGGGTAGACTGCCCCACTCGGCCGACAATCATCTCCGGCACGCCGCGGTCGAATTTCGCACCGAGCGAGCGTAGGTGTTCGGCGGCCAGCGCGAGTTGCATATCGCCTTGAGCGTCGTCCTTACTGAAAGCCGATTTCGATGCCGAGGCATGCAGGATGAATTCATCCGCGACATCCTTCAGGGCGGAGAGATCTTTACGCCGGCCATCATAAGGGGACGCCGAGATGATGATGAAGATTTCTGCGGGAGCCTCGGTCGCGGCCGCCAATACCCGGGCGAGGCTTTCTTTCACGTCGAGCGACTTAGACTGCACGGAGTCTGACACCCAATTGAGATTCCGTAGCCAGATGATGCGCTTGCCTCCGAACATGGATAGCGTCTTCACCGAATCCACGAACTGCAGTTCAACTGGGCGGGCATCCTCGACGCGGATCATCGCGCCGGAAATAATTTCAGCCTCCGCCTCGGCTCCGGCGGCCTTCTTGGCCTGCTCGAAAAAGACCCGAGCATCCCGATCAACGAGAAACTCGTCCTTCCCGGCGACGATGGCGAAAAAACCTGGCACGCAGTTAATTTCACTCCCCGACCCCTTCTGGCAATCCTTTGTCATTCGCAGGCCCAAGGCCCGAGGTAGGGGCGCCACGGCGTGTCGTCCGTTCGCCAATGAAGAAATGAAACGGGGTGGCTTAACGGCGGGCTCGGAGAGCCCGCCCTACCTCAGGTATCTTCCGGCCCTCGGGTCCTCCAGCCTCAAGCCCTCCGGACTCGCCCACCCTCACGCTCCGTGAATCAAATCCTCGACGCGGTACTTGTTCAGCTTGCGGCGCATCCAGTCGAGCGAGGTGTTCACGGCCCGCTGCTTCACTTGGAGCCGGTCGCCCGGAATAACCACGCGGCGGGACCAGACGCCCGCCGGGGAGGCATATCCTAGATAGACCGTCCCGACTGGGTCCGCCGCCGTGCCGCCCCCCGGTCCAGCGTAACCTGTGACGGAGAGTGCATAGTCGGAGCCAAACTTTTCAATGGTGGCGGTGGCCATGGCCACGGCACACTCAGCGGAAACCGCCCCATGCTGCGCAAGCAGGCACTCCGGAATCCCGAGCAGGCTCATCTTGGCATCGTTCGCATAACAAACCGCCGACCCCGCGAAAACCTTCGAAGCCCCGGGTACATCGGTGAAAGCATTGGCCAGCAAGCCTCCGGTACAGGATTCCGCGAGGGCGACGGTTTTTTCCAGGCTGCGAAGTTGTTCGACGACAAGCGAGGCGAGGCAAGCGTGGCCAGTGCAGACGAAGTCATGCCCCACAGCATCGCGGACCTTGCGGGCGACATCGCATAATTGCTCGGCGGTCACGCCACTGCCCGCCGATGAGATGCGCGCATCGACCACGCCCGTGTGCGTACCGAAAGAAAGCGCCATGCCTGGAACGAGGAACGGCCGCACGATTTCCTCCAGCGGCACGGCACCGATACCGAACGTACGCACTTGGACATACGCTTCACCCTCGCAGGCACAACCGACGCTGCGTAGCCGTGGCACGACTTGCTCGTCGAACATCGGCCGAAGTTCGAGGGAGGGGCCGGGAAGCATCACCAAGGCCTTGCCATCGCGATGCAGAAAGACGCCCGGCGCCGTACCGCGGGAGTTGGGCAGCGATTCGGCTCCGGCCGGGATGTAGCACTGGCCGAGATCCGCAGAGGAAACCTTGCGGCCAATAAGTTTGAAGCGTTCGTGCAATGCCGCCTCCGCCGCGGGCACATGTTCTAGCGTAAGACCGAGGGCCGTGGCGACGGCCTCCCGTGTGTGATCATCGGAAGTCGGGCCGATGCCACCCGTGGTGACGATTAGGTCATAGGCGCCCCAAGCGGACCCAATCTCCCGGGCGATTTCGGCCGCATCGTCGCGCACTACCACCGAACGCGTGATCGGGAGTCCGCGGCGGGCCAGATGTTCACCCAACCATAAGAGGTGGCCGTTCTCCCTGATACCATCTAACAGCTCGTCGCCCACGTTGATAACGAGGACCTGACGGGGGCGATTGGCACAGGAAAGCATTTGCGGGAGAGCGGGGTTCGAGCAGGGTTAAGGGCCTAGGCCAAAAATGCAAACCGACCGGGAAGAACTTTCGCCCAAGGCCAAGGCCCGGCGAGCCCCCCATACCCCAGGCGTCTACCTGATGAAGGACGCTGCTGGGCTAGTCGTCTATGTCGGGAAGGCTAAAGACCTTAAAAAACGCCTGGCCTCCTATTTCGTACCCCGGCAACGCCTGACCCCCAAGGTGGCGGCCATGATGGATACGGTGGCCGATATGGAATGGCACGAGGTCCGCTCCGAGACGGAAGCCCTCCTCTTAGAGGGCAAACTGATCAAAAGGTGGCGGCCCCGCTGGAATATCCTCTTCCGCGATGACAAGCAGTTCCCGCAAGTCCGGGTCGACCTCGCCGACCCCCTGCCCAAGTTCCGCATCGTCCGCGCCCGCACCACCGACGCCTGCCGCTATTTCGGCCCCTTTCCCCATCAACAGGCCGTCCGCCGCACGCTGAACGAAATGCGCAAGAAGTTCGGCATCCTGCTCGCCGACAGTGCCCCGCTCGCCCAACCCGATGGCACCTGGAAACTCTACGACGACGCCCGAGCCGAAATCCAGAAACACGCCAACGTCGTGACGACGGAGGAATATGCCACCCGCGTCACCGCCGCCTGCGAATTCCTCGAAGGCAAAGTCGAATCATGGAGCGAGCAGGTCGAGGCCGACATGCGTAAAGCAGCGGAAGCTCGGGATTATGAAAAAGCCGCCAGCCTGCGAGATCTCCTCGACGCCCTCAAGCGCACGACGGAAAAATCCCGCCGCTTCCTCCGCGACAATCCCCTACCCCGCCGTGATGAAGCCAGTGCACTCACCTCGCTCGCCGCCGCGCTCGGCCTCGAACGCCCGCCCGCCACGGCGGAGTGCTTTGATATTTCCCATATCTCGGGCACGCTCGCCGTCGCCTCAATGGTCCGCTTCGTCGACGGGCAGGCCGACAAGTCCGGCTACCGCCGCTTCAAAATCAAGACCTTCGTGGGCAATGATGACTTCCGCTCGATGCAAGAAGTCGTCGGCCGCCGCTACACGCGCCTACACGAAGAACACCGTGCGTTTCCCGAGCTCGTCATCATCGACGGGGGCCTCGGCCAGGTACACGCCGCCCTCGCGGCCTTCAAGGAACATGAACTCGCCCCGCCCCCGCTCATCGGCCTGGCCAAGCGTGAAGAAACCATCGTCTTCCCCGACGGCCGCGAACTGAAGCTCCCGCGGCATGACGTCGGCCTCGCGCTGCTCATGCGCATTCGCGATGAGGCCCACCGCTTCGCCAATGATTTCAATGCCGACCTGCGCAGTCGCAAACTGCGCGAGTCGCTGCTCGACGAGATGCCTGGACTCGGACCTAAACGTAAAGACGCCCTGCTCGCGCACTTCGGTAGCATCCAGAAACTGCGCAAAGCCACCGCTGAAGAAATCGCGGAAGTCGCCGGTCTGAGCGATAAGCTGGCCGGCGAAGTGAAGGCGTATTTGGACGCGAGAGGTTGAGGCCTCGATCGGCCGCCGAACGGTGGCCGCAGGTAGGGTCATGACTACGTCGTGACCGGGCGTGGCGTAGCCCCGCCCCTACCTCAGCGTTCACCATCCGGCGAACGCCCCTAACTCTGTATCGCTCA
>CALQLO010000014.1 GCA_943331445.1 Akkermansia muciniphila
AAGTTCGCCCTCGATGTATGGTATGTCGACCACCGCACCTTCTGGCTCGACCTGAAAATCGTGGTGCGGACTTTTTTTAAAGTCTTCGCTCGGAGTGGTATTAACTCGGAAACGGCGGCAACAATGGAGGAATTTCAGGGTTAAAGCCGCATGTGGATTCATCAATTTATCAACAAACTTTTCCCTGCCAGGATTCGCTCCCGCGAGTTGCGGGAATGGAAGGTGCGGGATTTTGCTGGGCCCAGCCCGTCATACATTAAGCGACGCGTGCTACTTCGCCTCGGGATCCTTGAGGGCACGTGGGTTGAGACCGGTACCTATCTTGGGGAGACCACGGCGATATTGGCTGAAAAGGCTAAGCAGGTTTATAGCATCGAGCCAGAGCCAGCACTGTGCGCACGCGCGCAAGCGTTGTTCGCGGGTCGCCGAAATATCGAGATCATCCGTGGTACGAGTGAGCAGATCTTCCCGGGACTCATGCTGCGACTATCCGGCGATGTGAGCTTCTGGCTGGATGGACATTACTCCGCCGGCATGACTTTTAAGGCCGACAAGGACACGCCGATTAAGGAAGAGTTGGCCGCCATCGCCCAAGCCTTGCCGCGTCTCGGCCGGGTTGCTGTTATGGTGGACGATGTGCGTTGTTTTGAGCCCTCGCACCCCGATTTTGCTCATTATCCTTCGCGTCTATTTCTGGTGGAATGGGCGGAGCGTCTTGGCCTCAAGTGGCACATTGAGCACGACATCTTCGTCGCCCGTAAGGACTAAGGCTAAGCCGATATCTTTCGGAGCCGTCAGCGGCCCACGCCAAGAATCTTAACCGATTGGCGCAGGAGCATCCACGCGGCGCTCAACGGCTCGCGCAGGAACGCGCACGTAATCCAGCCGAGCCCCGTCAGGGTGCGTCCCTGTTTGATTAAGATAAAAGCTCCGGGCATGAGGATATGGCGGGCATGACTGCCGCGCCTAAGGTAAGGACGGAGCTCCCAAGATTGCGTTAGTAAGTCAGCAAAGTCAGCCGCGGGCGCAAGGCGTTGGCGAAGTAATTCCAGGCGCGTCTGCAGGAAGAGCGCTCGTTCGTCTGGCTCGAGCTGGAAGCGGGCGAGGTCGCCCTCCCTGACTGGCGTATTTAGTCCGTCAATCGGGTCGGGTTGGCCGCGGCGTCGGCGTCGGGCACTACACATGGCCGCAAAGGCGGCGATGGTCTGGGCGGTGCGGTGCGTATGCGTGATGCTGGCTCCGTGGATTCGGTAGTACGTGAGCACTTCCGGGAGATTATCTATCTCATGATGTTCGGCCATCCGGAGCCACAGGTCATAGTCTTCCGCTCCTAATTTAAACGCAGGGCGATAACCGCCGACGGCCAGAGCGGCGGAGCGACGAAGCATGATGGCAGGCTGGGCAAGGACACATCGACGCTCGAGTGTCTCGGCGACCAACGCCACCCCCGTTGGGTAGCGGAGTATGTGAAGCGGGTGGCCTTCGGGGTCGATGTATTGAATGAAACTTCCGAGCACTGCCACCTGGGGGTGTGCCTGGAGGTAGGCTACTTGACGTGATAACCGCGAGGGGTTGGCCAAGTCATCTGCATCGATAAAAGCCAGGAGTTCACCCTGAGCCATGCGCAGGCCCGTATTACGTGTTTTTACTAAACCCTGATTTTCCTGAGAATGAATGCGTAGCCGGGGGTCTCGAGAGTATTCAGCCAAGACGTCCGCCGTGCCATCCGTCGAGCCATCATTAATCACCAGAAGTTCGTAGTCCGTAAAATCTTGGGCGAGAATACTCTCGATCGCCTGTCGTAGATAGCGTTCGCCGTTCCACACGGGAAGGACGACGGAAACCTGAGGCTGGCCCATGGCTTAATGCAACTCCGCCCCGGTGGGGCGTCCATCCCTAACTCGGCTTAGGCCGTCAGCCAGCTGGCAGGCCGGAGGTCGCGGGTATCGAGGCCGCTGCTTGGCTGGAACCACTGCGCCGGGGTGATCACGATTTTGGCGGGATTGGGATTCAGCCAGGCCCCCCACCACGAGAAACTGCTATTCGCCGTGATATGATGCGAACAGCGGGACATGAGCAGCAAGTCTTCGAGGGCGGAAGCGGTATGCTCGGAAATGTAGCGGGTGTCCGCTGGTAGCGGCAGGTGTGCCCTCACCCAGGCGGGGTCATCGGTAAAGACGCAGACAGTCGGTGAGGCTGGGAGGCGTTGGGCTAGAATCGCCAGGGCCCGCTCATAGTAAGCAAGGGGCGTAAGGCCGTGGAACGCTTGGTTTTTTGCTTCGACGTAATCACCCCGTCGGACGTGCAGCGAGACGGATGGGTCGGCCGGAATCAGTCGGTGGGCAAGTTGCTCGATGGCTCTGACGTGGGTGGCTGCAGGCTGGAAATCACGCCGAATTACCTCAGCCTGCTCAGTGAAATAAAGTTCGCTCTGGAAATATCCATCAAGGGTTACGGGGGCGGATAAGGCGAAGACCGCGGGATTAAAAGGGAAGGAGGTTTCGTGGAAGTAATCACGGATGCCCAGTGTGGAGCGCACCCATCGCTTAAGGCGACCAGGAGGCCTGGGAGGTCGCCCGGCCGTGAGGGTGTGGTGATTGGGCGCGAGGGCGAAGCCCGCTAAGTCGAACGGGCGGTGGCCCCGTCGGTTAAGTCGACGAAGGTCGAGGGTAAGGCCGGCGCCTAATCGCAAGCTCAGCGCTCGGGCGGCCGCATACTGGAACATCTGATTGCCGAGGCCACCGTCGATAATGGAGGTTACCGTCGGCATCAGGACGCTAAATGTTTTCGAAAGACGTAGATGCCGCAACCGTAGCCATCCCGGATTTCCGCCGTGTGCAGGTTTACGTTCTGATGCAGGTCGCCCGCGTCATCGACATAATCAAAGCGGAGTAATTCCAGACGGCATCCTCCGGTTGGCCATTCCAGGATTTCGCGCGGAGCGAAGATGCGGTGGGCATTGAAGCACACCTGGGTTTGGGCCGCAATCGGGAAGCTGATATAAAAAGTTCCGCCGGGCTTAAGCATGCGCAGCAGGTTCACGAATCCGCGGCGATGGCCGTCGGGCATTAAGGGATCAGTGTAACGGCCCAAGCCGAAGTGCTCAAGCGTGTGAAGGCACGAGACGGAATCCGCAATCTCCGTGGGAGCGTTTGTTTCCTGCATGAGGTCTGCCTGCAGGAAGCGGATATTCTCATGGCCCGTACCTTGTAACGGGCGGACGTCCATGATCTCGATCGGACGAAAGGCAGCTACGTGTGCCACAAAGCCATCCACGCGCGAGCCGACGTCGATGTGCCGTAAGGGCTTCGCTTGGTGAATCAGCGAGGCGACCAAGAGGTCCTGGTGAAAATAGTGACCACGGGCACTACCGGCCTGGTCGGCATAGTCGTAGAGGATGGGGAAGAGTTTATCGACCTTGCCGCCTTTGGCGATGAACTCGCGGCGATGTGAAAGATAAAGCGGAAGGTAGCGCAGTGGCTGCCGCTGACGCAGTAACTTCGAGAGTAAGCGCCAGGCGCTGGGATCAAAGCTGCATTGGAGAATATCAAGGAAGGATGTCTTGGGCATAGGGAAGGCAGGGGGTCAGATTGCTTTGCCGCCGAGCTTGGCAAGCATCGGGTCTGCCCGAAGTGGCAAGTCAACGGGTGCGCCGCTGGTCTGGGCAGATTGATAGAGCGCGAGGATAAGTTCGACGGCTTTGCGACCTTCGGCGCCGTTGACGGCGGGCCGGCGGCCGGCGCGGATCGCGGCGATGGCTTCCTCGAGATTAGCCCGATGCCACGCGTGCCCGATGGCCTTAGGATCATTGGCGCCCGCCCCGCCGCCTTCGGTCGCGGTGGCGACTTGGGCGGCGTCAGACGGCAGGGGCTTTTCGAATTCAAAAGCCGTTAGTTTGTCGTCGCGCAATACGGCCGAGCCGCTCGTGCCATGGATGCGGATCTCGGCAGGGAAGCCCGTGGCTGACCAGCAAGCGGTGGAGCCGGCGATGGTGGCGCGACAACCGTTGGCGAATTCGATCCAGCCGGTGGCGATATCCTCGACTTCAATGCCGCCATGGGCGACGAGTCCAGCGGTGGCGGAGACGCGCTTAGGCGGTCCGAGGAACCAGAGAAGGAGGTCGATGGTGTGGATGCCTTGGTTCATCAGCGCGCCGCCACCGTCGAGGGCGAACGTGCCGCGCCAGGCGGCGGAGTCATAATAGGCCTGGGTGCGCCACCAAGGGATGAGGGCTCCGGCGAGCGTGAGCTTACCGAAGCGACCGGCGTCGAGAGCGGCCTTGAGCGCGACCGCTCCCGAACCGAAGCGGCGGGGTAAGATGCCGGCGACCGTCACGCCGGCCTGGGCGCAGGCAGCGGTGAGTGCGTCGCAGCGGGCGAGGGTGACCTCAAGAGGCTTCTCCACGACAACATGTTTGCCGGCCTGAGCACAGGCGAGGGCTGGAGCGAGGTGGTCACCGCTCGGCGTGCAGAGGCAGATGATATCGATGGCTGGATTCGCAAGGAGTGCCTCGGGCGTCTCGGCGAACGTGATACCGTGCTTAGTCGCGAAGTCGCGTCCCTTGGCGGGCGAACGGTTATAAGCCGCGACGAGCTTCACGCCCGGAATCTCGGCGAGCGCTTTCGCATGGAACTCGGCGATCATGCCGGTTCCCCAGATCCCGAATCCTAAGGGCCTTGCGGACATGTCCGGATGTCTAGGCCAGAAGTCATGACGAGGGAAGGGCAGAATCGCTGGTTAGTCCTTGGTTCTGCGTGCGCCTGCCGCGACGAGCGCCCAGAGGGCGAGAAGGGTAGTCAGACGTCATGCTCTGCCAGGCCAAACCGAAGGTTGCTAGCGATGGCGGGGTGGCGCGATGCGCCCGCCCCATACAAGAGGTTGGCGCCGAGACCTCGGCCACGCTCTGAAGGCTGGTTCCGCTGAGTCCGCGGCAACCGGAGAGCCAGAACTTCTATAAGCTACGCCAGCAGGGCGGGAGGACCGCATCCCGTCGTCCGGGGATGTTGCTGCGGTCCAGGGCGTGCGGGAAGTCCGTCGCCGTGGACCGCCGCGTCGAGCGATCCTTCCGGTGGAAGGTAAATTCCATCAGCGGAGGAAGATCGAAGCCCTTGTAACGGAGCACGGCCGTGGCGTTGTTGACGTGGGCATGCACGACGTCGAAGTCCTGGGTCAATTGCCCGAAGGCGAGCGCGATCTGCTGGAGCCCGAAGCGTTCGGCGATCAGTTCCAGCGAGTGGAATTCGATGACGATGGTGCGGAATCGGCGCAGGGTCGCGCGCGAGGTCGAAAGCAGCACGGGGTACTCGCCGCCCTCGATGTCCATCTGGAGGATCATGTCTGACTCTCCCGGCGCGTTGCGTCCGATCCAGGATTCAAGGGTGGTGAACACCTCGTCATCCCGTGCGCCGAGGTACTTCTTTTCGAAGCTGAAGAGGGGGTTCGACACGGGTGGCCCCTCGACCGAGTAATCGGCCATCAGGCTACGGATGCCCCGACGCGCACAGGCTTCCTCGAAATCCGCCGTCGCGGCCACGCCAGGCGAGAAGCAGGTGCGGACTCCTTCCAGGTCGTCAGGGACGAGGTAGCCTCCGTCGGTCTCTCCGCCGATCCGGATCAGCTTGTGCTCCGTCCTCACGGGCCGAACGGAGGCCAGGAAACGTGCGATTTCCTCGCGGGAAGAGCCTTTACTCAGGCGAAGCGTGCCGGGGAGCAGGTACTGATTGATGAAGTCGCGGATTTTCATGCGAGGTTAGCGTGTCCTGATGCAAAGGTTACGAAGGAAGGGGTCATCGGCAAGCGGCAGATTGACCCGCGCGGATAGAGGCCACGAGCTTCACGCTCCAGATTTCTGCGAGCGCCCTCGCGTGGAACTCGGCGATCATGCCGGTTCCCCAGATGCCAAAACCTAGGGGCCGTTGGGACATAGGGGAGGTTATGTGGGAAACGCGGATGAGGGAAAGGATGAACCTAATCGCCCCCGCCCTTTCAGTCGTCTATTTACAATCACCCATGGTCGGACAGGTTTGGTGTCATGCGGTTACTCCACTCGCTTCGCGGTCGTTGCCTCATGTTAATGCGAATATGCGGATATCAGGGCGACGCCCTTTTTTTTGGGGTGCGGTTCCCGGTCCGGCTCGCGCCGTCACCAACGATTATCAGACATCTTGACGCCCAGCGTTACGAGCGTGCCGAGACCTTGCTTGTCCGGCAGTTTCTGCCCCCAGGTGCGACGGTCCTAGAGTTAGGGGGAAGTCTGGGTATCGTTTCCTCGGTGATTCTTGGTGGTCGGCCGCTCAGACTCGTGACCTACGAGGCCGTACCAGCTTTCGCGGTGATTGGCCGTCAGGTAGTCGCTCACAACTTTCCTTCAGCGGATTATGTCTGCATCAACGAGGCCGTCGGTCCAGTTGACGTGCCCGAAGTTACCTTCCATTGGTCGCCGGATCAATCCTTGGCCGGCTCGGCTGGCACGGCCTCCAGTGAAGGGCTTGGGCTTATCCGCGTCCCGGCCGTCGACCTGGCGTCAGCGGTCGCGCGCCACGGAATCGCCCCGGGCGCCTGGCTGGTCGCTGACATCGAAGGCATGGAGTTCGAACTGCTTCTTAATCAGTCCGGCGCATTCGCCCCGTTCGCAGGAGTAATCATGGAGTGCCACGATGGCGAATACGCCGGCCGCCATCGCGATCAGCGGGAGGTTGAGACGATGCTGGCTTCAGTGGGCTTCCGGTTACTTAGACGGATAGGCCCTGTTATCTGCATGGCACGATAAGCCAAAAGGGGAGCGGCCAAAGGCCTTATTTCCTGCGCAGGTTTTCCACCTTCTTGAAGCGCAATCCGAGCCGCCCGAGCACACCTTGGTCGTGCCAGGTGCGCCGGACGCTTAGCCAGGCGCGCCGGATTTCTCGCCCAATCTTGGCGGGAAAACTTACCGTGGGTTTAAGGCGGTCGCCGATCAGTGAGTTCGCGTCATCCCGATGGGAGGCCAAGGAGGGCTCACAGTGAAGGAGGGTGACGCCGTGCTCCCATTCCAGGTTCATGAAGTCATCGACGGCACACCAGAAGCGGGAGGATTTTTCTAAGAGCGCACGAGCTGCTTCAGGTGTAATCAGATAGGCCACCGCGCCAGTTCCTGGGACGGTGGGCCGACCTAGGCAGGCTTCCCCCTCCAGCTCAGCCCAGCGCCGGAATGGCCTAGAGGGTAGGCTATAGACTTTCGCCACCCAAGGCCGTCCGGTGATTTTCTCCGCCGCGAGGTGGATCGAGGGAAGATTCGTTGATGCAAGATGGGCGTCGTCTTCCAGAATAAGGAAGCAGCCGCTCGTGGCTTCGGCTACTTTTTGCCAGGCACCCCGGTGGGCAAGGAAGCAGCCCATTTCCCCTTTGCGTAAAGGGTAGCCATAGAATTGGAGACGCCGGTGCTCATCGTAAACATCGCCGATGTCACCTGCTTCGCCGATGAAGATCGCCGGGGATAGCGTAAAGCGAAGGTTGAGCTGGCCGAGTCGGGCCACCGCGGTCGCATGCCTCGGTGAGCCTGCGTGGCTGATCAGAATAATGTGCGTCTCGGCGCCCATATCCAATCGATGTCTCTAGCGGGCGCGCTGTGCAATCGATAAACCCCCGCGAGTAGCCCATGCGAGGGTGCGACGTCGGCTAACTTAGGTAGAAATGCCTATCCTAAAATCTTGTGAAACAATGAAACAAAATATAACCAAGACCCCCCGAACGCATGTGTCCGATTCTCGTGATAAATCTCGATGCCTCGAGGGCGCGCATGACTGCAGCCGACCAAAAACTGCAGGCCTGTGGTCAAGGATATGAGCGCTTGGCGGCCGTGAACGGTCGCGCGTTGCCAGCGGAGGAGCTGGCAGGCGTGGTCTCGGCGGACCGAGCTGATTTCTTTAAACTCCTCTCAGCTGGGGAGGTCGGATGTTATCTCAGCCACCTCCGGGCGTTGGAGCGAATGGTGCGCGAGGGATGGCCTCGCATGGTGGTCTTGGAGGATGATTTTCAATTAAAGCCGGACTTCCTGCCAGCCATGGAGGCGCTCTTGGCCGTGCCAGGTGAACCGCCCCATCTTATCAAGTTAGAGGGCACACTCTCTGGCGGCGATGTCGTCACCCGATTGGCCACAGGGCACAAAGTGGTCCGGCATCGCCGCCCGCCGATCAATGCGACGGCCTTGCTTTGGTCGCTGGAGGGAGCCCGTCGATTCCTCGCCCAATCTAGCAAGCTCCGTCGTCCGGTCGACGTACAGATGAAGCATTGGTGGGAGGGCGATCTCGACGTGCTGGCCATTACGCCCGCCATTGTCGGGCTAGACCCAGAACTCTCGAAGGAGTCCACTATTGGAGCCCGCCGACCCGTCGGTTTCTCCGGCCTCATCCGGCGGTTGGGGTATCGGGTAAGTTATTCGCTGGCCAGCCACTGGCATTGCCTCCGCAAATTTGGCTTTGGCGGCTGGCGCCGGGCGACCTTCGGCTGAGCCTATACGGTGCGACTACTCCAGCACCAGTAGGGCGTTGTTCCGCGTGCTCTTGACGAGGCGGTAGCCACAACCGCGCAGGATGCCGGCCATGACGTCGCTGTCGTGTAAGTGCTCCATGCAGATGCGTTTCGGCCAGCGTGAACGCGGAGCGGCGCGGAAGAAGGGCTCGAGGGCGGCGCGCTCGAAGCCTTCGACGTCGATTTTCAGCGCATCAATCGTCTGCAAGCCGGCGTCATCCAGGATGCTGAGTAACTGGCGCACGGCGAAGTCCCCATGAGCATCGTCGCGGACGATGTGCGCGATGGCGAGGTCGTTGCGGAGCACGACGAGTTTGGCCTTGCCGTCGAAATCGCCGACGCCGACATCGAAGACCCGGGAGGTGTCGAGGCCGTTGAGTTCGAGATTATGGCGCAGGCGGGCCACACAAACAGGGTTGGGCTCGATGGAGACGACGCGGCCTCCCGGCTTGAGGAAGTTACCGAGTGCAACCGAATACAGGCCAATGTTGGCGCCGACATCGACGAACGTGCCACCAGGGCCCGTGCCCGCCTTCAGAAAATCAATCTCTTCTTGATTGTAGCACGGGTGAATGAGCAGGGCACTGTCGACGAGGTTAGTCGTGGGGTAGACTCGGAAGCGTCCGAAGACCGACTCGACATCGACCGGTCCGGAGCGAAGGGCGTTGAGTAACTTAACCCAGAGGGGGCGAAGTGAGCCGCGGTAAAGCGGGGGAATCCGAATCACGCCGAGGGCGATACGTTGCAATAGGGAGGCGCGGAGCTCTCCGAAGGCGGGGGCGGCGGGGGTCATGACGGTTAGCGGCAGTCTCTTCTCACCGGGTTTATTTTCAATCAGAATAACCTGCGCAAAATCAACGCACGCCCATCTTCCAGAGCATCCCGTCAAGACGACAGCATAGGCTCGCGAGCCGTTGCTGGAGTGGCGACGCATAGGCGTGCTCGCGTAGCGTGCGATGCCGATAGTGCCGGGCGCTCGGCTTGATGCCTGCATCAAGCAGGGCAAGGAGCGGGTTGATGAGATAATCGTCCGAGAGGCAGGTCGGTTCACGATTATCACGAAATGGTGGCGTCGAGAGCAGTGCGAGGCGAGCCTGGGGGTCGGCGTCGACGGCCAGAATGTGTTCGATGGCGGCGGCTTCCGTCGCGAAGTTGGAAACGTTAATCATGCAGCCGGGATTGAATTCGCGGCCAATATCCGGAGCCCCCCAGTAAATGGGAATGGTGCCGGCGAGTAGCGGCTCGACGAGTTTCTCGGTCACACACCCTGGTGAGCTGGTATTCTCGAAGGCTAGGTTGAAGCGGAAGCTCCGGAGGAATGACATTTTATCCGCTAAGGGCTTATTCGTCGTATTGAAATGTCGGCCCGCGGAGACGAGCGGTCGGCGGCGGTGGAGCGCCCGGAAGAAGCGATTACGGTCGGGGCCGCGGGGATTGCTGGCGACAAAGCAGGCGAACTCGGCGCGATCAAGTAAGGGGCGGGCGTCGTAGTTGGCCGGGCGGATGAGCGAACCAAGTTCTGGCAGCACCTGTGCATAGTAAGGGAAACGGACGGCCCGGGGGTCGCCCGCGAGCTCGACCGGCGTGTAGGCAAGGTCACACTGCTCGAAGTCAGGCAACATGTTCTCGCCGGTAACATAGACCTTCAGGCCTTTGAAATCCCAGTGGCGTTCGCCAAAATCGGAGTAGATCAGTAAATCCGCCGTAGCGAAGTCCGCTCGCACTACCTCACGGTGCAAGGACAGCAGCCGGAAGATGCGTTCCACGGTCGGGCTAGAGCCGCTAGCCCAGTCCGAGAATGCAATGCGAAGCGGTACCATGAATGCGACCTCAAGATGTCCGTGGGCGACGGGTTGGCAAACAAATCAGGCTTCGGTCTGGTCTGGCGTCCGACGAGCGCGCGGCTCAACATCCACGGTCATGAGTGTCAGTCCGAGTGAGCTGCATCGCCCTTGCCCGATCTTGGTGATCAATCTCGCTGGTTCGACCGTGCGTTGGCAGAAGGTTTCGGCGGCACTGGAGGCGGTGGGATTAACTTTTGAACGGCATGAGGCATCGGATGGCCGCCTTTTATCAGCGACGGAAATCGCCCAACTTGCGCCATGGAATCCAGCAGCGTTCTTTAAGCCTCTCTCGCCTGGGGAAGTTGGGTGCTGCCTCAGTCACGTGTCTGTAGCCGAGCGGATTATCCGCGAAGGATGGGAGCGCACATTAGTCCTCGAAGACGACTTTCTCTTGGCGGATAATTTCGTCGCACGGCTGAAAGATTTGCTGGCCGTGCCCGGCCCGCCCGCCGATCTGATTAAAATCGAGGGAGCATTACGCGGAGGCGAAAGAGTGGCGGAGACTCCCGGAGGTCAGCAACTCTACCGCCATCGGCGTCCGCCTTCCCGCACCGCCGCCCAACTCTAGTCTCTGGAAGGTGCCCGTAAATTCCTGGCCAGCGCCCAGCCTTTTCTACGGCCTGTGGACGTGCACCTGAAGCACTGGTGGGAACATGACCTAGAGATTCTCTATGTCCGGCCTTCACTTGTCGTGGATGGCGACGCCACGGGAGTTACCTCAACGATTGGGGCCCGGCCTGCCAGTGGACTGGGCGGCGCACTCCGTCGACTGCGCTACAAGGCCAGCTTCGCTTTCGCCAGCCAGTGGCATTACTTGAGGCGGTATGGGCTGGTGTCGTGGTGCCGGCAGCTGCTCGGCTGAGGACTCAAGCGCGCGGGCCATACTTGCGCTGGGGTGCCTGGGTCGGGGCCACGGGCTCAATCTGCACGCCCGCGCAGGCTGGATGCCGACCGAACTCGCCGTAGCTTTCGGTATCAAAGCGGGTCGTCATGCCACGAGAAGCTTCCGCTACGAGGACGCGTCCGTCGGGTTGGATGATCCCGATCTGGACGATGGTGGGGCCATCGACCTTGCGGGTGTGGGCGACGATTTTCTCCATGAAGTCGCCCGCGTCCGCGCCAGGCTTGAGCGCGAAGAGGATCTTCTTGATGAGGGTCGGGGCGCGACGGAGAGGGGTAATGGCGTGGGCGCTCAGCGACCATTCGCCTCGTTCTTCTCGGAAGTTAAGGCGGGCATCAACGATGACGTGTGAGCCATCCATGAGTAGCGGCAACTCCCCGTCTTTAAGCAGAGCGGCGGCCTCATAGGCTTCCGAGAACATCATCACGGGGATGGTGACAGAGCGGGAGGCGACGGTGAAGAGTGCCCAGGGGCGATTATCTTTCTTGGAAATCTTCTTCTCGAGGCCGGCGACAATGCCGCAGACGCGCACGGTGTGGCGTTCTTTCTTATCGAGCTCGATGCGGTCCGGCGTGACGGTGAGGGTGGCGACGGCTTCGTCGAGGCCGTGGTAATCAGCGAGTGGATGGCCGCTGAGATAGAAGCCAAGGAGGGCCTTCTCGCTGTTGAGCATCTCGAGCTTGGGCATCTTCTCCGACTTGCGCAGAATCATGTCGGTGGGCCGGGCCGCCCCGGCATCTTCCGCGCCGAGCATGTCGAAGAGCGAGCCTTGTCCGCTGGCACGTTCCTTGCGTTCGCCTGCGAAGTGGCGGCGGACAGATTCAATGGAGTCGACGAGATGTCGGCGATCTTCGCTCGTGAAGTCGAAGCCGCCGGCACGGACCAGGCAGTCCAGGGTGCGGGAATTGAGATCGAATTCGCCCATGCGGCCCACGAAATCGGCAAAATCTTTAAAGGGCCCATTCTTTTCGCGCTCCGCCACGATGTTGCGGGCGGCCTGTTCGCCGACGCCCTTGATGGCGCCGAGGCCGAAGCGGATGGCGTTATCCTTGATGACCGGGGTGAAGTCGGTGTCAGACTGGTTTACATCCGGCCCGAGCGCCTTCATGCCGAGGGCTTCGACTTCCGCCATGAATTCGGCGAGTTTGTCGGCATTACCTTGCTCGGAGGTGAGCACGGCCGACATGAACTCGACCGGGTAGTTGGCCTTCAGGTAAGCCGTGCGGTACGAGAGAATGGCGTAGGCGGCGGAGTGTGACTTATTGAAGCCGTACTCGGCGAACTTCTCCAGGGTCGCGAAGATTTCCTCCGCTTTCTTCTTATCGATGTTATTGGTCGTCTTGGCGCCCTCGACGAAGATGGAACGCTGCTGCTCCATCTCCTCACGGATCTTCTTGCCCATCGCCCGGCGGAGCATGTCGGCGCCGCCGAGGGTGTAGCCAGCCACCACGCGGGCGGCTTCCATCACCTGTTCCTGGTAGACCAAGATGCCGTAAGTCTCTTTGGCGACCTTCTCGAGGAGCGGGTGGGCATATTTGACGAAGTTAGGATCATCCTTCCCCTTGATGTAGTCGCCGATGAACTGCATCGGGCCAGGTCGGTAAAGGGCGATCAGCGCGACAATCTCATCGATGGCTGAAATATGGAACTTACGGCAGAGCGATTGCATGCCGCCCGATTCAAGCTGGAACACGCCGACAGTCTTGGCTTCATTGAGCAGGGCAAAGGTCGCGACATCCTCGAAGCCGACTTTCTCAATATTGAACTCGGTTTTCCCGCGGTGCTTGCGCACGAGCTTCTGGGCGTCGTCGATGATGGTGAGCGTCTTCAGGCCCAGGAAGTCCATCTTAAGTAGGCCGAGTTTCTCGACGGGGTCCTTGGCGTATTGGGTCGTCAGGTCGCCTTCCTGCATCGTCACGGGGATGATATCGGTGAGCGGCCGGTCGGCGATAATCATGCCGCACGCATGCTTACCAGAGTTACGGACCATACCCTCGATGACTCGGCCGGTCTCGATGATGCTCGCAGCCTGCGGATTAATGGCGACCTCCTCGCGGAGCTCGTTGGATTTTTTCAGGGCGTCTTCGAGCGAAATATTAATGTCATCCGGGACGAGTTTAGCGAGGCGGTTGGTCTCGACGAACGGTAGGTCGCGGATGCGGGCAAGGTCGCGGACGACCATCTTGGCTCCGAAGGTGCCGAAGGTGATGATGTTCGCGACGCGGTCTTCGCCGTATTTTTTGCGGACGTAGCCAACGACCTCGTCGCGACGGCGCATGCAGAAGTCGATATCGAAGTCGGGCGCAGAGACGCGTTCCGGGTTTAGGAAGCGTTCGAAGAGTAGGCCGAAGCGAATGGGATCGATGTCCGTGATCTTGAGGCAGTACGCCACGATTGAGCCGGCGCCCGAACCGCGGCCGGGGCCGACGGGGATGTCATGACGTCGAGACCAGTCGATGAAGTCCCAGACGATGAGGAAGTAGTCGACGAAGCCCGTGCCGGCGATGACGCCCATCTCATAGTCGACGCGTCGGCAGAGCTCGGCGGGGCTGGTCTTCCCAGGGCCGGGAATCTTCTCGTCCTTCCAGGCCTTGGGGGAGTCGTAGTCGACGCCGTAGCGCTCCAGTAACCCCAGTTTCACTTGATCGAGCAAATAGGAACCATTCGCGCGCATGGCTTTACGCTTTTCTGCTTCGATGACGAAGTCGCCGGCTTTACCCGCCGAGACCATGAGGCCGTTCTTGAGTTTCTCGTAGCCGTCCAAGATCTCATCAATCTTGTCGTCGGCCTTGGGCTTCACGCCCTCGCTGAAGATGTAGACGGGGTAGTTATTTTGCCCGACGGGTAGCTTCACGTCGCACATCTCTGCGATGTCGACGGTGTTCTTAATCGCTGCGGGGACTTCGCTGAAGACGCGCAGCATCTCAGCCTCACTCTTTAGGTAGAACTCCGTGGCGGAGTAGCGCATGCGGCGCTCATCGGCTAGGCGGGCGCCGGTCTGAATGCACAGCATGGCGTCGTGGGCCACAGAGTCGCTAGCATCGACGTAGTGCACGTCGTTCGTGGCGACGACGCGGAGTTGGAATTCCGTGGCGAGTTTGAGGAGGTCGGCGATGATGCGCTTCTGTTCCTCCAGGCCGTGGTCCATGAGCTCGATGACGAAGTTCTCGCGGCCGAAGATTTCGACGAATTTGCCACAGGCTTTGCGGGCAGCTTCATAGTCGCCCCGGAGGAGCGCCTGCGGGATGACGCCCTGGAGGCAGCCGGAGAAGCCGATCAAGCCATCCGCATGCTTGGCCAGCTGCTCGAGGTCGGTGCGCGGTTTGTAGTGCAGGCCACGCACGTGCGCGTCGGAGACCAGTTTGGTGAGGTTCTGGTAGCCTTTGAAATTCCGGGCGAGCACGCCCATATGGAAATACTTATGCTCTCGGCGGTCCGGCTTATCGGTGAGCGCGTGATCCCAGACGAGGTAGAGTTCGCAACCGAGCAGCGGCTTGAGCTTCACATCGCCCTTGGAGCGTTGCTTGGCCTCGTTCCAAAAATCGAAGAGGCCGAAGAGGTTGCCGTGGTCCGTGATGGCCACCGCCCGCATATTCATATCGCAGGCGCGCTCCATCAAGCGGTCGATGCGGCTACAGCCGTCGAGCATGCTGTAGTCGGTGTGCACATGCAGATGCACGAAGTCTCGACTGATGTTTGCGGGGTCGGCCATGCGGAGGCCGATAATAGGGAGGGGCTCGCGGTCAGGGGAAGGGCATAATCGGCGGGGTTATTCGCGGTCGGGCGGGAAGGGTGGGCTTGCCTGCCTCTGGGGCGGTGCCCAATGATTGGATATTCCCATGAGCGATCGCCGCCTTTCATCCCTCCAGCAGCTTTTGGTCGGTTTGGTCTTGGGTGCAGGCTACGGCCTCATCTCCCGCCTGCTCTTTGCGCCGATGAGCCATGGCGGCAAGACGTCAGCATTTTATGCGGTGATGTCCTGCAGCTTCATCTTCTTGGTCCCTTTGGTACTCGGCTTCGTGGTAGTCTGGTTCGGTGAAGTCGAGAAGCGCTGGTTACGCCGGATCATTGGCCCCTGGTTCGCTGGCCTCGCTTTCATGGCGTCGGCGATCGGGTTTAATCTGGAAGGCTGGATTTGTGTGATTCTCTGGCTACCCATCGTCTTGGTCATGTCGACGTTGGGCGGGGTGCTGGCTGGCGTCATCCTAGACCGCCAGCCGTCAGACGGCTCAAAGCGCCTCTGCTTCGCCGCCGTGGCGTTGCTGCCGTTCGTGGCCGGTCCGCTGGAATCATTACGGGAGCGGTCGACGGAGATCGCCACAGTGCACACAGCGATTGAAATCAAGGCCACGCCGGGCCAAGTCTGGAGGCAGATCCGCTCGGTACCCCGCATTACCGAAGCCGAGCACGGCTTCTCGCTGAGCCATAAGCTTGGCTTCCCGCGACCGACCGAGGCGATCCTTGAAGGCACCGGTGTCGGTTCGGTGCGCTATGCCCGCTTCGAGGGCAATGTGCTCTTCGTCGAGAAAGTGACCGAGTGGGCGGAGAATAAGCGCCTGTCGTTTTCCATTGTCGCCGACACGAAGAATATCCCCCCGACGACGTTTGATGAACACGTGACCATCGGCGGGCCGTATTTCGACGTCCTCCATGGTTCTTATTGGATTGAGCCGCGCGGTGCAGACCGCGTCGTGCTGCACCTCGCCAGCGACCAGCGTCTCTCGACAGGCTTCAACTTCTACTCCCACTGGTGGACCGAATGGCTGATGAACGACCTGCAGGCTTATATTCTGCGGATCATCAAAGCCCGCGCCGAGCAGGCCGCATAAGCGCCGCGCTTACTTCACCTTCACGAAGGTGCGCTTGCCGGCCTGAATCACCCATTCGCCCGCAGGCTTAGTGACTTTCAGGGCTGGATCAGAGACCTTGTCTTCGCCGATCTTGACCGCGCCACCCTCGATGAGCCGGCGGATTTCCTTTTTAGAGGGGAAGAGATTCGTTGCAGCCAAGAGGTCGACGATGCCCACTTCGGCGGCTCCGCCCGAGACGGCCTCCCAGGCGAATTCCGGCATATCGGTCCGCACGCCGCCCTTGGAAAAGACATTCTCAAACTCCGCCCGTTCTTTCGTACCGGCGCCGGCACCGTGGAATTTATCTGTCAGGCGTGTAGCGAGTTGCTTCTTGGCCTCCATCGGGTGGCCGGCCTTGAGCTCGGCGATTTCTTCCGGTGCGCACAAGAGAAGGAGGTCGTAGTAGACCCACATCGTCGTATCGGGCACCGACATGATGCGGCCGAACATATCTTTCGCACCGTGATTGAAGGCGATGTAGTTGCCGAGGCTCTTCGACATTTTCTTCTCGCCGTCGAGGCCGACGAGTAGCGGCATGCCGAGCACGGCCTGGGGCGGCTGGCCTTCTTGTTCCTGTAGGTCGCGGCCGACGAGCATATTGAAAAGCTGGTCACTGCCGCCGATCTCGATGTCGCACTTAAGCATCACCGAGTCGTAGCCCTGGAGGAGTGGGTAGAGGAATTCGACAATCGAGATGGGCGTGTTTGAGGCGTGGCGCTTGGCGAAATCATCGCGGGCGAGCATCTGCGCGACGGTCATGCGTCGGCTGAGCTGGAGGGCGTCGAGGAACGACATTTTGCCAAACCACTCACTGTTGCGGCGGACTTCGGTTTTCTTAGGATCGAGAATCTGGTAGGCTTGTTCGAGGTAGGTCTTGGCGTTCTCCTCGATCTCCGCTTCAGACAGGACGGGCCGCGTCTCGGATTTACCGGTGGGATCGCCGATGCGAGTGGTGTAGTCGCCGATGATGAGTACAGCCTGGTGGCCGAGTTCCTGGAACTGGCGTAACTTCTGGAAGACCACCATGTGGCCGAAGGTTAGGTCGGGGCGAGTGGGGTCGACGCCGAGCTTCACGCGGAGGGTCTTGCCGGCCTCAAGGCGCTTCAAAATCTCCGCCTCACCGATGAATTTCTCGGTGCGGGATTTCATGATTTTCAACTGTTCCGCGGGGGACATGCCATCACTCTCCCCGAAGACGGGGAAGGGGGAAGACAAAATGATAGGGGTTGGGGTGGGGGTAGGGGTTGGGGTAGGAAAGAGGGGTGCAAAAGTGCAAAGTGGCTTACCGCCTCTAAGGTAGGGACATGATCACTATCGCCTCCTATGGTGGGCCGCCCTGCGGCGGCCGAGGACAGCACGTGGTGCTGTCCCTACCTCGAGACCGCGGCTGACCAAGGGTGGTCAGCCCTACCTCCCGACGGCTAAGACCCGAGACCCGAATTCCGGAATATTTTCCTACCCCTGCCCCTACCCCTACCCCCACCCCCAACTTACATCCCACCTTTGCACGTTTGCACCGTCCGCCATTCCCTCCTTACTTCCTGCCATGGATCTTGTCCGTGAACTGATCGACTACGTTAAGCACCCCAGCGTCTCCACCGACCCGGCCTTCAAGGCAGGCATGGATGGAGCCCGCGAGCATATCTGTGGTTTGCTGAAGCAGGCCGGCCTCGAAGTCGAAGTCGTGCCGACGCCCTTGCACCCGATCGTCCTCGGCCGTCGGCGCGGCCCGAAGGAATGGCCCCACATCGTGTTATATGGTCATTATGATGTGCAGCCCGCCGACCCGCTGAATCTCTGGACGACGCCCGCTTTTGAGCCCGTCGTGCGCGACGGTAAAATCTGGGGACGTGGCACCGCGGATAACAAGGGACCGCACCTCGTCGCGGTCGCTGCCCTCACGCGTTTGCTCAAGCGCCGGCCTGACCTCCCGTTGCGCATCACCTTCCTGATTGAGGGCGAAGAGGAAATCGGCTCCCCGAGTTTCCCGGAGTTCTTGCATAATCATAAGGCCGAGCTCGCCGAGGCGGATTGCGTCCTCCTCTCCGATACCGCATCGCCATCGGCCGATCAGATTGTCATCACGACTGGCTTGCGCGGCATTATTGGCCTCGAGGTTGGCCTCACCGGCCCGCGTTCGGACCTGCATTCCGGCCTGCATGGCGGTGCCGTTTATAATCCAATCCAGGCCTTGGCGGAACTTTGCGCCTCACTGCATGATGCGGATAACGCCGTGGCCATTGATGGATTCTATGATGGCGTGGAACAGCCGACCCGCTGGGAGCGGGAGGAGTTGCGCAAGTTGCCACTCTCGGAGGACGAATACCGCCGCTTCCTAGCCGTGGACGAATTGCACCCCGCTCCGGGTCTGGATGGACTCGAGGCGGTACGCTTCGCCCCCACTTTGGAATTCAATGGCATCGGCGGTGGCTACCAAGGCAAAGGCTCCAAGACCGTCATTCCCTCCAAGGTCTTCGCAAAGATTACCTGTCGGCTCGTGCCGGGGCAGGATCCTGTCGACGTACACACCAAGGTCGCCGCGGCCATTCGCGCGCGTTCACCGAAAGGGGTCCGGGCAGAGATTATCGAGATGCAGGGTAATGCGGCTTACTATGTCTGCCCACCTGATCGTCCGAATACGCCCAAGGATCAGAATCCGGTGCTCGCCCGGGCTTTCCGCGAGGCTGACAAAGCCATCGCCGAAGCCTTTGGCAAAGCCCCGCTTTATCTCCGCGAAGGTGGCAGCGTGCCCATCATCGGCGATATCCGCCGCGAGACGGGTTTAGACTCCGTGATGATTGGCTTGTTTACCCCCGATTCAAACCTGCATGCCCCTGACGAGAACTTCGAACTCCGCATGGCTGAGCGGGCGGTGAACGCCTACGAGAAGGTCCTGGAACGACTGGCGGGTACCGACCGCGGCCCGCGTTGAGTCGGCTTAGTCCTCTGCCCGCATGGCTGAGTGGTCTTTGTCTAAGGCTAAAATGAGTGAGGGAAATTCGGACCGGGTCTTTTCCGCCATACAGTAGCCTGGATCAAGAATGGTGAGCGGTCCGGGTTGCCTCGCCAGGAGCGCGTTCCAGTGCGACTCATCGTGCCAGATGGCGATGATGCCGTTGGCGAGATCGGCCTCAATTCGCCGGGCGCATTCGGCGGAGGCCGCGAGATAGGCTGCGGCGGTGCCGCCCTGAAAGCCGCCGGCGTAATAGTTCACCCCTTGGTCAGGCGGAATGCAGGCACGGCTTTCGGGGCGCGTCTCGTAGGTGTAGTCTCGCCGCTTTTTTTGGTAAAAACGGCAATGACGTACGGCGGTAAGGCCAGCGCCCAGAATCTCGTCTCCGACCTCGGCGACGAAGCGCATATCGCAATCTGAATAAAAAATATAGTCATACCCCGAAAGGTCCGGCACCTGGCTGAAGAACCGATAGCGCAACAGGGTCATCATCGGCCAGGCCTCATGTTCGATGTGCTTCAGTCGGATGGCGCCCCTGGCACGTCCGTTGCGCCGTGCGACGAGCGCGAGGCAATCCGGTGTCTGGTCGAGATTGGTGAATAGGATCACCTCATAATGATCCCCAGGGAGGAAGTGCCGGTCGGTCGATTCCAGGAGTGGCTCCACCAACTTGAAATATTTGTTGGTCGCCACCACCAGGAGGACAACCCGGCGCGGCGCCAGGGTTTTCTTACGACCCATTTTCTGGAGCCCTCGGGCGATTCTGCGGAGCAGTCGGGAGATGGCAAAGATGAGTCGCCGCATAGCGTGTTGCCGAGAGTGCACACCCTGCGAGAGCCATAGCGAGAAGGATGCGGGAAATTTTGCCAGATACCGCGGATTTTCAAAGGAAGTCCGCCATTTTCCCCTTTCTTTGCACCATGGAAGGGTTTACCTTCGGAAGTTCACCATGGCTGTCTTTCGTAAACGTACGCACACCCCGACTCCTAAGAAGAAGGATATCCCGGCCGGGCTCTGGACCAAGTGTCCGCAGACGGGCGAGATGGTCTACACGAAGGACCTCGAGGCCAACTGGAACGTTTTCCCGGTCAGCGGCCACCACGAGCGCCTCTCGACCAAGCGCCGCATCGCCCTCCTGATCGACGAAGGCTCCTGGAAGGAGACCGATAACAAACTCGCCTCCAAGGACCCACTTAAGTTCACCGCGGGTGGCTCTTACCCTGAGCGCTTAGTGCAGCACCAAAAGAAGTCCGGCCTCCGCGACTCCGTCATCTGTGGCCACGGCCTGATGGATGGCTTGCCGGTTTCTCTGGCGATCATGGACTTTACCTTTATGGGCGCCTCGATGGGCTCGGTTGCGGGCGAGAAGGTCACTCGGGCCATTGAGCGGGCAATCAAGATGAAGTGTCCTTGCGTTGTCGTCTGCGCCTCTGGTGGCGCCCGCATGCAGGAAGGCATCCTCTCCCTCATGCAGATGGCCAAGACCAGTGCCGCCTTGGCGAAACTCCGTTCCGCGGGCCTGCCTTATATCGCGGTCCTGACCAATCCCACCATGGCCGGCGTCATGGCCAGCTACGCCACCCTGGGTGATGTTATCGTCGCCGAGCCCGGCGCGCTGATCGGCTTTGCCGGTGCCCGCGTCATTAAGGAGACGACCAATCAAGATCTGCCAGAAGGGTTCCAGACCTCCGAGTTCCTCCTCAAGCGTGGCCTGATTGATATGATTATTCACCGCAAGGAGATGAAATCGAAGCTCGCGAGCCTGTTGCGCGCGCTCGCCCACCGTAAGGTCAAGGTGAAGGCCGTGAAGCGCCGCGCCTGAGCGTGGCCGACGCGGAGATGACTCCCGAAGAGACGCTCCGCTGGTTGACCGGACTTCGTAACCTTGGCTCACGCCTCGGCGTGGAGCGCATGCGGACGCTGTCCTCTCGAATCGACCATCCCGAGCGCGCGGCGCCTTGTTTCCATATCGCGGGCACCAACGGCAAGGGCTCGACCTCCGCGATGATCGAGGCGATTCAGCGCGCGCAGGGTCGCCGCACCGGGCTCTACACTAGCCCACACCTGGTTGCCATCGGTGAACGCATCCAGATTGATCGCCAACCTTTGGCGGATGCGGCCGTCGTAAAACGCGCCGAACAACTCCGGCCGCATTACGCGGCCATCCGTGCTGAGGATCCGGAGAGTGCTCCCACGTTCTTCGAATTGATTACGGCCGCAGCGCTGCTGGAGTTCGCTGCCCGCAAGGTCGACGTCGCGATCCTCGAGACCGGCCTCGGTGGACGACTTGATGCCACGAATATTTGCACGCCAGAGGTTTGCGTGATTACTTCCATCGGGCTGGACCATCAGGAATACCTTGGTTCGACGCTCACATCCATCGCGGCGGAGAAGGCGGGCATTCTCAAGCCTGGCGTGCCGTGCGTGGTCGCCGATATGCCCGCCGAAGCGGAAGCCGTGATGATTGCCCGGGCCCGCGAAGTCGGCGCACCCCTTCATTTCGTACGCGATCGTTTCTCCGCGGGGCTACCCGCCACGAACCTCGCGGGGGATCACCAGCGTCGCAATGCTGGGGCCGCGTTACTCGCTTGCGAATTGGCGAAGCGCCTACCGATGGACGATGCTAAGGCCCGCACCGCCCTCCGTTCGGTTGAATGGGCCGGCCGCTGGCAGGAAGTCCGCCTCGCCGATGGGCGGCGACTCATCATCGATGGATCGCACAACGAAGAGGGCGCCCGAATCATCGAGCCTTTGCTCGCCGCCTTACAGTCCCCCACGGTTATTATCGGCGCGCTGGGCTTAGAGCGTGCCCGTCCGCTCGTGGCCGTCGCCGCTCGGCATGCCGCTCGGCTCGTTATGGTCCGCCCAGATAACGAGCGCGCGAGCTCGGCGGAAGAGCTCAGCACTCTCGTGCCCGCGGATTTCCCGGGGCAGATTGATCGTGCCAACATCGCCGCCCTTTTTTCAGCTCCGGCGAAGTGTGCCGCCGTAGGCGAGACTATCGTTGTACTCGGGTCACTGTACCTCGTTGGTGAAGTCCTCGCACGCCTACACGGACAAGGCTTGCCTGATGCCTGGCAAGATCGCCTGCCACCCGTTCGATGACCGATTATACTTTCATCCCGCCCAGTGGCAATGCACCCAAGGTCGATCCCGCCGAACTACCCCAATGGCTGATTGAAGAGGATGATGACTACATGGCCTTCGATAAGCCGGGTTGGCTGGTGTGCCATCCATCGAAGGATGGCCCGTGGTCGTCGCTCATCGGGGCCGTGAAGGAATGGAAGCAGATGGAGGTATCACATTTAGTCAGCCGTCTCGATCGCGAGACGAGCGGGATTATCCTCGTCGCGAAACACTATGACGCCGCTTCGGCCGCGCAGACCGCGATGGAGCGCCGCATGGTCGTGAAGACCTACTTCGCGCTGCTCAAAGGCGAGCTCAAGGAGCCCGTCATGGTCGACCAGCCGCTGGGGCCGGATGAGACCAGCCAAGTCGTGGTGAAGACCGCGGTGCGCGAAGGCCCGGGCACCTTGCCTGCCGCGACCTTCTTCGAGCCCATACTCGTTCGTAACGGTTATACCCTCGCGCGCGTGCAGCCGCACACCGGCCGCAAGCACCAGATCCGCGCCCACGCCTTCTGGCTCGGGTTGCCCGTCATCGGCGACAAACTTTACGGCGGCGATGACTCTCTCTATATGGAGTTTGTCGCGCACGGCTGGACCCCACGTCTGGCGGCAGCTCTCGAAATGGGCCGGCAGGCGTTGCATGCGGCCAAGCTCGAGTTCCGTTTCCCACCGCGCATCACGCGCACGTTCACGGCGCCGCTCGCACCGGATATGCGGGATTTTGTCGTAAAGAAGATGGGGTTCAGCGCTGAGGAGCTGGCGGAAGCGTTGAAGTCGTAGCGGATGCTGAGTGCGGAATAGAAAACACACGGGTTACGGCCTTCGGTAATCATCCGCCGCCACTTGTATGGGACCCAATAAATTCAGCCCTCTGCTCTAGTCTACCCGTGGCACAGTGCGGCGGCGTCGACGAGTTCCGCTCCAGCTTTTTTTAAGGCGACGGCGCAACTATGGAGCGTCGCCCCAGTCGTTAGGACGTCGTCGATGACCACATAGCGCTGGTTGGGACTGACGAAGGATCCGGCTGCTAGTTGAAAGACGCCCGCGACGTTCTGACGACGCTCAGCTCGGCCAAGTCGGGTCTGTGATTCGGTCTCCTCGGTTTTGCGAAGAAGCCCAAGGGATTCGCATCCCGGAATCCGGGTCGCCAGAAAGTCCCCGAGCCGCTCGGCTTGATTGTAGCCGCGATGCCGGAGTCGATTGGGGTGGAGGGGAACGGGGACGAGAATCGATCCGGCTAGGTGGCGTCGGAATAGCTCGTCCGATAGCGCTACGGCAGCAAGGTCGTCGAGGAGGAACGGGCTTCGCCCGTATTTAATGCGGTGGATGATGGCGCGTGCGGGGCCGCGGGCGCGAAAGGCGCAGACGGCTCGGCCAAAAGCGGGGTGGAGCTCATGGCAATGTGGGCAAGCCCGGTCGCCTTCGATGATGCCCTCGAATGGGTGGCCACAGGTTATGCAGCGCGGGTCAGTGATCCGGTCGAGCCGGTCGGCCCCGGCAAAAGACAGGTGAAGCCAGCCTTCGTCGTCCAGAGGTTCCTGCGTGACGGCGCAGTCGCGGGGAAAGACCAGGTCGAACAGACCCCGGTCCAGGTCATCGAGGAGTCCCACGTCGTTCGGCGGCTAGCCAGGCCTGCTTGCGGCGGAGACCCCATGCGAAGCCCCCTGGGCCCGTTCGGCTGACGATACGATGGCAGGGGATGAGGATGGCGAGAGGGTTGGCGCCCAAGGCTGTGCCAACAGCTTGGGCCGACTTGCATCCGATGGCCTTGGCGAGTTCACCGTAGGTACGGGTCTGGCCAACTGGGATGGCGCGGGCGGCTAACCAGACCCGGTGTTGGAACTCTGTGCCGACGGCGACGGTGCGCCGAATCGCAGGCAAGGCGCCGGGGGCGATCTGGACACCCCACGTCAACAATCGCCGACGAGCGGCCGCGGGAGTCGCCGGGGTCCGCAGGATGAGGTCGCCGCTTGCCGTGACCACTAAGACGAACCCCGTCTGGCGACCCAGCCGGACATGGCACCCGCGGAGGGAATCCGATGACACGTTGACGAGGCGCATCCAGAGAAAATGCGTTTGCCCGTGAGCGAGTTCAATCCAAGGTTCACCTCAGACCATGGCTTTTGATTTCGACAGCACTCCGGAACGCGCCGGGACCGACAGTACCAAGTGGCACAAGTATGCCGGGCGTGACGTCATCCCCTGTTGGATTGCCGATATGGATTTCAAGTCGCCGCCCGCCGTCACCGAGGCAATCAAGGCTCGGGCCGAGCACGGCGTCTTCGGCTACCCTGCGCAACGCGATCAGGTCTTCAACTCCATCGTCGGCCATCTCCGCCGTCAGCACGGCTGGGAGATCAAGCCCGAGTGGATCACATTCATGTGCTCGTTGGTGCCCGGAATCCACGCGACCATCCGCTGCGCGAGCAAGCCGGGCGAGTCCGTTGTCACCACGGTCCCCGTTTACCCTCCTTTCATGACGGCGCCGGTCCTCTCGGAGCGTAACCCGCTCAAGCTCGAGATGGTTTTCGCCGACGGGCGCTGGACATTTGACTGGCCGAAACTCGAGGCCGCCTGTGCGCAGCCGCACGCCAAGGTGCTCCTGCTCTGCAATCCCTATAACCCCCTCGCCCGTGTCTTCGACCGGGCAGAGTTGGACCGTTTGGCTGCGCTCGTGCGCAAGCATGACCTCACCGTTTGTTCAGACGAGATTCACTGCGACCTCGTGCTCGATCCCGCCGCCAAGCACACCATCTTCGCCACGCTCGGTGAGGATATCGCTGCACGCACGGTCACACTCATGGCCGCCAGCAAGACTTTCAATGTCGCCGGCCTCACCTGCGGCTTCGCCATTATTCCTGACGCCCAATTGCGGACGCGTTTCCGCCGCATCTTGCAGGGACTTTCCCTTGATCAGAATGTCTTCGGACTGGCCGCGACGCAGGCTGCGTTCGATCACGGCGAGCCCTGGCGGCAGGAGTGCGTGAATTACCTCCGAGGTAATCTCGACCTCATTGAGCAGGAGATTAAGACGATGCCAGGCGTCGTGCTTCGCCAGCGTCCGCAGGCTAGCTTCCTCGTTTGGTTCGACGTCACCGCCCTCGGCTTTGAGGACGCGCACGCTGAATTTGAGAAAGGTGGCATTGGATTCAGTAATGGCGCTGACTTCGGCGGCCCTGGGCACGTGCGTCTGAACTTCGGTTGCCCCCGTGAGAAACTCCGCGAGATTCTGCGCCGCATGAAGGCGGTCGTCGCGCGGGCTCCGGGTAAGCCGTAAGCCCTTTTAGCGACGCGCCAAAGCCTGCGTAATCACCACGCTGGCGAGGGCGGCGTTTTCGGCACGCAAGACGGTCGGACCAAGCACGACGGGTCGGAAGCCTGCGGCCCGGGCCGCGGCATATTCCATGGAGGTAAGATCGCCTTCAGGCCCGATCAACCAAAGCACTTTGGTGACCTGCGTGAAATCAAGGTGCGCGACCGGTTCAGCGTCGAATTCCAAAGATCCCGTTAGGCGTAGCTCGCCGGGCAGCGGTTCGGGTAGGCGCTCAATCCATTCCTGGAATTTAATCGGTGGCGAAATCGTCGCGAGCCAAGGGTGGCCGGATTGCTTACAGGCCTCGACGGCTTGCTGCTGCCAGCGTTGGGTGCGGGTGCGCGCACGGTCGCCTTCGAGTTTTAGTTCGGTGCGCGCGGTCTCGAGCGGAATGACGGAGGCGGCGCCCGCTTCACAGATACTCCGAATTAAATCATCCATCGTGCCCCCCTTGGGCATCCCCTGGGCGACGGTGATCTCGGGCTTGCTGCGCTCAGAGGCGCGCGCGCGGATCACTTCGACGACCGCGGCGTCGCCATCGGCTGAGGCGAGTTTACCTTCGACAACTAGGCCTTCACCGTCGAGCAGCACCAAGGCATCACCGCGGCGCGCGCGGAGACTACGCACCACGTGGGCGCTTTCCTCGGCAGAGAGTTGTACGTGGGCGCCCGGCTTGCAGGCTGGTGCTTGGTCGTGATGGATCCAGACGCGCAGTGGGCTCATGATTGCAGGGCGACCGGGCGGTCGTAAGAAGGATCCCAGTCTTTCCAGATGGGTTCATAGCCGGCGGTGCGGAGCATCGTGGCGAATTCTGCGGGAGGGCGGTCGTCTTCGATGGCGAATTGCTCGAGCGAGGCATCTTTGCCTTCAGCGTAGCCTCCCGGATTGGTGCGGGAGCCCGCGCTCATCGCCGTGACACCGATGCGACTGGCGTGGTCGCGGAATTTACGGCTCTCGCGGGTGCTCAAAGTGAGTTCCACTTCGCTACTCAGCAGGCGGAAGGCGCAGATGGCCTGAACGAGGTCGCGGTCGGTCATCTCAACCTTTGGCTGCAATTCGCCCTCGTGCGGGCGGATGCGCGGGAAGGATACGCTGTAACGGCTTTGCCAGTGTTGGCGTTCCAGCCAGCGGAGGTGAAGCGCGGTGAAGAAGCATTCCGCCCGCCAATCCTCTAGGCCGAAGAGAGCACCGAGCCCGATTTTATGGACGCCGGCAGCGCCCACGCGATCGGGAGCGTCCAAGCGATAATCGAAATCGGATTTACGGCCTTTCGGGTGGTGGACGTTATATGTTTCGCGGTGGTAGGTCTCTTGGTAGACGAGGACGGCGTTGAGGCCGTGGCGACGGAGCTCGATGTATTCCGCCGTCTCCATCGGTTGGACTTCCATCGACAGGGAGGAGAAGTGGGGCCGGAGTAGGTCGAGCGCTTCGACGAAGTAAGGCACCGCCACTTTATTGGATTCGCCGGTCAGCAGAAGCAGATGATCAAACCCTTGTTTCTTCAGGGCCCCCGCCTCGCGGAGAATTTCTGCAGGGTTAAGCGTCCGGCGGGCGACTTTATTGCCAGCGGAGAAGCCGCAGTAGGTGCAGATGTTCTGACACTCGTTGGAGAGGTAGGCAGGTGCGAATAATTGCATCGTGCGGCCGAAACGCCGGACGGTACGTTCATGGCTTAACTGCGCCATGCGTTCGAGGTGCGGGGCGGCCGCCGGCGAGATGAGTGCCTTGAAGTCTTCGAGGTCGGCCGTATCGGCTTCGGCTCGGGTAAGGGCGCGGAGCACGTCTGCCGACGTCTTCGCCTGGACGGAGGCAAGGACCTCGGCCCAAGGATGGGCGGCGTGGACGGCGGCAAAGGACATCGGCCCAACTATGTAGGCCAAAGTCCCGCGAGGGCAAGGGTTCGCGGCGCCCGCGGCGCCCTTAGAGGATGGCGGAATAGCCAGCCGCGTCGAGCAGGCCAGCGAGCTCGGCCGGATTCTTGACCTTCACCTTAATCATCCAGGCGCTGCCGTAAGGCTCGCGATTCACGAGGTCCGGCGAATTATTCAAGTCGGCGTTGGCGGCGAGGATTTCAACCGAGACCGGGCTGTAGAGGTCGGAAGCGGCTTTGACGGACTCCACGGTGCCGAAGACGTCGCCATGGTTGAAGGTGGCGCCCACCTTCGGGAGGTCGACAAAAGTTACGTCGCCGAGTGCGGCTTGGGCGTGGTCGGTGATGCCAATGGTGGCCGTGCCGTCCGCCGCGACCTTGATCCATTCATGGTCCTTAGTGTAAAGAAGGTCGGCGGGCACGTTGCTCATGGCTTCTGGGTAAAGTGGATGGGGATTATTTCAACCCTTCACTTCACGAAAGCCTCGTTGGCGACTCTCAGCGGGATGCGGTTGCCGCGAATATCGACGGTCAGCTCGGTAGAGTGGGCGTGGCCGGCCGCGATCAGAGCGGTGCCGATAGGCTTATTAATGACTGGGGAGAGTGTGCCAGAAAGCACTTCACCCACGGCGGTTTCGCCGGCGAAAACCACGGCGCCTTGGCGGGCGATGCGGCGGTCATCGAGGGAGAAAAGGACGACGGAGGAGGACGGGCCACCTTCCACCTGGCGACGGAGGGCTTCCCGCCCAACAAATTCCGGCTTCGCAAATTTTACCGTCCAGGCCAGGCCGGCTTGGATCGGCGAGATGCGCTCGGAGATTTCATGTCCGTAGAGCGGGTAGTTTGCTTCCAGTCGAAGCGAGTCACGGGCGCCCAGCCCGGCGGGGACGAGCCCGTGGGGCTTGCCGGCGGCGAGGAGGGCGCGCGCGACTTTGTCGGCGGAGGCCGCCGGGAGGTAGACTTCGAATCCAGGTGAACCCGTGTAGCCGGTGCGGGAGATGATGCAGCCAGCTTCGCCCGCGACTTCGCCGACCAAGAAGCCGAAGCGCTTGATCGTCGCAAGCGGGGCGGCGGTGATTTCGGAGAGGATTTTTTCGGCGACCGGACCTTGGATCGCGAGCTGGGCCCAGGCCGCGCATTCATCGATGACTTCCACTTGGGCTGTACCGATGAGCGAGCGCATCCAGGCGATATCTTTCGGGGCGTTGGAGGCGTTGAGGCAGATGAGGAACTCCGACTCGCCGAGGCGGTAGACAATTAAGTCGTCGACGCAGCCGCCGTCAGGCTGGCACATCACCGTGTAGCGCGCCATCCCGATGCGGATGGTGGACATCTCATTGGTCATGATGCGATCGAGGAAGGCAGCGGCATCGCGGCCGCGGACGCGGGCTTCTCCCATGTGGGAGACGTCAAATAGGCCGGCTGTTTTGCGCACGGCCATATGCTCTTCAATGATGCCCGTGTATTGGACGGGCATTTCCCAACCGGCGAAGGGGACGATGCGCCCGCCGAGTTCGACGTGGAGTGCGAAGAGAGGAGTGCGGGCGAGCGTTTCCGACATAGGGCTAACAAGGTGCGTCCCCCGGCGTTGCTTCCAACAAAAAAGCCCGACCTTTCGGTCGGGCTTTGGGGCGTCGACGTGACGTGATTAAATCAGAGCCCGAGCTCCTTGCGGAGGGCGGCGAGCTGTTCCTTATACTGGTCCTCGGTGATGGCCTTGGAGCGCAGGCGGCTTTCCAGCAGGGCGTAGCGGGCGTTGAATTCGGAGTAGGCGAGCTTATCGGCCTTAGCCTTGGCTTCCGCGGCGACTTTGGTGGCTTCGGCGATCTTGGCTTCGCCGTCGAGACGGGCATCGGCCAGGGCCTTTTCGGCGGCCTTGGTGGTTTCGGCGAGCTTGGCATCGGCCGCTTCCTTGGTGGTAGCGAGGAGCTTATCACTTTCAGCCTTAGCGTTCGCGGCAGCCTGGGTGACTTCGGCGAGTTTCGCTTCGCCGGCTTCCTTGGCGGCGGCGACGAGCTTATCGCTCTCGGCCTTAGCGTTGGCGAGGGCCTTGGTGGTTTCGGCGAACTTGGCTTCGCCGGCTTCCTTGGCGGCGGCGACAAGCTTGTCGCTGGTGGCCTTTACATCGGCGATTTTGCTTTCGGCATCCAGACGAGCATCGGCGAGGGCCTTCTCGGCTTCAGCCTTCTGCTGGGCGGCAACCTTGCGGGCGCTTTCGGTGGCCTTGGTGGCTTCGGCGAGCTTGGCGTCAGCGTCGCGGAGGGCATTGGCGACGGCCTTCTCGGCAGCCTTGTCGGCGTTAGCGAGTTTATCCTGGAGGGCGGAGAGTTGATTCTTCGCGTCGCCGAGGGCTTTTTCCGCGGCGTCTGCGGCGGTCTTGGAATTGTCAGCCTTAGCCTGGGCGAGCTGCTTGTTGAGGTCGGTAACGAGCTTGAAGTTTTCTTCGCGCGCGTTGGCCAGGGCGGCAGCGTTGGCCGCCTTGAGTGCTTCGCGTTCTTCGTTGGCCTTGCCCACGGCAGCCTTCTGCTCTTCGAGGGCTTTCTGGATGTCAGCCAAGCTCTTGGCAGCTTCGGACTTCGCTGCCTTCACCCCAGCTTCGGTGGCGCGTGAGAGTTCGTCAGCGCGGGCGTTGAGGGCTTGAATCGCCTGGCGGGAATTAGCACTGGCTTCGTCCAAGGCCTTGGTTTCGGCGGCGTAAGAGGCTTCGAGTTTGGCAATGCGTTCTTCAAGCGACAGGAGGCCGGAGTTCTTGAGGGCAGCGGCCGTTAGGGCGGTGCGAGCACCAGCCAGCTTGGCGTCGGCGTCGGCGAGGTTCTTGGCCACCGCGGCCTTCTCGGCGTTTAACTTAGCTTCAGCCGCAGGATTCGGCTGCGATTCAAGGGCGAGGCGGCGGGATTCGATGCTGCGCAGCGAGCCTTCGGCTTTCGTGCGGCTGGCTTCAGCCGCAGACGTGGCTTCCTTGAGGGCGAGCTCGGCTTCGACGGCTTTGGCTTGGGCGGCGGCATCCGTTGAGGCGGCGGCTTTGGCGGCGGCGATGGCCTTCGAAATTTCAGCCAGCTTCACTTTATTGGCGGCTTCACGGGTAGCCAGCGAGGCCTTGATCTTGGCGGCGGCTTGCTTGGCTTCGGCAATATCGGCGCGGGCGGCAGCTTGCGCTTCGGTTTCATCGCCCACGACTTTCTTGGCGAGGTGCTTGAAGTCCGGCACATCAATTTCCGGGACGACGACGTCGCCACTTTGGGGGACGGCGGTGAGGTTGACCTTAATGGTGCTAGGGAAGCCGTACTCGATGCCTTCGCTGGTGGTGATCAGGCGGGGCTTAAGGGTGGTGCTTTCGGCGGTGTAGCCGCCCTTGCCGATCTGGAGCTCGTAATTCTTGGTGCGGTCCAGTTGCAGTGTGGCGGGCGTGCGGCCAACCGTTTCGCCGTTAAGGCGGATGGCGGCACTGGTCGGGCTGGACTGTACGGTGATGGTGTCCATCAACGAGGAGTCGACGCTTGTGGTGCATCCGGAGATACCGGCACAAAGGACAAGAAGGGAAACGGGGATACGCATAGTTTCGGGGCTTGGGGTGGTTGAATTCCGTTCAAAACCAATCTAGTTTCAACCCCTAAACACAATCGTTCCGAGGGTTGACAGGCCTCCGCTGTGAACAACTCTGTGAATGGGGGAGTTGGCCAGCATAGCTCAGTTGGTAGAGCAGCCGCCTTGTAAGCGGCAGGTCGTCGGTTCAAGTCCGACTGCTGGCTCCATCCCCCACCCATTTAGGCGGTTTAAGGGGCTTCGGCTCCTTGGTTCAGCCGTCCGTCCCGTGTCGCAAGGCATCGGCTGCGACCAGGAATGGGCGCAGTTCGGCGACATCGTGGGTTCGTACCATCGAACAACCTTGGGCTACGCCCCAGACCGCGGTGGCGATGCCGGCCGGTAATCTTTTCAACGGGTCCGCCTCTTTCATCATCAGGCCTAAGGTGGACTTGCGGCTGGTGCCGAGCAGAACCGGGAAGCCTAAGGCGGCGATCAGCTCGAGGTTGCGAACGAGCATGATATTTTGGGCCGGTGTTTTGCCGAAACCGAATCCTGGATCGGTCCATAATTGTTCCGCCGGCACGCCGGCGTCCAGCGAGACACGGATTGACCCTCGTAGGTCTGCCAGAACTTCTGGCCAGAAATCCTGATAGGAGGGCGTCGGCCGGCGGTGCATCAAGATGAGCGGGCAGTGGAGGCGGGCGCAGGCCGAAGCCATTGGAGACCCTTTGGAATCAGCCTCAAACCGACCACCTTCGACATCATTGACGATGTCCGCACCCACTTCGATGCCCGCTTGGGCGACGGAGGCTTTATAGGTATCGATCGAAATCGGCAGCGCAGGGAATTGCCGACGCAGCGCTTTGATTACAGGAAGGAGTCGGGCGAGCTCGGTGCGCGCATCCACCGGGCTGGCGCCGGGGCGGGTCGATTCCGCTCCGAGATCGAGGATGTCGGCCCCTTCTTTAACGAGTATTTCAGCACGGCGGACGGCGCTCTCAACATCCGCCACCTGGCCTCCATCGGAGAAGGAGTCGGGGGTCAGATTCATGATGCCCATGATCAGCGTACGCTTTCTCCAATCGGGAAGGGGGGTGCCGTGTGGGCTACGCCAAGACATGGTTCAGGGGGTTAAAGCACCCACCCATGGGTGCAAGACCCAAGGGCCTAAACGGGGATAGAAGAGGGGCGAGGTGCCCAGTATTAGCCGATATGATGCGACAATATATGTGTAAGCATATGTTAATCAATAGTTTATATAATTAATTCCAACCCTATGTTCATGGGGGATCCCGGCCACACGAATTAGGCCAGCGGGGGGCTTGCAAATTACAGGGTTTTTACGGATTTTGCGGCGTCCGAAACTCATCCTTTATGTTTTCTCGCTTCTTCAGTCGGGTCGGTCTGCTGGCCGCCCCCTTCCTCGCCCTGATCATGGCGGGTTGTTCCAAGGCCGACATGACCGTCCGCCAATCTACTTTGGATCCCAAAGGCCCGGTGGCCAAGGTTCAGTATGATGTTTTCATGGACACCGTCTGGCTGGTCGTCGTCCTCTTCATTCTCGTTGGCGGGCTCCTGGTTTATGCGGTCATCAAATTCCGGGCCCGTCCGGGTGATGAGGATGCCCCGCGCATCGAAGAAGGTCACGGCAACCCGCTCGTCGAAATCGGCCTAATCACCGCCTCCATTGGCGCACTGGTGATCATTGCGATTCCGACGCTTAGCGCGATCTGGTACGATGATGATGTACCGGCTGAATCTGTCCCGACGTCCAAGCTCTCCGCTTGGTACCCCCGCCTCGAAGGTGCGAAGGAGAATTACGCCAAGGTCGTCGAGGAGCAGGTTCTGGAAATCGACGTCATCGGCAAGCAGTGGTGGTTCCGCTTCGAGTATCCGCAGCTCGGACTCACGAACGACGCTAAGCGTTCCGTGCCGAATGAGTTCGTTATCCCAAAGGGCAAGGCAGTCCGTATCAACCTTCGCTCCGAGGACGTCATTCACTCTTTCTGGATTCCGAAGCTCGCTGGCAAGGTCGACCTCATGCCTGGCCGTAAGAACCATATGTGGATTCAGGGCGATGAAGTCGGCCATTACTACGGCCAGTGTGCCGAGTTCTGCGGCGACTCCCATGCCTACATGCTCTTCCGCGTCGAAGTCGTCGAGCCCGCTGAGTTTGCGAAGTGGGTGCAGAAGCAGAAGACCGACGCCGGCGAGGTCGTCGCAGGAACCAAGGCCGAGAAGGGCAAGGCGCTCTTTGCCGCCAAGACTTGCGTGATGTGTCACAATATCAGCGGACACTACGGTGCGGGCGCGTTTGCTCCCGACCTCACCCACGTCGCTTCGCGCAAGTCGCTCGCGGGCGCTTGGCTCGATAACCGTGACCCTAAGGCTCAGCTTGCCAAGGAGCAGCAGACCCAGAACACCGAATCATCCGTCGAAGTAGACAAGGCGGTGCTCAAGGCCAATCTCATCAAGTGGATCGGCTCCTCGGGCGTCGCCACCGGCGCTGATGGCAAGCCGACCAAGGACGTCAAGCCCGGCAACCGGATGCACTTCTACAAGATGTTCAACGTCGCTGGTCTTACCGAGACCCAGCAGAAGTTCACCGCCGACGAGCTGGACTGCCTGGCCGAATACCTCCTCACGCTGAAATAAACCTTTCGAACCTTTCATTCCAATGTCTCACGATTCCCACCATGACCCCGTCGCCTGCAAGACGGAGTTGGCACCCGAGCGCAGCGACCTCGGCCTGATCCGCCCTGACCGCACCACCGGCTGGACCGATTGGCTGACCACCGTCGATCACAAGAAGATTGGCATCCTCTACGGCGCGTTCGCCATGTTTTACTTCCTCGTGGGAGGCGTCGAAGCCCTCGCGATTCGAACCCAGCTGGCCCGCCCAGATAATGATTTCATTACGGCGCGCATGTATAACCAGCTGTTCACCATGCACGGCACGACGATGATCTTCCTCGGGGTCATGCCGCTCTCGGCCGCATTCTTTAACTTCCTCGTGCCGCTGCAAATCGGTGCCCGCGACGTCGCTTTCCCTCGTCTCAACGCGTTCTCGCTCTGGACGTTCGTTTTTGGTGCCTTCGTGCTCAATGCTTCGTGGCTCTTCGAATTCGCACACCTCGCTGGATGGTTGAACTCGTTCGATTGGCACAAGGCCCTGGTCTATACGGATTTCGCTCCCGCCAATGGTTGGTTCAGTTACGCACCACTCTCTGGCACCTTCGGTCAGAACGGCCAGGCGCTGCGCTTCACCGGCGTCGGCACCGATTTCTGGATCATCGGCATCCAGGTACTCGGCATCGCCTCCCTGGCGGCCTCCTTCAACTTCATCTGCACGATCATTAACATGCGCGCCAAGGGCATGACCATGATGCGCCTGCCCGTGTTCACTTGGATGACCCTCATCACGGCGATCCTTATCATTCTCGCCTTCCCGGCGATCACTGTCGCGCTCATCGAATTGATGTTCGACCGCGCTTTCGGCGCCAATTTCTTCAATCCCTCGGCTGGCGGCCAGCCGGTGCTCTGGCAGCACCTCTTCTGGATCTTTGGTCACCCGGAGGTTTACATCCTCGTGCTGCCCGCGATGGGCATTGTCTCGGAAATTCTCCCGACCTTCTCGGGTAAGGCACTCTTCGGCTACCCGATCATCGTCTTCTCCGGTGCCGTCATCGGCTTCCTGGGCTTCGCCGTCTGGAGCCACCACATGTTCACGACGGGCCTCGGCCCAGTGCCGACCGCCGCCTTCTCACTTTTGACCATGGCCATCGCTGTGCCGACGGGTGTGAAGATTTTCAATTGGCTGGGTACAATCTGGGGTGGCCGCGTCCGCTTCACTCCGCCGATGGTGCTTTCCCTCGGCTTCATCTGGATGTTCATGTGCGGTGGTTTCTCCGGCGTCATGCACTCCTCGGCTCCCGCCGACTCCCAGCAGCAGGATAGCTACTTCGTCATCGCGCACTTTCACTATGTGCTCCTCGGCGGCGTGCTTCTCGGCCTGATGGCGGGCCTGTATTTCTGGTTCCCGAAGATCTTCGGTCGCATGCCTAATGCGCCGATCGCATACCTCGCCTCAGGGATGGTCATCTTGGGCTTCAATCTCGCCTTCGGTCCGATGCACTACCTCGGCCTCGCTGGCATGCCTCGCCGTACGCACACCTACCACGCCGGCAACGGCTGGGAAACCTGGAATTACGTGGCCACTATCGGTGCTTACATTCTCGGCGCGGGCGTATTCCTCGCTTTCGCTAACCTCGCGTGGACGGCCTTTAAGGGTAAGAAGTGCTCCAGCGACCCGTGGGGTGGTCGCACCTTGGAATGGTCCCTGCCTTCACCTGTGCCCGAATATAACTTCGCCCAAGCGCCGATTGTGGCCACGCGCGATGCCTACTTCGAGGACAGGCATGGCGGCAAGCGCATCGCCTATGAGAACGATGGCGGCGAAGCCGGTGTCCACATGCCCAGCCAGTCTTGGATGCCATTGGTGGCTTCCACGGGCTTCCTCTTCGCAGGGTTCGGCATGCCGATGATGGCCATGGGCGTTCCGCACGCTGGGTGGATTGTCATCACGGGCCTCGGCGTCCTTATCCTCGGCATCTGGCTCTGGGCCGTCGAAGGGCCTGGTGGCTACATGCTCAAGACTCCCGCTGCTGCTGGGTCGCCAGCTCCCGCCGAGACCGTCGCTCACTGAGCCCCTCTTCCTTAAAACCTCTCAACTCTGACCTCCATGTCTGAAACTGCCGACGCGCATGATGCGCCTACCTCCACCGGGATCGACCACAAGAAGCTCATTATGTGGCTCTTCCTGGCTTCGGACTGTATGTTCTTCGGGACGCTGATCTCGACGCACCTACTGTACCGCAAGCTCTACCCCTCGGGCTTCACCGACGCCGAAGGCCACCAGCGTTTCATCCAGAACCTGTTCAACATCGAGCTGACGTCGTTCTCGACGTTCATCCTGCTGATGTCCTCGTTCCTGATGGCCCTCGCGGTCTCCGCGATGCACAAGGGCGAGATTAAGTCATTCCGTCGCAACGTCCTCGGGGTGATTTTCTTCGGCCTGATCTTCCTGGGCTGTCAGGTCTTCGAGTTCACGCACTTCTACCATCAGGGCCTGACGATTCAGAATAGCGTGCTTGGCTCGACGTTCTACGTCCTCACCGGTACGCACGGCACCCACGTCGCCATCGGCGTACTCTGGCTCATCCTGATGTACTTCTACAGTTTCACTGGGAAACTTGGCGGCCACATGGGCGCCCTCGACGTCGAAGTCGCCGGCCTTTACTGGCACTTCGTCGACATCGTCTGGATCATCATCTTCACGGCAGTCTATCTCGTCGAATACCTCGGGCCGAACGGCTTCTGGGGCACTGGCCTGCCTGCCGTCACCAAGTAATCCTGATTTACGACCATGTCTTCCTCTCCCGAAGCCGCCCCCAGCCAGGAATTCCTCATCGAGGAAACCCGTCGCTACCACCACTTCATCACGTTGGCCCTTTGGCTGGCCGTGGTCACTGGTGCGGAGATTGTCCTGATCTTCCTGCCCATCCCGATGCCGGTGGTGCTCACCATCCTGAGCCTAATGTCCGCGGGTAAGTTCTTCGCGGTCATCCTCTGGTTTATGCACCTGATCTACGACAAGCGCCTGCTTTTCTGGATCTTCGTCGCCGCCCTGATGCTGACTTTCGCCACCTTCTCGGCATTGTTAGCGCTCTTCTCGGTCGACGTGCTTGACCCGAAGTGGATCGCCTAAGCGACCCGACGACTTAACGACCAAGGCTCCGCGAGGGGCCTTTTTTGTGCCCGCACTTGCGAAGGGGCGCGGTTGGAATAATAAGAAGGGATGCTGCGCATCCCGCTCCATTGGCACACCGAGCCGCTTCTGCTGCTCCTGGTCGTGGGCGCATCTTGGGCGCACGCCTTGGCGTGCGGGCCGTATCGGTCGGCTTGGGCAGTGGCGGGCACACCTTATCCCGTCGCCCATACGATCCGTTTTCACCTCGGCGTCTTGGTGGGTTATCTCGCCGTGGGTTCGCCGCTCGATCAGCTGGGCGAGCAGTTTCTTTTCTCGGCCCACATGCTTCAGCACATGCTGTTGATCTACGTGGCGGCGCCCCTCTTGGTCACGGGCATCCCGCCGGACATCATTGACCGCTTGCTCGCCTCGCGGCCCACGCTGACGAAAGTGTTGCGCGCCCTCACACACCCGCTGGGCGGCGGCGTCCTCTTCACCTTATTTTTCTCGATTTGGCATTTCCCGGAGCTCTATGAGGCCGCCCTGCGTAGTCGCCCCCTGCATGTCATCGAGCACTGGTCGATGTTCCTGCCCGCTGTGCTCATGGTCTGGCCGCTGTTTTCCCGTTCGACCATGCTCCCAGGCATCGGCTTTGGTGCCGCGATGTTCTACTCCTTCGCCCTGATGATTGCCGATTTGCCCCTTTGGGCCGCGCTCATCTTCGGGGAGCATCCCATTTACGATTCTTACCGACTCGCCCCGCGCATCAGTAGCCTGAGTGCTTCGGCCGATATGATTATGGGGGCGGTGGTGATGAAGGGCTTTAATGAAATCTTCGCGTTGACCTGCATGGGCTACGCCTTCTTTGCCTGGTACCGCCGCGATCAGTGAGGGTCTTAGTGGCGCGAGGCGCGCTTAAGTAACCAGAGTGCCACGGACACGACGAAGACATTCGGCCCCCAGACAAGTAGGTCTGGGTGCAACGCTGGATTCTTCACGTACGTCGCCGCCGAGGTGAGCATGTAATAGGAGAGCGCTACGCCGAGCGCGACCGAGGCGTTGACGAAGGTTTCTGATCGGCCGACGCGGACGGCGAGAGGAACCGCGAGTAGGGCGAGGGAGAAGACGGAAAACGCTCCGGCGAGGTGGGCCATGAACTGCGTACGTGCCATCATCTTGCGGAGTTCGATTTCCGCGGGCTTCATTTCCGCGGTCACCTGCCATCCTTTATCCATGGCATCAAGCAGCTCCGAGGTAGTCAGCCAGCGCAGTTTTCGTTCGAAGTTGGAGCCATCCTTGAAAATACCTGAAGCGGGGAATTCAACCACCGTGGTGCTGGCGGTGAAACCCGAGGCCGGATGCAGAAAGCTGGCATCGCCGGCTTGCTGAGATTCTGAGCGGACTTCCGACAGGGTGATGCGCAGCACGCCTTCGCCGGCTTTATTTTCGACCCGGTTGAGCCGAGCTTCTTTCGCGTGCAGCGTCTGCACCAGATGTCCTTGGGGGTCGATACGCCAAAGCCAGAAGTCGCGGAGGACTTCCCCCTCCCGCTCTGCGGCCCGAATGACCATGCCGGGAAATTGGCGATTCAACTTCCCCGGGGTGATGACGGAGGCGGGATTGTCTTTAACAGAGCCCACCAAGAGCTGCCGATATTCCGTATTGGAGAACGGGGCGACCTCGAGATTGAGCCAGGCGGAAAGGAGGGCAAGGAAGCCAGCGAGCCATAGGGCGGGGCGGGCGATACGGCTTAAGCTCAGGCCGCTGGCCTTCATGGCGGTGAGTTCGTGCTGCGAGCTCAGTCGCCCGAAGGTAATCAGCACGCCGGTGAGTAAGCCCAAGGGCAGGGCGTACGGGAGCACGCCGGGGAATAACAGTACGACGAGTTCCAATCCCTCCCATCCGCTCACCCGGCCGGAGGCGATCGCCCCAGCGACCTGGCCGAGGATATTACTCGCCACCATCACGAAGATGAACGCGCCCGTCGCCGCACTGCTGGCGATGGCGGTTTCTTTTAGGACGTGGCGGTCGAGGATGCGCACGCCATCATCCAAGCGAACCCAGCCGTCCCCTCCAAGGCGAAAGGGTTAAGGAGCGGCTTTCTGGTCCAAATCGGCGGGCAGGCTATGCCCCCACACCGACTCAATCTCGCTGGCTCGCAACCAGCCGGACTTACCGTCGGCCGTGGTCACACGGATGTGTCCGTTAAAGGCTCGGCCAGTCCGCACGACATCGCCTTCGGACACGGCCTGCGTGGGTTCGCCCTGTAGGGTGGGTGTGAGTCGCAGGGAAATCTCGGTCTTACGGACTACCGCGCGATTCGCGCTGGAGCGTGCACCCCAGAGTCCAGGGATGCAGAGGGCGAGTAGCGTGAAGGCGGTGACGCGGATGCGCTGGTTCCATTCGCCAGCGGGTTGGCGCCGTAATCGCGGGAGAAGTATCGCCAGTAAGGCCGCCCAGAAGGACACGGCGGCGATGATAAGCCAGAGGTCGGCACTGAGCACCGCGGAGTAGTTCTCGGACCAGGTGCTTCCTGGGCGCTCAACCCCACCCGCATTCTGGCCATGGCGGATGCCAGCTAGGGCTACGGCATTATAAGGATCTAACAACAACGCCCGCTCCCAGCACACCATTGCCCGCCCCTTACGTCCGAGTCTCCATTCGGCATTGCCAAGGGCAGCCAAGAGGCCGGGGCTGACGCCATCGCGTTGGGCCTCTGCCTGCCAAGCCTCGACCGCCCCGGCGAATTCTCCTTTCGCATAGGCTTGTTCGCCTGCGGAGGGTGCGGGTGGCTCGCCCGCGAACAGCGAGGTCACCATCATGGCGAGGCTCAGCGCGAGTAGTCTCATAGGAGGTCTCTCAAGATTGCCAGGAGCAGCAGGGCTTCCTCCTCATTGGCGATCGGGGTGGATGAATTTGCCCCGAACTTCTCGCTGCCGTCCGCATTAAAGAGCGCATCTAGCGTTTCCCTCTTTGCTTCGGGGAGGACGCGAAGGATGTCCGTCTGCGTCATCGCTGCCGACTCGGCGTCGAGCAGTGCAGCACAGCCAGTCTGGAGCCCGCGGACGGAGAGTCGCGCAAAAGCTTTTTGATCACCGCGAGCTTGGTTGGCTTGCCGGAGGGCTCGACGGACGAACCGTTTGGCCCGCCAGCGAACCACGATTTGGGGATGGGTGGCCAGATAGCCCGCACCGATTACCACCGCGGCGGCGAGCCCGATGACGAAGAGCGCCAAGCCGTTACTTGACCAAAAAAGGGTGGAGGCAGCCAGGGGCTGAATCGCCCCGTTACGGCGGAAAGAGAACCCGTCATGAGGCCGAGGGTCGGCGAGCCCGGACATCTTGAGCTTGGGAGTGGTTCCGGCAGGCGTGGAGGGATCACTCGTGACTAGGTCTACTTTGGCCGGGGCATTCCCAGTGACGTTCACTTCAGCCGACGCGAATTCAAGCCGGCTAAACTGTTTGGTTTCTGGGTCGAAGGCGGAGAAGCGGATGACCGGGGTTTTTTGTTTACCCGGAAGCCGCGGCACCAAGGTGTAGACAAAAAAGCGCTGCTCTTCGGCGTGGCGGCGACGTTCAGTGGCCGGCAGCACATCCCAAGCCTCGTTGCTGGGAAGCTCCGGTGGGACGATGCGATCCAGATTACCGCTCCCCGTGAGCACAGCCCGCAGACGGATGGGCTCACCTACTTCAGGCTTTTCATTGGAGACTTGCTGGGGCTCGGCGCTGAATTTACCGATGGCTCCAGCCCAGTCAGCGGGGCGGCCTTTCTCTGGGACATGCGCGACGGTGATGCTGCGGCGGAAGGTGAAAGGACGATCGCGTCCGGCATTATTGAAAACCGAAGTGTTGCCGGTCTGGATGAGCATGATGCCGTTGATGGCGACTTCGTTCTTTCCTTCTCGGATGGGCGTGAGTTCAAAGCTGGTCTGCCAGCCTTGGCCCATTTCAGTGGGGAGCGGCTGGCGGTCTGCGACGATGGCGAAAGTAAAGCCTTCGGCTACGGATTCTAGCCCGAAGGAGGCGACAACCGACTCTTGCTCCCCGCCCCGCATGTTAATGGCTCCACGGATGAGTTCACCGACATAGAAAGTGCGTTCCGGAATCGAGAGTTCGGCGCGGGCCTGGTTGGTGCGCACGAAGGCGACGGATTTACTCACGATGAGCTTAATCTCGGGTACGTTGATCATCTTCCGCGGGAAGCGGAGTTTGAAACTGGGAATTAAATATTCTCCCTCTTGCTCCGGCGCGACGCCCGAGAAATTGAGCGTAGCTTCGGTGGCATCCGGGCGAATAATCTGGCCGGACAGGCGCAGCGCCATGCCGCGCGGCGGGCGGATTTCTTTACCCACATTCTGAGCGCCGCCCAGCGTGACGTCGGACTCGACTTGAATCTGCAGGCGGAAGGGTTGCCCTGGGGCGGTGATTCGCGGGGTGATCTCCCAGTTGACACGATCATCGCCGTACGCGGTGATCGCGAGTAACAGTCCACCCGCCAAAATGGAGTAAAGCCGGCGCATCTCAGTAGTCCTTACCTTTCTTGTCGGTGGGCTTGCCTGGGGCGGCGCCATTCGCGCCTTTCTGGCCGGCCGGCATTTTGCGGCCGAATTCATTCTTGAGGCCTTCCAGTGAGCCGCGAGCTTCCTGTTCGGTCATCTTCTTTTCTTCGCCGTCCTTAGATTTTTTCTGTCCGCCGCCGGACTTGGGTTTCTTGCGGTCCTCCGGCATGAGGTCGTCATCATCGTCGTCATCGCCTTGGGCGGACTGTGGGAGCTTATCATCCGGGATACGCTTCATGAGTTCACGGATGACCTCGCGTAGTTCTTCCTGCTTCTTGCGCTGCGCTTCGATGGTTTCCTCCAGGGCGGTGGTTTCACGTTTGAGGGCACGGAGTAGTTCCTCGATGGCGTCCGCATTACTGCGGGCCTGCGCATCGGCCTGATCCAGTTCGTGCGCTCCGCGGAAATCGTTGACCGAACGCGTCCAGACGGCGACGACCCCATTGCGCTTCACCACCATGGCCTCTTCCTTCGGGATGAGTTTCTTGATGGTGCGGTAGGTCTCGATGCCTCCGCCGAGTGCGGAAGTGGCCGGCACGTAGTCGGGCTCACGCTTCTCGGCCTTGGCTTTGTCGAGCAGCTCGATTTGGTCCTTCATGTCGGAGATATCCGCATCGGCGGCCTCGAGGTAGGAGCGTGCGATCGTGAGTTCCGTGATATCACCGGCCACCTTGCCGCCGAACGCCGCACTACCTTTACGGAAACGGACATGGCCAAGATTATGGAGCGCTCCAGGGCGAAGAGGGTCGACGTCCTTCGCCAGTGAGGCGCGGAGGGCTTCTTCCGCTCCCGTGACATCGCCGGCGGCAAGTAGTTTGGTGCCGAGGTTATGTAATTCCCGGGCGTCCATCTTGGCCAAGTCGGGGGCGTTCTTATTTTGCGCGAAGACCGCGGCCGTAAGGAAGATGATGGCGAGCAAGTTTCTCATGGCTGGGTTTGTTGGCGGCGGGTGGAAAAGAGGGACTCCAGCACGAGAAAGAGGAGGGCGGCACCGATGAGCCATTCTTCGCGCGGAATGCCTCGTCGGCCCGCGCCATTTTCATCGGTGCCAGCCTGGATCGCTAAGCGCAGGGCTTCCATGCCTTCGCCGGCTTGACCGAGGCGGATGAAGCGCCCGCCGGTGCTGGCAGCGAGTTCGCCGAGGGTCTTTTCATCCAGGCGACTCCGGACTTCTTCACCAGAGGAATCTTTCAAGGTAGTGATGGAGCCTTGGGGCCCGATGACGCGGATGGGGCCGCCCGCCGGGGTGCCAATGCCAACGGCGTGGATCACGAGGCCTTTACGTTTCAGTTTCTTGGCAGCCTCGATGCCGCCAGCTTCCAAATCCTCACCATCCGTGAGCAGAATCAGTAGCTTGCGATTCCGATTGGAGAAGAAGGCAAGTTCGGACTCCTCGATGGCGCGCCCGATGTCGGTGCCGTTGACCTGAATACTTCCCGTGTCCGTTTCTTCTAGGGTGCGGAAAAAGGCGTCATAGTCGCGAGTCAACGGGCACTGCAGGAACGCTTGGCCGGCAAAGGCGACCAGCCCGACATTGCCAGTGCCTTTCCGTTTCACGAAGTTCGCGATCGCCGCCTTCGCCCGCGCGAGTCGGGTGGGGGTCATGTCTGCCACCAACATCGATTTGGAGACATCGAGGGCAAAGACCACATCCTCGGTGGCGCCACGTTGCTGGCTGACTTCGACGCCCCAGCGCGGGCCAGCAAGTGACGCGACCAATAAGATCAGCGCCACGGCGAGGGCGAAATCCTTGGTGCGCCGACGGGCAGCGGAATACCCCGCGGTCAGTTTGCTCAGCAGCCGAGCGGCGGCGAATTCGCCCAACCCCCGGCGGCGTCGGCGCTCTGACCAACGTAGGAGGCCGAAAGTAATCAGTCCGGCCAAGAGGGCGAGGATGAGCAGGCCCGGCTTTTCAAAATGGAGGTCGGCGGTATCCATGGCTTAGGGCGCGCGGGGGCGGAGGAGCGCCCAGCCAAGTTCGCTCAATAGGAGTAGGCCGCCGATGATGATCCAGACGAAGCGATAACTTTCATACGTGGTCGTCTCGCGGATGCGGACTTCCGTGCGCTCCAAACGGTTGATTTCTTCGTAGACGCGGCTGAGCTGATTCTGATCCAGCGCCCGGTAAAACTTACCCTCGGCGACGGTGGCCATCTTCATCAGCATGACATAATTCGCCGGATTAATCGTCTGCATCGGGATGGTGTTCCCCAGGAAATCGAGATGAAGCTTGCCCGTGCGACGGTCGAACTGGGGTAACACCGTGGGCTCATCCTTACCGAGCCCGATACAATAGAGCCGAATGCCCATCGCATGGGCGAGTTCGGCGGCGGGGACGGGGAGGATGGCTTTGCTCATATTGTCATCCCCGTCCGTCAGGAGGATGATGACCTTGGAGTTCTTGCCCTTCACGTTCTTCATCCGATCGACGGCCATCGCCACGGCTTCGCCAATCGCCGTGCCGGTTTCCTGGATAATCCCGATGTGCATGCGGTCGATTCCCTTCTCAACCCAGACTTTATTGATGGTGAGCGGACTCAGCAGGTAGGGCTTACCAGAGAAGACGACCGCGCCGATGCGGTCATCAGGCCGCTTATTGATGAACTCAAAGATGACATTCTGACTCGCCTGCCAGCGCGTAACCTTCTTCTCCAGCGGGCCCATATCCAAGGCCATCATCGACCACGAGAGGTCGACCACGAGCATGATGTCCAAGCCCTCGGTTTCGCGTTCGATTTCCTTGTTCGCTGTCCGTGGTCCGGCGATGGCAATAATGAGGGCTGCGGCGGTCGCCAATCGAAGGAAAGGGCGGAGGCGACCGGCTTTTTCGCGGACCGGCCGGGAGATGCCATCCAGGAGGGTGATATCAGGGTAGAGCAGCGCTGAGGATTGCCCGATGCGTCCGCGCAGCCAGGAGTAAAGCGGAAGCAGCGCCAGCAAAAGTAGCGCCCACGGATACTGGAATTCGAAGTTGGTATCCATTATCGTGGTGCTGGGCCGAAGGTCCGACGCGCATTTTCGATGCGTTGCGCAGCCTCGCGGATTCCCGCGGCGAGCAGCGGTAGCTCAACGGGATTACGGGCAAACTTGGCGGCGTCGGCGGCGGTGAGGACTGCTAGGAGCGGCTGGCGGGCGGGCAGAAAGACGGGGAGTGCGCTGATCTTCGTCGTCAGTTCTGCGGTGGAGAGCGAGGTTGCGGCCCGAATGTCCACTTCGGCGAGGTAACGGCGCAAAGCCAGGGTGACGGCCGCGACATCGTTCGCGGGGTCGGCGAGCACCGTTTCCAGTTCGACGATGGCTGGCGTGACTACAGGGCGGCGACTACGCTGAGCCCAGGTCAGTAGGCCGATGAAAAGCAGGCCGCCGGCGATACACACAAGTAACGCGGGTGACCCCCAGAGTTCAAGGGGCACGGGCGGCTTGGGCCCTTGCAGGGTGAAAGTCACCTCATCGGTGGCGGCGGCGAGTAGGTTCATCGGCGGCGGCGTCTCCGTTCGAAGAATCGTGCGAGCGTGGGGGCCACGGCGGCATCGAGCTCAAGTCGGGCGACATCCATGCCGGCGCGGGCCAGCCCCGCGGCGGTGGCGGCGAGGCGGGCTTCAGCGGAAGCGGCGAAGCGCCGGCGGACGGAGACGGAAGCGGTATTTACCTCGCGGATTTCGCCCGTCTCGGCGTCTTCCAAGGCAATGACGCCGACATCGGGCAGCACGCGTTCGCGCGTGTCGACCAGCTGGACGCAAGCGGTGTCGTGGCGGGCGTTCAGTTCGCCCAGCGCGGCGCCCATGACTTCGGCACCTTCAGCCCCGGCCAAGAAGTCGGAGACCACGAAGACCATGGATCGGCGCTTCAGGGCGCGGCCGAGCCGGCGCATGGGTTGCGCGAAGGAGGTGCGGCGGGAGCTTGGGGTAAATTCTAAAGCTTCACGAATAATGCGGAGCACATGGCGTCGGCCTTTCTTGGGACTTACCCAGAGTTCTTCTTTTTCCGTAAAGAGCAGTAGGCCGACTTTGTCACCGGCTTTAAGCGCGGAGACGGCGAGACAAGCGGCGACCTCGGCGGCTCGCTCGCGCAGGGTTAGTTCTCCTGAGCCAAAGGAAGATGAGCCGGAGATGTCGAGGGCGATGACCATCGTAAGCTCACGTTCTTCCCGGTGCAGGCGGATGAACGGCTTGCCTGTCCGCGCGGTGACATTCCAGTCCATCGACCGGACGTCATCCCCGGGCACATACTCGCGGAGTTCTTCGAAATCAGTGCCGCGCCCTTTGAAGCGTGAGAGGTAGGCCCCGACCATCGCATCGTTGACCATGCGCGCGGCGACGATTTCGACGCGCTGGGCGCGGCGAAGGGTCTCCTGCGGATGGGTCTGGACGGGGCGGTCCACGGGACTCCGGGCGGATTAAGGAACGCTGACGGCGTCGAGCACGCGGCGCACGATGGCGTCGGCATCGACTCCTTCGGCGTCGGCTTCGTAGGTGAGGATCAGGCGATGGCGAAGCACGTCCGGAGCGATATCCTTGATGTCCTGTGGGGTGACGTGGTCACGGCCTTGCAGGAAAGCCCAAGCCTTGGAGGCGAGGGTGAGATTAATCGTGGCGCGCGGCGAGGCGCCGAACTGGAGGAATTTCTTCAAGTCGGGGCCGCCCGGGTGTTGTCCGCGGGTCGCCAGCACGAGTGAGACGATGTAATCACGAATCGGGTCCGCCACATGGATGGCATCGACCGCGGCGCGCGCCTGGAGGATTTCCTCCTTGGAGATGACGGCTTCGACATCGAGCTTCGGGGAGGTCGTCGCCATGGCGTCGAGAATCTTGCGCTCCTCCTCGCGGGTCGGATAGCCGATGTTCAGCTTCAGCATGAAGCGGTCAACTTGGGCCTCCGGCAGCGGGTAAGTTCCTTCTTGGTCGATGGGGTTCTGGGTGGCGAGCACCAGGAAGGGCGAAGGAAGTTTGTGCGTTTCGCCGCCGAGGGTCACCTGACGTTCTTGCATGGCTTCCAGAAGGGCGGATTGGACTTTCGCGGGCGCGCGGTTGATTTCATCGGCGAGCACGAAGTTGGCGAAAATCGGGCCGCGCTTGACACTATAGTCGCCAGACTTCGGGTCGTAGATGAGCGTGCCCACGATGTCGGCGGGCAAGAGGTCGGGCGTGAATTGGATGCGCGAGAAATCCGCATGGACGGTCTGGGCAAGCGTCCGGACGGAAAGGGTCTTCGCGAGACCGGGCACGCCCTCGAGAAGCACGTGGCCGTTGGCGAGAAGTCCGATGAGCAATCGGTCGACCAAGTACTGTTGGCCGACGACGACACGGGCAACCTGCTCACGGAGGCGCGGCACCCAGGTGCCGGCGGCGTTGATGGAGTTAGACATGGGGGTGGGGAAAGGGCCGCGCGGGGTGGCGCGTTTGGCGGATCTCCGCCCACTTGTCAGCGTCCGGCAGAGCCGGTTTCGTCTCTGAATTAACAGGCCGACCGGGACTTCTCAACCGTTGCCTTCACAAAAGCGGCGAAGAGGGGGTGGGCTCGGTCCGGGCGGGACTTGAACTCGGGGTGGTATTGGACCCCGACCATCCAGGGGTGATCCTTGACCTCGACGATTTCGACCAAGCCACTCTGGGGGTTGACCCCGCCGACGCGGAGGCCGGCCGCTTCGAGCTGGGCCCGGTAGGCATCGTTGTATTCAAAGCGGTGGCGGTGGCGTTCTTTAATATTATCAGTGCCGTAGGCCTCGCGGGAGCGGCTCCCGGGGGTCAGGGTACAGTCATAGGACCCTAGGCGCATCGTACCGCCCTTGGTGACGACGCTTTTTTGGGACTCCATGAGGTGGATAACTGGGTTCTTGGTCTCTGGGGCGAACTCCGTCGAATGGGCATCCTTGAGGCCCAGCACATTGCGAGCGAATTCGATGACCGTAATCTGCATCCCGAGGCACAGGCCGTAGAAGGGAATCTTGCGCTCGCGGGCGAATTTCGCGGCGATAATTTTTCCCTCAATGCCGCGGTTACCGAAGCCGCCCGGGACAAGGATGCCGTCGAGTCCTTCGAGTTGCGCCGTTCCCTTGGTCTCGAGGTCTTCAGCGTCAATGCGGACGATTTCAACGCCGGCTTCATTCGCGATGCCGCCGTGCGTAATGGATTCGTAGACGGATTTATAAGCGTCCTGCAGTTCAATATATTTTCCGACGACGCCGATGCGCACGCGATACTTTGGCTCGAGCAGGCGGCGGACAATTTCGCGCCACGGCGCGATGTCGATCGGCTTGCACTCGATGCCGAGTCGCTTGACCACGATCTCATCGATGCGCTGCTCGGCGAGCATCAGGGGGAGCTCGTAGATGGAGTGCGCCACATCGCGGCATTCGATAACCGAATCGACGCCGACGTTACAATACAGCGAGAGTTTCTGGCGGTTTTCTTCGCCAATAGGGCGGTCGGTGCGGCAGACGAGGATGTCGGGTTGGATGCCGATTTCACGCAGTTTGGCGACGGATTGCTGAGAGGGCTTAGTCTTCAGTTCGCCGGCGGCTTTGATGAACGGGACGAGTGTGCAGTGCAGGAACGCGACGTTCTCGCGGCCGGCGTCGTGCTGGAACTGGCGCAGGGCTTCGAGGAAGGGAAGGCCTTCAATGTCGCCGGTCGTGCCACCGATTTCGGTGATGAGTACATCCACGCCTTCGCCTCCTTTAAGGATGCGATCCTTGATCTCGTTGGTGATGTGCGGAATCACCTGCACGGTCTTGCCGAGATAATCGCCGCGGCGTTCTTTCTGGATTACGGTCTCATAGACTTGGCCAGAGCTGAGGCTGTTGAGTCGCGAGAGTTCACCCGAGGTGAAGCGTTCGTAATGTCCGAGATCGAGGTCTGTCTCGGCGCCATCATTCAGCACGTAGACCTCGCCGTGTTGGTAGGGGCTCATGGTGCCCGGATCGACATTGAGATACGGGTCAAATTTCTGGATACGTACCTTCAGCCCGCGGCACTCAAGCAGCGCGCCCAAGGCGGCGGCGGTCAGGCCTTTGCCAAGTGAGGAGATGACGCCGCCAGTGACGAAAATATACTTCATGGAAAAGGGTCGGAGGGGCGGGGATGGAGTAAAAAAGATAAGACCGGCAGGTCCTGTGACGGAGAGCCGGTCTGGACTTTCGAATTGCACGGCCGAAAAAAACTGTGGCAAGAGGTTTTTCCGGCTTCTGGCCGGCTTCCGACCGGCTCCGCCATGGTCTGCAGGCCTGGGCGTATGAGGGTTTTTCACACCCCGCCGGGCTTCCGCTAATACCTCCCCTTTGGCTATGGTCCGGGATGGGAAGGGTGGCTCCTCCCTATTTGATGCTTTTTGCACCCGTCCCCGTCACCCGCCGCTATGTCCGCAAGCTCCTGCTCATCCTGCTGTCAGCCGTCTTCCATCGGGAAGAAGGTCGTGATGGCCCTCACTGGCCTAGTCTTGGCTGGGTTCGTCCTCGGCCACATGTCGGGTAACCTGCTGATGTTTAAAGGCGCGCCGGCGATTAACGAGTACGCGAAGTGGCTGCATGACCATGCTGGACTGCTTTGGGCGGCCCGCGTGGTGCTAATTCTCAGCGTTATCGCCCATATTTGGGTCGGCATTCAACTTACGCTGGAGAATCGCGCGGCTCGGGCGGGCGGTCCGGCTGATGAAGCCACGCGCCGCGCCACGGTGGCCTCGCGCACGATGCCTTACTCGGGTGTGGTCATCCTGGCTTTCGTGGTCTTCCACCTCCTGCACTACACTTTCCGCACGGTCGCCCTCGATGGCGCCGTCTATGGGGACGACGTCTATAAGATGGTGGTCGCAGGCTTTTCCTGCCGCTCGGTCTCGATCTTCTACATTATCAGCATGCTTTTGCTCTGCCTCCACCTTAGCCACGGGGTCAGCAGCGTGTTCCAGACCCTCGGCCTGCGTAACGAGCGCTGGCGCTCCCGGCTTGATTTTGTGGCCTTGGCTTACGGCTGGATCATCGCCCTCGGCTTCATCTCCATCCCTCTCGCTGTCCTCACGGGCTGCCTCAAGTAAGCGCACGCGACCATGAATCTCGACTCCAAGACCCCCGCCGGCCCGCTGGCCGATAAGTGGAATAATCATAAGGCCAAGCTCCGCTTGGTGAACCCGGCCAACCGCCGCAAATACCACGTCATCGTGGTCGGATCCGGCCTGGCCGGCTCCGCCGCCGCCGCTTCCTTCGCTGAGATGGGCTACGAGGTCTCCTGTTTCTGCTACCAAGACAGCCCTCGCCGGGCGCACTCGATCGCCGCGCAGGGCGGCATCAACGCCGCCAAGAACTACCAAAACGACGGCGACAGCGTCCGCCGCCTCTTCCAAGACACCATTAAGGGAGGCGATTACCGCGCCCGTGAAGCGAACGTCTACCGCCTCGCTCAAGTCTCCACGAGCATCATCGACCAGTGCGTCGCGCAAGGCGTGCCTTTCGCTCGTGAATACGGAGGCTTGCTCGCCAATCGCTCGTTCGGCGGTGCCCAGGTTTCCCGCACCTTCTACGCCCGCGGCCAGACCGGCCAGCAACTCCTCATCGGCGCCTACTCTGCACTCTCCCGCCAGATTGGCCTGGGCACGGTGAAGATGTACACCCGCCATGAGATGCTCGACCTCGTCCTCGTCGACGGCAAGGCCAAGGGTATCGTCACGCGTGACCTCGTCACGGGCGCCGTTGAATCTTGGTCTTCCGATGTCGTCGTCGTCTGCACCGGCGGCTACGGCAACGTGTTCTACCTCTCCACCAACGCGCAGGGCTGCAACGTCACCGCGACTTTCCGCGCCCACCGCCGCGGCGCTGGTTTCGCGAATCCGTGCTACACGCAGATTCACCCGACCTGCATTCCGGTGCACGGCGAAGACCAGTCCAAGCTCACCCTGATGTCAGAATCGCTCCGTAATGATGGACGTGTTTGGGTTCCAAAGAACAAAGTCGATTGCGCCAAGCCCGCCTCCGAAGTCCCCGAGGAGGCCCGTGATTATTTCCTCGAACGCAAGTACCCGAGCTACGGTAACCTCGCCCCGCGCGACATCGCCTCCCGCGCCGCCAAGGAAGTCTGTGACGAAGGCCGCGGCGTCGGCCAACTGGTCGACGGCAAGCGCCTCGGCGTCTACCTCGACTTCTCCGCCGCGATCAAGCGCCTCGGTGAAGCCGAAGTCCGCGCCCGCTATGGTAACCTGTTCGACATGTATGAGAACATCACCGGCGAGAACGCATACAAGCAGCCCATGCGCATCTTCCCGGCCGTGCACTACACGATGGGCGGTCTCTGGGTGGATTATAACCTGCAGTCCAACATCCCCGGCCTGTTCGTCGGCGGCGAAGCTAATTTCTCTGACCACGGTGCCAACCGCCTCGGCGCTTCCGCGCTGATGCAGGGACTCGCCGACGGCTATTTCGTCCTGCCCTATACGGTGACCGATTACCTCGCCGGCGAGAAGTCCGGTAGCCGTCCTTCCAAGGACGCGCCGGAATTCAAGGCCGTCACCAAGGACGTCAACGACCGCGTCGCGAAGCTCCTTTCGATCAACGGCACCAAGTCCCCGCGCTACTACCACAAGGCCCTCGGCAAGATCACCTGGGAGAAGTGCGGCATGGCCCGCGACAAGGCCGGCCTCGAAGGCGCGATCCGCGACCTCCAGGCGCTCCGCGACGATTTCTGGAAGAACGTGAAGGTCGTCGGCTCCGGCGACGCCCTTGCCCCCGAGCTCGAACGCGCTGGCCGCGTGGCCGACTTCCTCGACTTCGGCATCATGATGTGTCTCGACGCGCTCACCCGCGAAGAATCCTGCGGCGGCCACTTCCGCACCGAATTCCAGGACGCCGGCGAAGCGAAGCGCGATGACGCGCAATACGCCCACGCCGCCGTCTGGGAATGGACTGGCGAAGGCCAACTTCCCGCTCGTCACGTCGAGCCCCTCGTCTACGAGGAGACCCAACTCTCCACCCGCTCTTACAAGTAATCACCATGGTCCAGGACAACGGAAAAGAAGAATCCCTCGCGCTCAAATTGCGCGTCTGGCGTCAGCGCCGCGGCCAGCCCGGCGCGTTCGAAGAGCATGCGCTTGCCGCCGTGCCCACCTCGGCCTCGTTCCTCGAGATGATGGACATGCTCAACGAGCAGCTCATCAAGGCGGGCAAGGACACCTTCGCCTTCGATCATGACTGCCGCGAAGGTATCTGCGGCATGTGCTCGATGACGATCAACGGCATGCCCCACGGCCCGATCCCGGGCGTGACGACCTGCCAACTGCACATGCGCAACTTCCGCGACGGCGAGACGATCACCGTCGAACCGTGGCGCGCGCGCGCCTTCCCGGTGCTCAAGGACCTTGCCGTCGATCGCTCCGGCTTCGATAAGGTCATCCAGTCCGGCGGCTTCATCACCGTCCGCACCGGTTCCGCGCCCGAAGCCAATAACATCCCCGTGCCCAAGCCCATCGCCGACGAGGCCATGGACGCGGCGGAATGCATCGGTTGCGGCGCCTGCGTCGCCTCCTGCAAGAACGGTTCCGCGATGCTTTTCGTCGGCGCCAAAATCAATCACCTCAATATCCTTCCCCAGGGCCAGGCGGAGCGCGATCGCCGTACCCTCGCCATGGTGAAGACCATGGACGAAGCCGGCTTCGGCAATTGCACCAACTACGGCGAGTGCCAGGCGCATTGCCCGAAGAGCATCACCCTCGACGTCATCGCCAAGTTAAACCGCGACTATCTCCGCGCCCGCGTGAAGGAGTTCTTCTCCTCCACCGGCAAGCCTTCCAAAGGCGGAGACTGAGCGCGAGCGGAGCTCGCGAGGGTCACGTGGGCAAGGGGACACGGTGACACGGGGAAAGTAAGAGGGCGCCGTCAGGCGCCCTTCTTGTTTTCAATTTCCAACCGCTAACCGCCACCCGCCACCACCTGACCTGGGTAGGGCGGCGATTACCATCGCCGCCGTTCGAAGTCGGCGACGTGGAGTCGGCCGGTCTTAGCCAGATGCGCGCAACTCCTGTGTTCGCTCGCGAACGGACGTGAGGGCAATCATGTCCCTACCTTCTGCTTCGCACCAATTCCCCCATGCCAGCAGACCCACGAGGTCGCTCAATCCGCCTCGACGACCATCTGTTCGCTGACGCAGGTGAGGAGGACGCGGTTATTACCGTTAGCAGCCTGGAGCGCACGGACAAATTCGGCGACGGAGGCGGGATCCTTAAGGGTAACTTCCAGGCGGAGCTCGGTCATTAGGCCGGCCTGAACGGTCTCGACGGACTTGAGCGACTGGTGCGAGAGGTGCTG
>CALQLO010000015.1 GCA_943331445.1 Akkermansia muciniphila
GGAGAGGCCCCCTTTGGAGGGGCCTCGAACGTCCTGCTGGTGGAAGGGGTGGGATTCGAACCCACGAACAGCGAAGCTGAACGGATTTACAGTCCGCGACCTTTAGCCACTTGGATACCCTTCCGGCCAACAGGATGGGCAACTTGGCACTCTGTTGTGCTCATGACAAGCGCTTTCGCTGTACTTAAAGGCCCTTTCTCTGGCCGAGGGGTCGCATATTACCCCTTCACACCTGCGAGGCATCGCTTAGGGTCCGCCTATGCGGGAAACGCCTCTAGTCGTGCTGATTGATGGCACCTGTGCCCTGTGCAATGGCACGGCGGCATGGCTGGCCCGCCGCAACGTCGCTGGCGGTATGATCTTCGCGACGAACCGGGGCGAGGTCGCTCAGGTTGCCGGCGAGCCGCCCGGCGGCGACCAGGGCACGCTGGTCGTCTGGGATGGGTCACGCCGGCTGGTGCGTTCGGCTGCCGTGCTCGCCTTATTGCGGTCGCTAGGCGGGGGCTGGCGGCTGCTGGCTTGGGGGGCTTGGTTTTGCCCGCCTAGGTTCCGCGACTTTATCTACGATCAGGTCGCTCGCCGTCGCCACCATTTCACGGGGCCAGCCGTCTGTACGCGCTTGAGCCCGTACGACCTCGCGGAATAGAAACTTGCCGATGAAACCCGCCCCGCTCCTGCTGACGCTGTTGGCTCTGTTGCTCTGCGCGGGGTGCAGTCTGCCTGATCCCAAGAAAGGGCAGCGGGAAACGGAGCAGCGGCTCCTGGATGATACGGATGATCGCAAGGCGCGCCTGCAGGCGCAGGGCACACTCAATCCGCAAGAGTACGAGGCGCTCGCCCGCAAGATGGGCTGGACGAATAAGGATGCACGGGGGATCCCGCCGCCCCCGACGACGGAGGAGTTGGAGAAACGCGTGAAGGAAGCGCAAGGGAATCGCTGATGGCTTACGTCCTACGCAGGCTGCTGGAGATGATCCCGGTCCTGCTCGTGGTCATCACGGCGACTTTTTTTCTAGCACATGCTGTGCCTGGTGGCCCCTTTGATAAAGAGCGCCCGTTGCCAGTGGAAGTGAAGGCGCGGCTCGAGGCCTATTATGGATTGAACCAGTCCCAGCCGGTTCAGCTCCGTAACTATATGGTCAACTTAGTGAAGGGTGATCTCGGCCCTTCCATTAAGTATCCTGGCTGGTCGGTGAGTGAAGTGATTGGCGCGCGGATTGGCGTCTCGTTTTCGCTCGGGCTGGTCTCGCTATTGCTCGCGGTCATCATTGGCGTCCCCGTGGGCGTGCTGGCGGCCTCTCGGCCGAACAGTTGGCTCGATCGCGTGCCCATGGGCTTCACGCTCGTCGGTATTTGCGTGCCCTCATTCGTGCTTGGGCCGATCCTGGCGCTGATCTTCGCGCTCGGCCTGGGTTGGTTTCCGCCCTGCGGCTGGGGCTCAGCCGTGCACTACGTGCTGCCCGCTTGCACCCTGGGGCTAATCACGGCGGCCCCGCTGGCCCGCCTGACGCGCGGGTCGCTGATGGAAGTACGTTCCTTGGATTACGTCCGGACGGCGCATGCGAAAGGCGTCCCGCCTTTGCGGGTCTGGTTTATCCACGCGCTGCGTAACGCCCTCTTGCCGGTCGTCACTTATCTCGGCCCCGCCGCCGCTGGACTCGTCTCGGGCTCCTTTGTCATTGAGTCGCTCTTTGATGTGCCCGGTATGGGTCGCCTTTTCGTCACCGCCATCATCAATCGTGACGTCATGTTGATCCTTGGCACGACGATCATCTATGCGGTCGCCTTGCTCGTCTTAAACCTTGCGGCCGACCTCGCGAATGCGGCGCTCAACCCTAAAGTGGCCCGCGGACGATGAGTAAGACTCCTGAGGCCCCAGGCAATCTAGCCGCTGGTATTGAGAAGGGGGAGTATGTGAGTCGGCCAAATTCCGAAAGCGGCTGGCAGCGTTTCCAGCGTGATCGCACGGCGGTGTGGTCTGGCGGCTTCCTTGTGGCCATCGCTGCGATTTGTTTCCTCTCTCCCTGGATCGCTCCCTATTCCTACATGGAGCAGAATCTGGCCGCCAGCGCGGCCGGGCCTTCCGCCGCGCATTGGCTGGGGACTGATTTGCTCGGACGAGATGTCTTATCCCGTCTGATGCAGGGGGGGATGATTTCGCTCTTCGTGGGCCTGATTGCGACGACCGTCGCGCTGCTTCTGGGGATTTGCTATGGCGTGCTGGCGGCGGAGGTCGGCGGCCGCGCCGAGGATGCCATGATGCGGTTTGTCGATATCGTGAGTACCTTGCCGCTGACGCTGATCGTGATTCTGTGCACCGTCGTCTTCGGGCAGAATATGCCGATGATCTTCCTCGCAGTGGGGGGCGTCTCTTGGCTCACCATGGCACGGATCATCCGTAACCAGACCCGCGAACTGAAGAACTCGCAGTTCGTGCAGGCCGCGGAGGCGTTGGGTCAATCCCGGTTCGGTATCTTCCGTCACCACCACCTACCCAATCTTGCCGGCACCATCGCCGTCTGCGCCACGCTCACGGTGCCGGGCGTGATGCTGCTCGAGGCCTTCGTGAGTTTTCTAGGGCTCGGGGTGAAGGCGCCGATGACCTCCTGGGGTCTGATGATCAAGGAAGGTGCCGATATCATGGAGGAGTGCCCTTGGTTGCTCATCTCGCCTTCGGTGGTCTTCGCCCTTACATTGCTCTCGCTTAACTTCCTCGGCGATGGGCTGCGTGATGCCTTTGATCCGCGTTCCTCCCGTAAGTAAGTTATGCCACTTCGCCGATATATCGTGATTAAGTCCGACGGGGCGGAGGGCTCTGAATTTGAAGTGGAGCTGCCGGCCGACGCTCCTGACTTCACGCACCACCCGGTGACGAGGGAGGCCTGTCGCCGCGTCTTGGAATCGCCGACCCTTACGACCAAGTATGGGGATGGGGCGATGAAGCAGGCCGTGAGCGACAAGCGGCTTGCCCAGGCTGGCTTTCAGAGGCTGGAGAAGGACGGTAAGGGCGGCTGGAATAAGATTAACTGAACGCTGGGGACGGTCGCTGACCTCCGTAAATGAATCACCCCGCCGGGTGGCGGGGTGAAGCATCGTCAGGGTGGGCGTTTCCGCCGTGTAAATTAACTTAGGCCTTGGCCGGAGCAGCCGCTTCTTCGCGGGCACGCTTCACGAGCGACTTGGCCGTATCGGACGGCTGGGCGCCCAGCTTGACCCAATGGTCGACGCGTTCGACGTTGATCACGAGGCCGGGGGTCTTGCCGCGGGCGCGAGGATTGTAGTTGCCGAGGACTTCGACGAAGCGACCGTCGCGGCGGATGCTCTGCTCGGCGACGACGAGGCGATAGGACGGCTCGTTTTTCGTACCGAAGCGTTGGAGGCGGATGCGTAGCATGGTGAGGAGAAGTTGGTGTAGATGCCCGCTTGGGAGGTTTTCCAAAACAGGGACGTGGAAAGACGCAGGGAGGGGAGGGGGAGTCAAGCATTCCCCGGTAGTTTGCTGGAAAATTTCTTCACAGGCATCGGACAGGTACTTAAAACACGCAAATCAAGACGTTGAATTGCAATTACTTACGATGCGTCAGGCGAATACGCGATTTTAACCCCGGTGCCTAGGGTGTTCGGCGGGCACAAAAAACCCCGCCAGGGGCGGGGTTTTGGTCGGGCGGTTAGGCCTCTTATTTGGCGGCAGCGGCGGCCGCGGCGGCAGCGGCCTGCTGGGCAGCGTGCTCGGTCGGGTCGAAGCGCTTTTCCTTAACCTTGGTGGCCGATTTACCCTGGCGATCGCGGAGGTAGAAGAGGCGGGCGCGCATGACCTGCGACACGCGCTCGACTTCGATCTTCTCGATGTTGGGGGAGTGGACCGGGAAAGTGCGCTCAACGCCTTCGCCGAAGGAGACGCGGCGGACGGTGAAGGTCTCGTGGATGCCTCCGCCTTTACGCTGGATGACGATGCCGGCGAAGGTCTGCGTGCGCTCTTTGTCGCCTTCGCGGACCTTGGTGGCTACCTTGACGCCGTCGCCGACCTTGAATTCATGGTCGCCGCGGGCGGTCTTCAGCTGGGGCTGGGTGGCAAATTGGATGAGGGGATGGTTGCTCATGGCTGGTGTTCTTGGTCTTTCATCAGGTCCGGTCTGCGTTGCTTTGTCTTCTCGATTTGCCTTTCCCGGCGCCATTTTTCGATTTCGGCGTGATTTCCTCCTAGGAGGACCGGGGGCACCTCGAGACCATCGTAAACAGCGGGTCGGGTGAACTGCGGAAAGGCGAGCAACTTGCCGTTGTAACTATCTCCCGTCAAGGAGTTTTCCTCCCCGAGCACGCCGGGAATCTGCCGGCCAAGGCAATCGACGAGGACGCAGGCGGGCAAAGTGCCATTTGTGAGCACATAATCGCCAATTGAGACCTCGCGGGTGACTTTCTGGTCCCGGAAGCGTTGGTCGATCCCCTCATAGTGGCCGGAAATGAGGATAATATGGCTTTTTTGGGCCAGTTCACGTGCGAGCCCATTGGTCAGCTGTTCGCCATCCGGGCAAAGGTAGATGACTTCGCAGTCAGGGGTGGCCAAGGCATCCACGGCGTCAAAGAGGGGTTGGCAGGTCATCAGCATGCCTGGGCCGCCCCCATAGGGCATGTCGTCCACCTTGCGGTGCTTATCCTTGGAGTAGGTGCGCAGGTCGTGGGCTTTGAACTGGATCAGCCCCTTATCCATGGCGCGCCCGATGACGGATTCTTGGAGGAAGCCGTCGGCCATGCCGGGGAAGAGGGTGACTAGGTCGATGCGGATGGCCACGGGAAGGCAGCCATCCAACAGCCGAAAGCTTGCCGAGGGCAAGCCGTCCCTGCGCCTCCTTACTTCTTCTTCGCCTTGGGCTTCGCCTCGGAGCGCTGGTCCATCTTCACGCCGGCTTCGGCGGGGACGGCCGCTCCGACCTTTTCGACGTCGGAAGTGTAGAGGTAGCGCCAGACGTCGTCCTGGATGAACTTGCCATTCGCATCCTTGGGCGAGCCCTTGCTCGTCGTCACGTAACCGTGGCCGCGGGCGGCCTGTTCCTTCTCGTCGCCCTTCAGCGAGGCGTCGGTGATGAGGCGGCGGGAATGGCCGTACGGAGCCTTCTCAATCTCGGTGTTCACGATTGGGCCGAATTGGTTCAGGCCCAAGAGCAGCCAGGAGCGCTGGTAGTGTTCCGCCGTCCAGCCGCCGTCGAGGACGTGGCTGTAGCCGAAGAAGCGGTTCTTGGGCGTGGCCGAAGGGCCAGCCTGCCAGTCGTCGAGGTTATCGCGCGGGCCGCAGTGCATGACGACGCGGGCCACTTTCTGGTGCAGGCCGAAGCGGGCGGAGGAAGTGGCGCCATGCGAGGCGCCGGAGACGATGACCTTCTCCCATTCAAGGGATTTGCCGTCCTTGGTTAGGAACGTCTCCCACTTGCCCTGCGGGTTGTTCTTGGCGAGGTGCTTCACGAACTGGAAGGCTCGTTCCTTCATGCTGTCCGGCAGGGGAATCTCGATCGACTTGCTCGCATCGACGCCGGCCGTGGCCTCGAGGCGGATATTGCCAAGATGCTGGGAGTCGTCTGTCGGCTCGGTATTGAGTTTGCCGAACCAACTGTTAGCGTAACTGACCTGCATGTAGTGGAGTCCGTAGCTATTGAGGAGCTCGGCCTGCGCCTGATTGAAGCCCATCAGCCAGATGACGAGCTGACCACGCGGTGCGACGCGCGTGTCGACGGTGGCGACCTCGGTGTCGGCCGGCTTGCCGCCCTTCTCAAAGACGAAGTCAATCTCGGGGTGCGACTTGCAACGGGGGTCGATCTCGCTGGCGCGGGCTTTGAGCTGATACGCCTGCGGCTTCGGGTCGGCAAACTTCAGGGCTGGGTCGGCGGCGAAGGCGGCAATGGTGGCCAGGAAGAGCAAGACGAAGGCGGGGCGCATGGGGATGCGCTTTTAATGCCCTGCGGCGGGGCAATGGCAAGAGCGCTCCCTTATTTGGGGAGGTGGCCGTCGACGTAATCGAGTGCTTTCTCAATCACGTCTTTGGGGGCCCACTGATGGCCGCCCTCAAATTCAAAGACCTGCAGTCGCTCGCCTTGCGATTCGCGCAACCCCGCGATCTCTCCGCGATTGGGGTCTTTTTTTCCGATAGTGAGTGCGACTGCCGGTATGCGGATGCCGTTGAGTCCGCGGAGGCCGTTATCGAGCGTGCCGACGCCCGCCCCTTGGAGGATGACGCCGCCGAAGTTATCGCCAATGCTCACGAAGATGGAACTCGCGCGCGCTCCGCCCGAGAAGCCGGTGCAGACTTTTTTGCCATCGGCGATACGGAAGCGTTTCGCTGCATCTTGATGCGCGGCGAGAAAATTTCCGACACTCGGATCCCAGGGCCCATTTTTGGACTCCTCCAGCATGATGGCGATATAGCCGTGGCGTTTGATCCAGTCCGACATGTTGCCCATGTTGGCATTGCCACCCGGAGAGGCGATGAAGAGGACGGGCCAGGTTTTCTTGGGGTCGGCGTTATAACCCTTCGGCAACCACACCTTATAGTGGTAGACGTCGGCGTATTTGGAGAAGCCGCCGTTGTGGTCGCAGGCAATGCGCGTCTCGAGGCCTTCTTTGATTGGGGTCTCCGGCGGCGTTGTGCGACTTGCCTTAGGTTCGGCCGCATGGACGAGGACGCTGAGAAGCAGGAGGGCGGGGGTCCAGCGCATGCGGCAGTGGTAGGGCGATTGGGTGGCGAGCGCAAGTGTGCACGGCAGGCTTTGCGACTTGGAAGCAGTGCCATCTTGCTTCATAGCATTTGCCCGTGGCGAAGCCTCGTATCCTCCCTCCCGTGCTTGAAGTCTCGCGTCTGCGCATCGCGCGCGAAGGCAAAGTCATCCTGCGCGGTTTGGATTGGAAGGTTAGTGCCGGTGAGCACTGGGTAGTCCTTGGCCCGAATGGCGCGGGCAAATCCTCGCTCCTGGCGGCGCTCACGGGTTACTTTGCTCCGACTTCTGGCCGGGTGACGGTGCTCGGCGAGACTTTTGGTCGCAGTGACTGGCGTGAGTTGCGCCGCCGCATCGGACTCGTCGGGCCGTCCGTCGCCGCCATGATTCAGCCCTCAGAACCTGCCTTGTTCGTCGTGGCGGGCGGGGTCGATGGGCTGATTAATCTTTGGAAGCGCCCGCGCCCAGCCGTGCTTGCCCGCGCCCGTCGCTTGCTTCGGCAACTGCGCATCGGCGATCTGGCCAATCGTGATTGGGGTCACTTGTCGCAGGGTGAACGTCAGCGGGTGCTGATCGCCCGCGCCCTTGCGGCGGAGCCAGCCTTGTTGATTTTGGATGAGCCATGTGCTGGGCTTGATCCCGTCGCGCGCGCCGAATTTTTGGCCTTCATTCGCCGCCTGCCTAAACTTTCACCGGGCATCGCCTTGGTGCTCGTCACCCATCATGTCGAAGAGGTCGTCCCGATTTTCACCCATGCGCTCATGGTGCGCCGGGGTGGCGTGCTTATCGCCGGTCCGCTGGCTACGGTGATGCGACCTAAGCACTTGAGTGCTCTCTTCGGCCGGAAGGTGGGCCTGCGGCATTCCTCGGCCGGTTGGGCCCTTTCCGTGTCGGCCCGCTAGGTCAGCTCAATCCGCTTTCGACTTCCCCTCCGCCCTGTCCTCGGTCTACTCATAGCCCTTCGTATGCCGTCACCGTTCGACAACATCCTCCCTCGCTATGACGCCGTCGTCATTGGTGCCGGTCTGGGCGGAATGACCGCAGCGAATAACTTGGCGAAGTTCGGCCGCAAGGTGCTGCTCCTCGAGCACCACTATCAGCTCGGTGGCCTCGCCACCTACTTCAAGCGCGTCGGGGGTCACGTCTTCGATATCTCCCTGCACGGCTTCCCACACGGCATGATCAAGTCGACCCGCCGCTATTGGACCAAGGAAATCTCCGACCGCATCCATCAGCTGAAGGATGTCCGCTTCATTAATCCTGACTTCGACGTCCGTACGACCTTCGACCGAGCGGACTTCACGCGCATCCTCATCGAGCAGTTCAAACTATCGGCGGAGACTGTTGAGGCCTTTTTCGCCCACTTACGGGAGATGAATTATTACGACAACGATGCGCGCACCACGCGCCAGTTGTTCGAGCAATTCTTTCCGGGCCGACCAGATGTGCAGCGCCTGCTCCTCGAGCCGATTGCTTACGCCAACGGATCTACGCTTGATGACCCGGCGATCACCTTTGGCATCGTCTTCTCGAACTTTATGTCGAAGGGCGTATTCATCTTCCAAGGCGGCACGGATACGATGATCAACCTGATGACCGCGGAGATGAAGGCCAACGGGGTCGATATCCGCCGTAATGTCCTGGTCGAAAAAGTCCTGGTCGAAAAAGACGCCGCCGGTCGCCGTCGCGTTGTGGGCGTGAAACTGCGCGGCACTCGGATGGGCGAAGAAGTCGAGGTGGCCTGCGCCACCGTCGTCTCTAACGCCAACATCAAGGACACGGTCCTGAAGATGGGCGGGGAGGATGCCTTTGAGGCTCCGTTCCTCGACGAGGCCCGCAAGGTCCGCGTGAACACTTCTTCTTGTCAGGTCTACATGGGCGTGCGCGAAGGTGAAAGCATCCCGCATATCGGCGACCTCGTCTTCACTTCCGAAGCGAAGTCTTTCTCGAGTCACGAGCTCATTGATTTCCATACGACTTCGCGCACCTACTCGGTGTATTACCCTGATACCCGTCCGCACACCAAGACGCCCCGCTACGCCGTTGTCACCTCGGTGAATCAGCAGTGGGAGGATTGGGCAAACCTCTCGGCCGAAGATTACGCGGCGAACAAGGCACGCGTCATCGAAGAATCTTTCCGTGGACTGGAGAAATTCATCCCCGATATTCGCAGCAAGGTCGATCACGCCGAAGCGGCGACCCCGCGCACGGTGAATCGTTATGTTCGCCACGTCGGCGGGACCTCTTTCGGCACTAAGTTCGAAGGCCTTAAGGTCTCGATGGCCCTCCCCGAGCAGGTCGGCGGGTTCTATCATGCCGGCAGCGTCGGCATCATTATGTCCGGCTGGCTTGGCACGATTAATTACGGCGTTATTGTTTCAGCCAAGGCCGACGCCTATCTGCGTGATCCCGCCGCGAATCCTCTGGGTGACGCCGCCGCGAGCGCTGGGGTCTGAGGTGCTTACGCCTTGGGTGCGAGGTCGCTGACCCAGCCTACGAGGTAACGTTTCAGTACGGGCGACCAGCCGTAGTGAATCCGTAGGCGGCGGCCACTCGGGTCGGGCTTGGTATCGATGGTCGCGTTGAGGCTGATTTTATTACCCTGGTGCGCCACGCGGATGGCTGACTTGCCGGTGAGCCCCTGACGAGTCGGGTGGCGGAGGTGCGACGGGATCTCGTCCCCTTCGCAGGCGCTGCCAAAGCCGCCTTCCATCCGCACCATCCGCATGAAGTCGAGGGCGTGCATCGCAGAATGAATATGCTCGAAGCTGCTGAACTCGCAGGCCAGGCCGGCATCGATGGCCGACTCAAGGATGACATGGTCTGCCATGCTTGGCATGCAGGCCGCCCAGGCGAGGAAGTGGCCCACGTTGGGTTGGAAGCCGGTGACAATGTGGCCCATCAGATCGTGGCGCGGGCGGGGTACCTTGGCTTCATGGAGCTCTGGACCGAAGCAGGCGACGAGTGCTTGCACGGTCGATTTGTCTGCGGCGCGGCAGTCGACGGTGACTTCGGTGGTATTGCCGGTGAAGGCCGCCAATGCCCCTTTGTTGGTCGCGATCCGCACATGGATATCGCCGTGCAGTTCCGGTCCGCTCACGCGGAGGGATTCGCCAGCGGAAGGGAGGATGAAGACGGTGGGCAGGCTGGCTACCGTCCGCGTGCGTTCCTCCAGGCGGAGACGGATGTCAGCCGGGGCGAGGCTCGCATCGAAGCGGCGGCGGAGGAGAGGGCGAGGGCGGGCGGGCGGAGAAGGACGACGTTTCATGGTTTGGTTTTAAAAAGAAGAGAGGGAGGCCCTGCCGTGCGGTCCGTGGGAAACGGCGCGCGGCTGGTGCGTGAAGTGAATAGACTACCGGGTGCTGGCCAGGGACGCCGGGGAAGGGCGGAGAACTGGCCGAGGCACCTGTTATGCCCGGACGAGGCCGCCTTGTCCAGCGGGTGCCCCCCGATTCTTGATAATAATATAAAGCACGGTTTTACGGGCAAAAAGAAGGGCTTCCCGGATGGGAAGCCCTGCGGGGAGCGAAGGTGGGGCCGGTTTAGCCGCGCTTAGAGTCGTCGGGGATTCGCATGCCGTAGAAGCTGCGATGGACGAAGACAAGGGCGACGAGGAAGATGACCACGCCAAGGAAGAGGCGCGGGCCCGGTGCCATCTGGACGGCAATCTCGACGGCCAGCAGGCCGAAGAGCGTGGTGAACTTGATGACCGGGTTGAGGGAGACGGAGGACGTATCCTTGAACGGGTCGCCCACGGTGTCGCCGACGACGGCCGCCGCGTGGAGGTCTGTGCCCTTGGCCTTCAGGTCGACTTCGACAATCTTCTTCGCGTTATCCCAGGCTCCGCCCGCATTCGCCATGAAGATGGCCTGGAAGAGGCCGAAGAACGCCATGCCCACGAGGTAGCCGATGAAGAAGAATGCGTCGAAGAGCGCCAGGGACAGCGAGAGGCAGAAGATTACGATGAAGATATTGATCATGCCCTTCTGCGCGTATTGCGTGCAAATCCGCACAACTTCCTTGGAGGACTCCGTGGTCGCCGTGGTGACGTCGAGCTTCATATTCTCCTTGATGTAGACCACCGCGCGGTAAGCGCCGGTGACGACCGCCTGCATCGAGGCGCCCGTGAACCAGTAGATGACCGCGCCGCCCATGAGGATGCCCATCAGTGCCTCGGGGTGCACTAAGGAGAGTTTCTCCAGCACGTTGAATTTAGCATCAAGGGCGTGATAATGCTCCTGGAGCATCATGATGATACCGAAGACCATCGTGGTCGCGCCCACGACGGCAGTACCGATGAGTACCGGTTTGGCCGTGGCCTTGAAGGTGTTGCCCGCGCCGTCACCTTTCTCGAGCTGGTGTTTGGCACCGACGAAGTCAGGCTTGAAGCCGAAATCACGTTCAAGTTCAGCGGCGATGCCCGGGAGTTTCTCGATCTGGGAGAGTTCGTAGACGGACTGGGCGTTGTCGGTGACCGGGCCGAAGGAATCGACGGCGATGGTGACTGGGCCCATGCCGAGGAAGCCGAAGGCTACGAGGCCGAAGGCGAAGATCGGTGCGGCGAACGCAAACTGCGGAGGCATGATGGCCGCGACGGCCGCATGGCCAGACAAGAGATAGGCGCCCAGCATCAAACCAAGGATGCACAGGCCGGTCCAGAAGGCGGAGAAGTTGCCAGCCACGAGGCCAGAAAGAATATTCAGTGAAGCCCCGCCCTGCTTGGAGGAGGTGACGACTTCTTTCACGTGTTCGCTTTCGGTCGAGGTGAACACCTTGGTGAATTCAGGAATCAGCGCGCCGGCGAGCGTGCCGAGTGAGATGATGGTCGAGAGCACCCACCAGAGGCCGGCGTGACCAGGAAGCGGCGCGAGGAGGAGGTAGCTGGCGGCGTACGTAATGGCGATGGAGATGCCAGAAGTGATCCAGACGAGATTCGTCAGGGGCTGTTCCAAGTTGAAATCCTTGGCGTCTCCCCAGAGGGATTGGCTGACGATGTTGTTTACCCAGTAGCTGACCACGGAAGTGATCACCATCAGGATACGCATCGCGAAAAGCCAGACGATGAGGGTGGCGCAGAGCGCGGGGTTGGCGGCGAGCGCCAACGCGAGGAAGGCGATCAGGGCCACGCCGGTCACGCCATAGGTCTCAAAGCCGTCAGCGGTCGGGCCGACCGAGTCGCCAGCATTGTCGCCGGTGCAATCGGCGATGACGCCCGGGTTGCGGGGGTCGTCTTCAGGCAGCTGGAAATTGATTTTCATCAAGTCCGCGCCGATATCGGCAATCTTGGTGAAGATGCCGCCGCAGATGCGCAGGGCCGAGGCGCCGAGCGATTCACCGATGGCGAAGCCGATGAAGCAGGGTCCGGCGAGTTCCTTAGGGAGGAACGCCAGGATGCAAATCATGAAGAAGAGTTCGATGGCGACGAGGACTAGCCCGACGCTCATGCCCGACTTAAGCGGGATGAGGAGTGTGGCGAGCGGGTTACCCTGGAGGGAGGCGAAGGCAGCGCGGGAATTGGCGACCGTGTTGATGCGAATGCCGAACCAAGCGACGCCGTAGCTACCGAGGATGCCGAGGACGGAGGTGGCGAGAATCATGCCGATGTTGCCGACCGACTTATGTTCGAGTGCCCCGAAATAATAAATCATACAGGCGGCGATCAGGACCCAGAGGGCGGCGAGGAACTTGCCTTGCTGCCAGAGGTAGGTCTTGCAGGTTTCCCAGATTAATTGGGAAACGTCGGCCATCGCTCGATGCACCGGCAGGGCGCGTGTCTGGACATACTGCCACCAGCCGTAAGCCACGCCGAGCGCACACACGACGAGGCCAATCCAGAGGACCTGGGTGCCGCTGAGGGCGCCATTCAGGAAGGAGACCGTGCCAAGGTCAGGGATCTTGATATCCGATTCGCCGGCATGGGCGAGGAGGGGGGAGGACAGCAGGAGCGCCGCCGTGAGTTTCTTCACGCAGTTCATAGGATTGTTATAGGGGTGCGGCCGCGGGTGACGACCTAGGTGCAGATTTGTCGGGGCGGCGGGCGGCTTGCGAGTGGAAACTACTTACGGCCCCCTTCATTTTTCGTCCTATAAGAAGCGGATGCGGTCTCGCCTTCCGCCGCGCCGGGGGCTACCAAGTGCCATGCCCCGCTCCCTCCTAATCGCCTGTCTGATGGCCCCGCTGGCTATCCTGGCCGCCAAAAACGATTTCCCGGTCAGCCCCGTAGTCCCAGCGGTTGCCCACCCCGCGGCTGACGCCCCCGGTTTTGTGACGCTCTTTAATGGCAAGGACCTGACTGGCTGGAAGACGAAGGGTAACTGGGTTTACGACCCAGATGGCACCGTGACCCTCAAACCCCGCCCGGGCGAAACCGGCTGGCAGCGCTACGACGCTTATATTTTCACAGAGCGAAAGTACCGGGATTACGTCCTCGATTTGGAATTTAAGATCGAGCCGACCGGTAACTCGGGCGTCTTCTTTTGTGTGGCCGACCCGCTGGATCCGGTGGCTAAGGGCATTGAGCTCCAAATCCTCGATACCTTCGGACTCGCTAAGCCGGGTAATCACGATTGCGGCGGCATCATTCGCGCCATGGCACCCTCGAAGAATATGGTGAAGGCTCCTGGTGAATGGAATCACTACACCCTTACGCTTAAGCAACGTCACCTCACGGTAGATTTCAATGGCGAGCGCACCATCGTGCTCGATCTCGACTCATCGCCGATGAAGGATCGCCCGGCAGAGGGGCACATCGGATTTCAAGATGAGGCCAAGCGCGTCTGGTACCGCCATGTGCGCATCCAGGAAGTGAAATAAGCTGCGCTTTAGAGGCCGCGGATTTTGTCCCAGGGCGACTCGCCGCTGACGTCTACCATGAACGGCCCTTTGCTCGCACCGGGAGAGAGGATGGCCAGGATAGTCGCATCGGCTGCGGAAGAATTGAAGGTGGCGTGTACGATGCCCGCGGGGATGTGCGCCGCATCGCCGGGCTTGAGGATACGCTTTTCTTGCTCGACCCATTGCTCTACTTCGCCGGCTAGCACGTAAATCATCTCTTCGAGTTCCGGATGGGTGTGGAAGGCGTGACCTTCGCCCGGGGGCAGGGTGGCTTCGCAGACCTGCAAATCCTTGGCTCCCGTGAGCTCCGGCTTGGTCAGCCAGTAATTGGTCCGCCCTTTATATTCTTCTTTGAGGGCGTCGGCCTTGGTCACGAAACGAAGCGGTTTGCTCATGGCCCTTCTTATCCTCCCGGGCCCCTTCGGGGCAAGCATCGTGCGGTCGGCATTGACAGAGGCTGGTCCGAGGACGAAATGAACACCCCCACATATACCCTCATGAAACGCACCCTATCCCTCCTCCTTGGGCTTTCCTTGCTCGGCGCCGCCAATGTCGTCGCTCAGGAAACCAAGAAAGACGCCGCTAAGAAAGACGCCGCCCCGGCCGTAAAGTTGGCGCCCCAGCAGCCTGACGTCGCCGCTCCCAAGTTCGACGGCAAGACCGGCGAAATCCAGGTCGGCTTCGCCAAGCAGCACGACGCTTTCGTGGCCATTGCCAAGAAGGGTGAAGCACAGGTCGTCTTCCTCGGTGACTCGATTACCGCAGGTTGGGGTGGCCAGAAGGCTCTCTTTGAAAAGGAATACGGCCAGTACAAGGCCGCTAACTTCGGCATCGGTGGTGACCAGGTCCAGCACGTCCTCTGGCGCGTCGAGAACGGCGAATTCGAAGGCATCAAGCCGAAGGTGGTCGTGCTCATGATCGGCACCAACAACGTCGGCAACCCCGCACACACCCCCGAACTGATTGCCAATGGCATCCAGAAAATCATCGACGCCATCCAGAAGCGCTCGCCTGACACTAAGGTGCTGCTCCTCGCGGTCTTCCCTCGCGCCGCCAAGTTGACGGATGCTCCTCGCGTGAAGAACCAGAAGGTTAACGACATCATCGCCAAGTTCGATGACGGCAAGAAGGTACACTTCTTCGATATCGGCGCCAAGTTCCTCACGGCGGATGGCACCCTCGAGAAGTCCGTCATGCCTGACCTGTTGCACCTCAACGCTGCCAGCTACAAGGTCGAAGCTGACGCCATCCGCGACAAGCTGGCTTCTCTCGCCAAGTAAAAGGCGGGATAGCTGACCCAAAGGTCGGCCCTCTCGGGGGTCGGCCTTTTTTGTGCCCGCAGCCTATTTGCCCCAGCGCGCCGGCAGGTCGGGCATCGTCGCGGTCAGGATCTCGTGGATGGTGGCACGTTCGGCTTCAGCGAGGTGCGCGAAATTCTGTGAAGGCGGGAAGGCCCGGAGGCCGGCGGAGAGTTTGAGCAGGATGATCTCGCGGAGTGGCTTGGGGAGCGTCGCGAAGCTCTGCGAATAAATCAACGGGCTACAGCGATAGCGAAAAATCCTCGTCGCAAGATCTAGGTCGCGCAGGGAGCGATTCTTGGCGTCGGGCTTACGGGTGCGGGCATAGGCCATTTCAAAGACGCCGTCGCCGTGGATACCTTCGGCGGGGAAGGCTGCCTCGTCTTTGCAGAGCAGAGCTTCGATGACTTTATCTGCCTGGCTGTTGAAGACGACCAGACAGGAGCCGGAGGGTGGCGCATCTAAGGGTAGTCCGAGAATCTCGCGCATGGCCGGCCAGCGATAAAGGGCGATGCGGGCGTCTTGGTTCGCGGTGGCTAGGACATTGTGGACGTGGACCTGATGGTCATGCATCAGGAGCGGGACAATGTCGCTGGTGTTCAGTGGATATCGGTGCGTATCCACGAGGTCTTTCAGGGACGTGAGCGTCTTGCCCATTTTGGCGGTAGGTCCTTCGAAGTCGTCGATGGATTTCCCGATGCTGTTGCCGCGATGCCGGAGCGTGCCTTCGGCGCCGGTGACATACCAGCCGCCCCAGCGTTCAGCGAGTGGCGTCGAGGGCTCAATATTAGAGCCGCCGGAGCCACTTAATGGCTCGCCGTTAGCATCGGGGAAGACGGAGCGCGTGCGCAGCGAAGGGGTGTGGTCGTGGCGGGTGTGGCAGAGCAGGCATTCACCACTCCGGGCAAGGAGCGGGGTGGGCCCGCTCTCGTGCTGGTCCAAGAGGTAGAAAGTGGTCCCAAGGTTCGCGTCGAAGACGGTTACCTCAAAGCCGCCGCCCGCCGCCCAGCCGACATACGCTTCATCGGAGAAGAAGAGCGCGCGCGGTGTCTCCGGAGAGATTAAATTCCGTTGCAGGCTGGTTTTGCTGAAGACGAGTAGCTGGGACTCGATGGGCACGTCCAGCTGTTCGAGTAGCCAGCGGAGACGCTTCTTGGCGGGCAGGCTGCGGATGGCATCGGCCTGCTGGCGGAAGGCATCGTTAATCCGCGTGACCCGGTCATGCGGCTGCGTTGCCGTGTAGTTGATCGGCGGTTCCTCGAAGGGCTCGCGTTCCTGCGCCCCGCCCTGGCTCGCCAAGGTCAGGAGGGTGGCGAGCGCTAGGCTGGAGCGAAGGTTCACGCCGCCATTTTGTCCGCATCGGCGGGTGACACAAGACCTTGCTGCTCGCGAGCGGCTAGGCGGAGCTTGCGCATGGCAATTTCCTCGATTTGGCGAATGCGTTCGCGGGAGACGCCCTGCTGTTGGCCAATCGCATCCAGGGTCTCAATTTCGCCGTTCAGCCCGTGGCGGCGGCGAATGACATCTTGTTCCCGTTCGGTTAGGCCGGACAAGAGCTTGTATAGTAGCGCGGAGTCATCCGCGAACAACGCGGCGAGGGCGGGGTTGAGGGCGTCCTCATCCTCTAGGCGATCGCCGAAGGTGAGGTCGCTGTCTTCTGCGCCGATCGGCGCATCCAGGGACTGGCCAGACTGTTGTAGGCACTGAAGCTCGGTGAGTTTCTCCCGCGAGCAGCCGAGGGCTTGGGCGAGTTCCGCGTCGGACGGCAGGGCATTTTTCTCTTGGCGGAGCCGTTCCGTCGTCTTGCGCATCTTGGACAATTGCTCGTGGACGTTGCGCGGCAGGCGCACCGTGCGGCGGAGGAAATTTAATTCACCTAGGACGGCGCTGCGGATGCCCCAATAGGCATAGGTACTGAAGCGATTGCCGAGTTCAGCATCGAATTGCCGGGCGGCTGTCAGGAGGGCGAGGTTGCCCGCATTAATCAGCTCCATGAGTTCGTCGCGCTTCACATGGGTCTGGCTGGCGGCGTGGTAGGCGAGACGGAGATTCGCGCACACGAGCCTATCGAAGGCAATCTGGGCGGCGGCGTTCAGGTTTCCTTGGGCGTCCGTGCCCGCCTTGATTGTACGGCCGAGTTGGAGTTCATCTGCGGCTTCGAGGCGAGGCCACCGGCTGGCCTGGTCTAGGTACCGCGTGAGCGCATCGCCGCCTTCGTTAACCGTGACGTCGATTTCGGCCTGACCGAGGATCGCTTCCGCGTCGACGCGGCTGAAGCTGAGACGGCCCAGGTCGGGCAAATCCGAGCGGAGGGAGGAGAGGAGGGGGCTGGTGTGTGGGCGGGGGGTATGGGGGATTAGGTTGATGGTCATGTGGAAAATGTGAGGGGCCTCTATATATAGGGCTCAAAAAGGGTGTTTTGGGCCACGAGTTTTCCTAAGTCATTCTAGGACAAAGCAATAAAAACGTATTATATTTTAAGGCGGGGGTGGGCGCTAGGCCGCCGGCACTCAGTTCTCGGCGTCGGGGTCGCTCATTATACCGACCCCGGTTTTTTTGTCAAAGGGGTGCCATCCGTCAGGATTGATAACAAAAATAGAAGGAACGCCCCAGTGCCTTTCGAGTCATAGGGGTTGCCCCCTCCGTGGGGGCTTCTTAACCCCACTTACCCCCAACGATGCGTCACACCCTCAGCTTGCTCGCCATGCTTTCCCTGGTCCCTCTCGCAGGTGCCACTGAACTTACTTACTTGTTCGCCCGCTAAGCCATGACGTCTGCTGGAATTATGCACCGGATTCCGGCTGTATTGCTCGCCTTCGCTGCAACGACTTCGGTGGTCGCCGCGGCCCAGGTCGATTTCTCACACGAGGTCGTGCCGATCCTGCGTAAGCATTGTACCGAATGCCACGCGGGGGACAAAAGGAAGGGCGGGCTTTCGATGAACACGCGAGCCTCGTTGCTGGAAGGCAGCGAGAACGGGGTTGTGCTGACGCCTGGCCAAAGCGCCAAAAGTAAATTACTCGTGGCGATTGCGAGCGCCGACCCGGATGTACGGATGCCCCCGAAGGGCGACCGACTGACTCCGGCCGAGGTCGAGATTTTGCGTTCCTGGGTGGCACAGGGTGCGCTCTGGACTGAAGGCTTCGCTTTCAAGAAGCCGGCCTATGAGCCGCCGCTGCGCCCGCGGATCCCCGTCTTGCCTGCGGCCGTGGATGGCCGCACTCACCCGCTGGACCGGGTGCTGGATGGATGGCTTGCTCAACGAAAATTACCGTTACCGTCGGTAGCCGCGGATACGGCATTTTTGCGTCGGGCCCACTTGGATCTCATCGGACTGCTGCCGACGGAGGTTGAGGCGAAGGCATTCCTGGCGGATACCCGGCCTGATAAGCGTGCCCTGCTGGTGCGCTCTTTATTGTCACGCAATGTCGATTACGCGGATCACTGGATGGCCTTTTGGAATGACCTTCTCCGCAATGATTATGCGGGGACCGGTTATATCGACGGGGGCCGGAAGCAAATCTCCGGTTGGCTCTACGTTTCGCTGCTCGCCAACAAGCCCTACGACCAGTTTGCGCGTGAGCTGATTGCGCCCTCCTCGGACAGCGAAGGCTTTGCCAAAGGCATCATCTGGCGCGGGGCCGTGAGCGCCGCGCAGGTTCCCGAGCTACAGTTTTCGCAGAGCGTCTCGCAGACATTTCTCGGCATCAACATGAAGTGTGCTTCCTGCCACGACAGTTTCGTCGACCGGTGGAAGTTGAAGGATGCCTATGGCCTTGCGGCCATCTACTCCGACCATCCGATGGAGCTCGTGCGCTGCGATATTCCGACCGGGCGTCCAGCCGTGGCGGCTTGGCCGTTTCCCGAGCTGGGACAGGTTGATGGCACGAAACCACGCAACGAAAGGCTCAGTCAGCTCGCTAGTCTGATTACGCATCCGGAGAACGGCCGGTTTCAGCGCACCATCGTCAACCGCCTTTGGCATCGTCTGATGGGTCGGGGGGTTGTGCATCCCGTCGATGCCATGCAGACGGAGCCTTGGAATCAGGATCTCCTGGACGTGCTTGCCAATCAACTGGTCGCCTCCAAGTACGACCTGAAGGCGGTCTTGGAATTTATCGCCACTTCGCGGGCATATCAATCGGCGCCCGAAGTCTTGGCTCAGGGGGCTGAGGATAAGGGTTATGTTTATCGCGGTCCGCGCACCAAGCGGCTGACGGCGGAACAGTTCGTCGACGCGCTCTGGAAGATTACGGCGACCACGCCTGGGAAGGTGGAGTTGCGGGTGCCCCGCCTCTCGCCGACCGTCGGTGCGGCGAAGCCTGCGGCGACGGTTGAGCCGTTACTGGCACTACCGATTTGGTCTAACGATTTGACTGGAGGCCGCATTCCGGCCGTGGGCGAGGCGCGGGCTTTCCGTAAAGAGTTTACACTCGAAGGTACGGTGGAGTTGGCGATCTGCACGGTGACGTGCGACAATGCTTTTGAACTTTGGGTTAATGGCGTCAGGGTCGGGGCAGGTGCCGATTGGGAAACGCCCGAGAGTTATGATATCGGGGGGTTGCTCCACGGCGGGAAGAATCAGATTCTGCTCATCGGCCGAAACGCGGGCAATGTCCCGAACCCAGCCGCGCTCTGGTTCCAAACCAATATTGAAATGAAGGGTGGCGCCCGCGTGAAAGTCGCCACGGATAATTCCTGGGAATGGTCAGCGGCCTTGCCTAATGCCCGTGGTCAGTTCCCGGCGGCGAAGGCCGGGAAAGAGCCCAATCCCATTATCTGGCGCCCCATCGCCCCGGTTTCCGTTCTCACGGTGTGGAAGAAGGCCGAGGTGCGGATGTCCCAGATGCTCGCCGGTTTGGGCGGCGCGAGTAACATGCCGGCTCGGGCGAGTTTGATGAAGTCGGATATGCTTCAGCGAGCATTAGGGCGTCCTAATCGCGAACAGATCGTTTCGGAGCGACCGAATGAGTTAAGTACGCTGGAGGCCATCGATCTTTCGAACGGACAGGCGTTGGCTAATCTGCTCGGCAATGGGGCCGCTGCTTTATTGCGCAAGCGCAAGTGGGCCTCGTCTGAACAGCTGGTCCACTGGCTTTACCTTTCTTCCCTGAGTCGCGATCCCTCGGCGGCCGAGTTGAAGGTCGCCCTCGGCATCGTCGGCCCAGAACTCTCCGAGCAAGGCGTCGCTGATTTGCTCTGGGTTGTCTGCATGCTCCCAGAATTCCAAACCATTCGCTGAACTATGAATACCTCGCTCCCCCTGGATCCCTCCTTGCCCGAGCCGCTCGCCCGGCGCGAGTTTCTGCGGATGCTGGCTGCAGCCGGCGCGGCTACCTTGTCTATGGGCGCTCCGCGGGCCCTGGCGGCGGAAGAAAAACTGATTCAACCGAAGGCGAAGGCGGACGCTTGTATCCTCATTTGGCTGGCGGGTGGCATGGCCGCTCCGGAGACCTTTGACCCCAAGCGCTATGTGCCGTATGAGAAGGGTTTATCGTATGAGCGCTTACTGAGTACGTTCCCGTCGATTCCGACGGCGGTTGACGGCATGCGAATTTGTGAAGGACTTGAAAACATCGCGGGCGTAATGGACCGGGGCACGCTAATCCGCTCGGCGGTGCAGCCCGACCTCGGGAGCATCCTGCACTCCCGCCACCAATTCCACTGGCATACTGGCTACGTGCCGCCGCAGACGGTCGCATGTCCGCATATCGGTGCCTGGATGGCCCGCGTACTCGGCCCGCGCAATCCGGTCATGCCCGCCTTCATCAATATTGGTCAGCGGCTGGAGGGAGTGGGCGAGAGCGAAGAGCTTAAGGCCTTCACCACGGCTGGTTTCTTTGGGGGCGAATTTGGCCCGATGAACCTACCTTTCCCGGAAGAGGCTGCGGCCGCGGTCCGTCCACCCAAAGGCATGGACGCGTCTCGGTTCGTCAATCGTGACCGCGAATTCCGCCGGCTGGTGGATGCCTCGGCGAATCGCGATATGCTCAGTGACTACCAGCAGCAGTCGATGTTGCGGGCCATGGATAATGCCTACCGTCTCCTGAGCGCGAAAGAACGTTCCGCCTTTGATATCTCTCTCGAAAGCAAGGAGGTGCAGCAGGATTATGACACCGGCCGCTTTGGTCGTGGCTGTTTATTGGCGCGTCGTCTCGTCGAGAATGGGGCCCGCTTTGTCGAGGTCACCACCGAGTACGTGCCGTTCTTCCAGTGGGATACCCATGGTAAGGGGCATGAGACGGTGGCCAAGATGCATGCGGAGATCGATCGCCCAATCGCGCGCCTGATTCGTGACCTCGAGCAGCGTGGACTGCTGGATCGGACGCTCGTCATCATCGCGAGCGAGTTCAGTCGCGATGCGATGATTGAAGGTCGACCAGGCTCCAAGGCCGGCGACCAGGCTTTTAATAAGGGTAAGACCATGGAGAGCCCTGATCACTATGGGCTGCACCGCCACTTCACCGGCGGGACGAGTGTCGTGATGTTTGGCGGCGGCGTGAAGCGTGGCCAGATTTACGGTGCGACGGCGGATGAGCGGCCGTTAGTCGCCATCAAGAACCCCGTCTCCGTCTCGGATATGCACGCCACGATTTTCCATGCGATGGGCATCAGCCCAAAGACCGCTTACGATATCGAAGGTCGCCCGTTTTATGCGACCGTGGACGGCAAGGGCGTGCCCGCTCCGATCTTTAGCTGAGCGCGGTGAGCTGCCGCAGCGCGGTGGCTTCGCGGGTGATGGCGACTTCAATGAGTTCGCCGGTGCGTTGCATGGCTTCGGCCAGGGGCATCTCAGGGGGCTTGATGCCGATGAGTAAGTCGAAGCGCGCGCGCAGGGCAGGGGAGTCGTCGATTGAGCCCGCGAGGCCGATGATTTTTTTACCAAGCCGGCGGGCCATATCAGCCACACCCACGGGACCTTTCCCCTGCAGGCTTTGGGCATCGAGTCGTCCTTCGCCGGTGATAATCACGTCGGCGGCGGCGATGCGTGCCTCGAGTCCGATATGTTTGGCGACAATTTCGAACCCACTGGTGAGTTGGCCATCCATGAAAGCCATCAGCCCGAAACCAAGGCCGCCCGCGGCGCCGGCTCCGGGCATGTCGCGCGGGTCGCGCCCGAGATCTCTTTTCACGAGGTCCGCGAGGTGTTCGAGTCGATGTTCAAACCAGACAAAGTCGGTGACGCCTTTCTGGGGGCCATAGATACGGGTGGCTCCCCGGGGGCCGAGCAGCGGGTTGTCGACGTCGCAGGCCACGAGGATCTCGGCGGCCCAAGGCTGGAGGGGTGGGGCGACCTGGTCAGCTTCCAGGAGGGTTTCTAGCGTTGGGATAAACGGCTGCCCCTGTCGGCTAAAGCGGAAACCAAGGGCCAGGGCGAGACCCAGCCCCCCGTCGTTGGTGGCACTGCCTCCAATGCCTATAAGGACGTTAAGGGCACCCAGCTGGGCGGCCTTTTTCAGGAGGATTCCTGTACCTAACGTATTGGCTGTAAATGGTTTAAGTTTTAAGTCGGCCACCAGTGATATCCCGCTAGCTGCGCTCATTTCCAGGACGGCCGTCCGTGTCTCCGGAAGCCATCCCATGGCCGCCTTAATCGGCCGCCCTTGGGCATCAACCGTTTCAACCAGGATGATTTGGCCATGCAGGGCCGCGGTCACCGCTTCCGTGGTGCCTTCGCCTCCGTCGGCGATCGGGCAAATGTCGATTTCAGCCTCAATGTTGAGTGATTTTAGCCCATTTTTAATGTGACCAGCGATCGCCCCGGCCCCGAGAGAGCCCTTGAATTTGTCATTGGCGATTAAGATACGCATCGGACGGGTCGGTCATGGTTAGCCTTCGGACTGGGGTGTTTTTATCAATGTTATAGGATAAGTGTCGCTTGATTCTTGGCACCTTGGGGGTAGATTTTACGCACGCCCCGTGCTTGTAGTGGGGTAACTATACCCGCCCCTAACTCCCCCCAATATTTTTACCATGAAGCCGTTCCGTCAAACCGCCATCCTCGCCGCCCTCTTGGCCGCCGCATTCTCTCATGCCGCCGATGAGCCCGTCGCCTCCAAGGAAGGGTTGGAGTTCTTCGAGAAGAACGTTCGCCCGATTCTCGCTGATCGCTGTTTCGAATGCCACTCGGCCGACAAGGGTTCCTCCAAGGGTGGATTGATTCTCGACTCGCGTGATGGCGCTTACAAGGGCGGCGATGAAGGCCCTTCTGTCGTGCCAGGCAACCTTGAGAAGTCCCTCCTGATTAAGGCGATTCGCTATACTGATCCGGAATTCGCCATGCCCCCGAAGAAGTCTGGCGGTAAGTTGCCCGACGACAAAATCGCGATCCTCGAGGAGTGGGTGAAGATGGGTGCGCCGATGCCCGCAGGTGGCGCCGCCAAGTTGACCGGACTCACCGGCAAGGCCCGTCAACATTGGGCTTTCCAGCCGGTCAAGAAATCCACTGTGCCCACTGTGAAGAACAAGGACTGGGTTAAGAATCCGATTGATGCCTTCGTTCTGGCCAAGCTGGAGGACAAAGGCCTCGTGCCGAACCCCGTCGCTGATCCGGAGTCTTTCCTCCGCCGCCTTTCCTACGATTTGATCGGCCTTCCTCCGACTTCCGAGCAGGTCGAAGCCTTTATCAAGGCTTACGAAGCTGGCGTTTCTTCTGACGCGATTGCGAATCGCACCGGTCGCCCGGCCAATAATGTCGAAACGGTCGTCGCCAAGCAGGTCGACTTCTTCTTGGCCTCGCCACACTACGGTGAGCGCTGGGCCCGTCACTGGTTGGATACCGCTCGCTATTCTGACACGCGTGGACTGCAGGTCGACCAAGGGGATAGCTTGTTCCGCGATTATCGATACGCCTACGCCTGGACTTATCGCGATTACGTCATCAACGCTTTTAACGAAGATAAGCCATACGATAAGTTCGTTGTCGAGCAGCTCGCCGCGGATCGACTCCCTGACATCGCCCCGGATGATGCGCGTCTCGCTGCCCTCGGCTTCATCACGGTTGGGAAGCGTTTCGACGATGTGCATGATACGATTGATGAGCGCATCGACACCGCGACCAAGGCATTCATCGGATTGACCGTCTCTTGCGCCCGCTGTCACGACCATAAGTTCGACCCAATCCCGACGGCTGATTACTACTCACTGCACGGTATTTTTGCTTCCATCGTCGAGCCACTCCAGCACCCCACCATCGGGGCCACGGGTAAGGTCGCCGCGGCCGCTCGTTCTGACTTCCAGAAGCGACTCGCCATGTTGCAGGACGAGCAGGTTGCTGGCTTCTTTAAGTACATGCGTGAGACCCGCGCACGTTACGAGCGCGAGATGGCTGGCCGTCTGATGCTAGCCACCGTGCGCGGTGGTTCAAGCGACGCCGGAGACTATTCTGAAAAATATAAGATCGACCTGCAAAGCATGACCGACTTCGCCGCGATGCGCGTCCAGAAGGATTCGCCGATCACCGGCCCATTCGCGCATGCCGCCGAGGTGCCAGTCGTCTATTTCGCCGAGCGTGCTCAGGCGGTCATCGATGAATCGCTCAACGACCCGGACCACCCGGTTAACCCGATTATCGCCGCCGCCCTCCGTGGCCTGAAGCCCAAGAAGCTCGATGATGTCGCCGCGGCTTACCAGAAGGCCTATATTGACAACAAGGCGGCCATCCTCGCCCACCTTGCGGTCCTCGCCCAACCTGGCGACGCCTGGAAGAAATCTTCTCCGGCGATTGCTCAGATGGCGGGCTATCCGTGGGCAGTTCCTTGTTATGACGAAATCGTCGACAATGAAGAGATGATTTCGCTCTTCAGCACGCGTAAGTTCTGCGCGGAGTGGCAGAATCGCCCAGTTTACGGTGGCATCGGCAATCGTGCCCCGGCCGCTTATTTCCGCCACACGCAGATTAATGAGCTGCGCCTCTCCCATCCGGGCGTGCCCGGAGAAGCGATGGCCGTGCAGGATTCGGAAGCCCCGAAGGACAGCTACGTCTTCATTCGCGGCGACAAGAACAAGAAAGGCGCCATGGTACCGCGCCGCTTCCTCGATATTTTGACCATCGGCGAGCGTCGCCCCTATGTGGATGGCAGTGGCCGTCTGGAGTTCGCCCGCTCCATTGTCTCGAAGGACAATCCGATGACCGCCCGCGTTGCCGTGAACCGTATCTGGATGAAGCACTTCGGCGAAGGTTTCGTGAATTCGCCGGACGACTTGGGTAACATGTCGGAGAAGCCTTCCCATCCGGAGCTGCTCGACTATCTCGCCGCCGACTTCATGGAGAACGGCTGGACCATTAAGCGCCTCCATCGCATGATTGTGATGAGCAACGCCTATCGCCTGGACTCCAATCCCACCGTCAATGCCCTCGTCGTCAAGAAAGGTGCGGTGGATCCGCTGAAGATCGATGCCAGCAATCGTCTACTCTGGCGCGCCAATCTCCGCCGTCTCGATTTCGAGGCGATTCGCGACTCTATGATTCTCCTCACAGGCCGATTGAATCCGGCCGTCGGTGGTCAGCCTGCGAATATCACTGAAGAGCCTTTCAGCTATCGCCGTAGTCTCTATGGCTACGTCGATCGTCGCCGCCTAAGCGACACGCTCGCCCAGTTCGACTACAGCGACCCTGATATGGCGAACTCGAAGCGCAATACGACCATCGTGCCGCAGCAGGCACTCTTCTTCATGAACAACGCCTTGTCCGTCGAGGCCGCTCGTGCCGTGGCTGCGCGTAAGGATGTCGTCAATGCGATGTCCGAAGATCAACGCATCGTCGCCATGTTCCGCTCGCTTTTCCAGCGCCGTCCTTCCACGGCAGAGATTCGCATGGCTCAGGAATTCGTAACGAAGCAGAAGATGCAGGCCGCCACCGCCAATCTGCGGACTGCTGCCAAGGCCACGGTTGCCGGAGCCAAGGCCACAGCTGTCGTCGCCAAGCCCAAGACGGGCGTCGTCGCTAATAACGCCAAGTCAGCGGGTAAAACCGCGGCCCCGGCGATGGCCGAAGGAGCCGAAGAGACCATGATGGCTGCCACCACTGGACCAGGCGCCGAAGGGATGCTGCGGAATACGGGCGAGCTTATCTCTCGTAACCCGCTGACCCCAATGGAGTTACTCGCTCAGGCGCTGATTCTTTCGAACGAGTTTGTTTACGTTAACTAAGTTTATTTAGCGTGTTTTTAACGAGGCCGCCTATCTGGGCGGCCTCTTCTATTTAGGGTAAAATGGGGCAATGTATTGGTTGATATCCCCTAGGTCTGGGCAACAATTTATACCTAATAGGACACCCCGTCCGTTGCGCCCCGCAACCGTCCTTCCCCTCCCATTTCTTTATGCAGTTCCGTCTTAACGCCGTTCGCTTTCTCACCCTCACCGCCGTGCTGAGTGTCGCCACCGCTGTACGTGCCGCCGATGAGGCCAAGCCCGCGGAAAAAATGGATCCCGCTGGCCTTGAGTTTTTCGAGAAGAATGTCCGGCCGATTTTCACCGAGCGTTGCTACAAGTGTCACTCGTCGGCTGAAGGTGTGTCCAAGGGTGGCTTACTCATGGATACGCGTGCGGGTTTGCTGTCCGGCGGCGACCAAGGTCCGGCGGTCGTTCCTGGCGACCTCAAGAAATCGTTGCTCCTCGTCGCGGTGCATCAGACCGACCCAGAGCTTTCGATGCCTCCGCGCAAAGAAGGCGCCAAGCTTTCTGATAAGCAGATTTCCGTGCTCGAAGAATGGGTGAAGATGGGGGCGCCTGCGCCGGTTGGTTCGGGCGGCGCGAAGCTTACCGGCCTTTCTCAAAAAGCTCGTGACCATTGGGCGTTCAAGCCCGTTGGCGAATATCCCGTGCCGACGAAACTCAGCCTGCCTGGCTGGTGCCAGACGGAAATTGATGCATTCGTCATGTCTAAGCTGGATCAGCTCGGATTAAAGCCCAGCCCGGCCGCCGACGGCGAAGCGTTGCTCCGTCGACTCAGTTACGACTTGATTGGCCTGCCGCCGTCTAATTCCGAAGTCGAAGGCTTCAGCCGCGAGTACGATACCGCTGTGGCCCGCGATGTGCTTTCGCTGCGCAACGGCCAGCCTGCCCGCTCCGCCACCGCCGTCGTGGAGCGCGCCGTGGATCGCTTGCTCGCCTCGCCTCACTACGGTGAGCGCTGGGCCCGCCACTGGCTCGATACCGCTCGCTACTCCGACACCAAGGGCCTGCGCCGTAACGGTGGCATTGAGAACTTCGAAAGCTCTTGGACTTATCGCGATTACGTCATCGATGCGTTCAATACCGATAAGCCCTACGACCAATTCATCATCGAGCAGTTGGCGGCCGATCGTTTACCGGATTTGGCTAAGGATGACCCGCGTCTCGCGGCCCTCGGTTTCATCACGCTCGGTAAGCGCTTTCAGAATGCTGACGACACGATCGATGAACGCATTGACGCGACGACCAAGGGCTTCCTGGGGCTGACGGTCGCCTGTGCCCGCTGTCACGATCACAAGTTCGACCCGATTCCGGCGGCTGACTATTATTCGTTGCACGGCATCTTCTCTTCAATCGGTGAACCGATGCAGTACCCTGTCATCCGTGACCCGTTGCTGCAGGGCAAGAACGCCCCCACCAACGCCTATCGCGCCGACTTCGATAAGAAGCACGCCGATCTCATCAACGAAACTGGTCGCGGCTACTATAAGCATATCGCCGGCCTTATGAACACCTTCCACAAGGAGTTCGGTCCGCGTGCCTTGGTTTCGCTGGTCGGCGGCTACCGAAGCACCGCTGGTTATGATATCCTGAAGAAGTACGACATGCAGGAAAACCGCGAAATCGACGGGTCCTTCATGGTGCGTGCGGATTCCCCCATCACCGGACCGCTGGCGCGCCTGAAGCGCGTGAATGAGAAGACCTTTGAAAAGGATGCACCTGCCGCCATCGCGGAAGCGCTTGCGGACAAGAAGAATCCCGTCAACCCGATCATCGCTGAAGCCCTGCGGACGCTTAAGCCGCGCTCACTCGAAGAAGTCGCCTTGGCCTACCAGTCCGTCCTGCTGAAGAACCACGATAAGATCTTGGCTCACATTCAGCTCCGTTCCACGCCTGGCCGTAAGGGCGACAAGGATGATGCCGCCATGGCACAGCTTGCCTCGTACCCATGGCCGTTGCCCAACATTGAGGACCTCAGTACTGTCCCAGCGCTCGAGTTACTGACCGAGGCCCGCACTTTCTGTGAAGCCTGGCAGGCCGCTCCGAGCCAGACCTTCCGCAATGGCAATAAGCCCGCCAAGTATTTCAAGTTTAAGGAACTCAACGACCTCGACATCACCCACAAGGGTGGCCCTGGCATGGCGATGGTCGTCACCGATAACGAAAAGCCTCGCGACAGTTATGTCTACATCCGTGGCGATCGAAATAAGCGCGGGGCGGTCACCCCTCGCCAGTTCTTGGAAATCTTAGCCGGCCCCGACCGCCTTCCTTTCTATGAAGGTAGCGGTCGTCGCGAACTGGCCCTGTCTATCGCGAGTCGTACCAATCCGCTGACCTCGCGCGTCCTCGTCAACCGTCTCTGGCTGCACCACTTTGGGGCTGGCATTGTCTCCACGCCTGACGACCTGGGCAATATGTCCGAAAAGCCAACGCACCCGGAGCTGCTCGACTGGTTGGCCACCAACTTCGTCGAAAATGGCTGGTCGATCAAAAAGATGCACAAGAAGATCCTCTTGTCCGCCGCTTATCGCCAGTCCGCGAATCCGAACACCAATTCCCAGGTCACTCAGAAGGGCGCCGTTGATCCCTTCAAAGTAGACTCCAGCAATAAGTTCATCTGGCACGCCAATCTCCGGCGCCTCGACTTCGAGAGTATCCGCGACTCCATGCTCGTTCTCTCCGGTAAGCTGGACCGCGCCTTGGGTGGTCGCGCGGTTAATATCACCGATGAGCCTTACAGCTATCGTCGCACGATTTACGGCTTCATCGATCGCGACCGCTTGAGCGAATTGCAAACACAGTTCGACTTTGCTGACCCTGATATGGCGAACACCAAGCGTTCCACGACCATCGTGCCCCAGCAGGCATTGTTCTTTATGAACAATCCTTTGGCCATCGAAGTCGCCCGCAACGTCACGTCGCGTCCGGAATTACTCAAGGCGACTTCCGACTCCGAGCGCATCTCGCAGCTCTACCGCATCATGTACCAGCGCTCGCCGACGGTACCAGAGATGAAGGTCGCCAGCGAATTCATCGCCCGCATCGCCGGCTATATCGATGAGCCCGCCCAGGCGGCCGCTCCGGCCAAGGTCGTCGATCGACTCGCTAAAGCCAAGGAGGCCAAGGCTAAGGCCAAGGCTGCTGGTGCCGCCGCCATCGCTGCATCCGGCAAACCCCTACAGCCGGCGACCGTCGCCGTGCCGGAGGTAAAGCTCGAAACCGAGGTAAAAGGCGGGAAAATCGTGAATAAGACCGAAATGGTCTCACGCAAAGAGCCTTCCAACCCCTGGGTCATGTTGGCCCAGTCTATGATTTGCTCGAACGAGTTTGTATATTTGAACTAACCCCCCCTATAATCACTCATACCCAACCCCCACCAATGAAAGACACCAGCTGCGGCAATTACGTGCCGACCCCCAACTCACGTCGTGAGTTCCTCCGCCAGACCGGTCTCGGCATGGGAACGATCGCCTTCGGCGCCATGGTTGCCGACTACATGGTCACCGACGCTCACGCCGAGGTCATGGCCAACCTGAAGCCTCGCAAGGCTCCGCTCGCCGCCAAGGCGAAGCACGTCATTCACATCTTCGCAGGTGGTGCTCCTTCGCACCTCGATACTTTCGATCCGAAGCCGAAGATGAAAGACGTCGCTGAAATGTCGGCCGCTGGCATGAACGGCGTCCTCTTCCCGACGCCTTTTGAATTCAAGAAGTCCGGCAAGTCCGGCCTCGAAATCAGCGAAATCTTCCCGAAGCTCCAGGGCGTCGCGGACGAGATGTGCGTCATCCGCTCCATGCACCAGGATCTCCCTGCGCACGGTCCGGCTGCCAAGCTCATGCACACGGGTTCAGCGATTCTCTCCAAGCCTTCTCTCGGCGCCTGGGTCCTTTACGGTCTCGGCACCGAAAGCCAGGATCTTCCTGGTTTCGTCAGCCTCGGTGGCAACAACGACGCTCGTACGTCGGCGTTCCTTCCGTCCCTCTATCAGGGTGCGAACACCCAGTTCCGCCCAGGGGCTGCTCCGAACAAGATCATCGCCAATCTGCAGAGCGAATTCACCACGCAGGACGCGCAGCGCAAGCAGCTCGACCTCGTTCGCCAGCTGAACGAACGCCACATGCAGACCGTCCAGAAAGACGAACAGCTTGAGGCCCGTATCGAGTCCTTCGAACTCGCCTTCCGCATGCAGACCGCTGCGACTGACGCTTTCGATATCTCCAAGGAGCCAGAAAAGATTCGCGAGATGTACGGCAAGACCGACCTCGGTGCTAAGCTCCTCTGTGCTCGCCGCCTCGTCGAGCGTGGCGTTCGCTTCGTCCAGATCGATGCCGGAGGTTGGGATCACCACACGAATCTGAACACCGCTATCAGCCGCACGGCTGGCGCCATCGACGGCCCTGCCGCCGCTCTGATCGCCGACCTTAAGCAGCGCGGTCTCCTCGACCAGACCCTCATCATCTGGGGCGGAGAATTCGGTCGCACGCCGACCACTGCTGGTCGCGTTAACACGGCTTCCGGTCGTGACCACCATGGTAAGGCTTTCTGTTGCTGGATGGCTGGCGGCGGCGTCAAGGGCGGTATGGCTTACGGCGAAACCGACGAAGTCGGTGCCCAGGTCGCTGCGGACGGCGTCGACGTGCATGACCTGCACGCCACGATCCTTCGCCTCCTCGGCTTCGATCACACCAAGCTCACCTACCGCTACAACGGCCGCGACTTCCGCCTCACCGATAACTTCGGTAAGGTCGTCGATAAGGTCATTGCCTAAGCTTAGGCTGCTCCGAAAGAGAAGGGCGACACCTCGCGGTGTCGCCCTTTTTATTGCCCGAATGCCCGTTGCCAGCCCGAAAGATGTTATTCTAATAGAGGTCTCCCGATGTTCCTCCGGTTTACAATCATTGCCGTGCTCTCCATGGGGTTGGGCCTGATGGTTTTTTCGAGCTTCGAGGGTGATGCCTCCGGAAGCACGCCCCCGCGCCCGGTGCCATCTTCTGCCGCGGCCCCCAAGACGCACGAGGCTTCGCCCCATGGCATTGCGGCGGAATCAGCTCTCGCCGTTCCCCCGATTGCCAATGGGTCCAAGATGCCGATCCATGCGGTCCGCAGCACTGATTTGCTGGGCGATACGCAACTGCGTTATGATAACGGTACGACCGCTACGATTCGTCGTGACCCGCTGGGCGGCACGACCACCCGTTATAGTAATGGCGTCACGGCGACGACCCGCCCCGATGCATTTGGAGGCTCTGACACGCGCTACAGCAATGGCGTGACGGCCACCACGCGCCCCGACCCGCTGGGAGGCTCCACGACTCACTATAGCGACGGGTCCCGATCTACGACTCGCCCAGACCCCTTTGGGAATCAGGTGACAACTTATTCTGACGGCAGAGTCGAGACCGTGCGCCCTGATCCCTTTGCTTCGCCGACACGGAATGAGCGGAAATGATGGTGCAGTCGTAATAGGACACTTGAAATCGGACGGCAGGCTTTCAGTCTCCGCCCTCTACCCCCATGAAGCGTCATCTCCATCTCTGGGCCGCCCTCGCTGCGCTGGTCCTCGCTCTCCCGGCTGTCGCCGCGGAGGCTTTCACCTCCGGCCCCGGCTGGCTTGAATTCCCGGCCAGCAAGGGTGCAGGCGCCGGTAAGCATGTCGTGCTGCTCGCGGGCGACGAAGAATATCGCTCCGAGGAGTCGATGCCGATGCTTGCGCGCATCTTGTCCGAGCGCCACGGCTTCAAGTGCACCGTGCTCTTTTCACATGACGATGGCGTGATTAATCCGAACAACGGCGCTTCCCTTGGTAAGCCTGAAGCCCTCGACACCGCCGACGCCCTAGTGCTTGGCCTCCGTTTCCGTAAGTGGAATGAAGCTGCCCTCGCGAAGTTCGATGCCGCAGTGAAACGCGGGGTGCCTATCATCGCGACTCGCACCAGCACGCACGCCTTTGCCGGCATCCCTAAGGACAGCGCTTTCGCCGCCTATAACTGGAATGCTAAAGGCGGCTTCGGTCGGAACGTCCTCGGCGAGACTTGGATCAGCCACTGGGGTAACCATAAGGGCGAGGCCACTCGCACGGCCGTCGAGCCTGGCTCCGAGAAGAGCGCACTCCTCAATGGCGTTGGCGTTATCTTCGCCGACACCGATGTTTACGAGGCTCACCCTCCGGCCGACGTTAAGGTGCTGCTCCGCGGCCTCGTGCTCAAGGGCATGAATCCAGAAGACCCGCTTAGCGAGCGCTCGAAGAAGAACGCCGACAAGCAGGAACAAGGCGTGAACACCCCGGCAATGGCTGTGGCTTGGACGCGCGAAGTTCCGAATGCTGCTGGCACCAAGAATCGCATCCTGACTACGACGATGGCTTCGGCCAGTGACTTGCGTGATGAATCCCTCCGCCGCTTGCTCGTCAACGGTGTGTTCTGGGGTCTGGGTCTCGACGTCCCGGCTAAGGCCGACGTGACGACGGTGGTCGAGTGGAAGCCCAGTCACTACTCCTTTAACCTCTTCCACAAGGGCCTGAAAGCCGAGGATTTTGCCGGCGTCCTGCCTCCAGAAGAGAAGGCCGCCCCGGCAGCTCCGAAGAAGAAGTAAGCGACTGCAAGCCGCTGTTGATTTGGGCGCATCGGGTGATGCGCCCTTTTTGTTTTAAGGTTTAATCCCGCGGTTCACGAACAACTGGATCAACGCGTCGTTGTAGATGATGTAGGCGCCTTCTCGAGAGGTGGCATCACGCACTTCGATGTCATCACTCACGACGAACCACGGGGCTTCGACCGTCTTATCCTTGGCGACCAAGTCCATGATGTCGTGGTCAGCCTTGCCGCCCGCGCGGCTGAAGGTGATCTTCACGCGCGGGTTGGAGGATTTCAAAGTGGCGGGTTGGCCGTCAAAACTCACCCAGACGTGTAAGCCCGGTGCGTCATCGGCCAGCTTCTCCATCAGTTGCACAACCTTTTGGCGGGCGGCGTTATCCAGCATGATGCGGCTCTCGCCTTGCGCGTTTTTCTTGTTCGGCAGTTTGAGGCCGAGATAATCCTGGCGGAGGCAGGCGAAGTTATTGGCATCTAGCGCCAAACGGGCTGGTTCGCCGGTGGCCGCAGCGCGTTCGAGTAAGGCCAAGGGGCCGGATTGCTTATGTTCGTGAAAGGCTTGATCGGCGATGTAGGAGCGCCGCCGATGAATGTCCCGGCGGTAGAGATCCGCATGGCGGGAATCGACGAGGCCAGATTGTTCGGCGAGCACGAGGGCATTCTCAATCGACTTTAATTCACGTGCATCTGCCACGTTGATCTTAGCGGAAATGCGTTCGAGGAAGGGGTCGGAAGGGTGGTCGCGCTTCTCGAGTTCATAGCGCACCTTCTCGACGTGTTCCGTGATGCGTTTCTCGAGGGCGATGACTTCGGGGAGCGTCTGGCCGGCGGTGCGCTGGTAGCGTCGGAGGAGTTTGAGCATGTCCTCCATCTGGGGAATCGCCTGCCGTAATTCATGTTCCTTCGCCAGGAAGGGGTCGGCGTCACGCTGGGCCTTGCGGACTTTTTCTACGGTCTCTGTGGTGAGCTGGCGGAGTTTGGCGACCTCTTCAGACGCGGCCTTCAAGGTGCGCGCATCGGCAAGCCAGGGGCGGATTTCCTCCGAGAGTAATTCCTCGGCGATTTCGCGAGCCCGCTTGGCCACCTGTTCGCGGGCCCGGTCGAGTTCCCCGCGGAGGCGGAGGATTTCTTCCTCGGACTTGGCGGAGCGAACGTTGGCGGCGATGACCGATGATTCGAGGGCACTAAGATTCTGAGATGACTCTTGGGCTTGCCGGGTGGCCTCTTCGCGCACCTTCCGGACCTCGATTTCTTTGGCCTCAATTTCATTCGCATGCTGGCGGCGGACTTGGCGGAGTTCATTTTCGCGGGCCGCCTTGCCTTGGGCGAGGTCTTGTTGGAGTCGGCGTAAAGTGCGGTCGGCGGAATCCAGGGCGTCCGCTGAATCGGGCGGGGTCTTGTCGGTTTGCCCGCTGAACTTCGCCATCACCGTTTTCCAGGCTTTACCGTCTGGCTTGCTTGCTTGGGGCTTGGAAAGGGTGGCGAGTCTGGCGAGTTGATCGCTCGGCAGGGCGGCGTCCTTTTGCTCCGCTTGGTTATTCCAAAGGATGCACAACAAGGCGGCCCGAGGGCCACCGATCACTGCGGCAAGCTCGTCCAGATGCTCCATGAGTTTGGCTTTCTCGACCTTCAACACGTCCGCGTACCACGGGAGATGCTCAGCGATGGCCGTCGCATCTTGGGCGAGGTGTCCGAGGCGTTTCTTGAAGAGCCACTTGGCGTTCTTCAGGAAGGGTTTGCGGTGGATGTAGCCACCGGGAATCTGCTTGGCGAGGGCGAGCAACGGTGCGTCGGCGACATGCTGTAGGTCGAGGACGAGTTGTTCGGAGAGAGTTTTCCGGTGCGGCTCGACCGCTTCATTTTTGTAAGAAAATTGTCCCATGCCAGCAGTGTGCCCGCTGCACTCCAGGGGGCAAGATTCCCTCGGCCAGCTAGGCGGTTATTTGGGTTCTGGCTCGCCAGCGGGAAGGGAAGGGGGTTCGTTCGGGCCTGCCTGATGCATCCGCCCGCCTCCATCATTATCCCCCTTTGCTCGGCCTTGGGCTATACCTTTGCCGCGATGATGCTCAAACGGGCGATGGACGGGGGGCATCCGTGGCGGGTGGTCTTTATCGTGAACCTGCTGGGGGCCGTGCTTTTCCAAACCTGGCTGCTGCATGGCGGCGAGCCCTTCACCGCTACCAATGTGACGCACGCCGTGCTCGCGGGCACGGCTTTCTTTATCGGCCAAGTCTTCACCTTCATCGCTATCAGCCGGGGGGACATCTCCATCGCGACGCCCGTACTCGGGACGAAGGTGGTCTTTGTCGCGCTATTCGTCTTTCTGGCGAAAGGGCAGTTGGATCCGAAACTCTGGGCGGCGACTTTTTTGACCACGCTCGCGTTGGCGCTCTTGGGCGGCGAGTGGCAGGCAAACCGACAGCGCCTGCTAGTCAGCGTCGTGTTCGCGTTTCTGGCCTCCATCGCCTTTGCGGCGACGGATGTTATGCAGCAGCTTTGGGTCCAAGATTTTGGCTTCGGGCATTTTGGTCCGGTCATGTTTGCGACGGTCGGCCTCCTGTCCTTCGCTTTGATTCCATTCTTCTCCGCCCCACTGAGCCAGATGCCGCGTCCGATGGTCAAGTGGGCTTTTAGCGGCGGGCTACTCCTGACCATTCAGGCGATGGGCATCGCTTACTGTATCGCTGAATACCGTCAGGTGACGGTCACGAATGTCCTCTATAATACCCGTGGTCTTTGGAGCGTCGCGTTGGTCTGGGTCGTCGGACACTGGTTCTCCAATACCGAGAAACATGTGGGCAAGGCCATCATGACTCGCCGTCTGATCGGGGCGCTCATCTTACTGGCGGCGGTTTACCTCAGCCTCTCTTAATCAAAGGTCGAGATTGTCGATTAGGCGCGTCGCGCCGAGATGGCAGGCGATCGCGATGGCACATTTTCGGCTGCTGATATCCGGCACCTTCGCCATGCTCTCAAGGTCTACGATCTCGCAGTACTGCAAGCGTACGGCGGGCTCGGCGGCAAGGAGTCGGGTGGCCGCGGAGCAAAGTTGTGCCGAATCGGTGACGCCTGACTGGGCGAGTTTGCGGGCGGCTTCCAGTGCTTGCGGAATCACGGCAGCTTTTTTTCGATCGTCGGTGGCTAGGTAGCGGTTGCGCGAACTCATCGCGAGCCCGTCGGTTTCGCGGATGGTCTCGTGTGCGATGATTCGCACCGGGAAGTGTAGGTCGCGCACGAGGCGGCGAATGACGGCTAGCTGTTGCAGGTCTTTGCGACCGAAAATTGCGACGTCGGCCTGGGCGGCGTTGAAGAGCATTGCAACGACGGTGGCGACGCCGGCGAAGTGTCCCGGACGGAATTCGCCGCAGAGTCCAGCGGAGACACCGGCCACTTGCACGGTGGTGGTGGCATCCGCGGCGTAGAAAGCTTCTGTCGAGGGCGCGAAAATCAGATCCGCACCCGCTTGCGCGCATCCGGCCTGGTCGGCATCGAAGGTCCGGGGGTATTTACTAAAATCCTCATTGGGCCCGAACTGGGTGGGATTGACGAAAATCGAGACGAGCACGAAGCCGGCTTCCTGCTTGGCCCGGCGTATCAGGCTGAGGTGTCCTTCATGCAGGCAGCCCATCGTCGGCACGAAGCCGATGGTTTGGCCAGCGGCCCGGGCACGGGCGACCGCCGCGCGTAATTCGGGAATGGTGTGGACGACCTCCATGGATTCCACCCTAGGGGGCGAGGGTCTGCCCGCAAGGAACACTTCACCGCACCTTTGTCGTTTTCGTCATACCCGCCACCGATTCCTTCCTTGGCAGGTCAGGCTGGAACCCCAAAGTCGGAAGACTCACTCCTCCCTCCAGCCATGTCGCACTTCCCTACTGTTCCCCAAATCGAGTTCGAAGGATCGAAGTCCAAGAACCCGTTCGCCTTTAAGCACTACAACCCGAACGAGAAGATCGGCGGGAAGAAGATGAAGGACCACATGCGCTTTGCGGCGGCCTATTGGCACGTCATGCGCAACAGCCTTTCAGATCCTTTCGGTGCCGGCACCGCCCTGATGCCTTGGGATGATGGTTCTGACTCGCTCGATAACGCACTCCGCCGCGTGCCGGTCTTCTTCGAGTTCCTCCAGAAGTGCCAGATCGACTTCTATTGCTTCCATGACCGCGACATCGCCCCCGAAGGCAAGACCCTCGCGGAGACGCATGCCAATCTCGCTCGCGTTACCCAGGAGCTGAAGGCTTTCCAGAAGGGCACCGGCAAGCAGCTCCTCTGGGGCACCGCCTGCCTCTTCTCCCATCCGCGTTATGCTCAGGGTGCCGGCACCTCGCCGAACGCCGATGTTTTCGCCTATGGTGCCAGCCAGGTCCGTCATGCGCTTGAAGCCACTAAGGCGCTCGGCGGCGAAGGTTATGTATTCTGGGGCGGACGCGAAGGTTACGCGACCCTGCTGAACACTAATATGAAGCGCGAACTGGATCACCTTGCGGCGCTATTGCACCTCGCGGTCGACCACGCGAAGAAGATCGGCTTCAAGGGACAGTTCCTCATCGAACCTAAGCCGCGCGAACCCTCGACCCACCAGTATGATTCGGATGCGGCGGCCTGCCTCAACTTCCTCCGTGAATACGGCCTCCTGAAGCACTTTAAGCTGAACCTCGAGACTAACCATGCCACCCTCGCGGGCCACACGATGGAGCATGAGATGGAAGTCGCCATCGGCTCCGACGCCCTCGGCTCAGTCGACGCCAATCGCGGCGACACGCTCCTTGGCTGGGATACGGACCAGTTCCCGACGGACCTTTACCTGACGACTAATATCATGCTGCGCATCCTCAAGATGGGCGGCTTCACGAAGGGCGGCCTTAACTTCGATGCTAAGCGTCGTCGCGAATCCCACGAGCCCGTCGATCTTTTCCACGCCCACATCGGTGGGATGGATGCGTTCGCTCGCGGCCTCAAAATCGCGCATGCCATCATCCAAGACGGCAAGATGGATAAGTTCGTCGCCAAGCGTTATTCGTCCTGGGACAGCGGCATCGGCAAGAAGATTGAGTCCCGCAAGGTCACCCTCGCCCAGCTCGACGCTTATGCTCAAGGCGTCACACCTCCGCGCCTCGATTCCGGCCGCCAGGAGATGCTCGAGAATCTGATCAACGAGTATATCCGCTAAGGCCATGGCGATCGTCCTCGGTCTGGACCTATCCACGCAGAGCGCGACCGCGCTCGTGCTCGATACGGTGAAGGGGACGACGGTCGCCCGTGCCCGTGCGGCCTTCGGCACCGATTTTCCTGACCGCGGACATCCGGAAGGATTTATCCGTGGCGGGCAGGGCGGTGAAGTGCATGCGGATCCGCTCCTCTGGCTCGATGGACTAGAACTCGCTCTGGATCGGCTAGCGAAACTCACCGATCTTTCCAAGATCGAGGCAGTGGCGGTCTCCGGCCAGCAACACGGCAGTGTCTATCTTGGTGCGGGTTATGAGGGTGCCTTCAGCGATGGCAATCGGGCCACGCCGCTCTCCGCGAAGATCGCCCCGGTGCTCTCTCGCCGCACCTCTCCGATCTGGATGGACTCTTCCACCTCCGCTGAGTGCACGGAAATCGCCGCTGCCCTAGGCGGCAATCAAGCGGTGTGCGACTTGACTGGCTCGGTTGCCACGCAACGTTTCACTGGACCCCAGATTCGTCGTTTCGCTAAAAACGATGCCGCGGCTTGGGCTCTGACCAAGCGCGTCCATCTCGTCTCCTCATTCTTTGCCTCGGTACTCGCGGGCAAGGATGCCGCCATTGATACCGGTGATGGTGCGGGCATGAATCTGATGGATATCCGGCAGGGCGATTGGTCGCCTGCAGCGCTGGCCGCGACCGCGCCAGATCTCGCCGCCAAACTTCCTCCCGTGCGACCTGGGTCGACAGTGGCTGGGAAAATTTCGGCTTACTTTGTCTCTCGGCATGGCTTCTCGCCTCACTGTCAGGTCGTCATCGGCACGGGGGATAACCCCTCGAGCCTTGTCGGTATGGGTGCATCGAAGCCGGGCAAGGTCGTCATCAGCCTCGGCACAAGTGACACGCTCTTCGCCGCGATTGAAGGGATCCATACCGACTCAGCTGGGCTCGGCCATGCGTTTGGTAATCCGCTCGGCGGCAGTATGAGTCTCGTCTGTGTGCGCAATGGGTCGCTCGCGCGTGAGGCCATTCGTCGCGAATGTGGCTTGGGTGATTGGGCGGCGTTCTCCGCGGCCGTTGATGCGGCCCCCGCGGCCGTTTCGGCAGTGTTGCCGATGGAAGAGCCGGAGATTACGCCACGCCGGCCAGCTGGTCGTATCGCCTTGGGCGTGCCTGCGACGAAGGGCTCGCTCCCGCGTGCGGCCGTCGAAGGCCAGGCACTCAGCCTACGCTTCCATAGCCGCTGGGTGGGCACTCCGACGACCCAGCTGCTTTTAACGGGCGGCGCCTCCGAGAACCCCTCCGTAGCCAAGATTTTCGCCGATGTTTTTGGCGCCCCGGTGCTCCGTTTGGCGGTTTCGGACTCCGCAGCGTTAGGTGCCGCCCTCCGGGCGGCCGAAGGCGCTTGTGGGTCAAAAATGGCTGATTTGGAGAAGGTTTTCTGTGCTCCAGCCCCAGGCGTTGTTCAGCCTGACCCAGCCCTCCGGGCGGCCTACGACAAGCTCGAGGCCGAACTCGGCCAAGCCCTGTCGCGATAAGCATATTTTGGGGACTGTGAGCATTGCCCACTTGAACAAAGGGGCGTGATTGGCTGACATAGGGGGCTCACCCCCATCCCTATGTCACAGCGCCCCGTTACCCTCTTCACCGGCCAGTGGGCCGACCTCAAAATCGCCGAACTCCTCCCCAAGGTGAAAGCCATGGGTTACGAAGGGGTCGAACTCGCCTGTTGGGGTGATCACTTCGACGTCTCGCGTGCCGTCAACGAAAAGGGCTACGTGGAGTCCATTTGGGAAATGCTCAAGAAGCATGACCTCGGCTGCTGGGCTATTTCCGCGCACCTCGTCGGTCAGGCCACCTGCGATAATATCGATGAACGCCATCAGTGCATTCTGCCGGCCCATGTCTGGGGTGATGGTAATCCGGAAGGCGTCCGCCAGCGTGCTTGCGCCGAGATGGCGCTGACGGCTCAGGCCGCCCGCAAGTTCTTTGATGCCGGTAAGGCCTATATGGCCAATAAACCGAAGGGCACCGGCAAGACCGTGGTTAACGGTTTCACCGGTTCTTCAATCTGGCACGCCATCTACGCGTTCCCGCCCACCAATCAGGCTTACCTGCAGAAGGGCTATGATGATTTCGCCAAGCGCTGGAAGCCCATCCTCGAGGTCTTCGAAAAGAACGACGTCTACTTCGGCCTCGAAGTGCACCCGACCGAAATCGCCTTCGACATCGCTTCCGCTCAGCGCGCCCTCGATGCGGTCGGTAATCACAAGCGCTTTGGCTTCAACTACGACCCCAGCCACCTCGGCTACCAGGGCGTCGATTACGTGAAATTCATCCGCACCTTCGGCAAGCAGATCCACCACGCCCACATGAAGGACGTCTGGTGGGGTCACGGCGATGGCACCGTCGGCGTCTTTGGTGGTCACACGGATTTCTGCGACGCCCGTCGCGCTTGGGATTTCCGCTCCGTCGGCCGCGGCGATATTCGCTTTGAGGACGTCATTGTTGCCCTTAATGATGTTGGCTACGACGGACCGCTTTCCGTTGAGTGGGAAGATGGTCGGATGGATCGCTTCTTCGGAGCCGCTGAATCCGCTGCTTACGTCAAGAAGCTCTCCTTCCCGACCAACAAAGTCGCCTTCGACGCCGCTTTCGACAAGTCCGCGCAGGGCAAGTAATCACCTCTCACTCTACACATATCATGGCAACTAAAGTAGGCGTCATCGGCGCAGGTGGCATGCTTCAATACCACGCCGCCGGCTTCAAGCAGGCTGGCGCGGAAATCATCGCGGTCGCCGATCCAGCACCCGGAGCCGCCAAGAAGGCCGCCGAAAAGCATGGCATCAAGCACTCTTACGAGTCCGTCGAAGCCATGCTCGCGGCGCACAAGGAATTGGACGCCGTGAGTGTCATTGTCCCGAACAAGTTCCACGCCTCCTTGGCGATCCAGTGCCTCGAGGCTGGTAAGCATGTATTCTGCGAGAAGCCTCCGGCGCTGAGCGCCCCCGAGGTGCTCGAAATCATCACTGCTTCCAAGAAATCTGGTAAGCACGTGATGTTTAATTTCAATAATCGTGCCCGCCCTGAATCCCAGGCGATGATCAAGTACGTCGAGCAGGGTCAGGTCGGTAAGATCAACTCCGCCCAGGCGAAGTGGATTCGCCGCACCGGCATTCCGGGCTTCGGCGGCTGGTTTACGACCAAGGAGCTCTCTGGTGGCGGCCCCCTCATCGACTTGCTGCACATGGTCGACCTCGCGATGTATTTCATGGGCTACCCTGAGCCAGCCCACGTGCTCGGCCAGACCTTCAACGACTTCATCCAAGACAAGTCCTTCAAGGGCCCTTGGGGTATTCCTGATCGCGTCGGTGGCGTCACCGACGTTGAGAACGCCGCCCATGGCTTTGTGACCTTCAAGACCGGCCAGGTGCTGACCTTGCAGGTTTCCTGGGCTGAGATGATCAAGCGCGAGGAAGTCTCCGTTGTCTTCCAAGGCACCAAGGCTGGCGGTAAGGTTGAGCGCCTCTTCGGCATCGATGGCCTCGACAATACCGCGATTGATACGTGCGAACTCTACGTGCAGGAAAACGGCAATAGCGTGAACCGCTCCATCGTCACGCCTGCGTGCGAAGACATGGGCCGCATCGCCTCCGCCGCGAACTTCATCGAGGCCATCGAAGGCCGCGCCAAACCCCTCAATACCCCAGAGCAGGCCTACCGCCTGATGCAGGTTATCGACGCTATCTACGCTTCCGCGAAGAGCGGTAAGCCCGTCTCCCTCTGATTACTCTCTACTCCTATGGCATCTCTTAATCGTAAACTCCGGATGGGCATGGTTGGTGGCGGTCGCGGCGCTTTCATCGGCGGCGTGCATCGCATGGCCGCGGCCCTCGACGGAAAAATCGACCTCGTGGCAGGCGCTTTCTCCTCGGATCCCGAGAAATCCAAGCTCTCCGGTCAGGACCTCAACCTCGACCCAGCGCGCGTGTACGGTTCGTACGCCGAGATGGCCAAGGCCGAGGCGAAGCGCCCGCTCGGCGATCGGATCGACTTCGTCTCCATCGTCGCCCGCAACGACTTGCATTACCCCGTCGCCAAGGCCTTCCTTGAGGCAGGCATCCATGTGATTTGCGAGAAGCCCCTCGCGTTCTCCCTCGCTGAAGGGAAGAAACTCAAGGCTATCGTTAAGAAGAGCGGCTTGGTCTTTGCCTTGCTGCACAACTACACCGGTTATCCGATGGTCAAGGAAGCCCGTGACTTCGTGGCTGCCGGTAAGCTCGGCAAGATCAACAAGGTCCTCGTCGAATACCCTCAGGGTTACGGTATCGGCGCGTTGCAGTCTGGGAAAATCCAGAAGATCGCCAACTGGCGTATGGACCCGAACTGCTCCGGCGTCTCGAACTGCGTCGGCGATATTGGCACGCATGCCGAGAATCTCGTCCATTACGTCACTGGCCTTGAAATTAAGGAAATCGCCGCCGACCTCAGTACCTTCATTCCTGGCCGCTTGCTTGATGATGACGCCAATATGCTCGTGCGTTATAAAGGTGGCGCCAAGGGCGTCCTGCACGCCTCGCAGATTTCCACCGGTGATGAGAATAATCTCAATATCCGTGTCTACGGCACCCTCGCTTCGCTCGAGTGGCACCAAGAACATCCGAATGAGTTGATCGTGAAATACCTCGATCAGCCGCGCCAGACCCACCGTCGCGGGAACTCTTACAACGGCGACGCCTGCAAGAAGTTTAGCCGCACACCCTTCGGCCATCCTGAGGCCTTTATCGAAGCGTTCGCGAACATCTATCGCGCCGCCGCTGAAGCCATCACTGATCGTCTTGAAGGCCGCAAGGCTCCTAAGGCTGGCTACGACTTCCCGTCGATTGACGATGGCGTGACCGGCATGGCTTTCATTGAAGCCGCGGTGAAGTCTTCGAAAGGCAACGCCCGCTGGACCAAGCTCGCCGACTAAGGCGCCCGCCAGTCCGTTACCAAGGCCCCGGTTTCCGGGGCCTTTTTATTTATTAAGCCACCAGATGCTCGCGTTGAGCACGGTGGCGAAGCTGACCCAGAGTAGGTGGATGACTTGAAGCTTGGCGTGGTCGCGGTGGAGTGGCCAGAGCTGGCGAATCCAGATGATGAGCAAGATGAGATAGATGAGTACATCGATCAGCGCGAGATCGGGTCGGTGCAGTCCGAAGAAGAGCAGGGACCAGAGCGCATTCACCGGCAGGATGATGAAGAATGTCCGGCGGGCGGCTCGGTTATCCCAGGCGGCGGAGGCGTCTAGGGCCATCCAGACATAAATCATTAGCCAGACGGGCCCGAAGACCCAGTTCGGCGGATTAAACCACGGCTTGGTCAGCCCAGCGTACCAGCCCTTGATCTCGGGCAGCGTGGCCTCGGCGCTCAGCGCCCCGATGGTCGTGCAGAGGATGGCGAGCAAGATAGATCGCCCTATGTTTCTTGGCTGCGCTGGGGCCGGTTCCATGACGCTAATATTGGCCAGAGTTTGGCCTAGGCAAGGCTGGGTGCGGAGTCCGCTTGCCATCGGCCGTCTTGCCCCTCTTTTTCAAGGCCTTACCGCCATGTCCGAGTCCTACATCCAGCAGCTTTTCGCCGAACGTATCGGCGGAGCCAATTACGGCAAATCGACTGCCATTTATAAGTTCGAGAAGATTAAGCGCGCCAAGGCTGCCGCCAAGAAGGCCAAGCCGGATGTCGCCCTGATCGACCTCGGCGTCGGTGAGCCCGACGAGATGGCTTTCCCGATGGTGGTGAAGGCGCTGCAGACCGAAGTCGCCAAGCCGGAGAATCGTGGCTACGCCGATAACGGTGGCGCGGACTTCAAGCAGGCCGCGGCGCGCTACATGCAGAATCTCTTTGGCGTAACCGTTGATGCGGACACGGAAGTGCTCCACTCGATCGGCTCCAAGGCCGCGCTCTCAATCCTGCCGGGCTGCCTGATTAATCCTGGTGACTATGTGCTGATGACCGTGCCCGGTTACCCTGTCTTCGGCACCCACGCCAAATACTACGGCGGCCTCGTGCATAACCTGAAGCTCACCGCCGAGAACGCCTTCCTGCCGGACCTGAAGTCAATTCCAGCCGAGATCTTGGCCAAGGCCAAGGTGCTCGTCCTGAATTACCCGAATAACCCCACTGGGGCTGTCGCCACGCGCAAGTTCTTCGAGGAAGTCGTCGCGTTCGCCAAGCAGCACAACCTCGTCGTCATCCAGGATGCCGCCTACGGCTCGCTGCATTTCGGCTCGGAGCAGGTCTCTATTCTCCAGATTCCCGGTGCCAAAGATGTCGCCCTCGAGTTGCACTCGCTTTCCAAGAGCCACAATATGACTGGCTGGCGCATTGGCTTTGTCGCCGGCAACGCGCTGCTCGTCCGTGCTTATGGCGACGTGAAGGACAATTCTGACTCCGGTCAGTTCCTCGGCATCCAGAAAGCCGGCGCCGCCGGTCTTGACGAGGTCTCGATTCCGAAGGCCATCGCCGCAAAGTATTCCCGCCGCATGGACAAGCTGGTCGGGGTGCTCGCCAAACTCGGATTCCAGGTGCGCAAGCCCGGCGCTGGTTTCTTCCTCTACATGCCAGCCCCGAAGTCTGCCACCGGCCCGTCCGGCTCAGTGAGCTTCGATTCCGGTGAAGCCTTCTCGCAGTGGATGATTACCGAGCACCTCATTTCCACCGTACCCTGGGATGATTGCGGCTCGTTCGTGCGCTTCTCTGTGACCTTTGTTTCCGATAAGGGTGAGGCGGGTGAAGCCGAAGTTATCGCCGAGGTGGAGCGACGCCTGGCCCCTTGGAAATTCAGCTTCTGACCGTCTTTTTAAGCCTCTCTTCCTTGTCGGATTGACAGGGGAGGGGGGCTTTGTCCTTCTGAACGTCCAGTTAATTGGCCTGATAGCTCAGTTGGTAGAGCAGACGCCTGAAGAGCGTCGTGTCGTTGGTTCGATTCCGACTCAGGCCACCATTTAACGCCAGCCCA
>CALQLO010000016.1 GCA_943331445.1 Akkermansia muciniphila
GAGCCCGTAAAGCCAGTCATCGAAGTCGCGAAGGCCCCCGAAGCGGTGAAGCCCGTCTCCTCCGCTACCCCGGTGGCTAAGCCCAATTCGCCGACTCCGGTCAGCCTGCCGCCTCGCCCAACCATTTTGCCCAGTCCGGCGCCTTCGGTCCGTCCGCCCGCTACTCCCCCGGTCCGTCCGATTGCTCCGATTACGCCGACGACTTCGAAGCAGGACCTTCCCCCGGTCGTCATTAGCACGCCGCCACCCACCCCAGCCCGCCCAGGCAATATTCCCCCGCTTGTCCGCCCGCCCATCGCGCCAATCGTGAATCGCCCCGCGGCAACCAGCAATCAGGCCGCACCGGGAAGCAAGGGTGCCATCACGGTACGCCCGCCGATTGTGGTACGTGACTTCGCGATCGCCCTCAATCTCAAGCCCTTCCAGGTCATCGGTAATCTGATGGAATTGAATAAGGTTGTTAGCGTTTCTTCAGTCATCGAAGAGGCAGACGCCCGTAAGGTTGCGGAGCGCCATGGCTACACTTTGGAAATTCGCCACCGCGGCGAAGGAGCCCAGCCCGTCAAAAAGGTTGAGAAGCCTTCCGAAGACGATCCGGCGCTCATGACCCAGCGTCCGCCCGTTGTCTGCGTACTCGGCCACGTCGACCACGGCAAAACCACCCTGCTCGACTTCTTCCGCAAGACCAACGTCGTCTCGGGCGAAGCAGGCGGGATTACGCAGCACATCGGTGCCTACTCTGTCGCGTACCAAGGCGAGAAGCCCGAATACAAGGGCCGTACCGTCACCTTCCTCGATACGCCCGGCCACGCGGCATTCGCCAAGATGCGCGAACGCGGCGCCTCCGTCACCGATATCGCCGTGCTCGTCGTGGCAGCGGATGACGGCTTCATGCCGCAGACCGAAGAAGCCCTGAAGTTTGCCCAGAAGCATGCCAGCGCGATTGTTGCGGCCATCAATAAGGTAGACTCCAAAGGCGCCAACATCGACCGCGTGAAACAACAGATGCAGCAGCGCGGCATCACCCCGGAAGACTGGGGTGGCGAGACCATCACCAGCCCCGTATCCGCCCTCAAAGGAACCGGCATGACCGAGCTCCTTGAGTCCATCCTCCTGCAATCCGAAGTGCTCGACCTCAAGGCCAATGCGAAGTGCCCTGCCCAGGGTGTCGTCATCGAGTCTCAGATGGAAACCGGTCGCGGCCCGACCGCCACCGTCATCGTGCAGAAAGGCACCCTCAAGCCTGGCGACTCTTTCGTCTGCGGCGAGACGTGGTGCAAAGTCCGCGCCTTGATGGATGAGCGCGGTAATCGCCTTCCTTCCGCGTCGCCGGGTTCGCCCGCGCTCGTCCTCGGCTGGGATGCCGTCCCTGCTCCTGGCACCAAATTCAAGACCGTTAAGAATGACCGCGAAGCCCGCGAGATTGCCGAAGAAGCAGCCCTCGTCGCTCGTCGCGCCGCCGAAGCCATCCAGCAGGCGCCCAATACCGGCGCCCGCCCTGGCATGTCGGATCTCGAACGCCTGATGGCCGCCCTCGCGCAGGACAAGGAGAAGATTCTTCGCGTGCTGCTCAAGGCCGACGTCAACGGCACCCTCGAGGCCCTCGAAGGTTGCCTCGTCGAAATCAAATCTAACAAGGTTCGCCTCGAAGTTGTTGGCGGCACCGTCGGTCCAGTCACGCAAGGCGACGTCGCCCTAGCCGAAGCCGCCAAGGCCATCATCGTGGCTTTCGACACCAAACTTGAAACCGGCGTCCAGCCGCAGCTCAAGCGTACCGGCGTCCGCCTCATCACCCATGACATCATCTACGAGTTGATCACACTCGTAAAGGAAGCCATGACGGAACTCCTCGATCCAGAAGTCCGCGAGAACAAGCTCGGAGCTGCCGAAGTGCGCGCCGTCTTCCCTCTCGGCAAGGAGCACAAAGTCGCTGGTTGCATGGTCACCGAAGGCCTCATTCGCCGCGCCGCCAAGGCTCGCGTGGTGCGTGGGGGCAAGATCATCCACAACGGCCCAGTCGAAACCCTGCGCCGCTTCAAGGACGACGCCTCCGAGGTCAAAGCCGGCTTCGAATGCGGCATTAAGCTCGGTGGATACGATGAGTACCAGCCGGGCGACATCATCGAAGCCATCGAGATGCTGCAGACGCGCCCGTCCCTCTAAGACTCATGTCTCAGCGTCAGCTCCGGGTGGCCGAACTTATCCAGCGGGAGGTCTCCTCCTCACTGCGGCAAGGCTGGGCCACCGAGGCCGCCCTGATTACCATCACGACCGCCAGCGTCTCGCCAGACCTGCGGCAGTGCCGAGTCGGCTTCGCCGTTGCCGGCGATGACGTCGCTCACAAGGCGGCCCGCGCCCTGCTCAAGCGAGTGCGCAACGAGATCCGGGCGACCGTAGGCGGCATCCTGCAGATGAAGCACACGCCAGAAATATTGTTTGTCGAAGATGACATTACGGGCGGAGTCGCCCGCGTGCAGGCCATGCTGGACGAGTTATCCCGCAAGGACCGCGAGAATAAGCCGAAGGCCGACTAAGCCGTCGGCGCGGTCACTTCCGGGAAGTCGCGGAGCGCCTCGCGCACCACGGCAGCCCGTCGGCGATCGCGTCCGTCACTATCCAGCTCCTCCCCGGCGCGAGCCTGCACATGGGCGGGCTGGCCTTCGATCATGAGACGGTCGACGATATGACGATGCCCCTCGGGCAGGCAGCCCATGTCGCAGGCCAGACGCAGATGCGAAAGCATGTTCATCGACTCAGCACTCGTGAGCAAACGGGCGTGCCGAAGGATGCCATAAGAGCGTGCGAGGCGATCGGAGAAACGCTCGCCTTCGTCTTTGGCGAGTTTACGCCGGGCGTTCCACTCCTGCTCCACGACATTCTTAATCCAGCCACCAAGGTGCTTGAGGATCGCATCCTCGGAAAGACCCAGCGTCTGCTGATTCGAAATCTGGAAAATATTCCCGGCCGCCTCCGTGCCCTCGCCGAGCCAGCCGCGCACGGCGAGCCCGTCCTGATTAAGCGCGCGCGACACCTTATCCATATGTCCAGCCAGGCAGAGCCCGGGGAGATGCACCATGGCGGAGGCACGCAAGCCCGTGCCAACATTGGTGGGACAGGCGGTGAGGTAACCCAGGCGCTCCGAAAAAGCCATCTTCAGGCGGGCGCCGAGATCATCATCCAACTGTTCGGCGATATGCCACGTCCCACGGAGATGCCAGCCCGCCTTCACGACCTGGATACGGAGGTGGTCTTCTTCGTTGATCATCACGGAGACGGTCTGGTCGCGACTGATAACCGCCGCGCCGGTCTTACCAGAAGCAAGCTCCTTGGAGACCAGATGGCGCTCCACCAGCACCGCACGCTCGCGATCCTGTAGTTCGGTCATGCGTAGCACGTGGCCGCGGCGAAACTTTGGCAACTCCGTCAGAGCATCGACACATCGCTCGGAGATCTCCTTGCGCTGAGGAACCTTGGCCCACCCCGGGAAAGGCATGCCGTCGAGATTGCGGGCCAAGCGAATACGCGTGCTGAGGACCACCGCCTGCTGGGCACCCAGCAGGTGAGTGAGCTCGCTCTCGGCATCAAGGATGTCTTGGACGGACATGTTCAGGAAGGGGTGAGCTGTTGTTCGAGCGTTGAGATCTCATCGCGTAAACGAGCCGCGACTTCAAAATCCTCGGAAGTGACGGCCCGCTCCATCTCGCGGCGAGCCGCTTCCAGCCGGCGGCGAAGCTGGCCGGCTGGAAGGATGCCCGCCGGCGCCCGGCCGACGTGCTCGGGCTCGTGCTGGACCTTCGTCAGCAATCCGCCCAGGACTTCGCCAAAGACCTCCCAGCAGGAGGGGCAACCCAGCCGGCCGCGCTTGCGGAAGTCGATGTCGGTGAAGCCACACTTAGGGCAAGTAATTGCAGGAGCCGCCATGACGGAGGATGTAAGTGCATCCGCCAGCTGAAATACCGCCGGATCCGTCGCCCCACCCTTCTGGGCACAGGCCTCGCAAAGATGGACCTTGGTGACCTTTCCATGGACGACCTGAGAGAGGTGGACCGTAGCGGCCTCCTCGCAGAGCGAGCACTTCAGTGGCTGGGACATCGACCGATATCGAAAACAGGCCCGCCCCACTTGGCAAGGGCAAGCGGGGAGCGGGGTTTGACTTCATGCCCGACGGACGCTTGATGGAAGCCTGTCAGATGTCCTCCAAGCCCCGCATTGTCATCACCGGCCTGGGCCTTACCGCCCCCAACGGCAACTCGCTCGCCGAGTTCCGCGCCAACCTCTTGGCAGGCAAGGCGAGAATCGCCGTTATCGACGTCCGCCACATGGGCCGCCATCCCGCTGGCGTTTGCGACTTCGATGCCACCAAATGGCAGAAGCGGAAAGAAATTCGGATTGGCACGCGCGTCGGCTCCATCTCCATCTACTGCTCCCGCGAAGCCCTCGGCGATTCCGGCCTCGACTGGGATAAGGTCGATAAATCGCGCGTCGGCGTCTACCTCGGCATCACCGAACACGGTAACGTCGAGACCGAGAACGAAATTCACAATATCTCGCAGTTCGGCAACGACACCAAGTATTGGACACATCACCACAACCCGCGCACGGTGGCGAATAACCCCGCCGGGGAAGTGACGATGAACATGGGCATCACGGGCCCTCATTACACCATCGGAGCCGCCTGTGCCGCTGGTAACGCCGGCCTCATCCAAGCCGCCCAGATGCTCCAGCTCGGCGAAGTAGACATCGCCTTTGCCGGTGGTGTCTCCGAATCCATCCACACCTTCGGGATCTTTGCCGGCTTCAAGAACCAAGGGGCACTGGGCGCCCATGAGGATCCCACGAAAGCATCCCGCCCCTTTGACAAGAATCGCAACGGCATCGTTATTTCCGAAGGCGGAGCCATCTACGTCCTAGAACGACTAGATGATGCCCTTGCCCGAGGCGCCCGCATTATCGCCGAGATCGCCGGATGGTGTATCAACTCTGATGCCACCGACGCCGTACTGCCTAACCCAGAGCGCCAGACGGAATGCGTTCGCATGGCCCTCAAGCGGGCCGGGATGAAGCCTCAGGATATCCAAATCGTCTCCACCCACGCCACCGCCACCGCGCTCGGGGACATCCAGGAGTGTACGGCCCTGCGGGCGGTCTTCACCGACTGCCCTGACACCAAAATCAATAATACGAAGAGCTTTATCGGACATTGTATGGGTGCGGCTGGAGCCTTGGAGCTGGCTGGCAATCTCCCCTCGTTCGATGACGGCTGGGTCCACCCCACCATCAATATCGACGAATTAGACCCTGAATGCGCCATGCCGGGCCTCGTAATCAACCAGCCAGTCAAAGTTGAGCGGGTAAATGCCATTCTAAATAACTCTTTCGGGATGCTAGGAATCAATTCCGCCCTCATTGTTAAGAAATATGGGGTTGCCTGACAGGCTTTGGGCGTTTGAAACAAGCCCTGACAACATGACCAAGGAAGACATCAAGCAGGTCGTTCTCGACATTATCGCCGACATCGCGCCGGACGAGGACCTGACCACTGTTAAAGCGGAAGTTCGCCTCCGTGATCAGCTGTCCCTCGACTCCATGGACTTCCTCGATATCGTCATGGAGCTTCGCAAGAAGCACGGCATCGAGGTCCCTGAAGCCGATTACGTCCAATTGGCCTCGCTGGATTCCTGCGCGAACTACCTGCTCCCGAAGTTCCAAGCCAAGTCCGGCAAGTAAGCGGCCAGGCACAGGACTTAAAAGACCGCCTTTAGGCGGTCTTTTTGTTTATTTACCGCAACCAGCCACCCGCCCCGGTGTTCTAGATTTGCGGACAGGACTCCGCCTCACCTAAAATACACACGTGCACCCCGTTCGTTTTCTTGTCGCAGCCCTGCTTTGCCTAACGTGCCTTCCGGCTCTGGCCGAGACCGTCCAGCTCCGCAAAGCCGGTAACGCCACCGTGGTAACTTTCGAATACATCACCCAAGACGAGACCACTATCATGGTGAAACTGGCGGACAAAGACGCCCTTATTTCCTATAAGTGGGAAGATCTCGACCAGGATTGGGTCAAGAAGAACAACCCGAAAATCTGGGCGGAGCGCGAACTCCTCATGGCCCCTCCGTCCGAGGATAAAAAGATGTCCAAGAAGGACGCTGAAGTGGACCCCTTCGCGGTAGAAATGACAGCAGTAGACTACAAGACCTTGGTCAAAAACTGCACCATCGCCCTCCAGGAAGGGCTCAAAGGTATGCCCATCGAAAAAATCGAAATCGTCTGCAAGGAATTCCAGCTCGAAGAAACCTTATTCTGGACTGGCTATGAGGACCTCAAGAAGGCCAGCAAGATTGCCTCCAAGACCGAGGCCATCGCCAAAGTAGAGACCCCGATGGAGGAAAAGGAGAAGCCCGAAAAAACCACCAAACCGCGGAAAACCGTGGCCACCGCCGCCAAGACCAAAGGCGGGGAGACCAAGGCCAGTAGTCGCAACCCTGATAATCTTGAAAAAGAAACGGCGGCCAAAAAAGACTTCGCCGAAGACGCCAAGCCCTTCAACGCGATCGGCTATCTACGCATGCTCGCCGAAGGTGGCACCAAGGGTAAACCCGTCTGGATGATGCTGCGCCGCTCGTCGGAAGATCGAAAAATCATCCTGACCGCCATGCGCAAATACGAGACGATCGCCGGCGAACTGGCCGAGAAGCCCGAAGCAAAAGCCAGTAAGGGAGAGATCCTCGTCTTTAAGAAAGCCCTAGGGATCGCCATCGAATCGATTGAGAAGGTCAGCCGTGATACGTCGACGCTCGAGGCCCGCCTGCAGTCCGACTGCCGAACGCTGCTCAATCAGTTGCCGCTGCGCTGAGAGCCTGCAGAACCTGCGGCAAAGAGACCGGCCGCCTTCCCGGAGGAAGACGGCCGTTTTGAATGGTGGAGCCTATCGGGCTTGAACCGACGACCTCTTGCATGCCATGCAAGCGCTCTACCAGCTGAGCTAAGGCCCCGTTAAATGGGAAGTTAAACAAAGGTCCCCGCACGGGCACGGTCAACGCTTTTTTCCCGCCACCGGGAGTCTCTGGTTGCCAATGGACGGCGGCTGCTTTGCCTTTCGGTCGTGGAAGAGTCCGAAAACAACCCAGAAGCCTCCCAACCAGGCGCCGAAGCCCTGCCTGAAGCCCCAGGAGGCCGGAACCAGGGCGGCCTTCGCATCGAGAAAGATTTCATCGAATCCCTTCCCGTCGGTGAATGGACGGGACCCATTGAACTCATCGAATCCGAACGAGATGCGGCGAAAGCCATTGCCTCACTCGCTCGTGATCGCGTCCTCGGCTTCGACACCGAAACCAAGCCGTCGCATACCCGCGGGGAATACAACCTGCCTTCAATCCTGCAGCTGGCGGGCGAACACCATATCTTTGTCTTCCGCCTCGATCATTGTGGCGGCATCCCTCTCGCCTTCCCCGTGCTTTGCAACGATCGCCAGGCTAAGGTGGGCGTCGCCGTCCGCGATGACGTCAAGAACCTGCGAGCCCGTGCGCCTTTTGATGACCGCGGCTTCATCGATATCGCAGACCACACGAAAAAGACCGGCCTGGTAAACACCGGCCTACAGGCGCTCGCCGCCCACTTCCTGCGCCTGCAGATGAAGAAGTCCAAAAAGGTCCAGACTTCCAACTGGGCCAAACCGCTTGATGAACGCCAGATTCAGTATGCCGCGAATGATGCCTGGTTCAGCCGTGAGCTATTCCTGAAGCTCGAGCAGGACGGTCTGATCCCCCGGTTCGAATGAACAATGACGCCGCCCGCGTTGCCGAAGCGCTGGGTCTAGGCGCCACGCATCGACATATCTTCCTCTGTGTGAAGTCCACGGAGCAGGCGTGCTGCGGAGGTGAACAAGCTGCGAAATCGTGGGAGCACCTTAAGACGCGCCTGAAGCAACTCGGCCTCTCCGAGAAAGGCGGCATCCAGCGAACCAAGGCAGATTGCTTGCGCGTGTGCGTCGAGGGTCCCGTCGCTGTCATCTACCCAGACGGCATCTGGTACCGCCACTGCACCCCCAAGAACCTCGACCGTATCATTACCGAGCACCTCGTCGGCGGAAAAGTCGTCGAATCGCTTCGCTTCGCCGGACCCGCGTAAACTTAAGCCCGTTCGTCGAGCAGCACGCTGGAGCCCAGCAGTCCGTCTTACTTTAAAGCCTTATCGATGGCTTTCTGAAGCTCGTCCGAATCGGGCTCGGTATCAGAGGCGAAACGGGCGATCAGCTTACCGTCTGCACCGATAAGGAATTTATTAAAGTTCCAACCGACCGGACCAGGGAAGCCTTCCGCCTTACTCATCATCTTTTCGAAAAGCGGGTGGGGCTTATCGCCCTTAATCTTCACTTTGGCGTACATCGGGAAAGTGACATTGAAACTTGTCTTACAGAATTTCTTGATGGCCTTATCCGTGCCGGGCTCCTGCCCGCCGAAATCATTACAAGGGAAGCCAGCGACGACGAGCCCTTTGGATTTATTCGCGTCGTAAAGGGACTGCAGGCCAGCATATTGACGGGTATAACCGCACTCGCTGGCAACGTTGACCACCAGCCAGACCTTGCCGCCCTTGACCGCACCGAGCGTGACGTCTTTGCCGTCGATGTCTTTTACGGGAACACCGAGCAAACCGGGGGCAGGCTCAGCCGCGGAGAGTGCAGTCATAAGAAGGGTAAGAATTAAAGCGGTGCGGAACATGACATCATTCAATCCATGGGTAGCCCGGGGTCAAGCGACCGACCTTAAGGCATCTCGGCGCCACGCGCGACCGTCACGAGGTGATACCACTCCTCCCGGGTCAATTCGAGCTGATCAGCCTGCACTAGAAGCTTAATTCGGGCCGGATTCGTGCTTCCAACGATGGGGATCATCCGGGCGGGGTGCTTAAGCAACCAGGCTAGGGCAATCACCTCACGTGGGAGACCGCGTTCTTGGGCGATGCGGTCCAGCACCGGCAAGACGCAGGCGGGGTTGTAATGGGCTTGTCCGGGCAAGAGGTCCTTTCCTCCCGCACCCAGCAATCCAGCCCCCAGTGGACTCCAGGCCAGCGGCGTGACTTTCAACTGCTGGCACTGGTCCAGCGTGCCATCATGCAGCGCGTATAATTGCACGAGACTCACCTCGACCTGGTTAACAGCCAGCGGGAAGGATAACCGCGACTGAAGGAGCGAGAACTGCGAGGGACTGAAGTTGCTGACGCCGAATTCGCGGACTTTCCCGGCCTGACGGAGCGCCGTGAACGCACCCGCGACTTCCTCCGCATCCATGAGATAATCCGGGCGATGGAGGTGGAGGAGATCGATACACTCCACTCCCAGCTGCTTCAACGAAAGTTCCGCCTGACTGATAAGATGCTGGCGCGAGAAATCATAACGGACGGGAGCACCTGCCGGACGATGCTTAAAGCGGATCCCGCCTTTCGTGGCGATGGTCATGCCGGCGCGTAAAGTAGGATTTTCGTGGAGGATACGACCGAAGACGCGCTCGGCTTCCCCGTCGCAGTAGATATCAGCGTGGTCGAAGAGCGTGTAGCCGGCATCGACGGCCGCAAAGATGGCCGCCTTGGCCGTCGCGTAGTCGGCTGCCACCTCGCCTTGCGTGGCGATGCGCCAGCAGCCATAGGCGAGCCGACTAGATTGCAATGAAGTCTGACCGATTGACTGAGTTTTCATGAGATAAGATTATTTCGAAAACGCCGGACCAAGGCAGGAAGTCATACCCGCAGGCTTAACCTCCCTACGTCCCTCGTCAGCCTTTTAGTTATCCTCCTGCGACTCAGGGGCCCAAACCGCCGTGAGCACCGCCCTGAACGCCTCGGCGGGGATCAAGGTGTCTTCGCGGTCGATGACCTCGACACAATCGTGGTTATCCCAGTACTCGCCTTCCTTCTTGATGTTCCAGAAGGCTAGCGCGAGAGCCTGCCATAATTCAAAGCCTTCCAGCTGGCCACGAGGTAGCCAAGCGACCGCGACGGCTACTTCCTCCGTCATGTCGGATTCCTCCCAAAGCACGTCAAATTTCCGGCATTCGCTCGGGCCGAGGAACTGCGTCACAAACTCCGTATGCTTCGGGCCTGCTTCGAGATAATATCGGCAGACCACTTCGCGCTCGGCTGGCTCGAGTTCTTCACCGCCATCATCGTGATAAGTGAATGGGTCCGCCATGCCTCACCGTCTCGGGTCAACCGACTTTCGGCAAGTCAGGATTCCTGACGAGCAGACCAAGCTAAAATAATCCAGCCCGCGATTAGGCTCGCCCCACCCACGGGCGTAACCGCCCCCAACCACCGCGGGGCTCCCAACGCCATGGCATAAAGCGTACCAGCGAAGATGGTAGAGCCAATCATCCATAAACGGCTGGGCCACACGGACCGGCTGTTTATAGCCCCAATGGCGACGGCATGCGTCAGCAGATAGAAGGTCGCGGTCTGCCACCAACCGGCGGCTTCAGGGATTAATGCCAGGCGTTCCTTAAAGCCGTGCGCACCGAAGGCCCCTAGGGCGATGGCAATCCCTCCCAAGAGGCCTGCAGCGACTGGACGGTTCATCGCTTAGGCACCGGCATCCGCGCCACTCTTCTTCTGCGTAAAGACCAAGCCCTTCTCGCCCACGGAAACAATGACTGGCTCCTCCTTGTGGTAGTCAGCCCGGAGAATAGATTCGGCAAGCGGATCCTCCAAGAGGCGCTCCACGGCGCGACGCAACGGGCGAGCGCCGTATTTCTCATCCCAACCGTTATCGACGAGGTAGGCACGGGCAGCCTCATTGACGACAAGCTTCACGCCGAGGTCCAACAGGCGCTTGGCCACCTTGGCGACCTCGATGTCGACGATCTTCGTCATGTGCTCCTTAGCCAGCTGCTGGAAGATGACGATGTCCGTGAGGCGGTTGAGGAACTCCGGCTTAAAGGCCCGCTTGGTCTCGTCCATGATACGGTCCTTCAATTTTTCGTAATCACGGGTTGAATCGACACCAACGTCGAAGCCGACCGAGTTATTGCGCTGGAGTACATCGGCCCCGACGTTCGAGGTCATGATGATAATCGTGTTACGGAAGTCGACGACGCGACCGAGCGAATCCGTCAGGCGACCGTCTTCCAGGGCCTGCAACAGTAACTGAATCACATCTGGGTGGGCCTTCTCAATTTCATCGAAGAGCACGACCGAGTAAGGCTTGCGGCGCACGGCCTCCGTGAGCTGGCCCCCCTCGTCGTGTCCGACATAGCCAGGAGGCGAACCGATGAGACGGGAAACGGTGAACTTTTCCATGTACTCCGACATGTCGATCTGGATGACCGCTTCCGTTTCGCCGAACATGCGTTCCGCGAGCGAGCGGGCCAGCAGCGTCTTGCCGACACCGGTCGGGCCGAGGAAGAGGAAAGAGCCAATCGGCCGACGCGGATCCTTTAAGTCAGCGCGGGAACGACGAAGTACACGGGCGACAACTTCGCAGGCGCGGTCCTGGCCAATTACGGCCGTCTGGAGATCCTTCTCGAGTTCGAGGAGCTTCTTGGTCTCTTTCTTCTCGAGACGATTAAGAGGGACGCCCGTCCAATCCGCCACGATGTGCAGCATCTCGTCTTCACCGACGACAATACGCTTCTCGTCGCGCTTCTTGCGCCATTCTTCGAGCATCTTCTCGCGCTTGGCCCGGAGCTTCTTCTCCTGGTCTCGCAGGTTGGCAGCTTCTTCGAACTTCTGATTACGTGAAGCATCTTCCTTTTGCTGCACGATCTTATCAATCTCAGCCTGGGCTGCGTCGATATCAGGGGGCAGGTTCAAGGAACGGATACGCGCCCGGGCGCCGGCTTCATCCATCACGTCGATCGCCTTATCGGGTAAGTGACGGGCCGTAATGTATCGGTGCGAAAGGCGGACGGCGGCTTCGATGGCAGCGTCCGTATATTCACACTTGTGGTGCTCTTCGTACTTCGAGCGGATACCGCGCAAAATCAGCACGGCGTCTTCCGGCGTCGGGTCATCGACCTTGACGGACTGGAAGCGACGCTCGAGGGCGGCGTCCTTTTCGATATGCTTCCGGTATTCGGAAAGCGTGGTGGCGCCGACGCACTGGATTTCGCCGCGCGAAAGGGCGGGCTTAAGGATATTGGAGGCATCCATCGCACCCTCCGCGGCCCCGGCCCCGACGATGGTGTGCATCTCATCGATAAACAGGATGATATTTTTGGCGCGCTTGATCTCATCCATGATGCCCTTAATGCGCTCCTCGAACTGGCCGCGATACTTCGTACCCGCGACCATCAGTGCGAGGTCAAGGGTGATGACCTTACGGTCGAGCAGGATTTCGGGAACGACCCCCGAGGCGATTTCTTGAGCGAGCCCTTCGACGATGGCCGTCTTGCCTACGCCGGCTTCGCCGATCAGGACGGGGTTGTTCTTCGTGCGGCGGCAGAGAATCTGCACCACGCGGCGGATTTCTTCCTTACGTCCGATAACGGGATCTAGTTCGCCCGCCTTTGCCAGTTCAGTGAGATCGCGGCCAAAAGTCTTCAGGAGCGACAACCGCTCGCCGCGGCCGGGGCGGCCGCCTTCTTCCGAAGATCGCCGAGCAGAAGGAGGCGCGTCATCCGAAGACTCTTCCGCGGGAGGCGGCGTGTCGCCTTCCTTCTTTTCAGATTCGTCCGCGGCCGACGGGTCGATATCGGCCAGAATCTCTTTACGGCAACGTTCGAGGTCGACATCGAGCTGCTGCAACACGCGGGCAGCGACGCCCTCCCCTTCCTTGAGAAGGCCAAGCAGGATATGCTCCGTGCCGACATAAGCATGACCAAGGGCACGAGCCTCAGTGACCGCATGGGCCATGACCTTCTGCACGCGCGGCGTGAGGGGAATCGTGTCAGGGGCTTTCGCTTCTTCCGGACCCGGTCCGACTTGTTTCTCAACGGCACCACGCACCGTCTTGAGGTCAAGCCCCATACGACCGAGCACGTTGACCGCGACGCCTTCGCCGAGTTTAATCAGGCCGAGGAGAATGTGCTCCGTACCGACATAGTTGTGGTTGAACCGGCGGGCTTCGGCCCGGGCTAGTTCCACGACCTTGCGAGCGCGGGGAGTGAAATTATTGTTTTTGTCCTTGTCCATAAAGTTGGGTTTGGGCGAAACGCCCGTACGGGGTTGGTAGCAGGGACTATGCCCGAACCATCCGCAGGTTCAAGCGTTCCCCCGATGTTGGTAATAACCCTGCCTTTTGCCTTTGCCAGCTGAGGGCCCTAGGTGTTTGTTCATTTGCAAAACCATGGGTATCAGCATGCAAGCGGCGGGCGAAGCCCTCCGAGACCTCGTCAAGGGGCTCAAAGGGCAAAAAATAGCCGTATTAGGCCATATGCGCCCTGACGGGGATTGCATCGGATCGCAGACCGCACTCTGCCGGATACTCTTGGCTGAAGGCGTTGACGCCATCTGCGTGAATCGCGATCGCATCCCCCCAAACCTGGGGCCTTACGCCGAAGGTGTGAAGTTCGTCAAAGCCGCCGATTATGGCGCAACCGACCGCATCGCCGTCACGGTCGACTGTGCCGATGCGTCCCGGGTAGGGACGGAACTGCTCAGCAAGTTCCCCCTCGGCATTCTGGCCAACATCGACCACCACGCCTCCAATCCGGACTACGCTCAGATTAACATCGTCGTCCGCGAAGCGGCCGCAACCTGCCACATCCTCGCCGCCGGTGCTCTGGCCCAGGGGCTCAACGTTGATACCATCACCGCCAAGGCGCTGCATTTGGGTATCCTAACCGACACCGGACGCTTCTGCTACCGCAGCACCACCGCCGACGTCTTTGCCATCATCGCCGAACTCGTCCGCCGTGGCGCCGATCCGGCCGAAGCAAACTACCGCGTCTTCGAGCAGGAAAGCCGTGGCAAACTCGAACTCACCAAGCGCTTCCTGAACACCATCCTTTTCCATGAGGACGGAAAAATCTGCTCCGGCGAGCTTACGCAGGCCGACTACGCCGCGACCGGCACGAGCAAGGAAGACAAGGAGGGGCTGGTCGAATTCCCCCGCTCTGTCGAAGGCGTTGAAATCGCCGTACTCATGGAAGAAGGCGTCGATGGCATCCGCGGCAGTTTGCGTGGGCGCGACCCGAAACTTCGCTTAGACCTCTGTGCGGGGAAGTTAAACGGTGGCGGCCACATGCTGGCGGCCGGCTTCAATATGCAAGGCTGCCGCCTGCCGCAGGATCGCGAAAAGATTCTCGGCATCGTCATCGCCCACTATCGCGAATATTCCGCGAAATGAGCGACTCGGTCGACGAGCCGTCGGGCGTCCTGCTGGTGGATAAACCGCAAGGCATTACCTCACATGACGTCGTGGATAGCGTGCGGCGCCTGTACCAAACGCGCCGGGTCGGTCATGCTGGCACGCTCGACCCGATGGCCACAGGCTTACTCATTCTGTTGGTCGGAAAAGCCACAAAGGCCTCCGACCAACTGATGGCTCAGGAAAAAGAGTACCTGGGTGAAGCCACCTTGGGTATCGTCACCGACACCCAAGATGCCGAAGGCGAGACCCTCGAGACGAACCCGGTCCCGGAAATCACCGAAAGTCAGATCCGCGATGCCCTCGCCTCGATGCTGGGTGACCAGTTTCAGATTCCGCCGATGCACTCAGCCAAGAAGATTGGGGGCAAGAAGTTGTATGAGCTCGCACGAAAAGGCCTCGAGGTGGTGCGAGAACCCCGGGCGATTCGTATCGACGCCTTCGACCTCATTTCCTGGCAGAGCCCTAAAATCAACTTCCGCGTGCATTGCACCAAAGGTACCTACGTCCGCACCCTCGCCTACGACCTCGGACGTAAACTCGGCCCAGGCGCACACCTCTCGATGCTGCGGCGGACCCGCTCCGGCAACCTAGACCTCAGCCGCGGACAAACGCTGCAAGCCCTCGGCGCCATGAATGATGATCAACTTCTCGCCGCACTCGTACCGGCCCACGAAGCCATCGGCGCCGCTTAAGAATGAGCCTCAGCCCGGCCATCCATCTCGCCATCGGCGCTTTTGACGGGGTTCATCTCGGACACCGCGCAGTCCTCCACTCTGCCCGTGAAGCCGCTCGCGCCGACGGCGGAATCGTCGGCGTGCTGACCTATGACCCTCACCCGAGCAAATTCTTGCGGCCCGAGTCCGCCGTCCCACTGATTTTCACGCGAGCCCAGAAAGACAACCGGCTAACCGAAGCAGGCGCGCAACTGATTCATCATGAGAAGTTCGACCGCGCCCACGCGGCCATTGAAGCGGCCGATTTTCCGAGGTGGCTCAAAGCAAACTTTCCCCACCTAAAGTCCATCCATGTCGGTTCTAATTTTCAGTATGGCCGTGGCCGGGCCGGCAATGGCGAGAGCCTGATTACCCATGCGGAGATCCAAGGCTTGGGCGTGAGGCTCGTGGCAGCCGTGCAACTAGGCAAAGAGACTGTGAGCAGTTCGCGTATCCGCCAGTGCCTGGCCGCAGGCGACCTCGACCTCGCTAACGCGATGCTCCTCCGGCCTTACGAAGCCGAGGGTACCATTATCGGCGGAAGACAACTTGGCCGCACCATCGGCTTCCCGACCGTCAATATCGCCTGGGAACCCGAACTTAAGCCGGCCTTCGGCGTCTATGCTGTCGAAGTCATCTTTAACGGGGAAGCCATGCCGGCGGTCGCCAATTACGGGTTACGGCCAACCGTTGAATCAGGGCCAGTCGCGCCCCTACTCGAAGCCCATATTCTGCGCGGCCTAGCACCGTCGACGGGTGACGTCGTACGACTCAGCTGGGTCCGCCGACTTCGAGCTGAACAAAAGTTCGCGAACCTAGACGCGCTGCAGGCCCAGATTGCCAAGGACTCCGCGCAAGCCAGACAAGTGCTCGGCTTGCAGATGTGACCCAGTTTAAGCGCCTTGAGCGAACTTCTTGATGATGCCGCCAAAGGCACCATTGGAGAAGAAGATAACGCAACGTGGCGACTTATCCGACTTCACGAGCGCGGTGAGCTCGGCGAGTAAGGCGTCGTTCGAGGCGGGCGCGAAGCCCTTCTTGCCGGCGGCCGTGATGGCGGCGGCGACGCCTTCGCTGTCAAAGCGCTCTTCGCCGAGTTTATCGGCGCGGTGAGGCGGAGCGAGGAAGACCTCGTCGGCTTTCTTAAGCGCCTCGCGGAAAGCGTCCTGCATCACCTTGCGGGCAGCAGTGTTACTGCGCGGCTCGAAGCAAGCCACGAGGCGATGCTTCGGATAGCGGGCCCGCAAGGATTCGAGCGTCAGGTCGAGCGCGGTCGGGTGGTGACCGAAATCTTCAATCACCGTGAGTTCAGGGCGGTCGACGAGGACTTGTTGGCGACGCTGGACGCCTTGGAACTTCGAGAGGGAGTCGAGCTTCAGCTTCGCGGGGTCCTTGGCGTCGAGCAGGAGACCAGCGGAGACAGCGGCCATCGCGGCGTTACGGGCGTTGAAGAGGCCGGGAAGGGCCCACTTCACCCTACCCCACTCCTTGCCCTTCCAGACAAGCGTGAAGGACGAGCCCGTGGACGATTCCTGGAAGTCGGCGATGACGGCGTCGTTGGCGGAACCGGTCCCCACGCGCACGACCGGCGCCCAGGTGACGTTCTTCACCAAACCGAGAACGTTGGCGTCGTCGCCATTGGCGACAATTGCGCCGTCGCGCGGGACGATGCGGATGACGTGGGAGAATGTCCGCAAGACATCCTCGAGGTCGCGGAAGATATCGGCGTGATCGAATTCGCAGTTATTAATCGCGAGGACGTGCGGCAGATACTGGATGAATTTACTCCGCTTATCAAAAAAGGCTGTGTCGTATTCATCGCCTTCGATGACGAAAGGGCCACCCATGTTCCCGGGGTGTGCGGAATCAGGGAGGTCGCGGGGGACGCCGCCAACAAGCCAGCCTGGGCTGGCGCCATTAGCCTTGAGCAGGACCGCGGCCATGCAAGTGGTGGTCGTCTTACCGTGCGTGCCGGCGATGACGATATTGCGACGCTCGTTCAGCAGGCGGGTGCGGAGGAGTTCAGGAAGAGAGACGTAAGACTGGGTGCGCGCCTCCAGCAGCCATTCCACTTCAGGGTGTCCACGGGAGGCGACGTTACCGACGACGACCAGATCTGGCTTTAATTGTGCGAGACGCTCGGCCGACCAGCCCTCCAGGATGTCGATGCCCGCACCGCGGAGGTGATCGGACATCGGCGGATAGATACCCGTATCGGAGCCCATGACCTCATGCCCTTGGGCGCGCATCAGCAAGGCGGCGTTACCCATCGCCGTGCCACAGATGCCCATGAAATAGATGCGCATAGAGCAGATAAAAGCCCTCACGGGCCTTAGGGCGAGAAAGTTAGCGGGTAGGCGCGCTAAACAGGAGGGCCCCGGCCACCTTGCGGCGGCCGGGGCCCGATACCTTACTTTGACTGTGCTAACCTAGCTTTCGTTGTCGGCGACCTGACTGACCGTCCGCTACGGACGCTGTCCTTACTGCCTTACTGTCTGCTTTCACCGACTTCTGGCCGTACTGACTTCGACTTTCACTGACTTACCAGCCCTCACTGACAACTGGCCGGCAACGCACTGTCCTTACGCCGCCTTTCCCAACTCGCCCAGGTCTGTCGGATGCGGATGATTCCTTTTTTCCTTATCCAGGCGATGGCGACGGCGAAGCTGACGGTCGACCTTATCGACCAAAATATCGATGGACTTGTACAGGTCGTCCGACTCCTCCCGGACAACAATGTCCGGGCCCGGCAGTTCCAGCCGGATTTGAGCCCCGAATTCGCGACTATGATCGCTGCAGCGGGTGTGGACGAGTTCGACGTGCACGCGGACAATCCGCGGGTTGTGGCGCAGCAGCTTCTCTGCCTTGGCGCACACCGTTTCCTTCAGGGCGTCGGTGAGGTCCATGTGGACCCCCGTCACGACGATCGGAGCACTTGTCATGTGTGTTGTGTTTTGTGGGGTGACGTGAGACTCTGCGCCCATGTCAAAGAACAAGACCGTCGATGATTTCTTCAGGAGTTTTTCCGTGGTTATCATATCAGGAGCTTCTTCCGGGATCGGACGCGCGATACTCTCGCGTATCAGTAATTCTGAGACCAACGCGTCCGTGTTCAACCTTTCCCGCACCCCGCCAGAGGGGGTGCCGAATTCCCTTAAGTTCACTCATCTTACTTGCGACCTCTCTCAACCCACTGCCCTCACGGAGGTTGTCTCTGAATTACGGAAACTAATGCCCCGAGAAGGTAAGATGTTACTCGTTAATAACAGCGGCTTCGGGGCCTACGGGGAGTTTCCCGCACCCGCGCTCGACCACACTTTGAAGATGATCGATGTGAATGTGCGGGCGCCGGTCGAACTTACGGGGCTCCTCTGGGATGAATTGAAATCGCGCGGCGGCATGGTGGCCAACGTCGCCTCGCTCGCGGGCTTCCAGCCCACGCCGCTGATGACCACCTATGCGGCGACGAAATCATTCCTCTTGGATTGGAGTGTCGCACTTGATGCGGAGGCCAAGCGTCACGGCATCAGATGCGTAGCCATCTGCCCGGGGCCCGTCTCGACGAATTTCTCCAAGGCCGCTGGCTTCACCAGCTCCACGGGACTGAGCGGTCAGACTTCAGATGAATGTGCGGATGAGGCTGTGCGCGGAATGGCCAAGCATAAACCCGTAGTCATCACCGGATGGAAGCATAAGCTTCTCGCTGTGCTATCCGCTCGCCTGCCCAAGCCATGGGCCGCCGCAATCGGCCTCCGCATGATTCAGCGCCTGCGGCTGGATCGCTTTGTAAAGTAAGCCTGAGCCTACTTCGCCCCATCGAGCAGCTCGCGGGCGTGGGAGAGTGCAACCTTACTGGCGCGGTCGCCTAGCATGCGGGCCAGCTCTGACTCGCGATCCTTCCGCTTACCGTGAACCGGGGTGATCTCAACCGTCGTGGACTTATCATCCTGCGTCTTCGTGACAACCAGATGGGCGTGGCCAAGGGCAGCGACCTGAGGAAGATGCGTTACGCAAAAGACTTGGTGTCCCTTGCCGAGCGCGGCTAGTTCCCGGCCGACCTGCGCACCGATTTCCCCGCCAACATTAGCATCCACTTCGTCAAAAACCAGGACCGGCGTGCGGTCGACGGCAGCGAGGACGGTCTTCAAGGCGAGCATCACGCGCGCGGCTTCGCCGCTGGAGGCAATTTGGTCAAGCGGAAGTAGGTCTTGCCCAGCATTGGGGCAGAAAAGGAAACGGACGGCATCTGCGCCATGCGGACCAAGCTCAGCAACTACCACTTCAATGCGCAAATCGGCCTTCTTAAACCCTAATGACCCGAGCATCTTGCGAGCGGCGGCCGCGAGTTTGTCGGCCGCCTTGGTGCGAGTAGCATGAAGTACCTCGGCCTGCTTGCGGAGCTCTTTCTCCACCCTAGCGGCCTCCGCTTTCAATTTCGTGACCCGCGCCTCGACGTCACCCTGCGAGGCGAGGCGGCGGCGAAGCGATTCGCGCTTCTCGAGGACCATATCAGCGCTCGGGCCGTACTTACGCCGGAACTCGAGCCAGCTATTCATCTTTTCGTCAAGGGCGACCGCGGCCTCCTCGTCACCCGACAGGCCGCGACCAAGTCGGGCAAAGTCAGCGCGGATATCCTCGGCTTCAGCCGCGAGGGAATTCAAGCGATCGCGAAGTGCATTCGCATCAGCATCAATGCGGGCGACATCGTCGCCGGCCTTCAGGAGCTTAGGGAGCACTTCGCCCAGGCCATCGGAGCCGAGCCCTGACTCCAATTGCCCCAGAAGCGCAGCCAGTTCTTGGGCGCGCGAGGAACGTGCGTGGTCGCGCTCGAGTTTAGCGATGGCGTCTTCTGAAAGATCGAGCGCATCGAGCTTTCCTAACTGTGAGCGCAGAAAGGCTTCTTCGTCTTCGGAGAGCCGTTCAGCCGTGGCGGACTCAGCGGCCTCGCGGAGGAGCTCGTTGCGGCGCCGCCAACCCGAGCGATAGGTCGCCAAGCCTGCGGCCAAACCCGCGTGTAGATCGAGCATCTCGAGCTGTGTCTCGGCACGCATCAATTTCTGCGGCTCACCGGGTCCGTGGAAATCAATCCAGAGCTCGCCGAGTTGCTGAAGCTGGGTGAGTGTGGCCGAACCGCCATTGATGGAGATACGGCCAGCCTTCGTGCCGTGGACGGAGCGTTTCAAAATCAGCAAACCGTCGTCGCAGGAAGGAAGGTCGAGAGATTTTAAGACCTCGTCAAAACGCTTATCTCCGTCGGTCTCAAGCTCAGCTTCGACCGAGCATTCTTCGGCGCCTTTACGCACGATCGTCTTCGCCGCGCGATTGCCAGCGAGGAGGGAGAGTGCGCCAAGTAGCACGGACTTACCCGCGCCGGTTTCGCCCGTGACCACCGTGAAGCCCGAGCCCAACTCGAGCTCTGTACGGTCCATCAAAGCAAGGTCACGGATGTTGAGGCGGCGAATCATGTGGATGGACGACTTCCGAACAAAGCGGAGCCGACACGGACACAAGTAGAACCTGCTGCGACCGCGGATTCAAGGTCTCCGCTCATGCCCATAGATAATTCTGGTAGGGCAACGCCGAAGCGCGCAGCCAAGTCGTCCCGGCAAAGTCGTAACGCAGCAAATGTACGATCGGCCACCGCAGGGTCGTCGGAAAGCGGGGCGATGGCCATCAGCCCACTAACCCGGAGGGAAGGATAGGCCAAGGCCGCCTCAAGGAGGCGCGAGGCGTCGACTAGGTCGCAGCCGAACTTCGCGGGGTCGTTGCCCGAATTCACCTGGAGAAGCACCTCGCGCTTCAGACCCATCTCGCCAGCAAGGCGGCCGAGCCGGGTGGCCAGTTCAGCGGAATCGACACTCTGGATGACATCAAAGACCTGCAGGGCCTGCTTGGCCTTATTGGACTGCAGGTGGCCAATCAGTTCCCAGTGGAGGTCGGGCGGGCCCAGGGGGCGCTTCTGAATAGCCTCTTGGACTCGATTCTCACCCACCGACCTCAGCCCATACCCATAAGCAAGGACGGCGGCCTCGACGGGGTGCGTCTTGGTAACCGGCAACAGGCGGACGGTGGCTGGGTCGCGGCCCACCTGGGCACAGACGGCCTTAATACGGGCCTGCACCCCATCACAATGGGCCTTAAACTGGTCAGCGGAGACCATTTGAACCAGAGGGAGGGAGAACAGGCGGGGAGTCAATGCGAGGGGCGCACTTGGACGCCGAGGTGCCTCAAAATCGATAAGCAAATCTACACTTGAAGGCATTTCCCATTAGTTTTATTAATCCTACTGACTTTAACTCCCATGCATATCGAGAACCTGAAGATCTTCCGCGACCTGGTGGACAATGAAAGTTTCTCCAAGGCAGCCAAGCTCAACGCCATCACCCAGTCCGCCGTGAGCCAGCAGCTCCGCTCAATGGAGAAGCATTTTAACGTCCTGATTGTTGATCGGAGTCAAAAGCAGTTCCGCCTCACCCGCGAAGGCCGGAGCCTCTATGAGGCGGCCAAGGACATTCTCAACCGCTACGAACAGGTCGGCAGCGAGATGCAGGAGATGCGCAAAGTCGTCAGCGGCACCGTGCACATCTCCACCATCGTCTCAATCGGCCTGCACGAACTGCCACCACACGTGAAGAGCTTCATGCAGGAGTTCCCGCATGTAAACGTGCGCGTCGAGTATCGTCGCTCGAACCTCGTGTACGAGGATGTCATCTCGAACGCGGTCGACTTTGGCCTAGTCGCCTTCCCGCAGAAAACCCGTCAGGTCGAAATCATCCCGCTCATGGAAGACCAGCTGGTCGCCATCTGCTCGCCGCGTCACAAGCTCGCGGCGAAGAAGGAAATCGACCTCGCCGACCTGCAGGGCGGCAAGTTCATCGGCTTCGACCAAGACATTCCGACTCGCAAGGCACTCGATCAATTCTTCCGTGAACAGCGCATCGAACTCGAGCCTTCCATGGAGTTCGACAATATCGAAACGCTCAAACGCGCCGTCGAGGTCGATGCCGGCGTGGCGCTCGTCCCGGAGGGCACAATTCGTCAAGAAGTCGAACAAGGTACGCTCGTCATGCTGCGCCTCCGCGATCGGCGCGTGGCCCGCCCACTGGCGATCCTGCACCGCAAGGGCCGCGTCCTGACGCCGGCCATGAAACGCTTCATGACGCACCTGCTCAACAGTACGAGCGTCAAGAGTGCAGCTTAATCAAACGCGGCGAGAGGCCGTCCGGGAAGCGACCGCGAAGCTGGGGAGTGCTTGGCCAAAGAGAAAACCGCACCCAATCCAGAGCATCGACTGATCGGCGGGAGCCCGCAGGGCGGTGAGCGCCAACCCCCACCAAAGCAGCGTGCCCAAGAAGGGCTCCCAGCACCTCCGCAAGGCGGCTCGGGCGAGCGACCATGAGCCAATCAAGACGCAAGCCAGCGAGGCGGCCATGGGGGCGGTAAGCAAGCCCAGGGCCAAGTGTGCGTAGCTAATAAAACTCAGCGTTACGGCCAGACCCGCAAGTAAAGCGGTGTTTAACCGAAAGTGCGTGGGCAGTAAATAAAGCTTCACGCGATGTGCGTGGAGATAGTAAAGCGATGCCACCACGGCCATCACAAGGGTGAGTGCCCAAATATAGAAAAGCCCGCGGATAGGTATCTCATATTGGTCGATGGCCCATTGTGCCAAGAAGCATTTGGCGGCGATCAGCGACCAAATGGCGCCGAGACGGTCGGTGACCAAGGCCTCGCGATAGGCCCGTTCGACGGAGAGTGAGAGCTCCGCATCATGCACAGAAGGCAAGGAAGTGACGGAGGGCGACATATCCTAACTAGCCCACAATTTCAGGCTCCGGATGGCCACGGCCACGGAAGGAGGCACTTCCTTCTCCCAGCCCGCCTCACCCTTACGAATTCGGTCGGCCAGCGTCCGCGGCTGACAAGCCATCGCCGAAGGGTCTGCGCCCGTAATTGGTACCAAGAAGCCGTTATTTAAAAGGTGCTGGAAAAGTCCAGAGACCGAAGGCCGCATCTGAATATCGGAAGCGGTGATGACGGAATCCTCCGCGACACTATAACTCTCGGGGAAGCAGACCTTACAGGCGACTGGATCGAGGATGAGGCGACGTAATTGATCGCCGCGCATCGGGTAAACCATGACACGGACCCCGTCCTTAAAGAGCCGGCCGCACGATTCGAGCACCCCGCCCTCAAGATGGGTGTAGTGCTCAGGATTGAACAAATCCACGAGGTTGTTCATCCCGGCGACGAGCGTGATACTCCCCGTTGTATGCAGACGGAAATAGGCTGGCAGGCGATACCAACCCCGATGCCGGGTGACTAACAGCGGGTGCTGCATGGCCCCGACAAGACGAATTCGGTCGATGAGTTCGGATTCAGGGTGCGGGTCCGATCCAATGCACATCTCAAAAAGCGCGAGGACGTCCTTGCCAGCATCCGGCAGACTTCGCATCGCACAAGCGAGCATGTCTTCGTTGACGAGGGAAACGGGACGGAACGTGCCACGGGCAACGAGGACAGATTTTTTGTAGAAATATTCGCTGGGTACCTGCGGCGAGCCCTCTGGACCGAAGAGGACCGCATCCGTCAACCCAAGGCGCACGAGGCGCAAGGCTGCGGAACGATTATCAAAGGCGCCGAACGCAGGCCCACTGAAATGGGCAAATTCCACCTCCACGCGCCCCGCCCCGACTTCCTCGACCAAGGCATTGAGGAAATTATCAACGCTGTCACGGGAGTTGAGAGCAGCGTGGATGAGATTAACCCCAACCGTCCCGAGGGCGTCCTGCTGGCGCCCGGCATCCTTATCCCAGAGTCGCAGATGCAGGATAACTTCACTGGGCTCGGATTGCGGCGCATCCTGGAAACGGATCCCAATCCACGAGTGCCCCTGCCCTCGCCCATCGTGGGGCGTCGTTGCGACGGTATCCGCAAAGGCGAAGAATCGCGTGACCGCCCCGCGCTCCACTTTAAGCCGGTCAACGAGTAGCCCGTATTCATGATCGAGCATCTGCTCGAGACGCTCCCGGGAAACATAACGCTGAGGGTGGCCGTAAATCGCATCACTCACCCGCATGTCATAAGCGGAGATGCTCTTAGCTACCGTGCCAGAGGCACCGCCTGCTTTGAAGAAATGGCGGACAACTTCCTGACCGGCACCGATTTCGGCAAAAGCGCCATAGGCCGACCGATCAAGATTGATGGCTAAAGCCTTGCGGGAAACAGCGGCACCGGGCGTGGACTCGAACATAGGCCGAGATTAACCTCCACCGCGGACGGCATCGAGAGGAAAGAGGCTGAAATCGTTTGCTTTAAGTTGGCGAAAAGAAGCCATGCGGACATAAATAGGCACACCCAACGCCTCCCTGCGACCACCCAAAACCCATGAAAGATTTCTTTAAGTCGGTACTCGCTTCCGCGGTCGGCACTTTTTTTGCCGGCATGCTGGTGTGCTTCCTGCTCGTCGTTCTAATCGTCGCCGGCATCAGCACCACCAGCCACGCCCCGGATAGTAGCACGGTCGCCATCAAGCCCAAGACGATGCTTGTCATCGGTAATGATCTGACGGTCAACGACACGCCGGCGAACGGCGCCCCCGGACTCAGCGTCCTGCTCGGCAATTCTGCCGGACCGGAAGTCGATCTCCTCCGGGCCCTGGAAGCCATAGATTTAGCGGCAAAGGACCGGAACATCTCAGGTATCCTGCTCTCCGGTGAACTCATCGCTGGGGCGGTGCAAAAAGCCGAGCTGCGCAAGGCGATCGCTGCGTTTAAGACTTCTGGAAAGCCTGTCATCGCTTGGATCGAGAATAGCTCCCAAGGACAGTACTACATGGCGACCGCCGCCGACAAAATTTACATGCATCCGGCCGGAGATTTGGAATTCAAAGGTCTGGCCTCCTACCACATGTACTACGGAGACACCCTCAAACTGGCAGGAGTCGGCGTGCAGGTCACCAAAGTCGGGAAATATAAGTCCGCGGTGGAACCCTACCTCGGAGCGACCATGAGCGAGCCTGCCCGCGAACAATCCGAACTCCTGATGTCGAGCATCTGGAGTCGCATTGTCAAAGACATCTCCGCCTCCCGTAAACTGAGTGAAGCCACCCTGCGGGCGGCGGCTAATTCTGCCGGCGAATTCAATGCCGCGACCGCGCTCAAACTCAAATTAGTCGACGGCATCCTGCAGCGAGATGAACTCGTCAAGGCCGTCCGTAAGGCCGGCGCTGCGGCCGATGAATCTGGTACCTCTTTCCGCCAAGTCTCCTTAGGGCGCTACGCCGGGAAGGTGAATTTCCCGAAAGCATCTGGAAAAATCGCCATCGTCTACGCCGAAGGCGAAATCGTAGACGGATGGGGCTCCCCGGAAGATATCGGCGGAGATCGCCTCGCCCGGGATCTTCGCATGGTGCGCGGCGATGACCGCTACAAAGCCGTCGTACTGCGTGTAAACAGTCCGGGGGGCTCAGCCTTTGCCAGCGATGTCGTCGCCCGGGAAGTAAGCCTACTGCGCGAAAAAGGCCTCCCTGTCGTTGTCTCTATGGGCGACGTCGCCGCCAGTGGCGGTTACTATATCGCCGCAAAGGGCTCCTATATCATGGCTGACCCTTCGACCATCACTGGCTCGATCGGGGTCTTCGGATTACATTTCAACTATGAGGAGCTGGCCAAGAAAGTCAGCCTTGGGACCGATGGCGTCAAAACCGGCCGCTATGCCGACTTGCTCGCCAGCCACCGGGCGGCCACCCCAGAGGAACTCGCCATCGTCCAGAAGATGGTTGATGGCGTCTATGAGGACTTCCTACAGGTCGTGGCCGATGGGCGTAAATTAAAACGCGATGATGTCCATGAGATAGCCCAAGGAAGGGTTTGGAGTGGGCGCGACGCCCTGGGCATCAAGCTCGTCGATAAGTTCGGCGGTTTGCGGGATGCCATCAAGGAAGCCGCTACTCGGGCCACGCTCACCCAAGCAGAGTGGGTGCAAATTCCGGCACTAAATTCCGGTCGCGAATCCTTGCTGCAAAAAATCCTTTCGGATGGTCACGACGAGAATCCGATGTTTGCCAAAGCCTCCGCGGACCGTGACCCGGTATTGCAATTCCTGAGGGCTCATGCGGACACCCTGAAGTCCATCCGCGCCCTCAACGACCCGAAGGGCGTCTATCTGACCTGCCCGCTCATCCTGCGCAAGCGGTAGCCGACTTAAGGCTGCTGCGGCATCTGGGCCCGCGCTTCGGGCAACCAGGACTGCAGTTGCTTCACCCGGGTGGCATCAGCCGGATGGGTCGAGAGGAACTCGGGCGGCTTAACGCCGCCAACCTTCGAGAAGCGGTCCCAGAAAGCCGGAGCGGCCTCCGGCTTATAGCCAGCCCGGGCCATGAACAGCAGGCCTAGATGATCGGCCTCCGATTCATGGCTGCGGCTAAAAGGCAGCAAGATGCCATACTGGGCACCGACGCCGACGGCAGCCATCCAGCTGGACCGTGTCTTGGTGGAGGAGTTTTTTGTCGCCTCATCAGCGACCGCGGCGGCGATCGCTACGCTCATCGACTGAGAGACGCGCTCGGAACCATGCCGGCAGATGACGTGGGAGACTTCGTGCCCGAGAATCACCGCAATGTCATCATCTGTCGGGGCATATTGGAACATTCCGGAATTAAAACCGATCTTGCCGCCGGGCATCGCAAAGGCGTTCGGCGTCTTGTCGTCGATGACGGCAAACTCCCAGCGTGCAGAGGGAGGCAGGACGCCCGCCCGATCATCCCGGCGAGCGGCAGCGACGATTTTAAGTCCGATTTCCTTAATTTTGGCGAGTCGCTTATCCCCCGGCAATTTCTTCATTTTGGAAAACTCGGAAGCCGACATCGAGGCGACCTCGGATTCGTCGACAAAGATAAGTTGCGAGCGTCCAGTAATCGGCGCGTGCTGACAACCAGCGAGGGCTAAGGCGAGGAGAAGGAAGGCAAGCGGACGCATGATGAGAATGTCAGGACTTAGCCGGCGTGCCCTCTTCGGAAGGGCCACCGGATGATACGTAATATTTTTTGTAAGAAGAATCATAGCCATCCGTGTATACGGAAGCCATCCGCAGCGACATGCTATTGAGCACCACCCCCAGCAAAGGGGCTTCGGCCTCCTTCAACCGGGCGATGCAAGCCACCGCGTGGCGGAGATTCACCGCATTATAGCGAACAACGTAAATCAAGCCGTCGATTTTCGGGAGCAGGTGCAACGCGTCCGAAACCGCTCCCAGTGGCGGGGAGTCGATGAAGATGCGGTCGTAGCGCCCGCGAAGCTCGTCGAGCATGGCGAGGAATTTCGGGTTATTGATAACCTGGGTGGGGTTCTTACAGCTCATCCCGACGGGAAGGACATCAAGGCCAGACGCTACGTCCCGGACGATGGCCTCCTCCAGGGTCGACTCCCCGTTGAACCATCGGCTCAGGCCGCCGTCGCCGGTGAAGCCTAGAGAGGGGCCGACATTGGGTAGACGCAGGTCGGCGTCGATGACCAGCACCCTTTCCGCATGTTGCGCAAAAATAAGGGCGAGATTCGTTGCCACGAAGGTCTTACCTTCGCTGGGACGGGTAGAGGTAACGAGGAAGACCTTGCTCGTGGCCACAGCCGGATTGACCTTCATCGAAGAATAGATGGCCCGGACGGCCTCCACCGCAACGGGGTCCTTGCCTTGGCGTGCCAAGAGCGCTCGGTCGGGCCCAGAGACTTCCGTGACGCGGGGGACGGTGCCCAGCAGCGGCAGCCCCAGGCCACCTTCGACATGTTTAGCAGACTTAATCCGGTCATCGAGCGTCCCCATGATGACAATCAAGACGACCCCGAAAACTATACCGACACCGAGACCGAGCATCGCATTGAAATAGTAGTTTTTGTTGATGGGCTTATCCGAGACCGAGGGCTGATCTAGGATCCGAATGGAAGTGCTCGTGCCTGAAGTTGAGGAACGCAGTTTGGCTTCCTCATAGCTCAGCTTCATGCGAGCGAGGAATTCTTCACTTGCGCGGACTTCCTTATCTACTCGCTCGAGCTCGATATTAGCCGCCTGGAGTTTGGAAATCTCCCCTTCCTTGGTTTCTAAATTCTTGACGATTGCTTCGTAGCGGGAGCGGGCATTATCCAACGAGGCCAAGACCCGCTTAACAGCTTGCACGACCGCCTCGCGGTGCTCCTTCTGCGTCTCGGCGAGCTTCGCACGTTCATCGATAAGTTTCTGGTTCTTCTCGGTATAGCGCTTTTCCATCGTCCCGATGCTGATTTTTAACTGACTCACCGAAGCTAAAGCATTGGCCACCGTAGTATCTGCACGAATCTGAGGGATATCGCCGAGATCACGGGCAGCCTTCTGGTACTCCGTAATAAGCGCTGCGATAATTTCCAATTCGTCGACTTGCTTGCGGGTTTCCTCGCGGTCTTTGACCAGAACGAAGCGCTCGGTCGTGAGCGTGTTCGTATCCTTGGCGATGGAGAGTAATTTCTGATTCTTAATCAGTTCGTTCTTTTGCTCGTAGAGCTTGCGGACCTTGTCATCGAGGGTTTCGATTTCAATGCGAGCCTTCTCCACCAATGGGTTGGTGATAGTGAGTCGCTCATCTTCGCTGTACTTCTGGATTGCTTCACAAAACAAGCGAGCCACCTGCCGGGAAAGGTCGCGGTTCGGGTGCGTGAAGTCGATATTGATGACGAGGGTCTGGCGCTGAGGATTGATCGCCCGCTGCTTCGCAAAGACTTCCTGTTCAGTCAGCGGGCCGCTAAAGACATTGCCGCCCTGATATGGTTCGAGCACGAGCTTGCGCTCGGCAGTGGTCAGGCGTTTCGAGACCCCCTCGATGATACTAGCGCTCCGCATCGCTTCGACGGCGGTAAAGAAGTCGTCGTTGGAGACGATTTTGAAATTATCTTCGGCCGCCGAGGTGCCGCCGGCGAGATTAGGCGCGAGACGAAAAACTCGGAGGCGTCCCGTCGCCCGATATTCCGGCATCACATTGTAGGCGAACAACAAACTAAGAGTCGTGAAGACGAGAGCCGAAAGGAGAATCCACCAATACCTCTCGCGCAGCATGGTGAGATAAGTCCGGAACGTGCCGCCCTCGGCGGCCCCATAGCGACCGTAGCCACCGTAATTACCGTAGCCCTGACCGCCGTAGTTGCCAGCGCCATAGCTATTATAGCCTCCACCGTAGCCACCATAGTTGCCGTACCCGCGATTCCCTTCAGGCGGACGTTCGTTGGATTGGCCCTGAGGGCCGGGCGAAGGAGTGGCCATGGAAAATTAGATGCGGCTGTCTTCGACGTAAATCTGGTCTTCATCCTCGAGGATGAAGTCCGGCTCATCGCCGGAATCAATGCGACGCATATCCTTCGTAATCACTTGAGTGGCGCCGTCACGGATGCGCTTAACAGCGACATCGGAACGGCGGCCGCGAGGCAAAATCCCTCCGGCCGTGGATAAGGCCCGACCCAGGGTGAGGGTTTCCTCTGGAGGGATAGACACCGGCCCCGGCTTACCAACATAGCCCGAGACATAGACGCGACGCTCCGCGTAACTCACGATACTCATGACCACCTGCGGCTCCTTGAAGTACACTCGGAATTGCTTGGCGATTTCATCTTGCGCCTCGGTGAGGGTTAGCCCGGCAACCGGAATGATCTGCTTAAGATAGGGAATATCAACCGTGCCGTCGGGATTGATCCGTCTTTCAATCTGCGTATCCGGCTCATTAATGACCAAGACCCGGACGAAGTCGCGAGGCCTGAGCCGGTAACTATTCCGGCGATCCACCGGCTTGGCCGGAACGACGGCCGGGGCGGCAGCAACGGCCGAAGCCGGGGCCTGAGCCAGCACCGGGGCTGCGGCGACAACCGGTGAGGCTGGCGATGGCGCGACAGGAGCAGGGGCGCCTAATATAATGATATTTTCGCTCTCAACGGCAGCACCTTCACCTGTGTTGGTTGTCACGCACGCGGACAGCAGGAAAGCTGCGGCACAGGTGCCGAAGAGACATTTCAGAGCAGAGAACATGAAGTGAGCGTGGGCCCGAGGGGGTGCGTAGTCAACAGGACCTCCCCTTCCCTCCCTTTCCCGCCTTCGGCTTAGTAGCGGAAGGCAGCAGAAAGGGTGAAGGTGTTTGAGTTATAGGAAGAAGTCGGGGCGGACGGGGTCTTCGAATCAGTGAAATTATACCCGGCCTGGAAGCTAACGTGGGCGGTATATTTATAATCCACCCCGAGGTTATAGACCATCGTGTTGACCTTGACCGCATCGGAGAGCGCGTCGGACTTGGTCACCGTGAGATTGAGGCTCAGATCTTCTGCGGCGCTGAAGGACAATCCATAGATGTAACTTTGCGTCAGGGACTGGCCATTGGTCGAGGAAGCGGTAATATCGCGGCTGAGGGTCAGCGACTGGGAAATCCGTTCCGTCAAGGCGTGTGAAAGGCTGACCGAGTAAGATGGGTCGTTCGTATAGGCACCTCCGTCATAATTATAACGGCTATAACCTGCCTTGATGACGCCGTTAAGTTTGCCGGATTCGGTCAGCTGTCCTTTCACCGTGAGACCTGCAAAATCCTTCTGCATCTGGTTGTGAGTGAGGGCTGGGCGCGCAACGTTAGCGGAATTGAAATACGGGGCAGCCGAATAATCCGTCACATCATGGACGAGTGCCACGCCGAAGCTAAGTTTCTCGAAAGCCTGGTAATCGAGGTCAAACGGCATGGACTTCGTATTAAGTTCCGAAAGTGAATTCGTGTTATAAATCGTCACGCCAGACGCCGCATCGACCTGCGCGGTCGGATTGATGTATTGGTTATAGCTATTCGCATAGCCGAGGCCGGCCCGCATCTTTTCCGTCAGTTTGTAGTTGGCCTTAAAGGCATGGCTGTAGTTCGCCTGACGAACAAGCGTGGCACCAAGCGTATCGACACTCACCCCAGCCTGAACGAGGTCGTCATTGCGGGCCGTAACGCGATAGGAAGAATCCAAAGAAAGAGTGAGCGGGCCGCCGTCGGCGAAACGAATTGCCGCCGTCAAGGCGTCTCGGGAATCCTGGAGGTTAGAAAATTCGGACTGATTAAAGTAAATGTAAGTGCGCTTGGCGGAGAGATTGACCGAGAAGGCTGAATCCTTGCCGTACTCGAGCGAAAGCCCTGGGGTTACGGTCCAATCCGTGGCGGCCTTCTTCGCGGATCCTGAAAACAAATTGTCGGTCACCTCCAGCGCGGCGGAAGAGTCGAAGAAAATATCAATGTCGTCACCGATTTGAATGAGCGGAGACGAGGGGAGCCAGTTGGCAGCCTGGGCAACCGAGGCGAACGTGAGGAAGGATGCCGCTACGAGGAAACGAGACATGGGTGTCTAAGGGGTTAGGTATGGGATAGGCAAAATCCCACCCCCCATCAACCCCCAAACAAGGTAAAACTACCCAAAACAAAGACCCCGCCTGGTGGCGGGGTCTGTTGGTCGATTTAACCTCCCCTTAGGCCGGGGTAGGAGTCTGGAAGACGCGGATGCGGCGGTAGGCCGGGAGGCCGGTACCAGCGGGGACGAGGTGTCCCATAATCACGTTCTCCTTAAAGCCCGTCAGATTATCGCGCTTAGCCATGGTAGCGGCATCAGTCAGGACTCGGGTTGTCTCTTGGAAGGAGGCGGCCGAGATGAAGGATTCCGTTTCCAACGAGGCCTTGGTGATACCGAGGAGGATCGGCTCTGATTCGGCAATCTGACCACCGCGCTCGTTAATCGAGCGGTTGGCATGGCCAAGCAGAGTACGGTCAACCTGTTCACCCCAGAGGTAATCGGAATCGCCGGGCTCGGTGATGCGTACCTTGCGGAGCATGCGGGCCACGATGATTTCAATGTGCTTGTCGTTAATGACAACACCCTGCGTGCGGTAAACTTTCTGAATCTCGGTGATGAGGTAATCCTGGACCTTGGACTGGCCAAGGATGTCGAGAATATCGTGCGGATCGACGGCACCATCCGTGAGGGCCTGCCCTTGCTTCACCTTTTCGCCTGCGGCGACGACGATGTGCTTTCCGTGCGGGATGAGGTGCTCCTCTTCGCGGCCGATGGAGTCGGAGATGACGAGGCGCTTCTTGCCACGGACTGAAGGCTCGAAGCGGACCATACCGTCGATCTTCGCAATCTCGGCGGCGTCCTTCGGAGGACGGGCCTCGAAGAGCTCAGAGATGCGAGGCAGACCGGCGGTGATATCCTGAGTCTTGGCAGCCTGACGAGGAATCTTGGCGAGAATGGAGCCGCGGCTGACGCTGTCTCCTTCGTTCACTTCGACGCGGGCGCCGGCGGGAATCGAGAAGGACCCAACTTCCTTGCCAGAGGCATTGATGACCTGAATCTGCGGATTCTGTTCGTCGGAGTGCTCAATCACGGACTTGTAGTACGTGTTGTTCGAAGCGTCGCGCTCTTCCGTGAAGGTCACCCCGGAGATCATATCCACGAGACGCACCTTGCCATCGGAGTTAGCGATAATCGGAGTCGAATTCGGATCCCAGGCCGCGATGAGTGCGCCCTTGTCGACAGGCTTACCATCTTCGACGCCGACCAACGAGCCAGCAACGATGCGGTATTCTTCGACGGGCTGGCCGAGTTCATTAAGGATCCGGATGGAACCGTTACCGTTGACTGCGATAAACTTCCCGTGAATCGGCACCGTGGTAAGGTCGACAAAGGAGGCGACCCCCTTGCTCTTAGCCTTGATTTCAGGCGTCTTAATCTGCGCAACGCCACCAATGTGGAACGTACGCATCGTGAGCTGAGTGCCGGGCTCACCGATGGATTGAGCAGCGATGATGCCGACCGCAGTACCGCGCTCGACCATGCGGCCGGTCGACGGGTCAAGCCCGTAGGAGGTCGGCGGAATCGCGTTCACGTTCATGTGCGTGAGCGGAGAGAGCACCTTGACGCGATCGATACCAACGGTCTCGATGCGCTTGGCGGCGAGTTCGTCGATAAGATGGCCCGCCTTCACGATGATTTCGGAAGGGTTGAGGGGATTGAAGACGTCGTCGGAAGGACAACGTCCCACGATACGGTCGGAAAGCGAAACCAGGAGTTCGTCGCCGTCGTAAATCGGAGACTTCCACACGCCATTAGGCAGGTGAACGTGCACGCGATCGACACCCGCATCACGCAGTTTAGCAATCAGCTCCTCAGTGAGAGGGGCGTCCGCCTTAGCGAGAAGCTTGGCGGCACCGGAAGGATTGGCCACCTCGGCAGCGAGGTGACGGCCAAGGGCGGCGTCAGAGATCGTGATGACTTCGGAGCCCGGAGCCACATCGCGATTGTCGGTGACGATGACATCCATGGCCACGTCGCAAAGCTTACGAGTCATGTAACCAGCGTCAGCGGTCTTGAGCGCGGTATCGGACAGGCCCTTGCGAGCACCGTGCGTCGAGATGAAGTACTCCAAGACGGAGAGGCCTTCACGGAAGGACGAGAGAATCGGGCGTTCGATGATTTCGCCGGACGGCTTGGCCATCAGGCCACGAGCACCGCAAAGCTGCTTCACCTGGGCCTTGTTACCACGAGCACCGGAGTCCATCAGAACCCATACTGGGTTGATGAGCATACGGTGGGCGTGACGCGGGTCGCCCTTGCGGACACCTGCGACCTTGGCGGCAGCAGAAAGCGTGCTGTACACCGAGGCAGCAATGGCATCGGTCGCACCAGACCAAGTATCGACGACCTTGTTGCGTCGCTCCTCAGAGGTGATCGTCCCAGCTTCGTTCTGGCGCTGGAATTCGCGGACCTTGGCGGTGGCATCGCGCACAAGACCTTCCTTCTCCTTCGGATAGATCATGTCGCTGACGCCGATCGAGATGCCTGCCTTGGTGGCGACGCGGAAACCGGTCTCCTTCAGTGCATCAAGGACCGGAATCGAGGCCTCGCGACCGCAGTACTTGTAAGTCTTGAGAATGAGGTCGCCGAGCTGTCCCTTCTTCACGGTTTCGTTGAAGAAACCGAGTTCATCGGGCCAGATGGTGTTGAAGATAATACGTCCAACCGTGGTAACGATCGTGCGGCTCTTTTCATCGCCATGGACGGTCTTACGGCCGCAATCCGGATTCGCGTAGCGCACCCAGTCATGCAAGTGCAAGGAGCCTTCAGCTTCAGCAAATGCAGCCTCCGAAACGGAGCCAAGGACCGGCAGATGCGTCTTGTCGGCTGGCTTGTCGGCCGGCTCAAGGGTGAGGTAGTAAGAACCGAGCACGATGTCCTGGGACGGCGTGAGAATCGGCTTACCGCTCGACGGGGAGAAGATGTTGTTCGTGGACATCATCAGGAGCTTGCACTCCATGATGGCTTCCAAGGACAGCGGGACGTGGACGGCCATTTGGTCACCGTCAAAGTCCGCGTTGTACGCCGTACAGACGAGCGGGTGGAGACGGATGGCGTCGCCTTCGATCAGGATCGGCTCGAAAGCCTGGATCGAAAGACGGTGCAGCGTCGGGGCACGATTCAGGAAAACGGGGTGACCCTTCGTAACTTCTTCCAAGATATCCCAAACTTCGGGCTTCTTCTGCTCGATATGCTTACGGGCACCGCGAACGGTGTGGGCGAAGCCGAGTTCCTTGAGTCGACGGATGATGAAAGGCTCAAAAAGCACCAAGGCCATCTTCTTGGGAAGACCGCACTGGTTGAGCTTGAGTTCAGGCCCGATGACGATGACGGAACGACCCGAGTAGTCGACGCGCTTACCGAGAAGATTCTGGCGGAAGCGGCCATGCTTACCCTTCAGCATGTCTGAGATGGATTTCAGCTGACGGTCGCGATCTTTGACCGGTTTACCGTGACGACCGTTGTCGAGCAGCGCATCGACAGCTTCCTGGAGCATGCGCATTTCATTATGGATGATGACGTCCGGCGTCTTCATCTGAATGAGCTGCTTCAGGCGATTATTACGATTGATGACGCGACGATAGAGATCGTTAAGGTCAGAGGTCGCGAAGCGGCCGCCTTCGAGGGGAACCAACGGACGGAGGTCCGGCGGGATGACGGGGAGCACCGTCAGGATCATGTGCTCGGGGCGCTTGCCGGAAGCCAGGAAGCCCTGAATAATCTTCATGCGGCGAGCGATCTTCTTCTTAATCTGCTTGGAGCGGGTGGAGCGGAGCTGGTCGCGGAGATTCTCCACCGTGGCAGCGAGATCCATCTTCTTGAGCAGCTGCTGGAGGGCTTCGGCGCCCATGCGGGCCTTGAAAGCGTCAGGGCCGTGTTGTTCGACGGCACGTCGGTAGGATTCCTCGTCGAGGAGTTCCTTTTCTTCCATGCCAGTCGCACCCGGGTCGACGACCAGGTACTTCTGGTAGTAGATGACCTGTTCGAGCTGGCGGGTGGTCATGTCGAGCATCAGCGACAGACGGCTGGGCATGCTCTTCAGGAACCAAATATGGGAGACGGGAATCGCGAGGCGGATGTAGCCCATGCGTTCACGGCGGACGCGGGAGACGGTGACTTCAACGCCGCACTTGTCGCAGACGACGTCCTTGTATTTAACCTTCTTGTACTTACCGCAGTAGCACTCGTAATCACGGACAGGTCCGAAGATGCGCTGGCAGAAGAGACCGTTCGGCTCCGGCTTGAACGAGCGGTAGTTGATGGTCTCAGGGCTCTTAACTTCCTTGAGGCCTTTAACCTTACGGTTGCCGTGTTCGTCGAGTTCGTCGAGGAACTGTTCGCCCGTCCACTGGACGATCTCCTCGGGAGAGGCGATCGAGATGGAGACGAAATCGAAGGACTGTTCCTTCGTTTCGTTGGCGGTGAACTCGGGGGTGTGCTCCGGGTGAATCATTTTTTTAAGGTCTGGAGTTTAGTCGTTGGTCGTTCAGTTGCGGTCCGGGGTGCCGGTGCCGGTGCCAAGTCGGACATCCAGGCACAAGGCCTGCATTTCCTTCATGAGCACGTTGAAAGACTGGGGCGTGCCGCTGACGAGGGTGTTGTCTCCCTTGACGAGCTGCTCGTAGATCTTGGTGCGTCCGGCGACGTCGTCGGACTTAACCGTGAGAAGTTCCTGCAGGGTGTAAGCTGCACCGTAAGCCTCGAGGGCCCAAACTTCCATTTCGCCGAAGCGCTGGCCACCGTACTGGGCTTTACCGCCCAGGGGCTGTTGCGTGATCAGGCTGTAAGGACCGGTCGCACGGGCGTGAATCTTGTCCGCGACAAGGTGATTCAGCTTCATCATGTAGATGTAGCCGACCACGACATCTTGGTCGAAAGCTTCGCCAGTATGTCCGTTGATGAGCATCGCCTTGCCGGTTTCCGGTAGCTCGGCTTGCTTGAGGTATTCGCGAATCTGCTTCTCGGGAATGCCATCGAAGATAGGGGTGGCCATCTTCAGGCCGAGCTTGGAGCAAGCCCAACCGAGGTGCGTTTCGAGAACCTGACCGACGTTCATTCGGGAAGGAACGCCGAGCGGATTAAGGCAAATGTCGACGGGCGTGCCGTCGGCGAGGTAAGGCATGTCTTCGACCGGCACAATACGGGCGACGACGCCCTTATTGCCGTGACGACCGGCCATCTTATCGCCGACCTGGATCTTCCGCTTGGTCGCGATGTAGACCTTAACATTCTTGATTGCGCCGCCTTCATCGATGCCTTGTTCAATGGCTTCAACCTTACGGGCGCGTTCCTGTTCGAGTTCGTCAAAGCGGCGATGGTAACCGTCAACAATCTGGCGAATCTTCTGCTTCACAGGCGAATCATTCATCTCGATGGAGCGAGAGACGGACGCCAGGCGACGCAGCAGGGTCTTGGTGATTTTGCGGTTGGCCGGGATAATGGCTTCACCAGTCTCGGAGTTCTTAACGTCGAGAGGGATTTTCTCGCCGAGGAGGATGTTCGAGAGGGACTCCGTCATTTCCTCGCGGAGGCGGGAATCGGCGGTGCGGTACTCTTCGTTAACCTTCTTGAGGGCGCGGCGCTGATCGTTAGGCGAGAGACGGCCGTCGTCCTTATCGGTACGAGAGGAAACCTTCACATCCATGATGATGCCGGAGATGCCGGAGGGCACGCGGAGAGAAGTATCCTTAACGTCGCGAGCCTTCTCGCCGAAGATGGCGCGAAGGAGTTTCTCTTCAGGAGCCAAGTCGCCTTCGCTCTTTGGAGTGATCTTACCGACAAGAATATCGTCAGGCTTAACTTCGGCACCAATGCGGATAACGCCGTCGCGGTTGAGGTTGCGCAGGGCTTCCTCACCGAGGTTCGGGATATCGCGAGTGATTTGTTCTGGCCCAAGCTTGGTGTCGCGCGCGGTGACTTCGAATTCCTCAATGTGAACCGAGGTGAAAACGTCGTCCGTCAGCATGCGTTCGGAGAGCAGGATGGCGTCTTCGAAGTTGTAGCCGTTCCACGGCATGAAGCCCACGAGGACATTGCGTCCAAGGGCGAGCTCACCCTTATCGGTGGCGGCACCGTCGGCGATGATGTCACCCAGTTTCACCTTATCGCCGCGGCGGACGAGAGGGCGCTGGTTGAAGCACGTGGAGGAGTTGGTTTTGAGGAACTTGCGGAGGTCGTAGACGTAGATGCCCTTGGAAGGCTCGCTCTTGAACTTCTTGTTCTCGAGTTGGGCCGGGACGACTTCGCCGTCCTTGGTGACGACGATGCGACGCGAATCAGCGGCGGCGACGATGCCAGGACCTTCCGAGACGATGACCGTCTTGGAGTCGATGGCGACGCGACGTTCGAGGCCGGTACCCACGTAAGGAGCTTCGGTGACGACGAGGGGGACACCCTGACGCTGCATGTTAGAACCCATCAGCGCACGATTTGCATCGTCATGCTCCAGGAAGGGAATGAGGGCGGCGGCCACGGAGACGACCTGCTGCGGAGAGACGTCCATGTAATCGACATCTTCGGGATCGACCTCAAGGATGTCGTCACGGAAACGGACGGTGACCTTGCCCTTTAGGCGGCTGGCGTCATCAAGCTCAGAGTTAGCCTGAGCGACTTTGAATTTCTCTTCCTGGTCCGCGGTCATGAACTCGACCTGGCTGGAGACCTTGCCGCGCACGACCTTACGGTACGGGGCTTCGATGAAGCCGAACTCGTTAATGCGTGCGTAGGTGGACAACGAATTGATTAGGCCGATGTTCGGACCTTCGGGGGTCTCGATTGGGCAGATGCGGCCGTAGTGGGAAGGATGAACGTCGCGGACTTCAAAGCCGGCACGGTCACGGTTGAGGCCTCCGGGCCCGAGGGCGGAGAGACGACGCTTGTGCGTCAACTCAGCCAGAGGATTGATTTGATCCATCAGCTGAGACAGCTGGCTGCGGGCAAAGAATTCGCGGATCGAGTTACCGAAAGGCTTCGGGTTAACCAGCTTCTGCGGGGTGATCGAGTCGACGCTCTGGTCGTACTCGTTGATGCGAGCCTTGACCGTCTTGACGACGTTCTTGAGGCCGGCGCGACACTGGTTCGCAAGCAATTCACCGACGTTACGAACGCGGCGGGAACCGAGGTGATCGATATCATCGATCGCACCGTCTCCAGCGCTAAGCTTACAGAGCAACTTAGTGGCTTCGACGATGTCCTCAGGAGTGATTGTGCGCGTATCGAGAGAAACGTTGAGGCTGAGCTTCTGGTTCAGCTTGTAGCGACCAACGCGACCTAGGTCGTAACGCAGCGGGTCCTGGAACAGGCGCTGCATGTGGGCGCGGGCACCCTTGACGTTGACGGGCTCACCGGGGCGAAGTTTGCGGAAGATTTCCTTGAGGGCTTCTTCTTCGTTACGGACAGCACCGATATCCTTACGCAGGGAAAGGATGATTGAGCCGTTATCGAAGGCGGTATCGAAAACACCGAACTTCTGCTTCGGAAGTTGTTTGTGGATTTCCTTCAGCGTCTCACGGGAGAGCTTGTCGTACTGCTTGGCGACGACCTTGCCGGTCTCGACGTCGACAATCGGGTCAGCGTAGACGAGGTGGGAGAGCTCTTCCGGATCCAGCTCAAGCGCGGCCTTGGCGGTCAATTCGCGGTGCTCGTAGAAAAGGGCAAGGATGTCCTTGTCGTCCTTATAACCGAAGGCACGCAGCAAGGTCGTGACGAGGAACTTACGGCGACGGCGACGACGGTCGAGGTAGACCCAGAGCAAGTCATTCTGGTCGAACTGAACTTCAATCCAGGTGCCGCGGTCGGGGATAATCCGGAAAGCATGCAGCATCTTGCCGCTCGTATGGGCGGACTCTTCGAAGCAGATACCAGGGCTGCGGTGCAGCTGGGAGACGACCACGCGCTCGGCGCCATTGACGATGAAAGAGCCACGATCGGTGATCATGGGGATTTCACCCATGAGAATTTCCTCGTCCTTAAAGGCGCCCTTCTCGCGAAGGCGGAGTTTGAGCATCACAGAGATCGCGTAGGTCGTGCCTTCGCGGATGCATTCAAGTTCGGTCTGCTTAGGCAGAACCAAGCCGTACTCGAGATACTCGAGACGGAAGTTGCCGTTGTTGCTCTCCACCGGGAAGGCTTCGCGGAAGACGGCATCGAGCCCGACGTTCTTGCGGGCGGACGCGGTCTCGTCCAATTGCAGGAAATCGTTGAACGAGAAAATCTGGTTCTCGATCAGGTTGGGCGGAGGGATTACTTCGCGTAGTTTACCGAAGTTTTTGCGCTCTTGAGGCATGGCTGGTGAAGGTGGGCTCGGAGTGTCGGGATGGTTCGGTGGTGCTGACTGGTTTGCCTGGTTGGTTCGGACTAGGCGGCCGTTGGGAAAGAAAAAGCGGGGAAGGGCTGGCGTCCCGGAAGGGTGCTCCCCTCCCCGCTCTGAAAGATGATCGTCGGAGGATTACTTGACTTCGACCTCGGCCCCGGCGGCCTTGAGCTTGGTCTCGATATCCTTGGCTTCGTCCTTGGACACGCCTTCTTTGACCGGCTTGGGGGCGGTGTCGACGAGGTCTTTGGCTTCCTTGAGGCCCAGGCCAGTGATGGCGCGGACTTCCTTAATGACATTGATCGGGGTAGCGCCCTTGGCCTTGAGGATGACGTCAAACGTCGTCTTCTCTTCGGCAGGAGCGGCAGCGGCGGCGCCAGCGACGGCGACGGCGACAGGAGCGGCGGCGGAAACGCCCCACTTGGTCTCGAGGTCTTTAACGAGGTTAGCGATGTCCAAAACGGACTGGGCGCTGAGCCACTCGATGACTTGGTCTTTGGTGATGTTGCTCATGGTATCTGTTTTCCTTGAATGGTTAGCGTCTGTTGAAGGACATTTGAGGGCGCGAGGCCCCTAACCGGGGTTCTTTGGATGTTGGGTTGTTTTTGGTTTGGGTTCCCCTCGCTCGGACGCCGCCACATGGCGACACCTCCGCAAGGAAAGGGGTTAGGCGGCCGTCTCGTCCTTCTGGCGCTTGGCATCCAGGAGGCGGACGATCTGCGAGGCAGGAGTAGAGAGGAGCGAGAGAAGCTGAGCGCGGATGCCATCGAGCGAAGGCAGCTTAGAGAGCGCCTCGACTTCAGACTTCGAGAGGAGCTTGGCATCGAGAACGCCAGCCTTCACTTCAAGCTTCGAGAAATCTTTGAAGAAGGAGACAAGCACCTTGGCCACGCCGGTCGGATTCTTACCGCCCGTGACGAGGGCCGTGTGGCCAATCAGGTGCGGGGTCAGGTCAGGCAGGTTCGCCTGCTTGGCCGCGATGTTGAGAATGCTGTTCTTAACGACGTGATACTCGGCGCCATGAACGCGAAGCTGATCGCGGACGGAGGTGGAGTTCTCGACCGTTACGCCCGTGAAGTTCGCGAGCAGCAGATAATTGGAAGCGGCCAGCTGGGCGGCTACTTCGTCGACGAGGAATTGTTTTTCAGCGCGCATGTTCGTAGGTTCTCGTGGTTGCGTGGGTTAGGCGGTCGCGATAGCGGCCGAATAAGGCTTGAGATCAACACCGACGCCGGGGCTCATGCTAGCGCTGATGGTGATAGACTTGATGAAGCGGCCACCGGCGAAGCCCGCAGGCTGAGCCTTGACGAGAGCGGAGAGGGCCGCCTGGGCGTTCTCGGTGAGTTGGAGGGACGTGAAGGACTTCTTGCCGATCACGATCACAATGTTGCCCGTCTTATCCATCTTGAACTCAACGCGACCAGCTTTGACTTCCTTGATGGTCTTCGGGATGTCATCGGAAACGGTGCCAGACTTCGGATTCGGCATCAGGCCTTTCGGACCGAGGACGCGGGCGACCTGACGGACGTCCTTCATCGCGGTGACCGTGGAGATGGCGACGTCGAAGTCGAGGAAGCCGCCGTTGACCTTAGCGATCAGGTCAGCGAGGCCGGCGTAATCGGCGCCAGCCGCGAGGGCTTCAGCGGCGTTTTCGGTAAAGGCGAGAACCTTGATCTTCTTGCCTGAGCCGTTCGGAAGGGAAACCGTGCCGCGGACCATCTGGTCCGACTGCTTCGGGTCGACGCCAAGGAAGGCCGAGATTTCGACGGTTTCGTCGAACTTGGCTCCGGGCATCTTCTTGATGATCTCGGTGGCCTGGGCCACGTCGTATTTGGACTTCAGGTCGGCGACCTGGAGGGCAGCGCGGTAACGCTTGCTGGGTTGTTTGCTCATAGCGACTTTTGGTCTCCTGCGGGATGCAGTGGTTGGTTGGGTTTAGGGTTGGGTTAAAATTAGCCGATGACTTCGATGCCCATCGAACGCGCGGTGCCGGCGATCATGCGAGCAGCATTGTCAGGGTTGACGGCGTTGAGGTCCTTCTTCTTCAGCTCAACGATTTCGAGCAGCTGCTTCTTGGTGACCTTGCCGACCTTATCACGATTCGGAACCTTGGAGCCGCTCTCGATCTTGGCGGCCTTCTTCAGGAGCACCGAGGCAGGAGGAGACTTAAGGATGAACGTGAAAGACTTGTCCTGGTAGACGGAGATGATGACGGGCAAGATCAGGCCAGCCTGGTCCTTGGTCCGCGCATTGAACTCCTTACAGAACGCCATAATGTTGACGCCCTTGGCACCCAGTGCGGGTCCGACAGGAGGAGCAGGATTAGCGGCGCCCGCGGGGAGCTGGAGCCTGATTTCGCCGACGACTTTCTTTGCCATGGTGGTTGTTTAGATGGTTGGGTTGAAAAATAGATCAGTCGCGGTCATCGCGTTCGACCTGCCAGAATTCGAGTTCGACCGGAGTAGAACGACCGAAGATGTCGACGGATACCTCGAGCTTGCCACGGTCGGCGTCGATTTTGTCGATATTTCCAGCGAGATTAGCGAAGGGACCGTCGGTGATTTTGACACGCTCTCCGATATTGAAAGTGACCTTCGGGACGACCTTGTCCGCAGCGTCTGCAACCTGCTGGAGAATCGTGTTAATTTCTTCGGTTTTGAGGGCGACAGGATTTTGGCCGCCGATGAGTCCGATGACGCCATCGGTGCGCTTGAGGAAACTCCAAGGAGCCTCAAGGAGGAGGCCCTCGTCATCAAACAGGCGGGCGCGCACGAAGAGATACGAAGGGTAGAGCTTCATCTCGCTCTCACGCTTCTTGCCGTTACGGAAATCCTTAACGGTTTTCACCGGCATGAGAATTTCGGCGACAAAGTCGCCCATCTCGTCGTCCCGGATCGCCTTGTCGAGTAGGCGCTTCACCTTGCTCTCGTTGTTGGAGAGGGTCTGGATGGTGTACCAGCGAAAATCAGAGGGAGAGGACATGGGGGCAATCAGCGCACGAGGTCAGTCGCGTACCGTACGAAGTTTGAGAGAGAGAAGTCGCAGAAGAACACCACAGCACCCAGAAGGGCGACGGCGGTGATAACAACCAAAGTCGAGTCCACGAGCTCCTTGCCAGTGGGCCATGAGGCCTTGACGAAGACCTCGGTGATGGTCTCGTTCCAGAAGGTGCGGATACTTCCGAGGATTCTGAGGAACATGGTGACTGTTGTTTGGTTTGGAGAGTGGCAGGACGGGAGGGAGTCGAACCCACAACCAACGGTTTTGGAGACCGCTACTCTGCCAATTGAGCTACCGTCCTGTACTGGTGGTTAAAGAGACGAATGCCGGGGCCCTTTTTAGGGGGCCTCGGCACCGTAGTAGGTCGTTTTTGGTCAGGAAATCACTTGGTGATTTCGAGGATCTGGCCGGCGCCGATGGTCTTGCCACCTTCGCGGAGAGCGAAGCGCTGGCCCTTTTCCATCGCGAC
>CALQLO010000017.1 GCA_943331445.1 Akkermansia muciniphila
GGCAGGGGTGGGAAAACTTTTCGGGTCTCGGGAGGTAGGGCTGACCGCCTCGGTCAGCCGCGGTTGAGCGAGGTCGCTCAACCCTACCCAAGGCAAGCATTCCCCCGATACTCCATACTCAATACTCGATACTCACCCGCCACTTTTGCACTTTTGCACAGGCCGAAGGCCGATTTGCACCTTTACACATAAGGACAGCACGTGGTGCTGTCCCTACCTCGGGAAGCTAATGCTCCGAACTGGTCATTTGGCGGAGGGGAACGCGGTTGCCACGCAGGGTAGGGGGAAACAGAAATAGGTCACCCCGCTCCCCGCTATGAATATTACTTGGATTGATTGGGTCATCGTTGCCGCCTCGATTCTGGTCTGCTTCGTCCCCGCGCTGTTCCTCGCCAAGCGCTCGAGCGGCAGTACCGCCGAGTTCTTCGCCTCCGGCCGCTCGGTGCCCTGGTGGCTCGCCGGTCTCTCGATGGTCGCGACGACGTTTTCGTCCGACACCCCGAATTGGGTGACCGAGCAGGTGCGCAAATACGGCGTCGCGGGCAATTGGCAGTGGTGGGCCTTCGTCCTCACCGGGGTGGCCACGGTCTTCTTCTTCGCGCGCCTCTGGCGTCGCTCGGGTGTCATGACCGACCTCGAGTTTTACGAGCATCGCTACTCTGGCACCGCTGCCTCGGTCGTGCGCGGCTTCCGTGCCATCTACCTAGGGCTGTTCTTTAACTGCTTCATCATGGGCATGGTCACTTTGGCTGCGTGCAAGATCGCTAACATTCTCTTCGGCATGCCTGCCTGGCAGACGATTGTCATCTGCGGCATCTTGAACGTCGTGTTCGCCGCCCACTCCGGGCTCTGGGGCGTGCTGGTCATCGATATGGTACAATTCTTCATCAAGATGACGGCCGTCTTCGCCGCGGCCTGGTTCTCCTTGGTGGAAGTCGGTCGGCGCCTCACCGGCGAAGCCAGTGGTTGGGCTGGCCTGAAGGCTCTAGTCTCCAAACTTTCCACGCAGCAGGTCGTCACGACCAATGGCGTGCCGGTGATGTCGGTCTCCGACGGCAAGGGTCAGCCGATTCTGGACATGCTCCCGAACTTCACGATGCCAGACCTGGCGTTGATGATCTTCATCCTGCCGATTGCCATCAGCTGGTGGGCCAACTGGTATCCCGGCTCTGAACCCGGCGGCGGTTCTTATATCGCCCAGCGCATGCTGGCCTCGAAGTCGGAGAAGGATTCCCTCGGCGGTACGCTCTTCTTCAATATCGCCCACTACGTGCTGCGTCCGTGGCCATGGATTATCACCGCGCTATGCTCCATCATCGTCTACCCAGACCTCGCCTCAATCATCAAAGCCTTCCCGAACGCGGACCCTAAACTCATCGGCCATGACTCCGCTTTTCCGGCGATGCTCATGTTCCTGCCCGTCGGGTTCGTCGGCCTGATGGTCGGCGGCCTCATCGCCGCGAACTCTTCGACGATTCTGACGCACCTCAACTGGGGCTCATCGTATCTCGTGCATGATTTCTATCGCCGATTCGTGAAGAAGGACGCCACTGAGGCGCATTACGTGAACGTCGGCCGTCTCTCGACCGTGTTGCTCTACGTCGTCGCGGCGCTGCTCAGCTTGACGATGTCGTCGGCCCAGCAGGCGTTCCAGATTCTGCTCTCCATCGGTGCTGGCACCGGCCTGCTTTATCTCGCCCGCTGGTTCTGGTGGCGCGTGTCCGCTTGGTGCGAAGTCGTCGCCATGGTGATGTCGCTCGTGACCGCGGTGGCCGTACCGTACTTCATGCCGCACGCGGACTTCGCGACCACGACCATCATCCAGGTCGGTATCACCACGCTGTCGTGGCTCATCACCGCGTATGTCGGTCCGCAGACGGACCGCGCGACGCTCATCGCCTTCTGCCAGAAGGTGAAACCGGCGGGACCGGGCTGGACGGACATCCGCGCCGAAGCCGGCATCAGCGATGCCGAAATCGCCCAGGAGAATCGTATCGGCTCCGCCTTCATTGGCTGGATCGCCGGCTGTGCCCTCATCTGGGGCTCGCTCTTCGCGATTGGTAATTTCCTTTATTCGTCCGGCGATCCCAAGCGCCTCACCATGGCCTGGATTCTAACGGCCGTCACTACCGTCAGTGGCACCGTGCTCCTCAAGGTCACCCAGCAGTTATGGGCGGATAGCACGGCGTCACAGGCACGCGAAGACGCGAAGCGGGTGTAAGCGGACAAGCTTCGGGTAGCAGGTGGCGGCAGTTTTGAACTCATAGGGAAACCGGAGACCGTATGATTGGCTCGGGTGTATTGGGTAGGGGCGCCACTGCGTGGCGTCCGTGGGCGAAAGGGTGTGATCCGGCCGGATATCTTGCCCGGCTCGTCGTATCTTGTGCTGCGAACGGACGCGACGCAGTCGCGCCCCACCCTCGGGATGAAGAATCGAGACAAGCTATGTCGTGACGCGGTCCCGACCCTACCTAGGGGAACTAGGACAGCGCGTGGTGCTGTCCCTACCTCATTACACCGAAACGGAAGATGAGCTGCTGTGCATACTGTTCGCCGGGGCGCAGGATGCCGCTCGGGTAGCCCATACGATGGAAGGCGGGTTGGTTCGGTGAATCCGGGAAGAGGCCGGGCTCGAGGCAGAAGCCTTGGCGGAAGGAGAAGGGCTTGGGCCAGCGACCTTGCTTGGTGCCATCGAGGAAATTGCCGGTGTAAAGTTGGAGGCCCGGCGCATCGGTGAGGACTTCGAGGGTGCGGCCAGAGGTCGGCTCGGTGACGACCGCGGCGGCTTGCAGGGTTTTATCAGCCCGGAGGACGTAGCAATGATCATAGCCACGCCCGCGGGAGAGTTGCTCATGCGTTGCGCCGATGCGCTCGCCGAGCGCGTGCGGCTGGCGAAAATCAAACGGCGTACCCGTTACGTCCATCAACGTGCCCGTCGGGATGAGCACGGGATTTACGGGGACGATTTGATCGGCCGAAAGGGTGAGGCGGTGGTCGAGGACATTGCCTTCGCCAGCTAGATTGAAGAAGACGTGATTAGTCAGGTTGCAGGACGTGGCGGCTTGGGTGGTGGCCGTGAAGTCGATCTGCAGTTCGTTGGCGTGATCCGGCAGGGTGTAGGTGACGACCACCGTGAGCTCCCCGGGATAGCCTTCTTCGCCGTCGGGGCTCACATAGGTGAAGCGGACGATGGAGGCATCGGCGCTGCGGCTCGCGGCAGACTTCCAGACGCGCTTGTCAAAGCCGCGGAGTCCGCCGTGGAGGTGCTGGCCGTTGTTGTTCTGGGCGAGCGAAAAAATCTGACTGTCGATGGTGAGCTGGCCGGCGGCCAAGCGGTTGGCGTAGCGGCCGACCGTGCTGCCGAGGCAGGGATGGCCAGCGGCGTAGTCTTCGAAAGTGCGGAGCCCAAGGGTGACTTCACCGATGGCGCCGCGGATATCCGGCACGCGGACGGAGGTGAGCATCGCACCCAATTCACTGAGCGAGACTTCCATGCCGGTTGCGTTGGTGAGCGTGTGCCACTGCACGGGCTGGTCGCCCAGTTGGCCGTGTTGGCGACTTAAGCAGGTGCCGGGGCGGCGGCCACGTTGCCAGGTTAGTGCCGTGCAAGCGACGGTCGTGGCGGCGAGAAGGACATCGAGCAACTGCATGGAAATAAACTGGGCGGGCCGGGCGGCTTCGCCAAGTCAAAGACGCGGGCACAAAAAACCCGCCATCTCGGCGGGTTGATCGGCGGAGGCCGAAAGGTTATTTGGCGACGGCGGCAGGTGCCTTGGTGGCGACCCCGCCAGCCTGTCCGGAGGCGAGGACGTTGGACCAATCGGTTGCGATGCGGACCGCCTCGTGAAGTTGGATATCATATTCTGGCCAGTCTTCGTCTTCGAGCGGGTCGCGCATCCGATTCGCCTTCTTGCTCTTATTGATGGAGTCCGGCCCGTCCTTCTTTTCCTGTTCCAAGGCGGCGTTGAGTTTCACGTCGCTGATTTTATATTCCTTCTTGGCGTAGTCGGAAAGCTCGCGGCGGATTTGATCACGGAATTCGAGGTCGTCTTTGCGTTCGGTGCGGCGCTGTTCGAGTGAGAGGGAGACATCCTTGCGACCCTGGCGGTTCTTGGTCCAATCAATCGTGCGGTTCAGCGTGAGGAATTCGGGGAGTTCCGATTGGCGGCGGGCGCTGCCGGCGGCGAGCGAGGCAATCAAGCCATCCGTCAGCTTAGCCTTCAGCCAATCGCCTTCGTCGGGCTTGGTCATCGTTGGGGTGACGGAATCCCACGGTAGGGGGCGATCGAGATCAGCTTCAGCCACCGGCATCACGGAGTAGACCGAGGGCACGACGATATCGGCCGGGACGCCCTTGAGCTGGATGGAGGAGCCGCTGGGAGCGTACCACTTCTGGATGGTGACCTTGACGGCCGACTTCAAATTGCGGTCGAAGCGGCTCAACTCGATGATGTTCTGGACCGAGCCTTTGCCGTGGGTGGTGACGTCGCCGACGATGATGGCGCGGCGGTGGTCGTGCATCGCCCCGGCGAAGATTTCAGAAGCAGAGGCCGAGAGCTTGGACGTCAGCACGATGAGCGGCCCATCCCAGGCTACCTTCTCATCTTCATCGCGGTAGTCTTCGGAGCGGCCTTGGCTATCGCGGACCTGCAGGACCGAGCCCTTCGGGATGAAGAGGCCGGAGATATCGACCGCCTCGGTGAGGAGGCCGCCGCCGTTCTTACGGAGATCCATGATCAGGGCCTTGATGCCGAGTTTCTTAAGTTTACCGATTAGCTGTTCGATATCGGCCGAGGGGCTGGAGCCAGAGCCATCAGGGTTCTTGCCGTAGAAAGCCGGGAGGTCGATGACTCCCAGCATAATGGTACCGTTACCGTTGGGGACTTCAAAGGCCTTGGCGGAGGCCATCTGGCTGACGAGTTTAATCTGGTCGCGCTTGAGGGCGACGACCTTGCGGCCGCCAGCCGCCATGTCGACGAGGAGGCGGACGGTCGTATTCTGTTTCCCGCGGATGCGGCCGATGGCCTTCGAGAGGCGCATGCCCACGATGTCTTCCATCTCGCCTTTCTCGCCTTGGCCGACCGCGATGATCTTATCGCCGGACTTTACTTGGCCAGAGAGGTCGAGTGGGCCGCCGGGCAGGATATCTTTGACGACGCAGAGGCCATCTTCGTCGGAGAGTGTCGCGCCGATGCCCACGAGCGAGTTGCGCATCGCGATTTCAAACTCTTCAAGCGACTGCTGGGAGAAGAAGGTTGAGTGTGGGTCGTATTGGCTGGCGTAGGAGTTGAGGAAGATTTCTTCGACCTCATGTTGGTCGTAGTTGAGGTAGGAGCGGCTCTTGCTGTAGCGCTTTTTCAGACGTTCCACCGCCTCGGCGGTCTTGGTGGGGGTAATCTCTGGCAGGGAGTGGTCTTTGGGGGCCTTGGCCTTGGCGCCCGTGCGGTCCTCGCCGAGGAGCTCGGAGAGCATATCGAGGCGGAGGCGGCGGCCCCAGAGGGCGTCGGCGGCTTCGGCGTTTTCAGGCCAATTGGCCTTCTTGCGTTCAACGGGGAAGGTGCCGGGCTGGGTCAGGTCGATGGGACGATCGAGGGCGGCGAGATTCGAGACTGTGCGCTGGTCGACTTTCTTTTTGAAGAGCGTGTAGATTTCAAACGCCGGGGTCAGGTTGCCGCGCTGCAGGTAGAGGTCCAAGGTCTTGCCGTAACGGGTCACGAATTCATCCACCTCTTCGGCCGTGAAGTACATCTTCGCGCCATCGAGGTTTTCGCAGTAGGTCTTCACGACGGAGTTCATGTCGATGGAGGACATCTCCTTTTTACTGATATGAAGCTTCTCGAGGAGGGCCGCGGTGGCGCGGGTCTCGTTCTGCATCGACTGCGTGGTGGTGAAGCTTCCGGTTTGGGCGGAAACGAGCGCAGCTAGGAGAACCAGCAGCGGGGTCAGGCTTAGTCGCATAAAGGGGGAGGGGTGTCAGCGTAGGCGGGCGCTGAGGTCTTCCAACCTACGTTTCTCGGCAGGCGTGAGCGAGCCGAAACCCCCGTCGGAAATCTTGTCCAACAGCCCGTCTAACTCAGCCCGGGCTTGGGTCTGGGTGAGTGCTCGTGGGCTATTCTCTTCAGTAGGCGCCTCAAAGGAGGGGCTGGGTGCTTCGGCGGAGGGCATCTGGACTTGAGCGTAGCTCGGCCCCTGATTTGTCCGGTTAAGCGTCCGCCAAGCAAAGAATCCTAGAACCAGACCGCCGAGGTGGGCCGAGTGGGCGATGCTATCGGTCCAAGCGGCGTGCCATTTAGTCCAATCGTGCCGACCGGGCAGTTCGGCGAAGATCCAGCCAAGCAGCGTGAAGAGTGCTGTGAGCAACAGCATCCAGCGGACCTTGAGCGTGACTGGCAGGAAGAAGAACAGCAGCAGGGTGATCTGGTGATCGAGCTTATCCAGTAGCGCGACCAGCATCATCGCATAGACGCCAGCGGAGATGCCGATGATTGATCCGGGATGACTCCCGCCGATGCCGGAGAGTTTCCAGAGCACGGCGCCAGCCAGTGTGCCGCCAACGAGAACGTAGAAGTAAGCACGCACGCCGTGCGTCTGTTCAACGATCACGCCAGTCCACCAGAGCACGAGGCAATTGCCGAGCAGATGCCAGAAGCCATCATGCAGTAAGGCGTGCGTGAACCATTGCCAGACGAGGGGACGGGCTTCGCTGAGAATTGCCCAGCTGAGGAGGTCGGCACCGGCGGACTCCTGGATGAGGTTGATGATGAAGAACGCGATGAGCACGCCGACGGTCCAAGCGGTTGCGGAAATCGGCTCCCGGTAAGGGCGCTGATTCCGCATGTAGGCCCGGTCTCCGATGCCCATGCGCGCGGCGTCCGCTTAGAGTTTCTTCACGATCGCATCGGCGAGGCCATACTCGATGGCCTCCTCGGCGTTCATGTAGAAGTCGCGATCGGTGTCCTTGGTGACCTTCTCAATCTTCTGCTTGGAGGCCTTGGCGAGAATCTCGTTCAGCTCGGAACGGAGGCGTTCCATTTCCTGGGCCTGAATGTGGATATCGACGGCGGTGGCCTGGATGCGGCCCATGATGAGCGGCTGGTGGATCATCACGCGGGAATGCGGGAAGAGCAGGCGGTTACCCTTTTCCTTGGGGGCCTGCAGGAGGATGGAGCCCATGGAGGCGGCCATACCGGTCACGACGACCTTCACGGGGGAAGAGATCATGCGGATGGTGTCGTAGACGGCCATGCCGGAGGTGATGGAGCCACCCGGGGTGTTGATGTAGAAGGTGATCTCCTTGCCGGGGTCGATGCCATCGAGATAGAGGAGCTTTTCGACGATATCCCGGGCGGAGGCGTCTTCAACGGCGCCCCAGAGGAAGATCTTCCGCTGTTCGAGGAATTTCTTCTGAATGAGCATGGAGCTCGGGCCGCCTTCCTTCGGGGCAGCGGGGGTCTTCTCGTCCTCGTCTTCGTCGTCGTTACGCATGGGAACAGCCAAGTTGCCCGAAACCTCGCCCGTGGCAAGCGTGGGGAGGGCGGAGAGCGGGGGAAATCATTCACAAAGGGAGGGGCACGAGGGCTGAATCCCGTCGGAGCGTCGTCCCCAGCCTGCTTTTTAGGAACAAGTGGGTGGACGGGGCGGTCAGTTTATAAACCATCGCCTAACCCTCATGAAACTCCGTCTCCTTCTCTCCGGGCTCCTTGGTTTGTGTGCCGTCGCCTCCGCCGCCCTCGTCGACAACAAGAACCAATCCTCGATCTCCTCGGGGGCCGATAAGCCCGAGAACGCCAAGAAGCCTAAGGTGCTCGTCATCATCGGCGATGCGACTGAGCTCCTCGACACGATGTACCCGGTCTATCGCCTGCAGGAAGCTGGCTTCCAGCCGGTGTTCGCTTCCATTGACAAGCGCGTCTACCAGACCGTGCTCCATGAGGTGAAGCCGGGTTGGACGATTACCAAGGAGTGGGAAGGTTACACCATCAACTGCGACATCGCCTTTAAGGACATTAAGCCCGAGGAGTATGCGGGTATCTTCTTCAGCGGTGGCCGCGGTCCTGAGTATCTCCGCGAAGACGAAGCCCTCCTGGCCGCCACCCGCTGGTTCTGGGAGCACAAGAAGCCGATGATGAGCGTCTGTCATGGCGTCGAGATTGTCGCCCGCGCCGGCATCGTGAAGGGCCTGCACATGGCCACCGTGCCGAAGTGCAAGTTCGACCTCGAGATCTGCGGGGGCATCTTCGTCAACGCCCCGGTCGTCATTGACGGCAATATGGTCAGCGGCCGCACTTTCCATGACCACGGCTCGTTTGTCGGCCCATGGATCAAGATGCTCGAAGCCCAGCGAGACCAGAAGTAAGACGATGCTTTCCCGCCGCGATTTCCTCCGCACCGTCCCCGCCGCTGCGGCCTTCGCTGCGCTATCGGCCCGGGCCCAGACGAAAGACGATTTCAAGATCCGCTACACGCTCTCCTCGGCGCTTTACGGCACGATGCCGCTCGAGGTCATTCTGCCCGAGGTCGCTAAGGTGGGTGCCGAGTCGATTGACATCTGGTGCAAGGTCCACGGTGACCAGCGCGAGCAGGCTACGGCCCTCGGCGAGGAAGCCTTTGCGGCCCTGCTGAAGAAGCACGGTGTGCGCGTCGGCTCCAGTACCCGCTATCCGCTCGGCCCTTTCAAACTCCAGGACGAGATGGCTTGGGTGAAGAAGCACGGCGGTAATCTCGTCATTTGTGGATGCGTTGGCCCGAAGAATCCCGAAGGTGCCGCCGCCAAGGCCGCCATCAGTAAGTTCCTCGAGGACATGAAGCCACACGTCGCCAAGGCCGCCGAACTCGGCGTAACGATCGCGGTTGAGAACCACGTCAACCAGGCGCTGCATCACCCGGATTCCATCAAGGCCTTCGCGGACCTGAACACCTCGCCGAATCTCGGCCTCGCCTTCGCCCCGCATCACCTGCACGAGTGGCAGGACCAGATTCCTTCACTCATCCGCTACGCTGGAGCGAAGAACCTACCGTTTTTGTATTTCCAGGAGCATTCCGAGGGCATCTTCAAGAAGGCCAGCAAGGAGGTCGAGATGCAGCAGCTGCCGGGTTATGGCGGCGGGCTCGATTACCGTCTCGTCGTCAAGGCCCTCCGCGATGTCCACTTCAAGGGCGTCGCCGAGATCTTCATGCACCCGACACCGCGTGGCATCCCGATTTTACCGACGGTGGCCGAAGTTACCGCCGCCGTAAATAAGTCACGGGCGTATCTGGATAAGTGCCTCCGCGAGACGGCATGATGGCGCGGGCTGCGATCCTGCTCGCAGCGGCGGCGCTGGGGGCTGAGCCGCTCGTCACCGGCTTCGAGCGCTTCCATGCGGCAATACCGACGGCTGAAGGCGGCCGCCTGCTCTACAACGAGCTCGGCTGCGTGAACTGCCACGGCGGCGAGACCGGCCTGCCCGCGATGCGCGGACCCGCCCTCGCGTCCGTTTCACAACGTGTCCGTTCGGAATGGCTGCGCAAATTCATGGCCGATCCGGCGGCGGCCCATCTTGGTGCGGTTATGCCGCAGGTGCTGGCTAAGGGCGACACGCCGACGCTTGTCGCGATTGAGCATTACCTGGTTGCGCTGAAGCCCAAGTCCGCAACCAAGGCCGCCGCGAAGATCATGCACGTGAACGGCGGGCGCGGAGGCGAACTATTCAATACGCTCGGTTGCGTCGCCTGCCATGCTCCGGGCCAGGGATTCGTGCCGCCCGACGGTGCGCCCAAGGCTGCGGATTTTACGCATCGCAGTATCGGCTTCGCCGACCTGAAGACGAAATACAGTTTGGAAAGCCTGAGCGCATATATCTTCGAACCGCTGAAGGTGCGTACCGACGGACGCATGCCCAAGATCGCAATGGAGAAACAGGACGCGGTCGACATTGCCGGCTACCTCCTCGAGTTCCAAGGTAGTGATGGGCGGTTAGATGTGGCCATCGATCAGGTCGCACTTGATGTGAAACGGGTCGCGGCCGGCCGCAAGGCCGTCATCACTGCCCGCTGCGCCGCTTGCCATGATCTGCCCAAGGACGTAGCCGCCGCGCCAGTTGCATTGAAGAAGACCGAAGGCGGCTGCCTCGACGCCGAACACACGAAGGGCCCGCGTTATGCGCTTTCCGGTGCACAGCGTGCCGCGCTGAAACTTTTCCTCGCGAAGAAGGACGAAGCCGCTTCGCCGAAGGTCGCGGCCGACCTCACGCTGCAGGCGTTGAACTGCGTCGCCTGCCATGAGCGCGACGGCCAGGGCGGACCCGATGCTGGACGTAAACCTTATTTCCAGGGAGATCATAATCTTGGCGATACCGGTCGCTACCCGCCGCCTCTCACGGGTATCGGCGGCAAGCTCCGTCCCGAATGGCTCGCCAAGGTACTTGCCGGCGAGAATCGCGTGCGGCCTTACCTGCAGGTGAAGATGCCGCAGTATGGCGCGGCCACCGCTGATCTCGCCAAGCTCCTTGGCATCGCTGACGCGCGTGCCGCCCTGAAGTTCGAAGGGGGCGACGACACCGCCGGCCGTAAACTCATGGGTACGCAGGGCGGGGCGGGCTGCATCACCTGCCACCGCTGGGGCGACCGCCCTTCGCTCGGCATCCAGGGGCCTGATCTCAGCAACATCGCCGCCCGCCTGCAGGAAAGCTGGTTGCGAGAGTATCTCATCAACCCTTCGGCCTATCGTCCGGGTACGCTGATGCCGTCGTTCTGGCCCGCTGGGAAATCGTTTAATCCAGCCATCCTCGGCGGCGACACCGATAAGCAGATTGCCTCAATTTTTAAATTCATTGAAAGCGCTAACGGTGAGCCCGAAGGTTTTCCGCAGAATCGGAACGGCGAATATGAAATCGTCCCCAAAGATCGCCCCGTCGTGCAGCGTACCTTTGTCGAGGGCGTAGGCGTACGCGCCTTACTTGTCGGCTTCCCGACAGGTGTGCACTTAGCTTATGACGGCGAGCACGGAGGCCCAGCGCTGATGTGGAATGGCCGTTTCTTTGATGCTTACACCACCTGGTTCTCTCGCTTCCCGATTTTTGAAAAACCCCCCAGCGAGAAAATCCTCGCTTGGCCAAAGTCGTCGGACGGACGTTTCCTGGGCTATCGTCTAGATGCGCAGGGCAACCCGACATTCCTTTATGAGCAGTACGGCGTGAAGCTGGAGGAGACATTCGAAGGGATTGAGCATGGCTTGCGCCGCACCATCACGTGGGCGCCGACGCCGGACTTCTCTCCCGCCCTCACGCACCCCGAGGGAATGAGTGTGGACGTAAAGGAATCATCCAAACAGGGCCGCCGCGTTTATATCTATCTCTTGAAATGAAAGCCGCGTTTGCCCTCTGCTTCTTAGCTGCCTCGCTTTCGGCCACCTCGTATGAGATTGCCGATATCCTGACGGCGAGCACCGCCGCGGATACGCGTGCCAAGGATTGGAAGCCCGGTGCGGGCTTGGCATTGGAAGTCAGTGGCATGGATTGGACGGCCGACGGCAAACTCGCCGTCGCGATTCGCAAGGGCGAAGTCTGGATTGTCGACGGTGTGCTCGATGCCCAGCCGAACAAGGCGACCTTCAAGCTCTTCGCCTCTGGGTTGCATGAGCCGCTCGGCCTCCTCAGCGACGGCAAGGACCTGCTCGTCACGCAACGCACCGAGATGACGCGCCTGCGCGATACGACGGGGGCCGGCGTGGCTAATGAATACCTGACTGCAGGTTACGGTTGGAATGTCTCTGGTGCCTATCATGGCTATGCCTACGGACCCAAGCGCGACGGCCAAGGGAATCTCTGGGTCACGCTTAACGTGGACATGGGTGACCACGCCGACAACAAAGCGCCATGGCGCGGTTGGGGTGGCATCATCGGTAAAGACGGCAAGTTCATCCCCATGGTGGCCGGCATGCGTTCTCCCTGTGGTCTCGGTGCGAACCTCGCGGGCGACATGTTCTGCGTCGACCAGCAGGGCACGTGGATTCCGACCACCCCGATCTACCACCTGCGCAAGGGTGCGTTCTTCTTGAACCCCGAAGGTATCGCCTCCGAGAAGCTGCCTGCCTCGCCCGTGCATCTCTCCGCTCCGGTGCCATCGAAGATTCCTTATCCTGACGCGTTGAAGGCGTTGCCCGAGATGTGTCCGCCGGCGATTTGGATGCCCTATAATAAGATGGGTCGGAGTGGCACCGACCTCGCCACGTGCGATGCAGGGGGCAAGTTTGGGCCGTTCGATGGGCAGATGTTCGTCGCCGAGTTCACCGATGCCAAGGTCAGTCGCGTCTTTATGGAGAAGGTCGACGGCGAATATCAGGGCGCGTGCTTCCCATTTGTCGGCGGCTTCGCCTCGGGCATTGTGCGCTTACGGTTCGCCCCGGATGGCTCGCTCATGGTCGGCATGACCAGCCGTGGCTGGTCATCGCTCGGCACCAAGGCCTACGGCCTGCAGCGCCTCCGCTATAACGGCACTACGCCCTTCGCGATTAAGGAGATGAAGGCCAAGCCGGATGGCTTCGAACTCGTCTTCACCAAGCCCGCCAACATCGCCCGTGCCGGGGACATCGCCTCGTACCGCATGACCAATTACACGCTCTTCTATTCAGGTGCATATGGGAGCGACGAGATCCAGTCGGCCGCGAACGGCATCGTCTCAGCCAAGGTCGCCGCGGACGGACGCAGCGTGCGCCTCAAGGTCGATGGCCTTCGCCCGCTTTACATCCATGAGTTGCATGCGGACGGCCTCCGCTCGGCGGCTGGCGAAGCGCTTGATCATGCGGATGCGTATTATACGCTCAATCGCATCCCGAAGAACTGACTCGCCTCAGCGGGGTAATTCTTTCCTCTTGGTGGCTTGGAAGCGCCGCCCACTATTCGTTCCGAAATCGGACCCACGCTGAAGCTGGCGATCCCGATTATGCTCGGGATGCTGGGCTACGGGCTGATGTTCGTCGTGGATGTGGCGATGGCCGGCCATCTGGGAGAGACCGCGTTGGCGGCCTCGGCTCTGGCTTCGAACCTTAATTATATCCCGTACGTCTTCGGCATCGGGGTTGTCGGTGCCATCGCCGTCTATCAGTCGCAAGACAACGGCGCCGGCGTGGAGGAATCATCGCCCGCGATTCTCCGCCATGGCATGACGTTGGCCGTCGTCCTCAGTGTCGTCGCCGCGATTCTTTCGCATTGGGCCGCGCGCTTCATTCCGCTGCTTGGCTCTCCGGAGCCCGTCTCGGCCGAGGCGCAGAACTTCTTCATTCTGATGTCGTGGGCGATGGTGCCGGGTCTCGCTTTTCATGCGCTCCGCGGGCATCGCGATTCACAGCATCAGCCCTGGATTTCGCTCGCGTGGCTGAGCGCGGGGATTCTCGCCAATATCTTCTTCAACTGGCTGTGGATGTTCGGCCATTGGGGTTTCCCGGCGCTGGGGCTCGCCGGTGCTGGTTGGGCCACGCTCGTCGCACGTTTCGTCATGCTCGTTGGACTCTGGTTTACGCCTGGCCGCGGCGAAGTGCGGTGGGCGGACGGTTTGCAGTTCGCCGTCTTCCGCCGGCTCATGAAGACCGGCTGGCCCGCCGGCCTGCATAGCCTCAGCGAGGTCGGCATCTTTGCCATCGTCCCCGTCATGGCGGGTTGGATTAACGCCACTGCGCAGGCGGCACACCAGGTCGCCATCAGCACCGCGTCGGCCGCGTTTATGTTGCCACTTGGGCTCGGCATCGCCGCCGGCATCCGCGTCGGCGAAGCGTATGGCGCTAAGGATCCGCGCAAGGTGCAGGCGATTGGCTTGGGTGCCCTCATCCTTGGCGGCCTAATCATGACTGTCTACGGGCTCGCGATGGTGCTGCTAAGGCCTTTGCTGATGGCGACCTATGGCGTGGCTGGGACCGACACGGCCATGCTCGCCTCGACCCTCCTGATCTTCGCCGCCGTCTGGGCACCGTTTGATGGCGTGCAGGTGGTCGCCGCTTATCTCCTACGCTCGGTGAACTGTGCCGCCTGGGCCTCGTGGAGTGTCTTCATTGTGTACTGGCTGTTCTGCCTGCCATTGGCCTTGGCCTTAGCATTCCCCGCAGGCTTCCACCTCTTCGGGCTGCCGGTCGGCGTCTGGGGTTTGGGTGCCGTGGGTATTTGGATTTCGCTCGCGACTGGCTTGGTGTTCGTGGCCTTGGCGATGACTTGGAAGTTCCGCCGGGCGGCACAGGCCGGGGTCGACGCCTAGACCGTTACCTTGTTGGCACGGACGAGTGTATTAATCTTAACATCGTCGGCCTTCCCAGGCCAGTGGGAAGGCTTAGTCTTTAGGTGCACCCCAATGCGCCAAACTCAAAACATCACCTCTAAGCGGGAGATGGATGAAGATCCGGAATACGGCTTTCGCGAGGAAGTCGAGGCAGACACCACGCTCATGTCCTTGGAAAGGCTCCAACTGCTCGTCATTGAGCTGCACACGCTACGTCGTGTGCGTGGGGTTCATCGCCGGGCGCTGGAGCGCGTGTGCGACTATGTCGTGCACGACCCCGTGTATGCCGATTCCACTCGATCCATTTTCCAGTCAGCCCTGGAAAACATCCACCGACATCCCGGCGGTTAGATTCTTGGCGAGCGCCCGCCATGAGACCCGGAAGTCGTCTCCGGGTTGGGGCACTGTCGTCGCTTCGTCCATTAAACAAAGAAGCCGACCATCTGGTCGGCTTCTTGGAGGCGCTGGCTTGGCGGCTTACTTGATCGAGCAAGCGGTCGAGGTCGTGGGGACGATCTCAACCTTGCGGTGCTCAGCATCCCACTTCACGAGGCCATCAGCCTTAGCGAAGAGGGTGTGGTCGCGGCCCATCCCGACATTGCGGCCTGCATTCATGCGGGTACCGCGCTGGCGGATGATGATAGAACCTGCGGTGGCGAATTCGCCGCCGTAGAGTTTCACGCCGAGGCGCTTGGAAGTGGAGTCGCGGCCGTTGGAGGAAGTCCCGCCGCCTTTCTTTGTTGCCATGGTGGTTGAACGTTAAGGGTTAAGCAGAAATCGTCTCGACCTTGATGACCGACAGCTCTTGGCGGTGGCCACGGCGGCGGTAGTAGCCTTTACGGCGGCGGTGCTTGAAGATGTCGATCTTGTCGCCGCGCTTGTTCTCGAGGATCTTGGCGGTGACGGTCGCGCCGGGGACGGTCGGGGTGCCGATTTTGGCGGCAGCGCCTTCGCCTACGAGGAGGACCTTGTCAAAGGTGAGGATGTCCCCTTCGTTCTTACCAGGGTACTGGTTAACGATGAGGATGTCGCCTTGCTTGACGGTGAACTGGCGACCGGAGGTGATAAATGTGGCCTTCATGGCTGTCGGAAGGTCGGAGCAAACGGACGGAGAGGGGGTTGGCAAGGGGAATTGTCGGTAGATTGGGGGGTGGGGGTGGGGTGGGCGGAGGGAGAGGGTTGTGGATAGGGGCTTTCGGCCATAAAATCGGGCAAAAGGGACAGGGGGACTCATTCCGCCTTCCCTGTCAGGGGCGACTGCTTAAAGGTTGGGCTGTGAACCCGTTCCACCAAGCCGGCCAGTTCGGAGAGCCCACGGATGCGGATGAGGCCCTCTCGAAGGAGCTCACCCGCAACCTGTCCAAGGTGCCCAGCGTGCACGCCACGGCCTTCGTCCATGCCAAGGCCGTCGTCATCGGGAATGTCACCATCGGCCCTAGGTCCAGCGTCTGGCCCTGTGCGGTGCTCCGGGGGGATATCGCTCCGATTATCGTCGGCGAGGGCACGAACATTCAGGATGGCGCCGTGGTCCATGTGGCCGACGGACTCCCAGCCAAGATCGGCGCCCGCGTCACGGTCGGGCACCTCGCGATGATTCACGCCTGCACCATCGGCGACGAATGCCTGATCGGGATGCATGCCACGATCCTTGACGGTGCGCTGATTGGGAACCGCTGCATCATCGGCGCGAATTCACTGGTGACCAAGGGCACGCAGGTGCCCGACGGCTCTTTGGTCATGGGGTCGCCCGCCAAGGTGGTGCGTCCATTGGGTATCTCCGAGATGGCAGCCCTGCCAGGTTGGGCGGAGAAGTACGTAAAGGTCGCCGCCCATCACCGCCGCTTCGAGTGAGTTCGCTGGCTGACAGTCCAGTTGTACTGACGGGATCCGAATGGCGCTCGCAGCGGGCCGCCCATGAGTCACGTGCCGATCGCCTGGTCGATGCGCGTCGCGGTCGGGCGCTCCGCGGCGAGCCAGACCCAGTGGAAGATTTCCTTTTCACTTATTACCCCTTCCGTCTCTCCGCTTTGCGGCGCTGGACACCTGGCTCGGGCGTTGCGCTGATGGATGCTGCCGAGTTGGTTGATGGTCGCCGTTTCTGGGCGGGTGCGGACGGACTCGTTCGGGTGGCCGTGCCAGACGGGGCACAGGCGAGTCGCCTAGATTTTAGTTTGCGGCTTTGCCGAGCCGTCGCCGCCCGTCCGGCCTTCTTTGGCTGTTTTGGTCTGCATGAATGGGCGATGGTATTCGGTGAAGCAGCGCAGCGTCGGCATGGAGCTTGGCCGCTGCGCCTCGGCGCCGAGGGCACGGATGCGGTCGTGCGTGCCATGTCGATTCGCTGCACGCATTACGATGCCTTCCGGTTTTTCACCCCAGGTGCCCGGCCCTTGAACAAACTCGCCCCGACGCTCGATGCTCGCCTCGAGAACGAGCAGCCCGGTTGCATTCATGTCACGATGGATCTGTTTAAGTGGAGTATGAAGGCACAGCCGTGGGTTTCGGCTGAGCTTGCCGCGGACGCCTTCGAACTCGCGCATGTGGCGCGAACCGTGGACATGCGCGCGAGCCCGTACGATTTCTCAGCCATTGGCTTGCGGCCCATTCCCATCGAGACCGCGCAAGGTCGGGGTGAATATGAAGCCGAGCAGCGGCGATTGGTCGGACTCGCCGAGCCCCTCCGCCTCCGTCTTGCCGAGCAATTGTCTCGGGCTTTGGGTTGAGGCTATTCTTATTGTTCCTGCCGGATTGATGTACAGAGTGGCGTCAGCTCGGCTAACATGAACATCCTCGATAGAATCAAAGCCCTTTTTGAGCCTGCCCCGGATCGGGATGTACTCGTCTATCTCGGCGTGCACCGAGGTAAGGGGCTCAGCCGGATTTGCGGACGCTATCGTAAAGTCTACTGCTTTGAGGCTAACCCTAAGATGGCTGAGAAATTGCGCCGCCGGTTCGCTTGGCGGAAGCATATCGAGGTCGTCCAAGCCGCCGTCACAGGTGTTGATGGTACGGTGACCTTTAACATTAGTTCGCGCAACGGTGCGGCCTCTTCGGTGGGGAAATTTTCCGAAGATTTTCCGGGCGTGCAGAGCGGGCAGCTTTTCGTCTCGGAAAGTATCACGGTTCCCTCGCTCGACCTGAATCGCTTCCTATGCGAGCGTGGCGTCAGTCGGATCTCCGCCTACGTCAGCGATATCCAGGGTTATGATTTGACCGTGCTGAAGACCATGGGGAAGTGGATTGAGGAGGGCCGGATTGATGAAATTACGTCTGAGGTGGCCAAGGATCGAAATATTTACGGGGACCTGCCTGATAACAGCCTGCAGGGATTTGGTATGCTGCTGGATGCCAAGTATACCTTGGTTGCCCAAGGGTGGTCGATTTTGCAGGACGGTGTCTTTGCGCCACCTCAAGGCGCCTGGGAAATGGATTGCCGGTGGCGGCTGACGTCACTGATCCAAAGTTAGGCAACACCCTTGGGCACAAAAAAGGCGGACCAGATGGTCCGCCTTTTTAATCTGTCGGCCGGCTCAGGGCAGGCGTTCGACGACGAGGTCCTTATAGTCGACCTTGCAGCCTGGGTCGTGGGCCTGGAGGGCGAAGGTGCCGGCGCCGAGCTTGCGGCCGGGCATGCCCTTCGGAGGAGTCCAGTCTTCCGGCTGGGTGAAGTCCACGGTCTGCTTGCCGTCGATCCAGATCTGAATGCGCTTACCTTCGACGCGCACGTGGTATTCAAACCAGACATTGTCAGGTGCGGCTGGGATATTCAGGACGTCGCGAACAGCATAGAGGCCGCCCGTGCGCTTGATGTCGCCATGGCTAGCGTTGACCTGGCATTCGAAGCCAGCGGCGGGCCAGCCGCTATCTTGGTAGGCCGTGTGGAAGTAGATGCCGGAATTGGCTTTCGGGTAGGTCTTCACCTTCGCTTTGAAGTCGAAGTTCTTGAACTCTGCTTTGCCGTCGGCACCGACGTAGTAGATGTGACCTTGGCCGCCGCGAACCTGCAGGACGCCGTCTTCCACCTTGTAGGTGCCTTCGGGGGAGTTCTTGGAGGGCTTCCAGCCAGCGAGGGACTTGCCGTCGAAGAGCTGGATTGTTTCGCCGGCGAACGCGGCGTAAGAGCTCAGGAAGAGCGCGGCCGTGGCCAGCAGGGTGGTGCGGAGGGGTGAGGAGCTCATGGGGAAGCGCCTAACCAAACCCATTCCCGGCCTATGGCAAAGGTTAAGTGAAGACCTTGAATCCGGCCTCGCGCATCTCGAGGAGGCGCTTCTTCAGCGTCGAGCGATTGATGCCGAGAATGAAGGCGGAGCGCAGCTGATTGCCGCGGGTCTCCTCCATCGCCCGCCGAATCATCTCCATCTCGATGACGTTCAGAATGGATTTTCCGTCGCCCTGACGACACTGGCGATAAATCGCATCATAGGACGGGGCGAGGCCAGCCGCCGGGACGGCGGCTTCGGCGGGAGCGACTGAGACCGCGGCGGCGGCGGTGGGCGCGGCGCTAGGACTCGCCGCGGACTTCCGTGGATTGAGTACATCCTGCGGCAGGTCCTTGGGGAGAATCGTTTCTCCCTTGGCCAGAACATTGGCGCGCTGCACGACGTTCTCGAGTTCGCGGACGTTGCCAGGCCAATCGTAGGCAAGGAGTGCATCGAGGGCCTCGTTGGAAAGGCGCTTCGGCTTAATCTTCTTCGCGGCGGCTTGGCGCTGCAGCATGTAATCCACGAGCAGCGGGACATCGCTCTTGCGATGGCGCAGGGCCGGCAGGCGAATGCGGAACACGTTAAGTCGGTAGTAGAGATCTTCGCGAAACTGCCGAGTCACGACCATCGCCTCGAGGTCTTTGTTGGTCGCAGCGACCAAGCGGACGCTGACCTTCAGGGTGGTCGTGCCACCGACGCGCTGAATTTCGCCTTCCTGAATGGCACGCAGGACTTTCGTCTGCGTGGGAAGTGACATATCCCCGATTTCATCGAGGAAGATCGTGCCACCATCGCAGAGCTCGAACTTTCCGGGCTTCATGTTGGTCGCCCCGGTGAAGGCACCTTTCTCGTGGCCGAAGAGTTCGGATTCGATGAGGTTTTCGGGAATCGCCGCGCAATTCACCGCCAAGAAAGGCCCTTTGGCGCGCAGGGAATGCTGGTGGATACAACGGGCGACAAGTTCCTTGCCGGTACCGCTTTCGCCGGTGATGAGTACGGTCGCATCACTGGCGGCGACCTGACCGATGGACTTCAATACTTCCTGCATCGGCTCGGAGCTACCCACGATGCCTTCCTTGTAGTCGGCGGGGTTGACGAGCGTGCGCGTCGATTTGACGGCGTTCGCTAGATCGCGGCGGGCAGAGAGGGCTTTGTCGACGAGCGTGATGAGCTTGGCCTGGTCGAAAGGCTTCATGACATAATCATACGCCCCAAACTTCATCGCCTCGATGGCGGTCTGGGTCGTGCCGAATGCGGTCATGAGAATCACCATCGCCTGCGGCTGGGCGCCGCGGAGCATCTGGAGGGTTTCAATGCCAGTCATGCCGCCCATCCGGTTGTCGAGGAGGATGACATCAGGCTGATCGCGCTTGGCGGCGACGACTCCCGTCTCACCGCTATCGGCTTCGATGACGGTGTGCCCGAGTCCGGCCAGCGCGCGGCGCAGCGAGTAGCGCAGGTCTTTATCGTCGTCGATGACGAGGACTTTGGCGGCGGAGGCGGAAGGATTAGCACTCATCTTGAGTAAAAGTAGGCAGTATCCGTGCCATTGGCGTTCAGGTTGTAAAATTGAGCTAATACACCCTTATCGCAATGAGTTTGTGCCTAAATTTAAGCAAAAGGTCCTTTTGATAGCCCCCTTGCCTTCCTTTTTTTGGGCGTAATTCTTCTGATTATGTCTCCATGGCTCAAAAAGAGTCTCAAAGCCGTTTTCTGGTTTTTAGGCCTATTTTTACTGGCCTCCAATCTTTGGATTTGGGGTGCAGGCTGGGGGCGGGTGGCCGCCCACCCTTCGCAGGTCCCAGCTCATTCGGTCATGGTGCTTCTCGGCACTGATGAATTCGTGCACGGTACGTCGCAAGTGACCGGGACTTATCGTCCGCGGATTGAGGCCGCGGCGGACCTCTGCAAGTCAGGCAAGATCCGGCTAGTGGTTACTTCGGGAACCGCCGAACACGCTTACATGATGGCGAATCATCTCCGCCAAGCCGGCGTCACCTGTCCTATCATGGAAGACCCTTACGGCTGGCGCACCCTGGATTCGGTCCTGAGGGCGAAGGCTTACTATGCGAACGACCACATCGTTTTTGTTTCCCAGGGTTGGCACAGTGTCCGGGCGATTTGGCTGGCCGACTTCGAAGGCTTGAGCGCTTCGGGTTATTCTGCCGGCTTCGGTAGTGGTTGGAGGGCCTACCAAGCGTGGGTCCGCGATTGTTTCGCCAAGCCTAAGGCCGTGCTCGATCGCCTGAACGGCAATCCCCTCCAGGCACCGATGCCCGCGGGTGAAGGCAATCACCCGCACCGCTGATTAGGCACGCTCGTGGCGGCCATCGGGGCGCCGGGCGAGGACGCTGCGGATTTCCATGAGTGTCAAGGCGACGGCCGCCTCTGCGACCGTGCAGTCAGCAAGGAGCGCGAGGCTTTCCGCATCATGCGCTGTGCCGCCGGCGAAATGTGGGAGCCAACGGGCGAACTCCGGTGGCTCGGTGATGAGCTTGAGCGCCGGGCTGCCCCGACTTTCACCTAACTCGGTTAGGATGTCGTCGACGGAACTGACGAGCGTGGCCCCGTCGCGAATGAGCGCATGGCACCCGCGGCTCGAGGGGCTGTCCGCGCGGCCAGGGAAGGCGCAGATAGTTTTGCCGAGGTCGCCTGCGAAGCGTGCGGTGATCATGCTGCCGCCATCGATATCGGTCTCGATGACGATGAGTGTGCGGACGAGGCCGGCGACGATGCGATTGCGCTGAGGAAAACTTTGGCGATCGGCGGGGCGGCCCAAAGGGAATTCGGAGAAGAGCCCGCCGCGTTCGGCCATGCGGTGGCGAAGTTTAATCGCCTCGGGCGGAAACGTAAGGTCGAGCCCATGCCCGAGTACGGCGGCCGTGCGCCCCTCCGCATCCAGGGCACCTTCGTGAGCGGCGAGGTCAATGCCGCGTGCGAGCCCGCTGATAATCCACCAGCCTTCCTTGGCGAGGTCGCGGGAGATGCTGCGGGCGAGAGACGCACCGTAGGTCGTACAATGCCGCGAGCCGATGATGCCGACGGAACGTTCGTTCGGCGTAGCGGTGCCTTGCGCGTAAAGGAGTAGCGGCGGGTCCCAGAGGTGCGTCAGCGGCTCCGGCCAAGCGGCGTCGGCGTCGGTGAGTAAGCGGTAACCGAGGTCCTGGGCGCGGCGGATTTCTTCGGCCCAGTTGAAGGCGCGCGCTGCGATGGCTTCGGCCGCCGGCCGACTGACTCCCGTGACTTTCGCGAGTTGGTCCGCGGGGGCGCCGAGCGCCGTGCTTAAGTCGCCGCCGAATGCTTCCCGTAATCGCCGGACGGTGACGGGTCCGACGTGCTTGATGCCGTTAAGGTAGACGCGCTGGGCGAGCGCTTCGGTCGGGATGGGAAACACCCGGTCAGCCAGTGCGACCGAATCAGGTGCGCAAGACCGGGGATAGCCCAGCCAATAGCTCGGTAGTTCTTACCGCTTCTTCCCCGCGAGTTTCCCTCAGCCAATCGGCGGCGCGGGCATGCCAGGTAGTCGCCAGCACGACCGCATCAAAGGCCGTGAGGCCGAGTTCGCGCCGCCGGGCGAGCACCGCGGCGATGATGCCGGCGAGCAGGTCGCCCGAGCCGCCCCGCGCAAGAATTGGACCACCGAAAGGAATGTGGAGAACGCGTCTACCATCCGTCACGCAGGTCAGCGGGCCCTTCAGCACCATGATCGTCTTGGTCTTGAGGGCGTAGGCGCGGCCCGCCGCGACGGACATGGTCCGTCCGCTCAGGCGTTTGAATTCCCCAGCGTGAGGAAGCAGCACACGCACGCGTATTTGCTTCGAGGCGCTGATGACAGGAGGTCGGAGCGCATCGGCGTCGAGGATGAGTTCGCCTTCACAAGCGGCGGCGACCGTGCCGATAAGCTTGGCGGCTTTTATGCCCATCCCGGAGCCGAGGAGGAGGGCGTCCTTGCCGGCGAGTAATTTACGGATGGCGGTAAGATTGTTTGTTGCGGCACTGCCGTCGCGATGAGTCGTGAGTCCGCACCACATCGCCTCCGGGAAGGTGACCGCTGCTTTCGCGCGGATAGAGTCGGGCAGGCAGGTCGTGACCAGCGCAGCCCCGGAGCGAAGCGCGGCTTCGGTGTTCATGAGGACCGCCCCAGGCATCCGGTCAGAGCCGCCGATAATGAGTAGGCGGCCTTGATGGCGCTTGTCTCCCTCCGCCCGGCGGGGGTGACGCAAAGGGTCGAGGCTGGCGGGGGTGACGCAGGCTTCTTCGGTTTCGCCGAGCGGCAGGCCGATGTCGATTACGCGGAGGCGGCCGACGAAGGGGCTAGCCTTCGCGGCGAGGAGAGGTCGTTTCAGGCAACCGATGGATACGGTGAGATCGGCGCGAAAGGCCGGACCGTGGGTGTCATCACCAATGCCGCTGGGGAGATCCACGGCAACGCGAAGGCCCTGGAGATGATCCGAGGCCTTCAGGAATCTGCGGAGCCCCGCTGAAAGTGGGGCGCGAAAACCTTGCCCGAGAATACCGTCAAAAATCAGGCAGAACTCTTCGGCCTGAAGCTGACGTAGATTGGCGGCGGCCACGATGCCGATACGGACCCCCTTTTTGCGAGCGGCCCACGCACGTTGCGCTTGCGGACGGGCTGGGCCGCCTTCGGCGAAGACGGCAATAATTTGAGTTCCAGCCGAGGCGCAGTGGAGGGCGGAGAGAAAGGCATCGGCGCCATTATTACCTTTGCCGGCTAGCACGAGGATGCGGCGAGGCTTACGGCCCAGCAGGGAGAGGGCTTCGTGCGCGATACCGCGGGACGCTCGCTGCATGAGTCTCCAAGCAAGAGTCGTGTTGCTGCCAAGGTAGGCTGCTTCCGCCGCCGCGGCTTCCGCGCAGGACAGGACGGGTAGTCGGCTATTTAATCCCATGATGTTCAGCGTACGAGGACCGCGAAGGCTTGGGCCAGCGAATCGGTATGGGTCAGGGAGATAAGTAGGCGAGTCGCCCCGCGAGCCGCGAGTAGCGCTTTCGCTTTGTCGTCGAGTTCGACGATGGGTTCGCCGCCTTCGCCATTGAGCACCCCGACACTTGTCAGTGAGAGTTCGGCCCCAATGCCGGTGCCAAAGGCTTTGCTCGCGGCTTCCTTGGCGGCAAAGCGGGCGGCAAGCGATGGATAAGGGTCGGCCTTCGCGAGGCAGAGGGCTTGCTCTGCGGGGGTAAAGATTTTCTCTAGGAACGCCGCGCCGTGTTTCTCGTGAGCGGAGCGGATGCGTGCGACTTCCGTGAGATCCACGCCGACGCCGAGTACATTGCCGCCTTCTAACTTCATGCCGTCTTGGTCAGGTGGGATTTCATCTCGGCGACCGCGCTGCGGATGCCGGTGAAGAGCGCGCGCGAGACGATGGAGTGACCGATGTTGAGTTCGTGGAGATGCGGAAGGGTTAGAATGGCCCCAATGTTATCATAATTGATACCGTGGCCCGCGTTGACCACGAGGCCGAGTTCGTGAGCCAAGGTGCAGCCCGCACGGAGCCGCGCGAGTTCGGCCGCCGCGGCCTCGGTTTTCCAAGCATTGGCGAAGGCTCCGGTGTGCAACTCGATAACTGGAGCTCCCGCGCGAGCCGCCGCACGAATGTGGGATTCGTCCGGGCCGATGAAAAGCGAGACCTCGATACCCGCCGCCGTGAGCTCGCGGGTGGTTTGAGTGACGCGCTCGAGTTGACCGGCGACATCGAGGCCACCTTCCGTGGTCACCTCTTCGCGTGATTCAGGGACCAGGCACGCCGCCGCCGGGCGGAGTTGGCGCGCAAAGTCCACCATCGCAGAAGTGCAGGCCATCTCAAGGTTAAGGCGGACGCCCGCCTGTTGGGCGATGGCGTGGACATCGCCGTCTTGGATGTGGCGACGATCTTCGCGGAGATGCACCGTGATGCCGTCGGCGCCGCCCGCAAGGGCCTCACGGGTAAATGCGACGAGGTTAGGCTCGGCGTGCGGGGAAGTGTGCGTGCCGCGATAGCGTGCCTGCCGCAAGGTCGCGGCATGGTCGATATTCACTCCCAGGAGGATACGCGGTTGGCTCATTTCTTCAGCTTCTCGAGAGTCTTTTGGAGCTTCTCGGACTCAAGGGCCAGACGTTTAGCCCGACCCGGGTCGCCGCACTTGTCGAAGTATCCTTGGATAAGGTCGAGCAGGCCTACTAATGCTTTCAGGCGGAAGACATCCGCCCCGGCACCATTCCCCATGCGCCGGCGGTAGACCCGTTCGATTTCGGAGAGAAAGGGCGCTTCGAGCTTCGGGTCACCCTTCACGGCTTCGTAGTATCCCTCGAGCAGGATGCGGAAGGTTGGCAGATGGTCGGCGTTATCTTCTAGGGCTCGGCGGTGGAGGTTGCTGAGCTTCTCGGCGTTCTTCGTGCGATCCTTCATGAGCACCGAGGATTCTCGGGCGACGGCCTTCTGGACGATGTCATAGCGCGTGCGGTCATATTCCCCACGGCGCTTCTTTTCGGATATCAGTCGATCGTAGGCACGCTTACAGCTCAGGAAGATCTCGTCCTCCGTCATGGTTGGGAAGAGGTGTTTCTCCTCCATTTCGTCGGCGAGGTCGCGCATGTCGGGCCACTCATCGAAGGCACGGCGCATCTCGGTGACGAAGCCTTTCCATTCTTCGGTCTTCACGGCTGGGCCGATTTTCTCGAGGCAGGCTGCATAGGACCGCCAAGCTTCCAGGCAGCGATTGGCGGCGGTCACGGCGAGTCGCAGGCTTTCCCGTTGGGCGTCGAGGTTGCCAGCGGCGGCGTAAATCTGGGCGGCGAGCTGGAGTCGCTGGCATTTAGCGAAGCGTTCACCGCGACGCTGGGCATCGCCGAGGATTTGCACTTCGAATTCGCCGACAGTCTGACGGGTTTGCGGGTCAGTGGTGTGACCGCAGGCGTAGCCGTCGTTATAACGGCCCGTGTTCATGCTCCATTCGTGATCTTTGCGGAGATAGGCGAACCAGGCGTGGCCACCGCGATTACCATCGCCAGTGACATAAGCGGCGGGGATACCGAAAGCTCGGGCGGTATTCGCCGCGAAGTGAGCCTGATGCATACAGATACCGCCAATCTCAAAAATCTCCTTGAGGGTGCCTTCGGAGGGGGCTGGGAGCTTGGTCTTCTCATGGGTGACGTAATCCATGCGGTAGCGGATCATGCCGTAACTTGGCGCCCATTCGCCGAGAGAGCGAAGTTTGGGCTGGGATAAAGCCCAGGTCATTTCTTCTTCCGTGGCCGTCGCACCAACGACCCAGATTAAGTCGGTGGCGGAGGCCTTGCGGACGTCATTGGCGAGGCGTCCGGACTCGGTGTTGGTCTTAAAGTAGCGATAGCGGGTGAGGGCATCGGTGGTGCAGGCGGACCCGCCGTCAAAACGGTTCCAACTTAAGGGCTGGTCGAAGACAAGCGCGCAGGCGATTTGCAGGTTCTCGTATTTGCCACGTTGGGCGACCGTGTCATCCGCCGCCAAGGTGGACCAGATGCGCAACGCTTCGGCGGCGTCATCTTCTGGCTTCAAGGTGAGGGCGAATTTCTCGAGTAGCTCGGGCCGCGTGAGTAAGTCGGAGAGGAGCGAGCTGAGTTTTTCGCCCCCTTGGGCGGCCGTACGCAAGGCATCAGGGGTGACCCGTCGAATGAAGAGCGACTGGGTCATGCCGAGCGCGAATACCCGGCTTTCCCAAAGGCGGTTATAGCGATCGATGCCGGCGGTGCTCGCCGTAGAGGCAAGTGCCGGGAGGAGGCCTTTCTCAAGTCGGGCCAAGTGGTCCTCCCATTTCCCGTCCTTCAGTCGGGCGTGTGCGTCCTCAATCAAGACGGCGAGGAATTTTGGGTCGACGAGCGCCGTCCCCTCGAATCGGTAAGGCTTCAGTTCGATAACGACGGTTTTCTCGGGGATGACGACGACGGGTTCGACCATCTTGACGGGCTCCGTGGGCTTGACGACTTTCTCGACGATGGGCTCCGGTTTCTTTTCTGGTTCGGTTACCTTGGGCACCTCCACAACCTTGGGCACTTCTTTGACGACGACGACGGGCGCATCTGGTTTCTGGTTAGCGGACCAGATGAACCACCCGGCGGCGGCGAGCAGGGCGCCGCCCAGGAGTAAGACGGGCCAATTGGTCTGGCTACTGCGGCGGGCGAGGACGGGGGCGGGCTTGCGTGGGGGAATTGAAGGAGGGGCCATGGTCGACGGCGTGACAATGGCTTTGGCCGGGCGATGGTCAAAAGAACATCACCTCCCCTCCCCAATTAACTGCTGATTTAACTGCGATTGAGGGCCTTGCCGCGCTCAAGCGTTAGGCGCAAGGAGGGCGCGGTCGGCGATTTCCGATGGGCAGCGAGGGATTCCGGGTCACCCGCATGGACCAACTGCCCGCCGGCATTGCCGCCTTCTGGGCCGATTTCCACCACCCAGTCGGCTTCGGCAATCACGTCCGGGTGGTGCTCGATGACAATCACGGTGTGGCCTTGATCAATGAGTGCATGCACGAGCTCAATGAGGCGTCGGCAATCCGATTGATGGAGTCCGATGGTTGGCTCTTCGAGGATGTAGAGGTTCGGGCGAATCTCTCCGCGCGACCGTTCGCGGAAGGTGGGCAGGCCTTGAGCCAGTTCGCTGACCAGTTTGAGTCGCTGGGCTTCGCCGCCGGAGAGTGTGGGGCTGCTTTGTCCTAGGGTTAAATAGCCCAAGCCGGTTTTCACCATCAGCTTACACAGGTCGCCCAGCTTCGCGTCGAAGGAGAGAAACTCGGCCGCTTCCTCAAACGTCATCGCTAAGAGGTCCGCCGCAGACTTGCCGTTCCATTGAATGGCTTTGGCGGCGGCGCCGTAGCGAGTACCCGCGCATTCTTCGCACGGCACATAAGTATCCGGCAGGAAGCTCATCTCGAGTTTGATTCGGCCCGCGCCTGAGCAGCATTCGCAACGGCCGCCGGAAGTGTTGAAAGAGAAGAAGCCGGCCGTATGGCCACGGATGGCTGCTTCAGGGAGCGAGGCCAGCCGTTCGCGGATAAGGTCCCACGCGCCGATGTAAGTCGCTGGGGTGGAGCGAGGGGTCTTGCCGATGGGCTCTTGGTCTACGACGACTAATTGGCGGAAGCTTTTCAGTCCAGAAAGGGAGGTGAAGGCAGGCTTTCCTGCGTGCGATACCGCGGTGAGTGCTTCCTTGCCGGTCAGCCCATCTTTCTTTTTGACGATGGTCGCGCGGATGGCCGGGGCGAGCAGATCGGTGATGAGGGTGCTCTTGCCAGCGCCGGAAACGCCGCAGACGACGGTGAGTCGTCCGACTGGGAACTGTACGTCGAAGCCCTTCAGGTTGCGCAACGCAGCGTGCTTGAGTTTAATCCATTCGGCCGGAGCACCTTGACCGACGACTGGACGGCGCGTCCCGCGGAGCGGATGCGGGATGGCTTCTTTGAGGAAGCGGCCCGTGACAGAGTCCGCGCGTTTTTCGAGCGCGGCGGCGGTGCCTTGGGCGACAATTTCGCCACCATGAACGCCTGCGCCTGGGCCCATGTCCACCACGAGGTCGGCGGCCCGCATGGTGTCTTCATCGTGTTCGACGACGAGCACGGTATTGCCGCGATCGCGGAGTCCGCGAAGTGACTCGATGAGTCGGTCGTTGTCGCGCGGGTGCAGTCCGATGCTCGGTTCATCGAGCACGTAGAGCGCGCCCGAGAGCGTGGAGCCGAGTTGGGCGGCGAGGCGGATGCGTTGGGCTTCGCCGCCGGAGAGGGTGTCCGCTCCGCGATCGAGGGCCAGATAACCGAGGCCGACGGAGTCGAGAAAGCGTAAGCGAGCGCCAATTTCGGGTAACAACGCCCCGACAATGGCTTTTTCGCGGGCTTCAAGTTTCAGGCTGCTAAGAAATTCCAGTGATTCATCTGGTTGCAGACGAAGCAGTCCTGGCAATGAGAGCGAGCGTCCCTTGGGGCCGGCGAGTTTGACGGAACGCCCGATGGGGCCAAGGCGTTCGCCATGGCAGGTGGGGCAGATTTTCTCACCGACCCGGTCGGCGATGGCATTCTCATTCAGAGACTCTTCTTCATCGGCGGAGAACGTGGTGACTTCCAGTCCATGGCCGCGGCAATCCGGGCACCAGCCGCGGGGCGAGTTCCAGGAGAGATGCTTCGGGTCGACTTCCGGGAAGGATTCGCCGGTAGCAGGGTCGCTTCGGGCCGTCGAGAAGTAGCCTAGCTGGTGACCATGTGGATCAAGGAGCACGCAGGCGTTTTTCCCGGAGGCCAGTGCCTGGCGGACTAAGGTGCGGAGGGCTTTTTCGCCGGACTCTTCCGTTTCATCCGGGAGAAGGATTAAACCGTCAGGCCGGATTTCACCAAAGATGGCGTCGACGTCGTGCTCGGAGTAGCGATCGAGTCCGTCGAAGCCATCGACTTTGAGCATCTTGCCGTCGCAACGCAGGAGGCGCAGGCCTTTCGTTTCCGCCCACTCAGCGAGGGGGCGATGGTGCCCCTTGCGGGCGCGGACCAGCGGCGCGGCCACGAGCAAGGAGCCTTTCTTGAGCGCCTTGGCTTTCTTGGCGACCAGACGGACGACCGCGTCCTCGGTCATTTCTTCGAGGGGCTCGCCGGTTGTCGGGCTATGGAGCACGCCCGCCCGGGCAAAGAGCACGCGGAGGTATTGCGCGACCTCGGTGACCGTGGCCACCGTCGATTTGGCGGAGCCGCGCGTCACGCGTTGTTCAATCGCGACCGTGGGCGGGAGGCCGGTGAGTGAGTCGATGTCGGGCTTGGGGAGTTGTTCGACAAACTGGCGTGCGTAAGCGGAGACGCATTCGAGGAAGCGGCGCTGACCTTCCGCAAACAAGATATCGAAAGCCAAGGATGATTTGCCGGAGCCGGAGACACCCGTCATCACGGTGAGCGAGCCGTGCGGAATTTCGAGGGAGACGTCTTTGAGGTTATGCTCGCGGGCGCCGCGCAGGGAGATGGAAGTCGGGCGTGGGCGGCTCTTTCGGGTTTCGGCCTCGGCGAAGGCTTCGTCACCTTTGGCGAGAAATTCGCCGGTCACCGTGCCCGCGAGGGCGACTTGAGCGGGTGTGCCTTGCGCGACCAGGTGGCCGCCGCCGGGCCCGGCTTCGGGCCCCATCTCCATAATCCAATCGCAGGCTTTTAGCACATCGAGCTGGTGCTCGACGACGATGAGTGAGTGGCCGGCCTCGGTGAGGCGGTGGAGTAAGCCGATCAAGCGGGAGACATCTTCGCGATGAAGCCCCGTCGTCGGTTCATCAAGCAAGAGGAGTGCGCCGCGCTTACGGGTATCGATTTTAGAGAGGTAGCGAACGAGCTTGAGTCGCTGGGCTTCGCCCCCGGAGAGGGTCGTGAGTGGCTGGCCCATCGAGAGATAGCCGAGCCCAACTTCCTCGAGGCATGCGAGTTGCGTGGAGGCCGGGGTGCGCGCACCGAGGAAATTGCGGGCGTCCGTGATCGACATTGCTAGGAGGTCCCCGACAGATTTGCCGTCGTACTGGAAAGCGAGCACCTCGTCGCGAAAGCGTTTACCATTACAGGACGGACAGGGCAGGGCGACATCCGAGACGAATTGCATCTCCACCGTTTCCCAGCCTGCCCCGCCGCAACGTTCGCAGCGCCCTTCGCCGGCATTGAAGGAGAAGTGCGAAGGCGTGAGACCAGCGGCTTTGGCTTCGGCCGAGTTGCCAATCAAATTACGTATCGCATCCCAGGCGCCGACGTAGAGGGCTGGATTCGAGCGCGGCGTGCGCGTGGCAGGCGATTGATCGACCAAGGCGACCTCTTCGGGTTCTTTGTCGAACTTGAGCCACTTGGATTCATCGGCTTGATCGCCGGACTCAGGGTCACGTCGGCCGATGACTTGGTGAAGTAGGGTCGATTTTCCCGAGCCAGACACGCCGCAGAGACCGACGAGTCGACCCAGCGGGATGGTGCAGGCAAAGTCGCGCAGATTATTCACTGTGGCGCCCGTGACGCGCAGGCGCGGAGTCGTATCGTCGACGCTGCGTGGGGCGCGTTTCTCAGGTTGGCGGCGGCCGGAGAGCCAATTGCCCGTCGCTGATTCTTTCAGCTTCAAGATGCCTTTGGGTGGGCCTTGGTAAAGTAGGTGCCCGCCTTCGGCGCCGGGCCGCGGCCCGATTTCGATGAGCCAATCGGCGGCACGCATGACCGACTCATCATGCTCGACGACCACGACCGTATTGCCTTGCTCGACGAGCCCACGGAGGATTCCCACCATGCGGGATAAATCACGGGCGTGCATGCCGACGCTGGGTTCATCGAGGACGAAGACCGTATCCGCCAGACAAGCGCCGAGGCAGGAGGTCAGGTTCACGCGTTGGACTTCGCCACCCGAGAGCGTGCGCGAAAGACGATCTAAGGCGAGGTAGCCGAGACCCACCGCTTCAAGGTAGCCGAGGCGGGCGAGAATCGCCTCGAGGGCGTGGTCGGCCGGATGCCGTGAGTCTTTCGGCGCCAGTGGGGCGAGTAAGCGGCGTAAGTCCGTGACCGGGATGGCGTAAAGTTCCGGGAGGGTCTTGGCCTGCCAGCGCCAGCAGAGAGATTCTTCGCGAAAGCGGCGACCTTGGCACTTGGGGCACTGCTCGTAGGCGCGCCAGCGCGATAGGAAGACGCGTACATGCATCTTGTAAGTCGATGATTCGAGCCAACGGAAGAACCCACGGATCCCGTACCATTTGGAATCCCACTCACCGGGGACATAGCTGGGCTCGCCGTTTTCGACGAACTTGCGATGGGCGGCGGAGAGTTTCTTCCATGGAACGTCGAGCGGGATACCCTCCTTGCGACACGCCTTGGCGAGGTCTTTCTGCGATTCGCCGTAGACTGTACCTTGGAAGGAGGCGATGGCGCCTTCCGCCAAGGTGAGGGCCGGATTCGGGATGATTTTATTCCAGTCGAGTCCGATGACGCGGCCGAAGCCTCGGCATTCAGGGCAGGCGCCGACGGGCGAATTAAAAGAGAAGAGCGCCGGCGAGGCCGGGCGGAATTTTCGTCCATTGACGGGCGATTCTAGGGCTTCGCTGTAGCGCGATAATTCGCTGCCTTGATCGTCGAGTAGGCGAAGTCTGCCGCCGCCAAGCCGGAAGGCGGCGAGGGCCGCTTCGTGAAAGCGGGAGGCCTGAGTTTTCGATACCGTCACCCGGTCCTGGATGATGAGGAGCTCGGTCGCTTCGGCCGGAATTTCATCTTCAGTAAGGCGGATGCGCTGGCCATGGGCGAAGGCGCGGTTGAAACCTGCCCGGGTAAACTCTTCGGCGATGGTCTTCCATCCGAGCGACTCCGGTTTGCCCACGGCGAAGGCCAGGGAGATGGATTGGTCATGGAAGCGCTCCAGCGAGTCATGCCACGCGGCATCGGGACCACGCGGGATGACGGCGAGGCCGCTGGCCGGGTCGATGAGTTCGGCTCGGTGGGCGAACCAGACTTTAAACCAATCGCACAACTCCGTCATCGTACCGACCGTCGAGCGGGAGGTGCGGACGGCGTTGCCTTGCTTGATGGCGACGGACGGACGGACGTTTTCCGCGGAGTCGAGGGCTGGCGAAGGGAGCAGTTCGAGGAACTGGCGGACGTAGGGGCTGAACGTTTCGACGTAGCGCCGTTGCCCCTCCGCGTGCAGGGTGTCAAAAACGAGCGAGGACTTGCCGGCACCGCTGAGGCCGGTGACTACGACTAGTTTTCCGACCGGGATATCGACGTCGAAACCCTTCAGGTTGTTCTGGCGAACGCCGCGGAGGCGAATGGCGTCTGGTCGGGGGGCGGTCATCGGCGACCCTCCAACGGACACAAAACCTCGCGCTTGGCAAACTTGCTAGCGCACTCGGCACCGAATCACGCCCTGGGGGGTGGCGACGGCCTTAACTTTAATATCATGAGGCTCGTCGGGCAGGCGCGGGACTATCTGGAAGGAATGGGCGTGGCCGAGCAGGAAGGTCTTCCGGGGTGGTTTGGCCAGAAGTCGGTCATAGAAGCCGCCGCCGAAGCCGAGGCGTCGGCCGGCGTTGTCGAAGCCCAATCCGGGCACGAGGATGAGGCCAGCTTCAGCCAGCGTCGCGACTTGTGCCGAGGGCTTTGGTTCACGGATACCGAGGCGAGAGGGCTGGAGGGCTGCGATATCGGTGACCTCGTGTAGCGTGAGAGCCGTCTTGTTTGTGACGCGCGGAAGTAGCAGTCGCTTACCTTCAAGCAGGGCGATCGCCAGCAGCGCGTCGGTCGGAAGTTCCCCGCCGAAAGATGCGTAAAGGCAGACCGTCTTCGACTGCTTCCACTCAGGGAGTTGCGTGATGAGGCGAGCGGCGGCATCGCCGGCGACCTGCAACTCGCGGGGCGTCAGGGCCGTGCGGCGGTCCTTGAGTTCCGCGCGCAGGCGGTCCTTGGCGGCGCGCGTTTCCATGCGCTTTAGAAAATCCGATTCAGCGTCAGAGTCAACAGGACGACCGGCAGGTACAAAATTGAGGCCAGGAAGAGAGGCTTAGCGACCGCGCTGCGGCGCTGCGGCAGGGCGAATTCCAACGTCAATTTAAAGAACCAAGCGCCGGCGATGAGTGAGACCCAAAGGAAGGGGCTGGCCCAGCCTTTCAGGGAGGATGCGCAGGCGGGGTCGAAGAACGTGCGCACGATCTCGCCCGCCACGACAATCATTGGGAGGATAAAGGCCATCGCCCAGATGGCGGCGGAGCGTCCCGTCGGGTCGTCGACGGTTGCCACTTTAAAGCCACCCCGGGCGTAGTCTTCGCGGCACATGACCGCGAGGGCCATGAAGTGGGGCACCTGCCAGAAGAAGAGGAGCCCAAAGAGCAGCCAGCCCATTGCGTCGATTCTGGGGTCGCCGTTTTGGCCGAGTTTGGCGGCGGTACCGATGATCGGAGGAATCGCCCCAGGCAAGGAGCCGACGAGCGTACACCAAGACGTCATCGTCTTGAGTGGCGTATAGAAAAATAGATAGGAGATGGCGGTGGCCGCGGTCAACTCACCGGCTAGCGGATTGACTCTGGTCCAGATGAGTCCGACGCCGAGCGCGATGAGCAACATCCCGAAAAGCAGGGCGGCGCCCGGGCGGATGATGCCAGCGGGAATTGGCCGATTGCGGGTACGCTCCATCTTTGCGTCCGCCTCACTTTCCCACCACATATTTACCGCACCACAGCCGCCAGCGGCGAGCGCCGTCCCAATCGCGAGGCAGACGAGCACGCGTGCGTCGACCGGGTTCTGGGACGAATTCGGTTCGCTGCAAAAGTAGCCGGCGAGTGCGGTCAGGACGGACAGGAACGACAGCCGGGGCTTCGTCAGCTCCCAGTAGGCGGCAGGCAATGATCCAGCGCGTTCACTCATGCAGTTGTCGTGGCGGTTTTGACTGAAGGGTTAAAGGTAATTCGGCCGCCATGGCCTCAGGCTCGGCGATCGACGGCCCGCCGATGCACAAGTGCGGCGGTGGCGCACAGGCTGGAGAAGAGTGCTGCGCCCACGACGAGGTGTACGGTGCGGACGTGGGGATTATTCGGCAGTTGAATGCTTAAGACGCCGAGTAGCACCTGCAGGGAGAGTAACACAATCAGTGAAGACCAGCGCGGGAGTGAATAGCCGCGGCGGGCAAGCATCACCGCGAAGATAAGGACGAAGACACCTGCGAGGACGGCACCACCGCGGTGAAGCAGATTAACCCACCAGACGATGCCGACGCCCGCCGAGGGGATGAAGATCCCTTCGCTCGGGGCGGAGACCCAGACGGTCCAGTGCCCTTGGCGCATCACGGCTCCGGCGAGAATTACCGATAGGACGAGGATGGCGGCGGCGATGCCGACGCGCCGCACTTTGCGGGCGGTATCTTTCTTGGCGGTGTGCCAGGAGATGCTGTGGGAAAGGGCAATGAAGGCGAGCAGTGCGAGGGTGAGTTGGGCGTTGACGGCGTGGGCGACAGCGAAGCCGACCGCCTTCACGTTGCCTTCACCCCCGATATTCTGACTGTCCAGCAGGACGCGGAGCCCGCCGAGTACGCCCTGCATCACAACGAGGCCGAGTAAGACGAGGGTGGCCAGCCGTACGCGCGGGCGGGGCTCACGGCGACCATGCATCACGGCGATAGCGATGACGAGCAGTCCAAGTACGGTGGCCGCGAGGCGGTGCGAATGTTCGGCGAACTTATCGATTTCCGTCAGCCACCCTGGCGGATTCACTGAGCCGTTGGAAAGCGGCCAATCAAGGAAAGCCATACCTGCCCGGATGCTGGTGGTGAAGCCGCCGGCTTGGAGGACGAGCACAGACCAGCAGAGCGTGACGAGGCAGAGGATGAGCAGTCCGCGGTTCGGCGTGGTGGGCGCAAGGGCTGGCCTGTGACTCATGTGTGCATAAGACCTGGAAGGGGGAGCATCGCAAATTTCATTCGTCAGCGGGGGGGCTTTCTTTAGGCGACCCAATAGGGCTTATCAGGCATTCAGCGCCGCCCGGCCGAAGGCCCGGACTTTCGCGACCAGATTGGTCAGACCGTTGCGACGGTTGGGCGACAGGTGCTGGGTCACGCCGACCGCCGAGAGGAAGTCGGCATCCGTGGCGGCGACTTCGGCCGGTGTGGCACCGTCGTAGAATTCGCAAACCAGGTGCGCAATGCCCTTGGTGATTAAGGAGTCGGCGTCACAGCGGAAATGACAGACCCCGTTTTCGACCGAAGGCACCAGCCAGAGGTTGGAGGTACAGCCTTCGATGAGGAAAGCGTCGAGCTTCAGCTCGGCTGGCAACGTCGGGGCGGACTTCGCCCGATCGATGACATATTGAAAGCGTTCGTGGTGATCGGAGAAGGGCTCGAGTTCGGCGATGAGCTCTGCCCGTCTGGTTGCCAGGCCCATCGACATCAGCGACCCGAGAGGGCTTCGGGGTCGAGGTTGGTGCGAATCAGTGGAGTGATACTCGCTTCCAGTTTGCGCATGCGCTCGGGCGGAAGTTTTGATTCAGAATGCAGCCAAGCGATCGCATCCTGCCAGATGGCTGGAGAAGGGCGACGCATCGAGAGGAGGAGGTCGAGTTCATCAGCGACGGACTTGCGGGTGCCGTATTCGACCGTCTGGCCCGCGAGGATGCGTGCGCCGATGAAGTCGGCGTGGAGTTGCGAGTGGCGCGGATAGGCTAAGACCCCGGCTTCCAGCACGCGTACGGCGGAGTCGGTCGCCCGGATTGAGCGAAGATGTCGCCCGACCGAGCGGTAGGCCTCAGGGCCAAGGTCCTTCGCCTTGAGAAATTCTGCGATATAGCGGTCGCCGATGTCATGATCGCGTTTCGTGATGACCGCGTCTTTCTTAGGGCGGGCGTGGTAGGCGATGCCGAGGAGTGCCTGGACGACTGGCTCGTTGGATTTAAAGAACGCCCGGTCGGCGGCCACGACTTGCTGGTACTGGATGATCACCTGATTTGGATCAGGGCCGTTGAGCAGGGCTTCCAGATGGAGTGCGGCGAAGGGCGCTCGTTCCAAGCTGTTGTTGATCGCTGAAGTCGCGACCGCGCCGGTGAGGTCCGAGTAGCCTTTTTCGGCGGCAAAATTCGCGAGGGCGATCATCGCAGACGAATTACCGGAGTAGTTTCCAAAGATTAAGCGCAGTTCTTTATCGAAGTCCTCTTTTAAGCCAAGTCGGTCGAGGAGTTGGAGTTTCTGAATATGTGGGAATGGGGCTTTTTCATCCGCCGAGATACGCTCTTGGGTGACGTTCAGGGCGAATTTAGATTTACCTAGCAGGATGTGAAAACGCGCGAGCTGGGAGAGGACGGCATCGCGGGCCTGGCCTTTGAAGGCAGATGTTTTTGCCTCGAGGAGGTTGATGGATTCTTGAGTTTTGCCGCCCTCGAAAAGGGCGCGGGCTTTGAGAAGTAGGCCACTGGGCTGGTTATCCAGCCCGTTGCCCGCGACCATCGCCACGGCGTCAGGATACCGGCCCGTCCAGTAAAGCGAGGTGGCCACGGCGAGGGAGAGAGACTCCTTGACGTTGGGGGCGAGCTGCTTGCCCTCCCGTAGAAGTTTCAGGCCTTGATCGATGACCTCTTGGTCGCGTTCCCGGGCTTGGAGGAGCTGGAAGTAGCGCTCCATGTAGTCTTTCGTCAGCGGGTCATCAATGGCGAGGAATTCGAGCCCATACCGGAGGGTCTGAATGGCGTCATCCGTCCGTCCTTGGATTGAGTGTAAGAAGTTCGCATAGAACAACTTAGACTTTGCATTGGCCGGGTTGCAGCGAACGGCGACTTCGGCGAATCGGAGGACATCCGCCTGGCGGCCGGCATCTTGTGCCTCCATCGCCAGTTTGGTGAAATAATCAGCCAGCTTGTTGAGGTGTTCTTGGCGGAGGAAGGCGGCTTTATCTGGCTGATCTTCGATCTTGGCCAACGCCAAGCGGATCATCTGAAGTAGCACGGGATCCTTGATTAAATCAGCCTTAATATAGGTTTTGCGGGCGTAACTGAGGATCGCTTCCTTTTCCTTGAGGCCAGGTAAGCCCGCTAAAAGGATGGTTTCAGCGTCATTTTCCGCCTCTTTCTTCGCTTCTAAGGGTGCCTTGGTCGGGGCGGGCGCGAGCAAAGGGGAGGGCGCGGCCGGGGATTGGGCCCAGCATGGGAGGCATGACATCCCGAGGAGAAGGGCGGCGAACGGACGATGGGGGAGCATGGACGGGTTTTAGTTAATGGCGTGAGGCTCGGGAATTGTCTCTCCAAAAAAGGCAGTCTGCAGGGGTTATGGTCATGAGAGTAAAGAAACCTTAAAATCCACGCACTTTCCTCTTGCATGGGGGGCCTCGACCCCTATGCCCAAACCCTCTTTTCCCAATTTACCGAGGTCCATGCCTACCATCAACCAGCTCGTCCGTAAACCGCGTGTCCAACCCAAGGCCAAGTCGAAATCGCCTGCCTTGAACAACTCGCCCTTCCGCCGCGGCGTCTGCGTGCAGGTCATGATCCGAACGCCGAAGAAGCCGAACTCGGCTCAACGTAAGGTCGCCAAGGTGCGCCTGACGAACGGCCAAGAGGTCATCTCCTACATCCCCGACGAAGGCCATAAGCTCCAGGAGCACTCCGTGGTCCTCGTCCGTGGTGGTCGCGTTAAAGATTTGCCGGGCGTCCGTTATCACATCGTCCGCGGACCCCTCGATTGCTCCGGCGTCGAGAAGCGTCGTCGCTCCCGTTCCAAGTACGGCGTCAAGCGTCCGAAGGAAAAGAAGGCCTAATCCGTTCCCGTAACTAACTCTCTTCGAATATGTCTCGCCGTCGTAAAGCCGCAAAACGCGCCCACCTCCCGGACGCTCGCTACAGCAGCCCCCTTGTTAGCCAGCTCATCAATGTCGTGATGAAGTCCGGCAAAAAGTCCATCGCCCAGACGATTGTCTACGGTGCGATTGAAAAGGTCAGCGAAAAGCTGATGAAGGGTAATCCCGTCGAGTTGCTCCTCGGAGCCCTCGAGAACTGCCGCCCGAAGCTCGAAGTGAAGAGCCGTCGCGTCGGTGGTGCTACTTATCAGGTTCCCGTCGAAGTCAGCCATGATCGTCAGAACAGCATTGCGCTGCGCTGGGTCGCTGCTGCTGCCGCCGGTCGCAAGGGCACTACGATGTCGGAAGCCCTCGCCGCTGAACTCGTCGATGCTTACAACAACACCGGCAATGTGGTGAAGAAGCGCGAAGAAACCCATAAGATGGCTCAGGCCAACCGTGCCTTTGCTCACCTTAAGTGGTAACCCTTCTCTGAATTTATTTTAGGCCGATACCTGGTTACGACCATGTCCACCCTCTCTCCCCTTAATTCTCCCACGCGTGCGTTCCCTCTGGAGCACACGCGTAACATCGGTATCGCCGCGCACATTGACGCTGGCAAGACGACCACCACTGAGCGCATCCTCTTTTACACCGGCGTGGTGCATAAGATGGGTGAAGTGCATGATGGTACCGCCACCACCGACTGGATGGAGCAGGAGCGCGAGCGTGGCATCACGATCACCGCGGCCGCTATTTCCGCTGGTTGGAAAACCAAGGAAGGCCATTTCGCGAATATCGATCACCGTATCAATATCATCGATACCCCGGGCCACGTGGACTTCACGGCCGAGGTGGAGCGCTCACTTCGCGTTCTTGACGGTGCCGTTGCCGTTTTCTGCGCCGTTGCTGGCGTGCAGCCCCAGTCGGAAACCGTCTGGCGCCAAATGAACAAGTACGGCGTCCCGCGCGTCGCTTTCGTTAACAAGATGGACCGTACGGGCGCCGATTACTTTGGTGCTGTCGACGACATCCGCGAGAAGCTCAAAGGCAACGCCCACCCCCTCTTCATTCCGATCGGCCAGGGTGAAGATTTCAAAGGCATGATCGATCTGATCAAGAACACCGCCTACCTTTACGACGAGACCGACCCGAAGGGCATGAAGTTCGATACGATCGACATCCCCGAGAAGCAAAAGGACGAAGCCAAACTCTGGCGCACCAAGCTCATTGAAGCCCTTGCTGACTTCGATGACGTTCTCGCAGCTAAGTACCTCGACGGCGAGGAAGTCACCATTGAGGAAATGCGTACGGGTATCCGTAAGGCCACCCTCTCGCTCAACTTTATCGGCGTCATTCCAGGCTCCGCTTTCAAAAATAAGGGCGTGCAGATGCTCCTCGACTGCGTCGTCGACTTCCTGCCTTCCCCGATCGACATGCGCCCCCAGAAGGCGTTTACCGACGACGGTGACAAGGAAATCACCATTGGTCCGGACGACAAAGCCAAGGTCACTGGCCTTTGCTTCAAACTTTGGTCCGACCCGCACGTCGGCCAGTTGGTGTTCTACCGCGTGTATCGCGGCCAGCTCAAGAAGGGTGAAGCCCTTTACAATCCCCGCACCCGTAAGAATGAGCGCATCTCGCGTATCGTCCTTCTGCGTGCGATGGACCGCGAAGAAATCGACGTCGCCTACTCCGGTGACATCTGTGCGATCATCGGCCCGAAGGATATCGCCACCGGCGACACCCTCACTGCCGAAGACGACCTGATCCTCGAGAAGACCACTTTCGCCGAGCCCGTTATCTCGATGTCCATCGAGCCTAACTCGAAGGGTGACCAAGAGCGCCTCTCCCTTGGCCTGCAGCGCCTCGCCCAGGAAGATCCTACCTTCCGCGTGACCTCCAATCCGGAAACCGGTCAGACCCTGATTTCTGGCATGGGTGAGCTTCACCTCGAAATCATCGTCGACCGCCTTAAGCGCGAGTTCAAGGTCGAGGCTAAGTCCGGTAAGCCTCAGATTTCCTATCGCGAAACCATCAACCTGGCCTCTGAAGGCGTGGGTAAGTTCATCCGCCAGTCGGGTGGCCGTGGTCAGTATGGTCACGTCGAAATCAAACTTGAGCCTAACCCAGTCGCCACGCGCGTTCCTGGTGAGAAGGGCGAAGAAGTCGTCAACGAGATCGTCGGCGGCGTCATTCCTAAGGAATTCATCAAGCCTGCGACCGAAGGCATCCTCGAAGCTGCCAATAACGGCACCGTCGCTGGCTACCCCGTGATTAACTTCAAGGCCCGCATCGTCTTCGGTTCTTTCCACGAAGTGGATTCGAACGAAATGGCGTTCAAGATGGCCGGTATCTTTGCTTTCAAGGAAGCCATGAAGGATGCTAAGCCCATCCTCCTCGAGCCGATCATGAAGGTCGAAGTCGTCACCCCGGAAGAATACCAGGGCGACATCATGGGCGACCTTAACCGCCGCCGCGGCCAGA
>CALQLO010000018.1 GCA_943331445.1 Akkermansia muciniphila
AGGTTCATCGTCTGGTCCGTCTTCGCGTAGAAGACACGGCGGTTCTTGCCGTGCTTATCGAAGACCAGGATCTCGTCGTGGACAGGGCCAGCATATCCAGCAGGACGGAAGTGGGTGTGGGAAGAGATCGTCCACAGGTTGCCTTGTGCATCGACGTCGAGGCCCGTCGGCGTGGCGATGTCGGGATGTTCGACAAGCAGGGTCAATTTGACGCCGGGTTGGAGGATTTGGAGCTCCGGTGGAAGGTCGGTCGGGACGATCGGGGCTTTCACCGGGTCAGCGGCCATCGCCAAGGTGAAGAAGAAGGGGAGGAACAGACGCATGACTGGTGGTCACTCTAGGACATCGCTGGCCTTATCAGGTTGCTAGATTAATGATAAACGACAGGTATCGGTCACCCCCATGAAACGTCGTGATTTCCTCAGCGCTTCGGCGTTGGCCTTGTCGGCCGTGCTGCTGCGTGCACAGAGCGCCGAGCGTCCTCTGACCGTCGGTGTCATCGGCCATACCAGCCAGGGTAACTACGGGCATGGCGAGGACGCCGTCTGGCTCAAGATCCCTCAGACGAAGATCGTCGCCGTCGCCGATGCGGATGCCAAGGGGCTTGCGATCGAAGCCAAGAAGCTCGGCGGCGTGAAGGCGTATGCCGACTACAAGGTCATGCTGGCCGAAGCCAAGCCGGACATCGCGGCGATCTGCGCTCGGCACATCCATGAGCATCGCGACATGATCGTCGCGGCTATCGAAGCGGGCGTGAAGGGTATCTATATCGAGAAGCCATTCGTGCGCACTTTAGCCGAAGCGGACGAGATTGTAAAGCTGTGCGCCGCCAAGGGCGTGCGGCTCGCCATCGCTCATCGCAATCGTTATCACCACGTGCTCGACACCGTAAAACACTTAGTCGAGTCCGGCGAAATCGGAGCCCTCAAGGAAGTCCGCGTACGCGGGAAGCAAGACCAGCGTGGGGGTGGCCTCGACCTCTGGGTGCTGGGCGGGCACGGGTTCAACCTTGCGACCCTGTTCACCGGTCCGGCCATCTCTTGCGAGGCCACGATCCTCGTTGAAGGCCGTCCGGCGACCAAGGCTGACATCCATCTGGGTGACGAAGGCGTCGGTCTGATTGTCGGCGACGAAGTCCATGCCCGCTATGAGACCAAGAGCGGCATTCCCCTTTACTTTGATTCCAAGAAAGGCACCTGGACGACCGGCACGCCGTTTGGGGCGCGCCTCATCGGGACCAAGGGTGTCATCTCCTTGCAGGTCGATGAAGAGCCGTTGGCTGTCCTTGAGCGCGATGGAAAGAAGACCGCGATCACCACGGCTGGCATCGGACAGCCTGAGCCCATCAAGGAGATCAAACTTATCAATGGCGGTCACCATGGCGCCGTGCGCGACCTTCTCTCGGCGATCGCCGACAAGCGCGGGCCGCTCTGTGGTCCGGAGGCAGGCCGTGAGACAGTGGAACTAACCCTAGCGGTCTTCGCGTCGTTCGCTACCGGCGGGAAGAAGGTCACGCTCCCGTTGGTTGATCGACTGCATCCTTTGCGCTGAACGCTTAGCGGACCGTCGCCGCGCAGACCATCTCGAGGATGCGAGCGATGCTGTAGTTCTCGTTGAAGTTGTTCTTCGGGTGAGCAGGCGGGGTCGTATGCGTACCGAAATTATCTGGACCCTGGGGGAGGCGGGTCAGGTCAGGGTTCCATTGGCCATCGGGGCCGCCCATCTTGTAGATGACGAGGTCCAGGGAGGGCACGATGTAGAGACAGAAGCCGCCGGCTCCTGTTTTGTAAAAGGCGTCACGTGGGGCGCCGACGATGTGGCCATCGGCGTTGTGTTCGAACTGCAAACTGAACGGCCCGTGGGGATTGTAGGGCAGCGGGGAACGGCAGAGCTTGAGGTAGTCTGACGGGACGAGTTGGCGTCCTTCCCAGCGACCATCGTGGGCGAGGCAATAGCCGAAGCGGGCGGCATCGGTGGAATGGAGGGCAATACTACCCGCGCCGTTAGCGTGCTTCATGGTGACATCGCCGCGGAAGAGACAGTAACCCCAGGAACCCCAACCCATGGGCTTAGCGAACTTCTCGCCGATATAGTCCTGAAGTTCTTGGCCAGTGACGCGGCGCAGGACCATGGAAGCGATGTGCGGGGCCGGCGACGAGTAGGAGTAGCCTTCACCGGGGCCCGCCCAGAGCGGTGCGCGGAGCGAAGAGCCATCAACATCGCGGATGTCCTGTCCTTTGCCCGCCTTGAGCTGGCGGAACTCTCCTTTGACGACCGCGGAAGGTGTGGCGCCTTCGCCGTTGTGGCCCGAGGTCATGCAGAGCAAGTGGCCGAGGGTGATGTCAGCCTCACGTGGATCGCGTAAGGGGAGGGCTTCGGGCAGGAACTCTTTTGTGTATACCTTGGTGTCGAGGCCATGCGGAATCTTTGCTTTAAATTCTTCCAGCATAACGCCGCAGGCAATGCTGGTGAACGCTTTGCCTGTGGAGGCCATGTCCGGATTGGCATGCCGATGGGCGAGGCCATAATATTTCTCCAGCACCAGGTAGCCTTTGCTGATCACCACGAGGCCGCCGTTCGGGGCGTTCGAAAACTCCGTGGCGTGATAGGCTTGTTCCAGTCGGTCCAGGTCAACGCCGGCGAGGGCCCGGGCTTCGGTGGCATCCTTCGGTGTGCGCCAGCCGCCTTGCGCATCCGAGGGGGGGAAGTATTCGGCCGCACTGGCGGCGAGGGCGAGGAACGCTAGCAACAAGGCGGCTTTTTTCATGGGTAAGTGGTGGGACAGCGGGGTGGCTGTAAGGTTTGGCGGAATCTGTGGGCCAAGGCGAGGGCAGGTTTGACCCCGGGCGGCGGCCTGTTCATACGAAACTTATGAACCGACTCTTACCCCTCGTCGCTGCCCTCTGCTTGTCGTCGCTGGCGGCGCAGGTCGCCAAGCCCGAATCCCCGATTAAAATCACGGCCCGCGCCCAACGTGCGGATGCCGTTTATCATCAGGGCGAGAAGGTGGTCTTTGATGTCAGTGTCACAGATGAGGGGCGACCAGCGAACGGCATGATTGAATGGGCCATCGTTAAGGACGGCCTGCCGACGGATCAGAAAGGTAAAGCCGAGCTCGCGAACGGCAAAGCCGTGGCCGAAGGCTCGTTGAACGAGCCGGGGTTTATTCAGGTACGCGTCACCTATCGGCTGGGCACCGCGCCCAAATCACCCGTCGTTGTCGGACTCGGCGGGGCCGCGATCGACCCGACGGAGATTAAGCCCAGCCTGGCGGTCCCCGCTAATTTTGATGCCTTCTGGGCAAGCATGAAGAAAAAGTTAGCCGCCATCCCCCTTGATCCGAAGCTCGTCCCGGTCAAGTCGCCGGTCAAAGGCATTGAGTCATTCGACGTCACCGCTCCGGCACTTGGCCTCCAGATTTCCGGTTACATGTCCAAGCCGATTGGGGCGAAACCTAAGAGCCTGCCGATCATCCTGACCGTGCATGGCGCGGGGGTGAGCGATAGTTCGCTCGGTGGTTCCGCGGGTTGGGCGAGCCGGGGTTTTATCGCGATGGATATGAATGCGCACGGGCTACCTAACGGTCAGCCGAAGCAGTTTTACGCCGACCTGTATGCCGGCCCGATGAATCCCTATCGCTATGAACACCGCGACGATCCAGAGAAGGCCTATTTCACCGGCATGATGTTGCGCCTTATTCGGGGTATCGACGTCCTGACCGCCCAGCCAGAGTGGGATGGTAAGCGGGTGATTGTCTTCGGCGCTAGTCAGGGCGGCTACCAAGCCATTGCTGCGGCCGGCCTCGATGCCCGGGTCACTTATTTTGTGGCCGGCGTCCCCGCCGGATGTGATCACAGCGGCATGATGGCTAATCGTATCGCTGGCTGGCCGAAGATCGCACCGATGAAGGAAGGCAAGCCGGACATGAGCGTCGTCGAGGCCTTCCGTTATATCGATTGTATGAACTTCGCGACGCGCACCAAGGCGGCGGGCTGCTATTTCACCGTCGGCTTCATCGATACCGTCTGCCCACCCACGAGTGTCTACGCGGCCTATAACCAGCTCACCATTCCCAAGGAGATTTATAACGACATTCCCAGCGGCCATGCGAATTCTCCGCAGGCAAGCGAAGGCATGCGGCAGGCGGTCATGAAGTACGTTGGCAAATAGAGTATAGAGTTTTGAGTATCGAGTATCGGTAGGGGTTCGGCTGGCATGGTGAACGGCTGCGAAGCAGGCGCGGCGTAGCCGCGAGGGGGCAAGCTGGCACGGGGTTATGGGGTAGGGCGTGGCTCTCCGCGCCCGCCGTTGACCGTGCGGAGGATAGGTTGTCGGGTGAGGTGCGCATGTCTGTCCGCGAACGGACGGCTCGGAGAGCCATCCCTACCCGAGGCAAGGAGTCATCTCCGTGGCGGGAGGTTTGGTCGGAAAGGCTGGTAACCTTTGGTCGATCTCATTGTCTTAAGGATACCCCAATGAGACTGCTTTGCGCCTTCCTGCTGACCTTGCTGGCTTTACCGGCCGCCGAGCCGCTCTACGACCAGAAGAATCTAGCCGCGTGGTGTATTGTGCCGTTCGACAACCAGAAGCGCACGCCGGAGCAACGGGCTACGATGGTGGCGAAGATGGGCCTCACCAAGGTCGCCTATGATTGGCGGAGCGAACATGTCGCCGAGTTCGAACAGGAGATCTTGGCTTATAAGAAGCACGGCATCGAATACTTCGCTTTCTGGGCTTACCACGACGAGGCCTTTCGGCTTTTTGAAAAATATAAACTCCACCCGCAAATCTGGGTAATCGCAGGCGTCAAGGGTGACACCCAAGAAGCCAAGGTGAAGAACGCCGCGGAAGGGTTGCTGCCGACGATCGCTAAGACGGCGAAGATTGGGAGCAAGCTGGCGATTTATAATCACGGCGGTTGGTCCGGTGAGCCGGAGAACATGGTAGCCATCTGCGAATACCTAAAGAAGAACTACGGCGTCACCAACGTCGGCATTGTTTACAATCTGCACCACGGCCACGGCCATCTTGCCAGGTTAGACGAAGCGTTGAAGCTGATGCTCCCTCATCTGCTCTGTCTCAATATCAATGGCATGGACATCGAGGGAGACGCCAAGGGGCGCAAGATCCTGCCGGTCGGCGCGGGCACCCAAGACCTCAAGGTGCTGCGACAGGTGCGCGCCAGCGGTTACGCCGGCGTCATTGGCATCCTGAATCATACCATGGAAGACGCCGAAGGCCGTCTGCTCGACAATCTGGACGGACTCAAGTGGCTCGTGCCGCAACTCGACGACGCGCCGACTGGGCCGAAGCCTAAGTATCGGACGTGGTCGGACAAACCCGTCATGAAGACGACGGCCATCCCCTCAGGGCGACCCACCGGGGTGCCTTCTGTCAGTCCTGAATTCGGGAAGGCCCTCGCGGGTGGCTGGGTCGTCGATGGCGGAGCTCAGTTTGAGCAATGGCCGCTCACCATTGAGTGTCTCGCCAAACTAAATTCCAAGAGTGGTTTCAATATCCTCGTTTCAAATAATGAAAAATCCGCCAGTACGCACTGGGAGGTCTATAGTTATGTCAAAACAGGTTGCCTCAGTATCTACCTGCCAGGCTTCGGCGGTGAGTATCGTAGCGAGACGGATATTTGCGACGGCAAGTGGCACGACATTCTCGCCAGCGTCTCGGCGGAGAAAGTTCGCCTCTGGGTGGATGGTAAAATGGTGCTCGAGCGGGCGACAGCCCCGGCGGGCCCTCTCCGCCCGCCACAGCAACATAAGCTCGGCTTTGGACAGTTGATTGATGCTTCTGTGGGCTGTGACGGCATTATTGATGACGTCCGCATTTCGCGTGGAGCGAATGATCCCACGACTTGGATTAAGGGCCCGCGTAAGCGCATGGATATCTCCCTCGGTCTTTGGAACTTTGATGACATCGATCAGATTACGGCCCGCCGGGCTGGACCCGCACCCGCGCCGTTCACTCCGGGGCTCGCGCCTTTACGACGGGAAGATAATATCATCGCCGATCAATTCGTAAATCGCGATCGCGTGTTTGATTACTACGCCAAGGAGGCGATGGAGTTTATGGGACATCAGCCGGCACCGGTCATGCTTCCTTCCTATCCTGGCCTAGATGGAGGCAGTCAGGGGCATTGGGGCAATCAGAACGACGCGGTCACCTGGAAGGACGGACGCTGGGATAAGGCCGACCATGGGGTTCTGTTCAGCGGCGTCTTTCGTGGTGCCGGGCTGACGATTCCCAAGGCGGTTTGCGTACGCAAGGGTACTGAAGCCGCTTGCTTCGATCCACTCACGCTTTCTTTCCCGGTTCGCTGGACGGGTGACTTCATTAAACTTGGAGATGGCCGGCACGGCTTCGGGGGCGGTGCGAACATGGCCGGGAAGTTATCCCTGAAAACTTTAGCCGAAAAGCCTAAGGGTGATTGGAAATACCACGGCTTCTATCGCCACGGCGAACGGACGATTTTTGCCTATAACAAAGGCGGCAGCGAATACCTAGCCGATGCTTGGGAGGGTGAGCAGCCGGCGGAGAAACTGGCTGCCTTCACTAAGGGTGGCCCTGCACAGTGGCCCGCCTGGCTTGAAACGACAGGGAAATTGGGTACGCAGCAGCCCTTTGCCACGGATACGGTGCTGCCCCCGTTCAAGAATCCCTATGGGACGCTCTTCTTTATCACCGGGATCGACTTCTTTAAGGATGGCACGGCGGCCGTCTGCACCATGACCGGTGAGGTTTGGTTGGTGAAGGGTCTGGACGCCCAGTTTGATCACGTGCGCTGGAAGCGTTTTGCCGCCGGGCTGCACCACGCCCTCGGGGTCAAAATCATCGACGATAAGCTTTACGTGCTGGGGCGTGATCAGATTACCCGCTTGCATGACCTTAACGGGGATGGCGAGGCGGACTTCTACGAGTGTGTGAACAACGCGATGACCACTTCACCAGGCGGCCATGACTTCATCGTTGGCCTGGATGCAGATGCCCAGGGGCGATTCTACACCTCGTCGGGAAATCAAGGTGTCTTACGGCTTAGCGATTCCAATAAAGTAGAAGTGCTCGCCACTGGCTTACGTAATCCCAACGGAATCAGCGTCACGCCGGATGGCAAATTCATCCTTTCCAATGTGCAGGAAGGCAATTGGACGCCCGCTTCCGCGGTCTGTCAGGTGGAAGTGGGTCGCAATGAAGGCACGCACTTCGGTTCAGGTGGCCTCAAGCCATCTGGCATGAATACGTTACCGATTCTGCAGCTTCCGCGCGGGGAAGACAATTCCTGTGGTGGGCAGATTTTCCTCTCTGAGTCTGGCTGGTCGGGCTTAAAGGGTGATGGCAATTTCCTCCACTTCTCATTTGGCACTGGCAGCGCCTGGTTGGTTTCACGTCAGTTGCTCGAGGGCGTCTGGCAGTCGGCAGCGGTGAAGATTACCGGTAATTTTATGACGGGACCTCAGCATGGCCGCTTCGGCCCGCATGATGGCCATCTGTATGTGAGCGGCATGGTGGGGTGGGGGAGCTATACACCTGAAGACGGGGCTCTCCATCGAGTTCGTCACACCGGCGGAGAATTTCCGACCCTCATTGGCCATGAAGCCCGGGATAACGGCGTGCTGCTTCGATTTAATCGTGTTGTGGATGCATCGTTCGCGGCGAAAGCGTCTTCGCATTTCGCCCAATGTTGGAACTACCTCTTCGGGCCGGCTTATGGTTCGCCGGAATATTCTGTGAAGTATCCCGACTCCATCGGTCACGACCCGCTGGAGATTCGGAGCGCCCATGTCGTGGAGCAGGGCCGCGCCATCTTCTTGGAAATTCCACAGCTTACCCCGGCGAACCAGATTCATCTGCATGTTGGGGTGATGCCGGCACGGTCTCAGGATGTTTTTCTGACCGCCCATCACCTGGGTAAGCCGTACACCGATTACCCTGGGTATGTCGCGGTGCCTAAGGTCATGGGGCATGATCACGTCGCTCCGGTTGCGACCGGTAAAGTTAATCCCGTTAAATGGGAAATCGAGATGTGTCGTGGTCCAGTCCGAGAAATGAAACTGCAGGCCGCCACGGGTCTGCAATACCTCCAGAAAGAATTACGAGCCAAGGCAGGCGAGGGCATTGCTTTGCAGTTCGATAATCCGGATGTCATGCCGCACAATTTCGTCTTGGTCGCCCCTGGTGCGTTGGAACGGGTGGGTGAACTTTCGGCGAAGATGGTGGCCATGCCTGACGGCTATGCCCGACATTACGTCCCCGAGTCGCCCGAGGTGCTTTGCTATTCGCGTATGCTCGACCCGGGGAAGCAGGCTACCGTCTTCTTTAATGCGCCGAAGGAGCCTGGTCGTTACCCCTATTTCTGTTCGTTCCCGGGGCATTCTCAAATGATGCGCGGTGTGCTGATTGTGGAATAGGGTTTGGCGTTGCAGGTGAGCACCTGGCATGGATTATCCCCTTATGGATAAATCCAAGCTACGCCTCATCTTGCGCATCTCGCTGCTGGCCCTGTGGGCTTCTGTCGTCCTCTCGATTGCTCTAGCGTTTCTTCAGGATAAGCTGCTCCCGGATGCCTTGGTCGAATGGCATAAGTCGAGTGCTGGCCAGTTTGGCTTCGGCGATATTATCGCTTTATTGTTCTGGGGCCTTGGCCTCTTCCTGTTTTTCGTCAGCTCCATCGGCCTCTTCTTTTATCAGCGATGGGCGGCCTGGATGTTCACGATTGTTACCGCCGTCTTCTCGCTTCAGCTCCTCGCCAGCCCCACGGTGGAGCCGGGGATTTCCTCGTTCATCGGAAGCTGGAGTGACGTCCTTACGGGAATGGTCATTGCCCTGGTCTTCTTCACGGACGTTCTCCGTGAAGATAATCACACTGCGTGACCCGTTCGGTGTCATTGCTGGCTCGGATGGCCGTGGTGGCGGGCTTGTTGATTTCGCCGTTAAGCGCTGCTGATTCGATCGATTGGGACAAGGCCCGCGTAATTTATCAGAAAGTCCAGCAGGGGCAGGAGGTCAGTGCGGAAGATCGGGCGTACCTTGAGAAAGCCAAAGCCTTACGGGCAGCTCAAGGCGGGCAAGCTCCGCGTGATCAGGTAGGGGGCCGCCCAGTTAAGGCGGAGACGGGATTCATCCCGTTGCCCGAACTGACGGGGAATTACAAAGGACATGATGGTGGCCTCTATGGTGCTGGCCAGAACCTGCCGCCGCCAGCTTTGGATGTGATGGCCCGCGCGGCTATGGCAAGAATCACTCCACTCGATGCAGAGGGTAAGCCGAATTTGGGCGGGAAAGTAGTCCTGCTTTCGATCGGTATGTCTAATACCACGATGGAGTTTAGTGGTTTCGTGGAGTTAGCGAAGATAGATAAGCGTAAGGCTGATGCGGTTGTGGTCGTCGACGGTGCCCAGGGCGGACAGTCAGCGGATCGCATTGCGGACGAAGCCGCGCCCTTTTGGAAAGTTATCGATCAGCGTCTCGCGTCCGCCGGAGTTTCTCCCAAGCAAGTTCAAGCCATCTGGATGAAGCAGGCTTTCCCGGGTCCGCGAGAGGAATTTCCAGTAGAGGCTCGTCGGCTGGCGGGTTACTTGGAGCAGGATATCGCCATCGCCCGGAAGCGTTACCCGAATCTGCGCATCATTTATCTCTCAAGTCGCATTTATGCCGGCTTTGCCACGACCGGCCTCAACCCCGAGCCGCATGCTTATGAAGGGGCCTTTGCGGTTCGCTGGACGATTCTGAAACAGTTGGAGCCAGCGGCCGTCAACTCCGACTCCGTGTTGCTCTGGGGCCCTTACCTTTGGGCGGATGGCGTCCGTGGCCGTAAGGAGGATGGATTGGTCTGGAAGGCGGAAGATTTCGCCCAGGATGGTACGCATCCCGGGTCGGGAGGAAGGGTGAAGGTAGTTGAGCAATTGCTGGGCTTTTTCCACACTTCGCCGTACGCAGCTTGGTATCGCCGGCCATAAGGGGCGGGATGGCTTAGGGCGGGGATGGAGGTGGGTGCATCTGGGTGAAACCTCTCGCCGTTCACTGGGGTATAATCATTAAGAGAATCCCAAGAACCCCATGAAGTCTTACCCCTGTCGCTTGGTCCTATCGGTATTCCTTCTGGCCCTTTGTCCCTTGGATGGCCTCGCCGCCGTCCCCGCGAAGAAGGCGGATAAAAATGATGGCCCGACGGTCAAGGCTGCAGCTCCGGTGGCCAAGCCGGTGCAGGCCGTGTCCGACAAGACGCAAATCTGGCACACTTGGACCGACACGGAGGGCCGCAAGGTGGAGGCTTTATTCTGTGGGCTCTCGGGCGATTACATCACGATGCAGACCAAGGATGGCCGCACCTACCATTTTGCCACCAGCTTACTCATCCCCGAAGACGTTGAATTCGCCAAGAGCTGCCTCACCAAGAATCGCGATGCCAGTTTCAGCCCGGCAATCATTGCCTCGGCCGCTGCGGATATTGATCGGATGGTCGGTGCCATCCTTGCCGAGAATGGTCAGCAGCCGAACGCCCCGGCTACCGACGCACAGTTTTTACGTCGCATTTACGTCGACGCGGTGGGTCGCGTGCCCACCGCCAAAGAGGCGGATACCTTCCTGAAGAATCCCGCCCCCGATAAGCGTGCTAAACTCATTGATGACCTGGTCTTCTCACCCGGTTACTCGATGCAGATGTTCAACTGGATGGCGGACTTACTCCGCGTGAAGGACACTTTCGGCAAGGGAGTCCCTGCCTTTACGTTCGAAGACTGGCTCAAGATGCGCCTCGCGGCAGATGCCCCTTGGGATAAGCTAGTCTACGAAATGCTGACGGCTGATGGTCGCCTGTGCGATAACGGTGCTACGGGTTTCATGCTCTTTGATGCCGAGATGCCGCTGGATGGCGTCTCCAACCTCATGACGACTTTCCTGGGCACAAACATGGCTTGCGCCCAGTGTCACGATCACCCGCTGGCTGAATGGAAGCAGCGCGATTTCTATCAGATGGCCGCATTCTTCGGGGCGACGAGCGGCAAGGACACCGCTATTCTGGGTGCCGTAAACAAGGCCGCCAAAGATGGCGGCCTACCTAAGGCCGCGGTAAAGAAGATCGCCGATATGAACGCCTTCCGGATGGAGGATACCAGCAAGCAGAAGCTCACCTTCCCTAAGGATTACAAATATAAGGATGCCAAGCCCAGTTCGCCCGTATCGCCGGCGCTCATCGCCTGGGAGAAAGAAGATAAATCCCTCCCAATTTATAATGTGGCGACTAAGGATCCAACCCAGCTGCGCATCCAGTTCAGCCGCTGGCTAACCAGCCCCCAGAATCCCCGCTTCGCGACCAATATCGCCAACCGCATCTGGAAGAAAGCTTTCGGCGTCGCGGTGCTCGAGCCCGTCAATGATATCGATGACTTGAAACTGGCCAGCAGTCCCGAACTCTTGGCTCATCTCACCTTCGTCATGAAGGCCGCCAAGTTCGACCTACGGGAAGTGCAGCGCGTCATTTACAACTCCAAGACTTTCCAGGCTTCGGCCAGCCCGACGCCTGATCTCGGCAAGGCGAAGTACCTCTTCCCCGGTCCCGTCGTGCGTCGCTTCACCGCCGAAGAGGCCTGGGATAGTCTCATTGTTAACGCGCTCGGTACCTATGCCGACAATGTCCTGCTGCGCCGCGGCGACGACCTTAAAGCAATGGCGCTTCCTGCTGGCAAGGTGACCTTGGCGGAAGTGAAGAACGCCGTTGAGCGCACCAAGGCGGCCTTCGCTGGCTCGGCTAATGGTAAGGCCGCCGGTGGCAAGAAGGGCGCGGGTGGTTCCACGCTCGGACTCGCCAATGGCTATGAGGGCGACAAGCCAGTGACGCGTTTTAACATGATGTTGGCGCGGGCGAGCGAACTACCTCAGCCATCTCCCGAAACCCACTTCCTGCGTGTTTGGGGGCAAGGTGATCGGCTCCTAGCGGATTCGGCCACGAACGACGGCAGCGTCCCGCAACTTCTTCAGATGATTAACGGTTCAGTCTCGAAGATGATTGCCGATACGCGCTCAGCGGCGGTCATGGATGCCGCTAAAGAGAAGGTGCCGGATGCCCAGATTCGCTCGCTGTATCTTTCTTATCTCTCCCGCCCGCCCACCGCCAAGGAACTCGCCACCGCCAATAAGTCCCTGAAGGACGGCATTGGCCTGACCGACTTGGCCTGGGTTCTCGCCAACACCCGCGAATTCCTCTTCGTCCAATGAGTATCCTCACCTCCGCCAGTCTCCTCCGCGATCCCGAAGATCGCCGCCGCTTCATCGAGAAGTGTGCGAAAATATCATTCGGCCTGAGCATCCTGCCGTTCTTCACGGGAATCGCGGAAGCCGCTGAGCAGGCCGGTGCCGTCGCGGCGCCCAATGCCGGCCTCCCAGGCTTCGGTAAGGCCAAGCGCGTCATCTTCTTGGAGTTACAGGGCGGTATGTCGCACATCGACACCTTTGACCCGAAGACCGGCGACAACAAAGGTCCGGGCAAGGCGATTTCGGCTAAAGGTGATTACCAGCTGACGGAATACCTTCCGTCGATCGCCAAAATCGGCGATAAAATCACCGTCGTCCGTAATATGACGGCCAAGGTCGGCGTGCACGCTTCGGCCTCTTACCTCATGCGCACAGGCTTTGAACAACGGGGCACTTTGCAGCACCCGACGCTCGGGGCTTGGGCGCAACATTTCCTCGGGGCAAGCCATAAGACCTTGCCGTCCTCGGTGGCCGTCAATCGCTCCGCGAACCATGGGAACGGCTGGTTCCCAGCTTCATTCTCCCCTCTGCCGATTCAGAATCCCGAGGATGGGCTACTGGACACCAAGAGCCCAGTTACGACGGAAGTTGCGGCCAAGCGTGCCGGCTTATTGGCCCAATTGGACTCCGGGTTTGGGGGTAAGGCGGCAGATGAAAACGTGAAGGCTTACAACGAATTCTACGACACGACCTTCCAGCTCATGAAGAGCACCGACCTTAAGGCTTTTGATCTCGCTTCCGAGCCAGCCGAAGTGCGCGCCCGCTACGGTAAGAGCAAGTTCGGACAAGGTTGTCTCTTGGCCCGCCGTCTCATTGAGAACGGCGTCCGCTTCGTCGAGGTCGCTAATGGCGGCTGGGACATGCATGCCACCTTGGGTGATCGGATGGAAACGCTCGGCGGCGACTTCGATCGCGTCTTTGCCACATTGATCCAGGATCTTGATTCCAAGGGCTTGCTCGACACCACGTTGGTCGCGGTCACCACCGAATTCGGCCGGAAGCCTGACTTCAGTGGCGGCGGTCGCGGTCACCATCCGCTCGTCTTCTCCACCGTGCTGGCGGGCGGCGGGGTGAAGCGTGGTTTCGTGAATGGTGCCAGCGATGCCAAGGGCTACGCTCCAGATGGTGATGGGGTTTCACCTGGCAGCCTCCACGCCACGATTGCGCATGCCGCTGGCTTACCAGTGCAGACGGATATCATCACGCCGGCGGGACGTCCGATGCAGGTCGGGAATAAGGCCAAGCCCGCCATGGGCGTCTTCATCTAAGACCCCCCCCATGGTTAGAAAAGACCCGGCCACAAGCCGGGTCTTTTGTTTTAACGCAGGAGCATCGCCAGATCGGCGGGTTGCTCAAGGTGCACGGCGTGGTCGGCTTCTGCGATGATGCTCAGTCGGGCTTTCGGCAGGTGGGCGCCCATCTCTTGGGCGAGGCGCGTAAATTTCGAATCATGTTCCCCTGTGACGATATCGATGGGCATGCGGAGCTCTTTGAGTCGATGCCAGAGCGAGGGCAGGGTGCCGGTGCCTACGTTCTCCAAACTGAGGGCGAGGGCTTCGGGTTCATTGCGGCCCCGGCGTGCTAGGATTGGAGCAAGCCTTTCCGGAGGGAGTTCGAGCAGTTTTTCAAAGAACGTCTGGTTGTGCCAGTACTTGAAGAAGGCCTCGATTCTTTGGGTGCGAATGAAGCCCGCCAGTGAGGCATCGGCGAGTTGACGTTCATCGCGTTGCTCCGGAGTGGCGAGTCCCGGGCTGGCTCCGATTAGGATTAGATGGGCGACGCGTTCGGGGTGGGCCACGGCCCAGTGGAGGGCAAGTCTTCCACCCAGCGAATAGCCGAGGAGGGTGATCTGTCGGGAGTTACCAGAGGCTAAGTCAATGGCAGCCAGGTGGGCGGCCATTGAAAAGTCACTCGGGCGGCGTTGGGTGGAGAGTTTGCCGTGGCCGGGTAGGTCGATGGCGCGGAGCTCGTCTTCTGGGCGGAGGTGTTGGCGCAGGGGTTCGAAGTCCTCCGCTGAGCCTGTAAATCCATGAATGGCGATAATGGTAGCCATCGGTTAGCGCTTGAGGCCTAGGGCGCAGGCCGCTGGGGCGGCTTGGGGCCGATTTGCGGGGAATAAGGCGAATTCCTGCCTGGCCTGGCCTGCAACGTGGTAGGAGATGTCTTTAAGGGGGTATCTGGACATTGTCCAGGGGCTGCGGCCAGCCAGACCGCCCAGAAAGGGCAGGGAAAGGAGGCAATGGGGCCAGATCATCGGGGGAGGGATAAGCCAGCCGGCGATATAGGTCAGTAAAATTGAGGGAACATTGTCCGCCGAAGGGGGTATTAACCTTACCCCAATTTAATGCCTGGAATCCGCGTCAAGCCATGGAACCGTGTGGACGGCCCTATCTACAGCCTTGCGACCACCGCAAATGGTAAGGGGAATCTTAACATCTGCAGTTACGTGACGCCGATTAGTCTAAAGCCGAAGCGTTTCATCATTGGGGTTTATAAGGACACGAAGACGCTCGCTAATCTTGAGGCTAATCCCGTCGGCTTGTTGAACTACATGGCGAAAGATCAGGCCAACCACATCAAACTCCTTGGCAAGAAGTCTGGAAATTCCACGGACAAGATTGCGCAGCTCGGCGATCAGATTGAACACGTGGGCGATGGGCTTTATTTTCTGAAGGGCGCGATTGCCACGCTCCGCCTCCGTTTCGCAGAACGCATGGATTGCGGCGATCATTGGGCTTGGTTGGCCAACGTTGATTCCTATGAGAATCTCCGCGAAGCCCCTCCGCTCACGCTCGACGAGCTGAAGCGATTGAAGCTGATTTTGGCCTAAGCGTTCAGCTGGCGGGCTGGCACGTGTGCGAGGTGATATGGCGTAATAAAGGACGCCAAGCCGTGGCGTCCTTGCCTCTGGGCACCGCTTACTTCTTTTTCGAGGCCTTCTTCGGCTTAACCTCTTCCCGGTCAGGGATGAGGTAGGTCTGGCTGCGAATCAGTCGTTCGTAAAGATCTACCATGGCGACGCCTTCGCGGGGGCGGACTGAGTCTGCCTTGGTGGCGCGATCCACTTGTCTCTTCAGCATGCGGCAGAGGTCCTCAGCGTTATACTGAATCATGCCCAAGATGCGCTCGACGGAGTATCCCGGGATGCTTTCTTCAATGTAGAAGCCGTCTTCTTCATCATCTTCAAGGAAGACGTGGGCCTCGTTGACGCGGCCGAAGAGGTTGTGAAGGTCACCCATGATGTCCTGGTAGGCGCCGACCATGAAGGCGCCGATGTAGTAAGGCTGGCCTTCCTTGAGCGGGTGGAGCGAGAGGGTCTTCCGGACGTCTTCTAGGTCGATGAAGTCGTCGACCTTGCCGTCGGAGTCGCAAGTGATGTCGACGAGGGTCGCCTGGACGGTTGGGCGTTCGTTGAGGCGATGAATCGGAGCAATGGGGAACAACTGATCAAGGGCCCAATGATCGAGGAGGGATTGGAAGACCGAGAAATTGCAGACGTATTGCTCGGCTAACATCGAGTCGAGTCGGGCGAGTTCGTCGGGGATGTCGGAAATATCTTTAAGGTCCTGACGAATCTGGCGGCAGATATCCCAGAAGAGACGATCAGCGTGGGCGCGTTCTTCTAAGCGGAGATGACCGAGGCTGAAGCGAGCATGGGCTTCTTCGCGTTTCTCCTTCGCGTCGTGGTACCGTTCGAGCGGGTCATACTTCCGCTTATTTTTACGGATGGCCTCCAGCTCGCGCACGAGCTGGTGGAGTTTACCCTTTGGCGGCTGGACGGTGAGTTCGTCGCGGGTAATGCGGTCGACGGCTTCGAAGATGAGAATCGAGTGCGGGGCGACGAGGGCTCGGCCGGATTCCGAGACGATATCAGGCAGGGGGACGCCGCTTTCTTCGCAGATTTGCTTCACGTTGGCGACCACGTCGCGGGCGTAGCCTTCCATGCTGTAATTCATGGAAGACTCGTAGGCGGAGCGGCTGCCGTCGTAGTCGATACCTAGGCCGCCACCGACATCGAGTAGGCCCATGGGGAAGCCCATGCGCTTCAGTTCGCAGTAGAAGCGGGTGGCTTCGACCACGGCCTTCTTGATGGTGCCGATATTCGGCACTTGGGAGCCGATGTGAAAGTGAACGAGGCGAAGGGCGTCCTTCATCTTCGCCTTGGCGAGGCGCTGGGAGACTTCGACGATCTCGGAGGCCGTTAGGCCGAACTTGGCATTCTCACCGGTGCTGTCCGCCCACTTGCCTTCGCCGGCGGTGGTGAGCTTAACGCGCAGTCCGATGTGGGGCTGGACGCCCATGCGGCGCGCGATGCGGATGATGGCATCGATTTCCGAAAGCTGCTCGACGACGATGATGGTCTGTTTGCCTAGGCGGCGACCCATGAGCGCGAGCTCGATGTATTCTTCGTCTTTGTATCCGTTACAAATCAGGAGGGCCTTACGGTTCTCAAGGAGGGCCAGGGCGATAATCAGTTCGGGCTTGGAGCCGGCTTCGAGGCCGAAATCATATTCTTCACCGGCATCGAGGATTTCTTCGACCACTTCGCGCAGCTGGTTGACCTTGATCGGGAAGACGCCCCGGTAGCGGCCGGAGTAATCCTCTTCTTCGATAGCTCGGCGGAAGGCTTCGTTGATCTGGGTGACGCGATGGCGGAGGAGATCCTGCACGCGGATCGTCAGGGGCGGCTTCAGGCCAGAGGCCTCAACCTCTTTGACGATGTCGGAGATGCGGATCTTCCGGTGGTCGCCCTTAGGGTGCACGCAGAGATTGCCCTGCGGATCGACGGAGAAGTTGTTACCTCCCCAGCGTTTAAAGCCGTAATAATCTTCGGCGTCTTTAGTAGTCCAGGGCTGCGGTTTGCTCACGTCGGTAGGGAGGTGGACTTTTTATCCTGCGGGGGGAAGCGCAAGGGGAAATCGCACCCCTGCGCCTGCCTTACGGCTCGACCCGGTGGTATGGGGTGTTTGTCTTTCACCATGTCTGCCGAGCCAGTCATCCGGGCGACGATCGCGTTACGAAAAGCCCTTGCTGGGCTCTCGTTTCCTTCGCCCGCTGACTTTGTCTACCGCCCGCTGGACTATGCCTGGGCGGGCCACGAGGCCTACTTGCGACGGTACGCGGCAGCTGGACCTCGCAAGGTTCTCTTCTTGGGGATGAATCCTGGCCCGTTTGGGATGGCCCAGACGGGGGTGCCTTTCGGTGAAATTGCTGCCGTCCGCGATTGGATGGGCATCGAGTTGCCCATCGGACGTCCAGAGGTCGAGCACCCGGGCAAGAAGGTCGCCGGGTTTGCCTGCCATCGCTCCGAAGTCAGCGGGCGTCGTCTGTGGGCGCTTTGCCAGGAGCGCTTCGGCTCAGCCGATAAATTCTTCGCGGAGCACCTCGTGCACAATTACTGCCCGTTGCTCTTTCTCGAAAACACCAAGCAGGGTCGCAATGTAATCCCCGAGGAGCTTCCGGCCGATTCAATGGCTCCCGTGAATGCCGAGTGCAATCGTCTCTTGCGCGTCATGGTCGAAACCTTGGGTGTGACGACGGTGGTTGGAGTGGGGGGGTATGCTGAGACCCGAGCCCGTGAAGCCTTGGATGGATTATTGGTGAAGTTCGCCAAGGTGCCGCACCCCAGTCCGGCCAACCCAGTGGCGAATCGCGGTTGGTCCGCCGCCGCGACCAAGGCGCTCGTCGAACAAGGAGTCTGGGCTTAATATGGGACTCATCGAAGAAATCTTGGTTCGCCCGAAATTACGCCAGAAGCTCTGGCAGTGGTGGTACCCGTTTTTCACGCGTCGGGTTCGGGCACAGGGCATCAGTTTCCTGAACTATTCATTCGAGGCTGAAGGTGAGGCCCGACTTGAGTTGAGACCTGAGGACGAAGCCGACCGGCCAAACATTCAGCTCTATCACCATGTCTTGGGCGGAGTTGATTTGCGGGGTAAGCGGGTGCTAGAGGTGAGTTGTGGCCATGGCGGCGGCGCTTCCTATTTCGCCCGATATCTTGGTCCCGCCGAATATATCGGGCTCGATTTGAATCCCGAAGCCATTCGCTATTGTCAGGATAAACATCGAAGCGAGGGGCTGCATTTCATGGTGGGGGATGCCCAGTCACTCCCTTTTCCCGAAGCTTCTTTCGACGTCGTTATCAACGTGGAGGCTTCACATTGCTACCCAGATTTCCCCGGCTTCGTGGGTCAGGTCGCCCGGGTCTTGAGATCCGGAGGATGGTTCTGCCATGCGGATATGCGCTACCCCAATGGGCTGGCTGAATGGGTCGATGCGTTGGCCCGGCATCCCCAAATGCGCTTAGATCAAATGCGCTTAATCAATCCCGAGGTCATGCGCGGCATGGAATTAAATACGCCGCGATATGAAGCGATGGTACGGCAGGCGTTGCCGCGTTTTCTGCACGGAGTGGCGATGGACTTTGCGGGCGTGAAGGGATCGCGACTTTACCGCGATGCGGCTTCCGGGGAGATGACTTATCGGTCCTTCAGGCTACAGCGTCGTCACGCTTGAGGTTGCTTCCGGGTGGGGTTGGCTCACGCTGGCACATTCCCATGCGATTCCTTGCCGGACTTTTATTCTGCGTCCTGTCCGCTCTCGCCGCGGAACGCCCTAATATCATTTTTATTCTAACTGACGATCAGGGCTACGGCGACTTGAGTGCCCACGGTAATCCCATTTTAAAGACTCCCAACCTCGATAGGCTGCGGTCTCAAAGCGTCCGCTTTACTGACTTTCTGGTCTCGCCCACTTGTTCGCCGACGCGCAGCGCTTTGCTGACGGGTCGCCATGAATTTAAGAACGGCGTCACCCACACGATTCTCGAGCGCGAGCGGATGGCCTTGGGGGCGGCGACTTTACCTCAGCAGTTGCAGAAGGCAGGTTACCGCACGGGGATTTTCGGGAAGTGGCACCTAGGGGACGAGGCTGAGTATCAGCCGAACAAGCGTGGGTTCGACGAAGTTTACATCCATGGTGCCGGCGGTATTGGTCAGAGTTACCCTGGGAGCTGTGGCGATGTACCAGGCAATTCTTACTTCAGCCCGACGCTCCTCCATAACGGCAGGTTCGAGAAAACCGCCGGCTACTGCACCGACATGTTCTTCGGTCAGGCCACGAAATGGATTGAAGGCGAGGTCGCAGCTAAGCGGCCTTTCTACGCATACATCGCAACTAACGTGCCGCACTCCCCTTATAATGCGCGGCCCGCGGATGCTGCACTCTACGAGGGGAAGGGGCTGGGTACCGACGTGGAAAACTTCTTCGGGATGATTCATAACCTCGACCTGAACGTCGGCCTGCTGATGGCCAAAATCGAAGCGATGGGCATCGCCCAAGACACCTTGGTGGTCTTCATGAACGACAATGGCGGCACGGCGGGCGTACCGATTTTTAATGCGGGCATGCGCGGTCCGAAGGGTACGCCCTACATGGGGGGCATTCGGGCGATGTCCTTCTGGCGCTGGCCGGGACATTTCCAACCGGCTGATGTCAAAGCGCTCGCCGCTCACATTGACTTTACGCCTACGGTACTTGAGCTCACCGGTACTCCAGCCTCGGAGCAAATGAGGGCTCAGATGGAAGGTCGGAGTTTGGCGCCGCTGCTGCGTGCTAAGGTCGGTGAGGATATTGCCTGGCCAGACCGGACGCTTTTCACCCACGTAGGTCGCTGGGGTGGTATGGTCAAGGGGGTCGACCCCGAAGTCGGAAAGTATTCCCAGACGAGCGTCCGGACCGCCCAGTGGCATCTCGTTTCGATGGGTAAGAGCAAGGCGTCGAAGAAAGCTCAGCGCGTGCCAGCTGATTTTCCTCCAGCCACGCCTAATTGGCAGCTTTTTGATCTTAGTAAGGATTATGGCGAAACCACCGATGTTGCCGCGCAACACCCGGAAGTCGTCGCCGACCTGATCGCCAAACACGATGCTTGGTGGAAGGAATGTCGCCCGATGATGATCAATGAGAATGCCCCTGGCCCTGCCGAGAATCCATTCAAGGTGATGTATCGGGAGCAGACCGGTAAGTAACGCCGGCTACCCAGCGGGCTAGGCCATCAATTGCTTCACGACCTTGCCGTGGATATCGGTCAGGCGGAAATCACGGCCTTGGTAGCGATAGGTCAGGCGAGTATGGTCGACGCCCATGAGGTGTAGAATGGTCGCGTTGAGGTCGTGCACGTGGACGCCGTCCTTGACGATGTTGTAACTAAAATCATCGGTCTCGCCAAACGTGGTGCCTTTATTGACGCCCGCGCCAGCCATCAAGACCGTGAAGCAGCGTGGGTGGTGATCGCGGCCGTAGTTCGTCTCAGTCAGGGCGCCTTGGGAGTAAATTGTGCGCCCGAATTCGCCGCCCCAGACAATCAGGGTGTCATCGAGTAGGCCGCGTTGTTTGAGGTCGGTGAGTAGGCCGGCGGTGGCCTGGTCGGTGTCGTTGCACTGGCCTTTGATGGCCTTAGGGAGTCCGCCGTGGTGGTCCCAGCCCATGTGGAAGAGTTGCACAAAGCGAACGTCACGTTCGCACAGCCTGCGGGCGAGTAGGCAATTGGAGGCGAAGGAACCGGGGCGCTTCACGTCAGGGCCGTAAAGATCGAGGATGTGTTGCGGTTCATTAGAGATATCGAGCAGGTCGGGCACGCTGCTTTGCATGCGGAACGCCATTTCGTATTGAGCAATGCGGGTCTGGATCTCGGGATCACCGAGTACGCCGTGGCGTTGTTGGTTGAGTTCGGCGAGTTCATCCAGTTCGGCCCGGCGAACTTCGCGGGGGATGCCTTCGGGGTCTTTCAGGTAAAGGACACGTTCGCCTTTGTTGCGTAGTTTGACGCCTTGGAGTTTCGAGGGCAGGAAGCCGGCTCCCCAAAGACGATCGTAGAGAGGTTGATCATCGGGACGCCCACTGCCGAAAGAGCTCATCACGACATAGGCAGGCAAGTTGGCATTTTCGCTGCCGAGGCCGTAGGCGGACCATGAGCCGATGCTGGGTCGGCCGGCGAGCTGACTACCAGTCTGCATGAACGTGATGGCCGGGTCGTGATTAATCGCCTCGGTATTCATGCCGCGAATCACGCACCATTCATCGGCTTTGCCAGCCATGTGCGGCATCAATTGGCTGAACCAGTTGCCACTTTGGCCGTGCTGGGCGAACTTGAACATCGACGGAGCCACCGGGAAGTTTTTCTGGCCCGATGTCATGGTCGTCAGCCGCTGGCCTTTGCGAATGGTCTCGGGGAGGTCTTTGCCGCGCATCTTCTCCATCTCCGGTTTTGGGTCGAAGAGATCGAGTTGCGAGGGAGCACCCGATTGGAAGAGGTAGATGATGCGCTTGGCTTTCGGTTTGAAATTCGGGAAGCCGAGTCCGGGGTTGGCGGCGAAGCCCGGCGTGCTCATGAGCGAGCCGAGGGCCGCGAGGCCGATGCCGCCCGCGGAGCCTTTGATGAAGGTCCGACGGGAGAGCGCCATGCGCGTCGCCATGTCTAATCCTTGGAATTGTCGATCGTTGCAGTTCATTCGCGGGTCACGGTTTCGTCTAAGTTAAGGAGAACATTGGCGGTCACGGTCCAGGCGGCGACTTCCTCAGGTTTGAGGTCGGCGGCGGGCGGCGAGGCGCCAGCAGCAAGCAGCTTCTTCGCTGAGGCCAGATCGTTGGCGTAGGTCTGGAGGCGCCGTTCAAGTCCCTGGCGGAGGACGGCTAGCTCCTTCGGGTTGGCGTCCCGAGAGGTCACGCGATGGAAGGCCCAAGCCAAGCGCACGGAGAGATCACCGGGTTGGCGGAGGGTTAATTCCGCTAATTTACGGGCAGCCTCGACGTAGGTGACTTCATTCAATAGGGACAACGCCTGAAGTGGCGTATTCGAGCGTGAGCGCTTGACCGTGCAGACTTCGCGACCGGCCGAATCAAAGAGGAGCATCGAGGGCGGGGCCGCGGTACGTTTCCAAATGGTGTAAAGCGAGCGGCGATAGAGACCTTCGCCCATGTCGGGTTTATAATTGCGCATGTCGCCATAGACGCTGGTTTCGTCCCAGACGGCTTCGGGCATGTAAGGTTTCACACTCGGTCCGCCCTGTTTTTCAACGAGCAGTCCGCTGATGGCCAAGGCTTGATCGCGGATGAGTTCAGCTGGCAGGCGGAAGCGAGGTCCGCGAGCGAGTAAGCGGTTGTCGGGGTCTTTCTCCAGCATGTCCTTGGTCACAGCCGCGCTGCGGCGGTAGGCTGCACTCGTGAGGATGAGCTTATGCATCGCCTTCATGTCCCACTTGCGGTCAACGAACTCGACGGCCAGCCAGTCGAGTAGGGCAGGGTTACTCGGCCACTCGGCTTGCGAGCCAAAATTCTCGGACGTCTTTACGAGTCCGACACCGAAGAATCGTTCCCAGGCACGATTAACCCAGACGCGTCCGGTGAGTGGATGGCGGCCGCTGACGAGCCACGAGGCGAAGCCAAGTCGATTGTTGGGGGCGCCTTCAGGCAACGGCGGCAGGAAGGCTGGCAGTTTGCGTTCCACCTTGGGGCCGATGCGGTCATATTCTCCGCGGAGCAGGAGGAAGGCGTCGCGGGGTTTGTCGCTTTCCTTCATCACCATGATATTCACTGGGGCGCCCTTGGCATTATCGAGGGATGTCTTGGCGGCGGTGACTTTATCCATCGCTTGTTGGCGGGGGTGTTCCGGGCTTTCGGTGAACAGTTTGGCGATAGCCTTTCGATCGATGTCCGTGAGTTCAGCGTCTGGGCGCCCAAGGAGTCGGCGGAGGGTTTCCGACTTAGGGTCAGATTTTAGCGATAGGAGTTTGGCGTCTTGGCTCGAGGTGTTGAGGCGGAAGCGCCCGATGCTGTGACCGCCGAACGAATCATGGCGGAGCACCACGATTAATTTAGCACCCGTTGGGATGAGGGTCGGTGCCACGGTGAAGATGGCCTGACGGTGGACGCGGTTTTCGGGGATGTTGCCGCCGATGGCCCAGCCGACGCTGCCAGGCGCGGCCTTCTTGGCTTTGCCCTTGGCGGGAGGAGCTTTAGCGAGGCCAGCGATGGACCAGCCGGGTTGGTCAAAGTCGGTTTCCGCCTTGGTGATTGGCAGGGAGGAGGTTTTGCCGTCAGCCGTGACGAGACGCACATCGATAGAGCTGAGCACGAAGTTTCCGTTAGAGCCTCGGCCAAGGCTTTTTCCAGGGAGGCTATCATCTGGGAAAGCCTCCAGTCGAACCGCGGTGAGAAGTCCGGCCGCTGGCTGGGATTCGATGAGATACGTTTCTTTGGCTGGTGCTGTCCCGAGCGCGAGCCAGGTGCCATCCTCGAGTCGTTTGAAGGTGGTCCCTTGCTCGGCCGCGACTTTCTCGCCTTCTAAGATATTCCAAGGAGTGCCGCTCTGGCTGAAGGCCAAGCGTTTATCGCTCAACCATTTGTGGTAGAGTTCAGGTTGCTCGGCGGGCGTGTTATTGAGCGCAGCTTCCGCCGTCGCTAAGACGCTGGCGGCGTCGTCAATTTTCTTTTGCTCTTCCAGGGTGGGCAATGAGAGCAGTGGCGGGGTGTTGCCACCGCGTCGGGTGGTGCCGGCACCGCCGAAATCTCCCAAAACGCCAGATTCTTGGTTAGAATTAAAATAGGCGAAGAACTGGTAGAATTCTTTCTGTGTGATGGGGTCGTATTTATGGTCGTGGCAGCGACAGCAATTCATCGTCAAGGCCATCCAGGTCGACCCAGTGGTTTCCACGCGATCGATGACGTTTTCCGCAAACCATTCCTCGACGATGCGGCCTCCCTCGCCGTTGAGGCGGTGGTTACGGTGGAAAGCGGTGGCGACGATTTGATCGCGGGTGGCATTCGGCAAGAGGTCGCCCGCGAGTTGCTCAAGGGTGAATTGGTCGAACGGCTTATTGTCGTTGAAGGCCTTGATGACCCAATCGCGATAAGGCCACATCGTGCGCTGGGTGTCGCTCTGGAAGCCGTTGCTGTCGGCGTAGCGGGCGAAATCGAGCCACTGCATCGCCATGTTCTCGCCGTAACGCGGCGAGGCGAGCAGTCGATCAACGGCTTTCGGCCAGGCCTCCGTGGAGGCGTCTCTGAGGAAGGCTTGGAGGTCGGCGTCGGTCGGCGGGAGGCCGGTCAGGTCGAGCGCAGCGCGACGGAGTAGGGTGGTTTTGGGGGCGTCTCCATTCGGGCTGAGGCCCTTGGCGGAGAGGCCTTGGGCGAGGAAAGCATCGATGGCGTTGCCGTTGGCCGGAATCGTAGGAGTGGCTGGCTTGCTTGGGGGAATGAATGCCCAGTGCCCTTGGTATTCGGCGCCTTGTTTGATCCAGCGTCGGACCGTGTCAATTTGGGCAGCGGTCAGCACCTTGTGGAAATCCGCAGGTGGCATGTGTTCATCGGCATCCTTAGTGAGGAGGCGTTCCATGACTTGACTCTTTTCTGGGTGCCCGGGGACGATGGCTGGCTTCTCGGATTTGCCGCCTTTGATCGCTGCTTCAAATGAATCTAGTCGTAGCTTGGCTTTGACCTTGGCGACATCGGGGCCGTGGCAAGCGAAGCAGGTGTCGGAGAAGATGGGCCGGATGTCGCGGTTGAATTCGACGCGCTCCTCGGCCGAGGCATAGGGACCAAGGGCGAGGGCGCTGAGTGCGACCAGATGGGGGAGCGAGGGGCGCATGGGGTGTGCGAGTTCTGAAAAGTTAGGTGCCCTCCACACCCTTGCAACGAGTAGTTAATAAAAAACCCCTCTTACGAGGGGTTTTGAAGCGAGCTGGGGAAGTGCTTATTTAGCTTCGATGGGCTTCACCGATAGATTGCGGAAGCCGACGGGATCGCTGTGTCCAGCGAAACCAAAGTAGCCGTGGGTGCGGTCCTTGCCAGGGTGGGCGCTCTTGGCCATCACGGTGGTCATATCGACCTTGGAGAGGTCGCAGTCGAGGATGAGGTAGCCATTGAGCTCCACCTTGATGGTGGAGCCAACGACGGTGACTTCTTCGAAGTTCCATTCGCCGATGGGGCGCTGGTAACCGCGGAGCGCAGCCACCATGCCGTAGGCGGAACCGTGAACCTGGCGTGGGTCGAGTTTGCCACGTACCTTGTCGTAATTGTCGTCGAGCACCTGGATTTCACACATGCCGACATAGGCCGTATTGCCTTCTCCCGGGTAGCGGATGCAGAAGCCGTTATTGCCGCCGACAGGAATCTTAATTTCGGAGCGAACGGAGAAGTTGGTGAGGTCATCCTTATGGTAGAGGTTGCCGCCCTTCTTGGGCTTACAGAAAATCGCACCATCAACCACTTCGTACTCGGTGACGGCGCCGCGCCAGTCGGTCAGGTCCTTGCCGTTGAAGATGGATTTGAAGCCCTCGTTGCCATGAGCGGCCAGGATTTTGTTCGCTTCTTCGCCGCCGATTTCGCGGATGGCGATGTTGCGCCACTTAATCTGAGCACCGTGGGTTTGCAGGCAGATCGGGCCTTTGGCGGGGATGGCGGATTTACGATCGTAGTAGTTTTCGAGGATGGCGTGGTCGACGGTCTGCTTGCCGTTGAGCCAGACGCTGACGCGGGAGCCGACCATGAGGATGCGCATCGTGTTCCATTCGCCAGGTGCCTTGTCGGCGAGAACGAGAGGGTTTTTACCAGGAGCCCCCTTGCTGTTATTCCAAAGGCCACCGGAACCGAGCTGGGCGTCGTTTTTGACTTCCTTCGGATTGGCGGGATCCCAGATTTGGACCTGCGGGCAGGCGCGGAGGTAAACGCCGGAGTCGCCGAGGGGGGCCATGTTATATTCGAGGACAAGTTCGATGTCGCCGTAATCCTTGTCGGTGGTGGCGTAGGCGCCCGTCCCTGGATTGACGAGCTCGCCGTCCTTCACGGACCAGTGCTGCGGGAATTCGTCGCGCATCTTCTTCAGGATGGCGTCCTTCTTCTCGCCGGTTTGCTTGCCGACGGAATGCGGATTGTAGCCATGCCAGCCCGTGAGGTCTTTGCCGTTAAACAAAGGCGTGAAGCCCGCGGGGGTGGTATTTGTCTGGGCGGTGGAGCAGCCCGCGAAGACGGCAGCCAGAGAGGCCAGGAGGAGGAGGCGTAGTTTCATATGTTTGGGATTAGAGGGGTTCGAGGGTGCAGCGCTTGACTTCAAAGGCAGCGCCTTCGACTTGGAGCCCGATGAAGCCTTCGGTCGGGTTGGCTCCGGTGGCTTTGTTTACTTCCTTGCCGTTTACGATGATGGTCACGGTGTCCTTGTCGCAGATGGTGGTAAAGGTATTCCATTCGCCGACCGGCTTTTCAGCGTCAGCGACCGGGCGGCCGATGCGGTAGCCGCGGATCTTACCCGACTTCTTATCCTTGAGTTCCGTACCGTCTTTGACGGTCGCACCGTTCCAGAAGTAGAAGTCACCCTGGCGATCATGCATACCTTGGCATTCGATGCTCTTCGGCCAGATGGCGTCCGGCGGGGTCATGTGGACGATTACCCCCGTATTGCCGGGTTTGGTGAAGCGCCACTCGACGGTGAACTTGTACTGCTTGTAGCTCTTTTCGGTGCGCAGGAAGCCGTTGGGCTTACCGGTGCAGGTAAGCAAGCCGTCCTTGATGCTCCAGGTGTCCTTGGAAGTGGCTTCGGGAAAGACCACCCAGCCGACGGTGTCCTTGCCATTGAAGAGCTCCGTCTTGGCGGAAGGGGTGGCGGCGTCAGCGGCGAAGACGTTCGCGAAGTTCGCAAACAGCAGGGTAGCCAGAAGGGCTAGGCGGGTGGGGTGCATCCCTCGAACTTACAACTTCGCGTCCACCTATGAAGGAAAAACGCCGAATTTTAACGGCGTATAAGTGTCGTTTACCGCTTACGCCATGATGCCGTTGACGGGCTTTCCGGCAATGCCTGTCAGGCGAACATCGAGGCCTTGGTACTTTACGCTCAACTGTCGATGGTCGATGCCCATCAGCTGAAGCATGGTGGCGTGGAGGTCGTGCACATCGACGACGTTCTCAACGGCGTGGTAGCCCAACTCGTCCGTGGCGCCGTAAGTGGTGCCGGCTTTGACGCCGCCGCCGGCCATGAACACGCTGTAACCAGCAATATGGTGATCGCGGCCGGATCCCTGGCCCATGGGCGTGCGTCCGAATTCACCGCCCCAGAGGATGAGGGTGTCTTCAAGCATGCCACGTTCTTTCAAATCACGAATCAAGGCGGCGGTGGCTTTGTCCACATCTTCAGCGCCCATCTTCATGCCGTTCTCGAGATTGCCGTGGAGATCCCAGGCGCGGTGGTAGAGCTGGATCATGCGTACACCGCGTTCGGCAAGTCGGCGTGCCATGAGGCAATTGGAGGCGAAGGAGCCGTCGCCGATTTCCTTGATGCCGTACGATTCGATGGTCTTGGCGGATTCGCTTTTGAAATCGAGTAACTCGGGCACGCTCGACTGCATCTTAAAGGCCATTTCATATTGCGCGATGCGCGTGGCGATCTCGGGGTCGACGGTTTCTTCGGCGAGTTGTCCGTTGAGTCGACGAATCTCATCGATGACTTGGCGTTGGGTGCTTTGGCAGACGCCTTCCGGATTGCCGATGTAGTGGACGGCTTCGCCTTTGGACTGGAATTGAATGCCCTGGTATTTACTCGGGAGGACGCCGCTGGACCACTGGCGGGCCGAAATGGGCTGCTGGCCGGTACGACCAGTGGAAGTAAGAACGATGTAGCCAGGCAGGTTCTCAGTCTCCGCGCCGAGGCCGTAGAGGAGCCAGGAACCCATGCAGGGGCGCCCCTTGATGATGGAGCCGGTATTGATAAAGGCGTGGGCCGTATCGTGGTTGATCTGCTCCGTCTTCAGCGAGCGAATGACGCACATCTCGTCGGCGACGCTGCCGATGTGCGGGAAAATATCCGTCATCTCCATGCCGGATTTGCCCCACTTCTTAAATTCGAAGGAGCCACCGCGGGCCTTGAGCACCGTATTTTGAAGCTGGGCGATTTGTTGCCCCTTCGTGAATGACTCAGGGAAGGGTTGGCCATCGAGTTTTTTCAGGACGGGCTTGTTGTCGAAAAGCTCGAGATGAGGCGGGCCGCCAGCCATGCAGAGGAAGATGACGCGCTTTGCTTTGACGGGGAAGTGGGGCGAACGGAGGAAGCCTTTCGAAAAGCCGGAGGCGGGCGGGGCGCCGGCAGCGCTCGCCTTGGCGGCGAGCATCGCAAAGGCCGCTCCACCGAGCCCGTAGGCACTCTTGGTCAGGAAGCTGCGCCGATTGATGGACAGCGCGTGGGAGATGGGGTCGTAAGGCTTCATGATTAGTAGCGGGTAATCGCTTCGTGGGAATTGAGGATGACGCGGCACGCCTGCGTCCAGGCGGCGACTTCGATGGGGTCGGCCGTGGGAGCGGCGGCGAAGCCGACTTTCATCAGTTTAGCGGCTTCGGCTGGGTGCGCTTTATAATAGGCGGTCTGGTCCGTGATGAGTTTACCGAGGGAGTCGCGTTCGGATGCTTTGATTTCTCGTCCCACGGCGAGGCGGAAGCTTAGGGCCAATCGGTCGGTGCCGGCAGGGGTGGTGAGTAGGCGAGCGGCCATCACGCGAGCAGCTTCCACGAAGGTCGGGTCGTTCAGTAAGGTGAGCGCTTGCTGCGGGGTGTTGCTGTAGTTGCGCAGGGCGGTGCACTCGTCGCGGGCCGGTGCATCGAAATTAATGAGCATCGGGTGGAGGAACATCCGCTGCCAGTGCATGTAGAGCCCTCGCCGCCATTGGCTATCGTCGGTACTCGCGATATAAGTACGGTTCGGGAATTGGATGGGCTCGTAGTAGCCCGCGGGCTGATAGGGTTTCACGCTTGGACCGCCGACGTCTTTGAGGTTGATTAAGCCAGCGATGAACAAGGCGTTATCGCGGACAAATTCAGCGTCGAGTCGCCGGGGGTTTTGCGAGGCGAGCAGGCGGTTATTGGGATCGAGCTCCTTCAGATCTGGCCGCAGGCTACTGCTTTGGCGGTAGGTGCGGCTGGTGACCATCAGTTTGACCATCCGTTTCATATCCCACCCTTTGTCGCGAAATTCGACCGACAGCCATTCGAGTAATTCAGGATGGGAGGGAGGTTCGCCCTGTGAGCCGAGGTCATCGAGCGCGGCACTGAGTCCAGCACCATAGTATTGTTGCCAGAGGCGATTCATGACCGCGCGGGCGGTAATGGGATTGTCCTTGGAGGTGATCCAGTTGGCGAGGTCGAGGCGGGTGAGGCGTTTCTCCGGGGTGCTTTCCCGGCGGCCTGGAAGAAAGGATGGAGTGCTGGGCAGGACAACCGGTCCAGACACATCAAGGAAGTTGCCGCGAGGGAGCACGCGTACGGTCAGGGGGGCGACGGACTTGGTCGTCATCGACCAGGCGAACCCCTCGTATTGCCAGCGAATGCGGCTGGCGATAGCGCGGGCTTTCTCGAGCGCTGGGCGATCGCTGGCTCGTGAGTAGAGGAAACTTCCCATGCTGGCTGGAGATGGCTGACCCGTCTTAAGCGCGGTTAGAAAGGCTCCATCCGTGACCTTGAGCGGGTCGTGGTGTGAGATCGGTGAGACCGAGACTTTGAATGACAAGGCGGCGGAGCTCTCGAAGTGGACGATGAACTTCTCGTCCTTCTTCAGGGTGATCGGGGAGTCGAGGAGCCAGACAGCATGGACATCGGCATCGGGCATCTTCAGGGTCCAGCCGGTGACGATGTCTACCGCTTCGACGGTGCTGTTATAGCGGGGCTCGCGATGGGAGGCATCGGCGAGGAAGAAACCCACGGGGCGTTCTTTGCCCTTGGCATCCGCGATGCCGAAGCGCGCGGTGATATTGCTGGTGGCGTCCAGGGCGAGCGAGCCTTTCGGGATGTCGATACGGACCGAGGCGATGGGCGTGGCGGTCGGTGCCAGGCTCATCGCGAAGTCTTCGCCTTTGGCGACGCCGCGTTTCAACTGAATGGGTTCACCGGCCGCAAACTCGGTGGGCATTACGGGCGCAACCGGCTTCTTGACGGCCGCTGTCGCGTTGGTGTTTTTGGGGGCAGCTTTGGCGGGTGCCGGTGGGGCGGCTTTGTGCAGGAAACTTCCACTGGGGGTAACGAGGCCAGAAGGGTGGGCGGTCAGGAATTCGTTGGTTTCTTTGAGCCAGGCCGCGAACGCGGTGCGTTTCTGGTCGTCGGCCTGAATCGACTGGGTGAGCTGAGCATAGTGCGCCTGCAGTTCCGCGCGGCCTTCTTGGTCCTTCTTGGAGAGGTACGCGTTCTTCGAGCGGACTTCTGGGGCGAAGGGGTGTTCATTGCCAACGCCCTTGAGTTCGGGCTCGGGGGTATAGGAGTAGTCTGCATAGACACCCCATTGTTTTACGTCCGCGAAGAAGGATTGAAGTGAATAGAAGTCAGCCGACTTGATGGGGTCGAATTTATGATCATGGCACTCGGCGCAACCGAAGGTACTGCCGAACCACGCGTTGGAAACCGAGCGAACGCGTTCGGCGCCATACTTGGCTAAGTATTCCTTGGCCTGGGCGCCGCCTTCGCGGGTCATCATGTTTAAGCGATTGTAGCCGCTCGCGACGCGTTGTTCTTCCGTCGGGTTGGGCAGGAGATCGCCGGCAAGTTGTTCTTGGGTGAAGGTGTCGAACGGCTTATTGGTGTTAAACGCGTTGATAACGTAATCTCGGTACGGGAAGATGCGCTGGTTTTGGTCACCGTGGTAACCGACCGTGTCGGCGAAGCGGGCAATATCGAGCCACCAGACGGCCATGCGTTCGCCGAAGTGTGGCGAAGCCATCAGTCGATCCACCTGTTTTTCATAAGCGGTGGGGGAGTGGTCTTGGACGAAGGCGGCCGTCTCTTCGGGCGTGGGTGGAAGGCCGAGTAAATCGAGCGAGACTCGGCGGAGGAGGCGCTCTTTGTTCGCTTCGGCCGAGGGGGTGATTTTCTTCTCGGCGAGTTTGGCACCGACAAAGGCGTCGATGGGGTTGTGGCCTCCCGCTGGCATCGCCGGCACCGTGGGTGCTTCCAGTGGCTTGTAGGACCAGTGCGGCTCATAGGAGGCACCTTGAGCAATCCAGCGCTTGAAGAGGGCTTTTTGTTTTTCGGTAAGGTTCTTATGGGATTCCTTATTGGGCATCACTTCGTCGGCATCCTGCGAATAGAGCCGCTTGATGACTTCGCTCTCTTCGGGTTTGCCGGGGACGATCGCAATGGCCCCGCTCTTCCCGGCTTTTAAGGCATCCTCCCGGAGGTCGAGCCGGAGTTTGCCTTTACGGCTCTTGGCATCGAAGCCGTGGCAATGGAAGCAGGTGTCCGACATGATCGGGCGGATGTCGCGATTGAAACGAACGGTCTCGTCGGGCTGTTCGGCCGCAAGGCAGCTGAGTCCGATGCAGAGGCTCAGGAAGATAGGCGAAGACGCACGCATGGCAGGGGTAGGCTTTAGACAAGCTGGCACCGCCCGGGTTTCAATGGGAATCCCGGGGAAACCCCTCAGGGCCGATCGACCTCGAGAGAGGTAAGCTTATCGGGCCGGGGCTGCAGGGAGTTTCTTGCCGCCCACTTGATTGTCTTCGTGGGCCGGGTACTTGGATAGGTCGATGGCTTTGTTGAGCACCTGTCCATCCGCCAGCAGCCGGGCCTTGAGTTGGGCGTAAGCTACGTCTTGGACGGCTAGACTGCCGTCGATGGCGAGGGCTGCGGCGGTGGCGGCGGATTGTCCAAGGATCATGAAGACGGGCTCCATCCGAATTGAACCATAGGCGATATGGGTGGCGCCACAGGCGACGGGGACGAGTAGGTTGGTGGCCTGCGTTTTCTTGGGGACCAAGGCACCGTAGGCGATTTCGTAAGGGCCGCGCGGGGAGACACCGATATCGCCTTCGTTCTGCACGTAGCCTTCAGGGGTGACGTAGCGCTGGGTGTTGTGCGAATCGATCATGTACGAGCCCATGCCGACGGAATCGGGCGTCGGCTTTACCTTGGTGAGCTCATTCTCGGTCATCACAAATGTGCCGACGAGACGACGGGCTTCGCGGACGTAGATTTGGTGCGACCAGTTGCCGTTATCTTTGAATTCGTCCTTGGGTAAGCCCCACGTATTCATCTTGGCGCGGACGTCCGGGGGGACGCGCGGATCGGTGCAGATGAAGTAGAGGAGTCCTTTTTGGTAGGTTTCGTGTTCCTGGATAATCTCCTTGCGACGGGCATAGCTGGCCTCGGGGTAATCGTAGTTATAGCCGATATTATCGAAGCTGAAACCACCGTGGTTGTTGGTGTCAGTCTTGCCGTTCGGAATGAGGTCGAACTTATCGAACGTCTCTTTCCAGCCAGCCGCATAGGCCCGGGCGAGGACCTCATATTGTTTGGGATCATAACCTTCGGGGGCCGTGAAGGGGACCCGGTTTTCCGGGACGTTGGTCAGGCACATCCGGAAGCAGTAAGCTTGCAGGCGCTGATCAGCTTCTCCGAAGGCCGCAGGCTTCACGGGGGTGACGCGGGCGACGAGGCCGCTCTTAGGGTCGCCAGGGGTGATGTAAGGGTCGATGCCGGTCTGCAGGACGCCGAAATGGTGGCGGTGGTGCAGGACGCCGATTTGGGAGCCGTTATGCTTTTCGCCATACTCGGCGTTGGCTTCTCGGCCAACCCGGTAGGTGACGCCGGCGGCCGCCATGAGGTCGCCCTCGTAAGTGGCGTCGATGAATACCTTCCCCGCGAAACTCTTGCCTGAGAGCATGCGGATCTCCGCGATACGTCCGTTTTCGAGGGTTACACCCTTGGCGCGATCGAGCCATTCGTTGCGGAAGACGGGTAGCGAGAATTCATTGACGTAATCCTCAAAAACTTTCTCGGCGATGCTCGGCTCGAAAATCCACATGGTCCGTTCGCGCTGATCCATGGCGACGGTGCCCTGGCCTTTGTTGCCGAAGGCTTCGCGCTTTTGGTGTACCCAGGTTTCGGGCTGCTGATAATATTGCCAGACGCGGTGGTAGAAGTTGCGGGAAAGGCCGCCGATGACGGACTTGTCCCCGCTATCGGTGTAGCCGAGCCCGCCGCTGCTCAGGCCTCCGAGATGACGATCCGGCCCGACGATGACGACGGACTTACCCATCTTCTTGGCTTGGACGGCGGCGATGACGCCCGCGGAGGTTCCACCATAGATAACGATATCGAAATTTTCCGCGGCCGTGAGGCGATACGCGCACAGGCAGAGGAGGGCGAGGAGGCGCATGCTCAGCGGTTGGTCGACTGTTTAGCGATGAAGTTCAGCACTGCCAGCCGGGCCGGGTCATCAAGATTGCGCATGTTGTGGCCGACGCTGCCATGGTCGCGGTTTTCCACGCGGAGCGAATAGCTCTCCGTATGGCCAGCGGCCTTCAGGGTCGCGACGAAGAACTGATTCTCCTCGCCCCGGGTAATCATGTCGTTCTGGGCGTAAATGGTGAGGACGGGCGGCAAGGCTTTCTTAATGTAGAAGCAGGGCGCAGCTTCGTCGGCGGTGAGGCCATACTTGGCTTGGCCGCGTTCCTCGCGGACGGTGTAGTGTGTCAGGACCTGTCCGCTCACCTGGGCGATGCCAGCGACGGAACCAAGGGTGAGTCCGTGGGGCTTGAGGCGTTCGGGGTCGAAGCCAACAAGCAGTGCGAGGTAGCCTCCGGCGGAGTGCCCGCCGATGAAAACTTTGTGCGGATCGCCGCCGTATTCGGCGATATGTTTGACGGTCCAGGCGAAAGCTGCCGCTGCGTCATTCACGTAGGCGGGGTATTTGGCCTTGGGGCTCAGGCGGTAGTTCGGTGTGACGGTGGCGACGCCGCCTTTAGCGAAGCTCATCGCGATATCCGTGGCATGCTCGTTAGGCATGTCCTTGTTGCCGTTCTTTAATCCGCCGCCGTAGAACCAGACAAAGGTCGCGAAGCCTTTGCCTTCGGCCGGGATTGCGATGTCCAGTTTGCAGCGCTCCTGCTCGTAGGGGGTAAGGGAGACGACATCATCCTTGTAGGGGATATCCTTAATAAGTTTGGGGGCAGCGGACTCGGCGAGCAGTGCCGCCGGCAACAAGAGGAGGACGGAGAGGCGCATTAGGCGATGATGGAGTCGACAATCTTGCCGTGGACGTCGGTGAGGCGATAGTCGCGACCGGCGTTACGGAAAGTGAACTCCTCGTGGTTGAACCCGAGAAGGCGCAGGATGGTGGCGTGTAAGTCATGGACATGCACCACGTCCTTGACGGCCTTGAAGCCGAACTCGTCGCTCTCGCCGTGGATGTGGCCGGGTTTTACGCCGCCACCAGCCATCCACATCGTGAAGCCGTGGCTATTATGGTCGCGTCCATTAATCTTGCCAGCGTTGGAGCCAGGCGTGGGAAGTTCCACGGTGGGAGTTCGACCGAATTCTCCTCCCCAGATGACGAGCGTATCTTCGAGCATGCCGAGTCGTTTGAGATCCGTTAGGAGTGCCGCAATGGGTTGATCGGCTTCAAGGGCGAGGCGCTTATGATTTTTCTCGATGTCGTCATGGCTGTCCCATGGCTGGCCGGCGCCGTGCCAGAGCTGAATGAAGCGCACGCCGCGTTCGGCGAGACGGCGAGCGATGAGGAACTGTCGGCCAAGGGTCGTATCACCATACATCTCACGCGTCTTTTCAGGCTCGCGGCCGATGTCAAAGGCGTCGGTGGCTTCGAGTTGCATACGATAGGCCATCTCGAAGGACTGGGCTCGGGCTTCCAGGGCGGCATCCTGCGAGCGGGTCGCTTGGTGGGCGGCGTTGAGCTTCGCGAGGAGGTCGAGTTGCTTGCGCTGGGCGGGCCGGGAGAGGCCGTGGTTGCGGATATTCTCCACGAGTTCGTCGACGTTGCGTTTAGCGGTGTCGACGTAGTTGCCCTGATAGACGCCAGGCAGGAACCCGCATTGCCAGTTCTGGGTTTCTTGAATCGGGAAACCACCCGGACAAAGGGTCATGAAGCCGGGTAGATTTTCGTTCTCGGTGCCGAGTCCGTAGGTGACCCAAGAGCCGAGGGAGGGGCGAATCTGTCGGGCCTCGCCGCAATTCATCAGCAATAAGGAGGGTTCGTGATTCGGCACATCGGCCTTCATGGAACGAATGACGCAGAGATCGTCGGCATGCTCGGCGGTTTTCTCAAAGAGTTCGCTGACTTCGAGTCCGCTCTTGCCGTAACGTTTCCAGCTGAAGGGTGAACGGAAGGCGGCCCCGGTCTTGCGCTCGGTGGCGATGTAGTCGCCGGGGAGGGTCTTGCCGTGGTATTTATCGAGGCTGATCTTGCGATCGAAGGTATCGACCTGGGAGGCACCGCCGTTGGCGAAGATATGGATGACACGCTTGGCCTTGAAGGGGAGGGGCGGTTTGCGAGCCGCCAAGGGGTGCATCGGGTCGACGTTAATCTGCGCGGCCTGCAGGTCGCGCTGCAGGAGTGAACTCAGGGCGACGCCGCCGAGCCCCATGCCGCAACGGCGGAGGAATTCGCGCCGCGAACCGAGGGAGAGTGGGTCGATGTGTTGCATTAGTCGGCGAAGATGAATTCGTTGCTCTCTAGAAGGACCTGAGCGAAGGTCGACCAGGCTGACTGCGGGTCGGTCTTTTTGCCGAAGTCAGCGGTACCTGAGGCGATGACTTCCCCTGACTTGGCATCTTTGATTACGGCCGACCATTTGAAGCCGTCGCTATTGGAGCCGATCAGATTATCGGCGACGAAGTTAATCGACTCACCGGGGGCGAGTTCGATTTCCTCGAGATTAAGCGTGGCGGCACCAGCCCCTTTGGCCACGGCTTCCAAGAGTAAGCCAGCCCGGCTACTTGTAATTCGTCCGCGGACGCCATCGCTAGATTTGCTGGGGACTTCTAGTTTGCTTTCGATGCGGAATTTACCGCCGCCGCCCGCGGTCCAGCGTCGCACCACCGCCGTATCTTGTCGGTCGCCAGGATGTCCGCCGGCCGCGGAGAGGAAGGCGTGCCCGAACTCCTTATTGGGCATTTTTTCGCCGGGTCCGAAGCCTTCTTTGATTTTGAATTTCATCTCCGTGAACTTTAGTTGCTTGGTGGCTGGATCCCAGCCGCCGACGCCGTACGTCCAGGTGGCGGGCGCAGGTGCCTGGCCTGCTTCGCGAATGTATTGGACGGCGAGCTGGGTTTCGGTGCTCGTCGGGCGGCGGCTGAGGACAGCGGTGTAGAGCGCGGCGACCTTGGCTTCGTCGTTGGTTAAGGTCGTTACCTTAGAAGCAAGCGCGTCAGCTTGGGTTCTCGCGAAGGGATGGTTAAGCATCCACAGGGCCTGCTGGGGCGTCGTAGTCTGGTTGCGCTTCGGCACGTGATAGTCCGGATTAGCGAAGTCAAAGGTCCGGAAGACGGCGGGCAGGTTCTGGCGGTCGATGAA
>CALQLO010000019.1 GCA_943331445.1 Akkermansia muciniphila
CGAGAGGGTTACGCCCGCTTCGATGCTGACACGCTTGGTGCAGGCGGCTGGCAGGACTTCTTCCTGATAGGCTTTGGGTTGGCGGGCAAAGATCTCCATGGAAGGCATGGACACCACGCGGACGCCGGCGCCCAGTTCCTCGCCAGCGGCGAGAGCGAGCGAGAGTTCGCTGCCCGTGCCGATGATGATGTGGGTGAGGGTGGCGTTTTCTTTGCGCAGGATGTAGGCTCCTTTGAGTGCGCCTTGGCGGCGGGTGGCGACTGATACGCTATCGAGCGAAGGGACGTTCTGGCGGGAGAGGATCAGGGCCACGGGGCCGTCTTTACGGGCGACCGCATGGGCGAAGGCCGCCGCGGTTTCTTCGGCGTCGCCCGGGCGGACCACGTCGAGGTTCGGGATGCAACGCAGGGCGCTGACGGTTTCCACTGGCTGGTGCGTCGGGCCGTCTTCGCCGACACCGACGGAATCGTGCGTGAAGATGTAGAAGACCTGCAGCTTGGCCAGCGAGGCCACGCGGATGGAAGGGCGGAGGTAGTCGGAGAACGTCAGGAACGTCGCGCCCGAGCCCTTGAAGATACCATGGTAGGCCATGCCGTTGAGGATAGCGCCCATGCCGTGTTCGCGGATGCCGAAGTAGAGGTTGCGGCCAGCCGGGGTCGCGATGTCGAAGTCGCCCACGTCCTTGATATAATTCTTGGTGGAGCCGTGGAGGTCAGCGGAGCCAGAGAGCACGAGCGGTGAAGCCTTGGCGACGGCGTTGATGCAGGTTTCGCCCGAGACGCGGGTGGCGAGGGAGTTTTTGCCGAACTCGGGGATCGCCGAGAGCAGGGACTGTACATCGCCATGATCGCCTTGTTGGGCCTTGGCGAGGAGGGTGGCTTTTTCGGGATTGGCCTTAGCCCAAGCGCTGAAAGTTTGCTGCCATGCAGCGTGGGCGGCGGCCTGTTGTACCTTGCGGGCGGCGAAGTAAGCACGGGTCTCTGGCGAGACATAGAATTTCTCTTCCGGCAGGCCGAGGGCCTTGCGGGAAGCATCGACGAATTTGACGCCCGCTTCACCGTGGCCCTTTGAGGTGCCTTGGACTTCGGCGATACCTTTACCAATGATCGTTTTGCAGATGATCAGCTTCGGTTTTCCGTTCTTGCTCGCGCGGGCCTTGTCGAGGGCTTCAGCGATGGGGTCGAGTTCGTTGCCCTGTTTGACGGTGAAGACTTCCCAGTTGGCGGCCTCATAGCGCTTGGCGGTGTCTTCGTTCTGCGTCTTCGAGGCCATGGCGTCGAGGGTGACGTCATTGGAGTCGTAAAGCATGATGAGGTTATCGAGGCCGAACCGTCCGGCGAAAGAAGCGGCTTCCTGGGAGATGCCTTCCTGCAGGCAACCATCCCCGGCGAGGCCAACGACGATATGGTCGAAGATCTTGTGCTCAGCGGTGTTGAAGTGCGCGGCGGCCATCTTGGCGGCCACGGCCATGCCGACGATATTACCTGTGCCCTGACCGAGGGGCCCCGTGGTCGCTTCGACGCCGACGGTTTCGCCGAACTCCGGGTGACCAGGGGTCTTGGAGTGCAGCTTGCGGAAATTCTTCACCTCTTGGAGGGGAAGGTCGAAGCCGGCGAGATGTACCCAGGCGTAGACGAACATCGAGCCATGGCCGGCGGAGAGTACGAAGCGGTCACGGTTGATCCACTGTGGGGCGGCCGGGTCGTGGCGGAGGAAGTTACCGTAGAGAACGGAGCCGATTTCCGCGGCACCTAGAGGCAGGCCGAGGTGGCCGGAATGGCAAGCGGCGACGGCGTCCATGGCCAGCCCGCGGGCTTCCGTGGCGGCGCGGGAAAGGTCGGCGGAATGATTGAGCGACATAGGATGTATCCGTAAGGGATAAGTGGGTAGGGATTCCAGCCTTGAATGAGCCCAGCAACCCATGCCAAATGGGTTCATGTCTGACAAGGAACTCGAAGAAGGCCTAGCCCTGCGTCTCGACTTTGGAAAACTGCGAAAAATCGCTTCCGGGACGGCCGATGTCATCCCCGCTGTTGCGCAAGACGCGCAGACGGGTGAAGTCCTCATTCTCGGTTATGTCAACGAGCTGGCCTTGCAGACCGCACTCCGTGAAAAGAAGGCGACCTTCTGGAGTACCTCTCGTAACGAGCTTTGGATCAAGGGACTCACCTCTGGAGATTTTCTCGAGCTCCTTGAGGTGCGGGTGAATTGCGAGCAGAACTCAATTCTCTACAAGGTGCGTCCGGCGGGACAGGGTGCCTGCCATACTAAGGAGAACGGCAAGGCGCGCTCCGGTTGCTACTATCGTCGCCTGCGCGCCGATGGTACGTTGGAGAAGGCCTGACCAGCGGCTTACTTGGCGGCGTGTGCCTTGGGCTTTTCCTTCTGCGCCTTCTCGATCGCGTGCACGATCGCCTTCGCGGATTTCTCTGCCGAAAAATCGAGGTCGAGGGTGGCTCGGTTGGCTTCGCCGCCTACCCGAATCTTCTGAATGAGTTCCGCAAGCGTCTGCAGGTCCTCTTTTTCGGCGGGGGTCTTGCCGTCATCATTCATCAATCCGATCATGGCGAACGCCTGTAATCCCTTGGCCTGCTTGCGGATGCTCGTTGCTTTTTCCGCAGTGATAAAGTTGGCCGCGATGCTGAGTTGCAAATCGGAGGCGTTTTCACCGAGCACGAACGTGAGTTCATTGATGCCCGAGGAGTCATCCTTCATCTTCGCCCGGGTGGCATCGGCGTAGAGGAAAACCCAACCTTTGGTGGCGGCATTAAATTTGGTGCGCACCTCGTTTGGCAATAGTTCGGCCTTGGTGTTTTTCTCCAAGGCTGTGAGCGCCCGGTCGAGGAAGTCCTTGCTGGCGATGGCAATCAGGTCGGCAGAATAGACGACGAGGTAGGCCTCGCCATTGTCGCCCTTGGGCCTTGGGCCGAAGATCGCGTCAAAGAAAGCCCGGGCTTCCCAGGCTTGGTATTTGCCGGCGGGCGTGGACGGCACCTTGGCGTCCTTGGCGGCCGCATTGATTTTGGCGGGGTCGAATTTACCGCGGACTAGAATGACGCCTTGGGCGTTTTTCTCCGATAACTTGCCGTCCGCGCCTGGATAGACGCCGAGGACGACGGCGTGGATGTCTTTCTGGGTATCAATCCCGAGTTTATCTTTCGCGGATTTAGAATCGGTGCTGTTGCCGGTATTAATCGGGCCAGCCTTCATGACTGCCTGTCCGAGCTGGGTGGTGTAAAAGGCCGCGAGGTCAAAGCCGGCGATCACCGCCGCCCCGGCGGGCAGCCCGTCGGTGTTGAGGGCGCCGCGGGCCGGGACTAACGCCAAGGCGAGGAGCAGGATGCTGGTGAGGCGCTTCATGGGGGCATACTGGTAGGAGGCTGGTGAGCGACGGACAAGCGGATTAGGCCTATTTTAGGGATATAGGCACAAAAAAGGGCGCCGTAAGGCGCCCTTAGGGAGGGAGTTAATCCGAGGATTAGTATCCGCCACGGTCGCCGCCGCCGAAGCCGCCGGAGCGACGTTCGCCGCCGCCGAAGCCGCCGCGAGAGCCACCACCGCCGCCGCCGAAGCCGCCGCGAGAGCCGCCGCCGCCGAAGCCGCCGCGATCTCCACCGCCGAAGCCGCCGGAACGAGGACGGTCGCCACCGAAGCCGCCGGAGCGGGGACGGTCACCACCGAAGGACGGACGTTCTTCGCGAGGACGGGCAACATTGACCTTCAGGGGGCGACCCATGAAATCGATGTTTTCAGTCTTAGCGATCGCATCCTGAGCAGCCTGAGCATTGGCCATGGTCACGAAGGCGAAGCCACGAGGACGACCCGTGAACTTGTCCATCATAACTTCCACGGAGACCACTTCGCCGCCTTGGGAGAAGTGAGCGCGGATGTCGGATTCGGTTGCGGCCCAGGGCAGATTGCCCACGAACAGTTTGTTTTCCATATTATCTTTTGTTTTGCTTGGTTTACCTACACCGCATTGCCCGTTTCCGACCTTCGGATTTCGATTTGCCGTCTTAACGACCGTCAACTCACCGGATTATTGCGGGGCTTGTCTCTTACTTTGGTTATTTTCCGAGACAAACCTGACCGCCGTTAAGTCAGTTTAATTGGGCTTCGGCAAGTTTATTCACAATAGGGGTCAACTCCTAGCCCTGCGTTGACACCGATAAAGGGGGTAAAGAAGATGATTTTCATGCGCCAACCCTTGGAGACCTTTCAGATCCAAGCAGCTTTAACTGGGCTGGATGGGTGGACCCTTGATAACGGTAAGTTGTTGAAGGTCTATGTATTTATAGATTTCAAGGCCGCGCTTGTTTTTATTAACCAATTGGGCGACGTGTCCGAAAAGCTCAACCACCACCCGGAAATCCTCAATATTTGGAATAAAGTAACCCTGAGGCTAAGTACCCATGATGCGGGCAACCAAGTCACCGAGAAAGATTTGACCCTGGCCCGTGCCATCCAATCCCTTGCCCTGTCGTGATTGACCCCGTTGAAGCCCTTGATGCCCTGCTGGAGGAGCTGAAGCGCCAAAAGGCGGAGGGGGTTCGTCGGGTGAGCGTTTCGGATGCCTCCCTGGTCGCATTGAAAGCCCTCGTCGGCCAGCCCGCCTCTGCCGCCCCGGTGGCCTCCGTCGCCCCTGCGGCGACGTCGGTCGCCTCCGCCCGCCCGACCTTCCAAGCGGCAGTCGCCCGGCCCGTCGCCGTGGCCCCCGCGGTGGTCATCGCAGACCCGCCGGTGTTTACTTTGCCGGCTGGCACGAAGTCGGAACGGATGCAGGCTCTCGCTCAACTGATCGATGCCTGCCCGGAGACTAAGAAGCATCTTATAGACAAGCATCGCCCGCTGCTTGGCCACGGCTCCTTGGACGCCAAGGTCGTGCTGGTCGGCGAAGCCCCCACGCTCGAGGAGATGGAATTCGGCAAGGCTTTTGCCGGCGCGGCGGGCGAGATCCTGCAGAAAATCCTCGCCGCCGCCGTGCTCACGTCGGCCGAATGTTATCTGCTGCCCTCGATGGTCTGGCGACCGGAAGCGCCCACGGTCTATGGTAAGCGACCACCCACGGCCCGCGAACTTGCTTTCAATCTCCCTTACCTCCGCGCCCAGATTGATATCATCCAGCCGAAGGTCGTCGTCGCCCTCGGAGCTCAGGCCTTCCAATCCCTGCACGGCATCAATCCCTCCATTACCGACGCCCGCGGTCATTGGTTCGATCTCGGAGGCGTGCCACTGATGGCGACCTATCACCCGAACTACCTGCTGCACAATTCCAGCAACACGGTGAAGCGGGTGTTCTGGGAAGATTTCCTGCTGGTACTGGAGAAAGCCGGCCTGCCGATCAGCGAGAAGCAGCGCGGATTCTTCACCGCCAAATAGGCCTCAGCGCACGGAGTCGCTCAGCCGGCTTAGCGAAAAGGCGAGGACCTGAGAATTACGTCCGCTGGCCTTCAGGGCTTGGCGGCGCTCGGCGGGCAAGTCCGCTAACGTCGCGGCGGTAAAGCCACAGGCCGATTGGAAGAAGCCCTGCGTCTGGGTGGTCAGCGCCATCAATTTCTTCGCCCCGAGTTGCTTGGCGCGCCGTTTGGCGAATTCGACTAATTTCCGGCCGACGCCGCGGCCGTGGTAGAAGGGTTGGACGTAGACCGCGCCGAGTTCCATGACTTTGCCGCCCGGGTAGGGACGGAGCGCCGCGCAACCGATGATGCTATCATCGATTTCGTAGACAAAAAATTCCCCGTAGGTCTGGTCAATTTGCTGGCGAGTGCGGGAGACGAGCGCCTCGGTCTTTGCGCCGTGTTTAGCGAGGTTGTAGAGGGCTTGGGCATCCTTCTTCTTAGCCTGGCGAATCCGATCGTAGTCATTGGCGTGCACCATCGTGCCGAGGCCGACCTTGTCAAAAATCTCGGTCAGCAGGCCGCCGAAGACGCGCCCGTCGAGGATGTGTGCCCGCGGGACGTCCTCATCCAGCGCCTTGGCCGCCTGCACCGCTTTGCTGCGGATGCGCGGATCAAGTTTCGCGGTCTTGTCGTTGAGAAGCTTCTTGAGCTCATCCTCGGGGAGGTTGAGCTGTACGACGCCATCGACCTGCAATCCGCTGAAAGGGGTGAGGTAAATTAACTTCGAGGCGCCGAGCGCCACCGCGAGTTCCATGGCGAGGTGGTCGCTGTTGACGCGCAGGGATTGGCCTTCGCGGTCGCAGACGATGGGCGTGACGAGCGGGAGGATGTCCTGCGCGAGCATCGACTTGAGAATCGCGGCATCGACTTTCTCGACCTTGCCGGTGAACAGATGGTCGCGTCCCCGGATCCGCCCAATCTTGGTCGATCGGACGGCGTTGGTGATCGCGCAGCGGAGTCCGGCTTGCGAGAGGTTCTCGAGTACGGATTGGGAGACGAGTGCCGAAGCCTCGCGTGCGAGCGACATGGTGGCCGCATCGGTGGGGCCTTCGCCTTGGATATCTGACAGCGCGATGTTGTGCTCGCCGGCCAAGCCGACGAGTTGCTGGCCGATGCCATGCACGAGCACGACCTTGATCGATAGGCTGCGCAGCACCGCGATATCGGTCACGATATTCGGGAAATTTTCGTGGCTGATGATTGAGCCGTCGACGGCGATGACGAAGACGTGGTCACGAAACATCGGGACATAGCGGAGGATTCCCCGGAGGTCGGTCGGCTTCATGGCGCGCTCACGCTGGCTGGACATGCTCAATCCTTATGGACTCCTCGGCGGTCGGGGCAATACTGATGAAGCATGTCCAAGAAGCCCCGAGCCCGCCGCGACGAGGTGCCGCCCGATCTGCAGGAGGCGGTGGATGCTTTCTTGGCTCACCTGTCGTTGGAGCGGGGTGCGGCCAAGCTCACGACGGAGGCTTATGAATCGGACCTGGTCCGGTTCTCCGCCCATTGTGGCCGGGCGGGCCGGACGAACTGGTCGGAGGTCGGTTTGGCGGAGGTGGATTCCTGGGTGCGCGCCTTGGATCGCAAGGGGCATGCGGCGGCCTCGCTCGCCCGCCGGCTTTCCGCCGTGCGCTCCTTCTCTGCCCATCTCGTCCGGGTCGGCCTGCGCCGTGATGATTTCACCGAACTCGCCCACGGGCCCAAGCTCCGCCGCAAGCTTCCTGGGATGATCAGTGCCGCCGAAGCGGCCAAGGTCGTTTCCGCTCCAGACACTTCGACGCCACAGGGATTGCGGGATCGGGCGATGCTCGAACTGATGTATGGCTCGGGCTTGCGCATCTCGGAACTTTGCAGTCTCGAAATCCAGGCGGTCGATGCGGAGTCGGGCCTCGTGCGGGTGACCGGTAAAGGCTCCAAGGATCGCATCGTGCCCGTCGGCGAGACGTCGCTCGTCGCCCTGCAAGTTTACCTGTCGCACGGCCGGCCCAAGCTTGTCCGACCCAAGACTGGCAGCGCTTTATTTCTCAGTGCTCGGGGTGTCGCGATTTCCCGGAAAACTTTCTGGCTCGGGGTGAAGCAGGCGGCGCGACGCGCGGGGGTAAGTGTTCCGGTTAAACCTCATCTGCTCAGGCACGCCTTCGCGACGCACCTCTTGGAAGGCGGCGCGGACCTGCGCTCGATTCAGGAGATGCTCGGTCATGCCGATATCGCGACGACCCAGATTTACACTTCCGTCGATCGGACGGCGCTCTCAGCCGCCCATCGCAAGCACCACCCCCGCGGTCGCGGTAAGGGGCTTTAGTTTAGGATCAGTAGTCCGCCGAGAATCGTCGCGGCCGCGAGGGCTCCGATGAGGAAGCGCGCGCCGAAGGAGATCTCCAACGGGGCGAGTTCGGTGTTATCTTCCGTCGGGCGGACCACCGCTTCCCGGAGGATGCAGAAATAGTAGTGGATGCTGATGGCGACGCAGACGAGGGCGACACCGAGGACCCACCAGAGTTTGGCCTTTACCAGTAGGGCGAGGACGAGGAGCTTGGCGATGAAGCCAACCGAAGGCGGAACCCCAGCCAGTGAGCCAATGCCGAAGCCCAAGGCTGCGGCAAGCGACGGCGAGCGGCGGAGGAGCCCGCGTAGGGCCAGGTGAGGGCGGAGGTGGTCCGCGGCGGCGGGCAGCGAAACCAGCGCTTGGCTGGCGAGGAAGGTACCCACGAGGTAGGCGAGTAAGTACAAGACGACGACTTGTTCCGCAGTGTAGCCGTAAGCGGTAGCCTCTGGTGCGATGACCGCGACGGTCACGGCAGCCAGGATGAAGCCCGCGTGGGAAACGCCGGAAAGGGCGAGCGTGCGCTTTACGTCCGTGGCCGACAGGGCGCCGAGATTGCCGGCCAGCAGCGTCAGCACGGCCGCGATAGCCAGTACTGGGGCAAGTTTCGGTGCCAGCGCCGCGAAGGGGCCGGTCACGAGCACGAGTAGGGTGAAGGCACCGGCTGCTTTGGACGCGGTCGCGAGAAACGCGGTCGTGGGCGTCGGGGCTCCTTGGTAGACGTCGGGAATCCACGCGTGGAACGGGAAGGCGCCGAGCTTGAAGGCGACGCCGCCGAGAATCAGAGCGATCCCCACGAGGGTGAGCGGAGAGATGCCGGTCGGTGTCAGCACCTGCGCGCTGAGGGCTTTGCCGATTTGCGTGAAGTTGAGCGAGTCGGTGATGCCCGCGACCGAGCCGAGCGCGCCGTAGACGAGCACGATGCCCATCAGGAGTAGAGCGGAACTGAGGCCACCGGCGACGAGGTATTTCACGCCGGCTTCGAGGGAGGCTTCGCTGCGGCGCAGGTAGCCGACGAGTACGTAGAGGCCGACGGCGGCCGTCTCGAGCGCGAGGAAGAAGGTGACGAAGTGGTTCGACTGCGCGAGCAGCATGAACGCGGCGGTTACCACCAGGAGGACGTGGTGATAGTCGGCGATCGCCGCGCCACGTTCACGTAGGAAGCGCGCAGCGAGCAGGCTGGTGAGGAGTGCCGAAGCAAGGAAGACCAAGCGGACGCCTGCGAACGGGAGGTCCTGTCGGAGTAATCCCGCAAAGGATTCCACATCGTTCTTCGGCGCCCACGGACCCGCAGTGGTGTAAGCCATCGCGATGACCAGAACTAAACCCGTGCGAGCGGTCGCGGGGATGAGCCAGCGCAGTGGCTTTGGCAGTAGGATGGCTTGTACCAGGCAGACGAGCGCAAGGGCAGCGACCGCGATTTCAGGCAGAATGGTCAGCCAGTCTGCTGTCCGAGGTGCCAGGACCTTGAAAGCTGGGACGATGTTGGCGAGAAAAGGAATCATCGGTCGAAAATTAGCGTTTCACAGGCTGCGCAGGCACAGCCTTGACGGGTGCCTTGGCGTTATGTTGCGAGTAGGTGGTGACGAGTTTGGTGACTTCGTTGGTGGACTTCGTGACCAGCGCGGGCTTGAAGCCGATGGCCATGGAAGCGAGCAGTAGCAGGCCAACAGCCGTGCGTTCAGCCCAGCCGAGATCGCCGAAGGGCGCCGAAGCAAAGCGTTTCTCGAGCGACTCAGAAGCCGGCCCGAAGAATGTCGCCGCCACCGCGCGCAGGGCGTACACGGCAGAAATGACGACAGACGAGGCGATGATGGCCTGCAACCAGAGTGACTGATCGCGCAGGGAGAGGAAGACGCCGATTTCGCCCCAGAAGTTACCGAAGCCAGGCAAGCCGATCGAGGCCATCGTGGCAGCGATGAAGAGTGCGGCGAGAATCGGGGCGCGGGAAGCCATGCCGCCTAACGCATCAAGTCGATAGGTACCCGCGCGCGTCCGCACGGCATTGGCCAGCAGGAAGAGGGCCGCACAGGAGAGGCCGTGCGCGACCATCAGGAAGGCGGCTGCGTCGAGCCCATCGGCTTTACCCGATTTGCCGCAGACCCAGATACCGAGGAAGACCGGCCCCATGTGGGCGACAGAACTCCAAGAGACCAGTTGCTTGAGATCGCGTTGCGCGATGCAGATGAAACCCACGATGACGACGTTGGCGACGGCCATCCAGAGGAACCAATCGCCGAGCCTCCCGCCGGTGATGTCGAGGCTACTGAGGCCGACGAGGATGATGCCGTAGAGGCCAAACTTTTTCAACGCACCGGCATGAATCATGGAGACGGGCGTTGGTGCCGCCGAGTAACCCGGGGCAGCCCAAGAATGGAAGGGGAAGAGCGACGCGAGTGTGCCGAGACCGAAGAGCACGAGCGCACCGACGGCGGCGGGGAGGTGGTTGGCACTCTGTAGGCCATGCGCGACGTCGCCGAAGTTGGCCTGAGCGAAGCCCATGCCCGAGGCTTCAATGGCGATGAGGATACCGGCAAGTGAGGCCATGGCCCCGACCGTCAGGTAGATGGCCATCTGCATGGCAGCCGGGCGACGGCCTTCGCCACCCCAGAAGAGCGTCAGGATGAAGGTCGGGATCAGCGCGAACTCGTGGAAGAAGTAAAAACCGATGAGGTGATTAGTGCCGAAGACGCCGAGCGTGCCGCCGAGCATGAACAGAATGAGGCCGAGGTAAGTGTTACGCGATTCCACTTCCTGCGTGAGGGCCTTGATGCCCGCGGCGAGTCCTACAATCGCAGTCATCGCCAGCAAGGGTGCACTCAAGCCGTTCAGGCCGAAATTAAATCCCCAGAGGCCCGTGGACTGAAATTGGCCGACCGTGGTGTTCTCACTCGACCAGAGCACCAATAACCAAGGTGCGAGTGCCGCTGGGAGGGCGAAGCCGCCGAGGGCGAAGCCGGAGGCGAAGCTGCGAGGCAGGGAGCGACCAGCAATCAGCACCAGGCCGATCAGGATCGGCGCCGTGACGGTGATCTGCAGGAGGGTGGCAGGAAAAGTGTCCATGGGTTAGCGGGCGAGGAGGAACCAAACCAGAAAGAGTGAGCCGAGCACAATCCAGAGCGCGTAGCCCCGGGTTTGGCCGCGGTGGAAGGTGCGACCAGTGAGATAGCCGAGCACGGCGGGAATGCCGCCACCCAACCAGCGCACGGCGAATCCGTTGATTACCAGTAAGTCGAGGAAGGCGATGGACTCAGCCAGGCGACGCTGCACGGAGTCGATGTACCAGCGGTAGGCGCCATCCATCCAGCGGTGTTCGAGGAGGTGATACGTGCGTGGCGAGAGGGCTTGGAGCGCATCCGCCCCGCGGACGGTCCCGTAGAACTTAAGTGCCCCGAAGAAACCGAGGACCAAAGAAAGCAGGCCGACGATGGTCGAGGGGGCGGCCAAGTGGAACGACACTTCACCGAGAGCGTGCTCAATCGGCTGAAGTGAACTCGCCGGGATGAGGACATGCGCCGCGAAGCCCCCGCCGACGGAGAAGACCAGGCCGAGCACGACGAGAGGTAGGGTCATCGTCCAAGGGGACTCATGGGCATGCGACGCGTCTTCGGAGTTCGCTTCACCGAGGAAGACCAAGCGGATCATGCGGCCGCTGTAGAGGCACGTGGCGAGCGCCGCGAGCGCGAGGAATGCAAAGATGGCGAATTTCCCGTCGTGGAACGAGGCTTCGATGATGGCGTCCTTGGAATACCAGCCAGCGAGGAACGGCACGGCACAATTGGAAAGGGTCGCGGCGATGAACGTCGCGGCGGTAACCGGCATCTTCTTTAGCAGGCCGCCCATCTTGAGCATGTCCTGCTCGTGGTGGCAGCCGTGGATGACGGAGCCGGCACCGAGGAAGAGCGTGGCCTTGAAGAAGGCGTGCGTGGCCATGTGCATCAGTGCGAGCGCGGGATGGCCGAGGCCGATGGCGCAACCCATGATGCCGAGGTGGGCGAGGGTGGAATAGGCTAGCGACTTCTTGATGTCCGTCTGGGCGAGGGCACAGAGGCCGGCGAGGGCGGCCATGCCGGCACCGGAGATTGCGATGAAGCTCAGGACTTCAGGGGCGAGCAGGAAGCTCACCCGGGCCATGAAATAGACACCCGCAGCTACCATCGTCGCGGCGTGGATGAGCGCGGAGACGGGCGTGGGGCCGGCCATCGCGTCGGTGAGCCAAACGTGGAGCGGGAACTGGGCGGACTTACCGAGGAAGCCGCACATGAGCAGCGCACCTACGGCGACGGGGATCGTCTTGGCGGCGGCGGCGTGGGACTGCAGCTTGTCGAAATCGAGCGTGCCGTAAAGGGAAAGGCACATCGCGATACCGAGGATGAAACCAAGGTCACCGATGCGGTTAGTGATAAAAGCTTTCTTCGAGGCCGCCGCGGCGAAATCTTTGTCGAAGTAATGTGCAATCAGCATGTACGAGCTGAAGCCCACGAGCTCCCAGAAGATGAACGTCATGAGCAGGTTGTCGGCGACAACAATGCCCAGAATGGAGAACATGAAAATCGAGAGACCGGCGAAGAAACGGCCGCGGGCCGCATCTTCCTTCATGTAGCCCACGGAGAAGAGGTGAATCCAGGCGGCGACGAATGACACCACGAAGAGCATCAGGCGCGCATTGGCGTCGATGAGGTAGCCGAAGCCGAGGCTGATGCCGCCAAACTTTGCGAGTTCGGTGTGCCAAGTGACAATGCCGTCTTGGCTGAGGAGTTTCAGCGAAAGGCCGGCGATGGCGAAGGCCGTCCCCGTGGAAAGCCAAGCGGCGAGGGTGCCCTGTTTACGCAGGAACAGCGCCGAAATCGCGGCGGCTCCGAGTGGCAGGAAGAGAATCCAGTGAACCAAGGACGAAAGGTCGGAAGGCATCGGAAAATTAGTCGCGAAGGGTGGTCAGGGCGTCGGACTGCACGGAGCCGCGCTTGCGGAATAGCGCGACGATGAGGGCGAGGCCCACGGCGACCTCGGCAGCTGCGACGGTAATGACGAAGAAGACGAGGACCGCGCCATCCATGGTGCGGTTGAAGCGCGAGAAAGCGACGAGCGCGAGCGTGGCGGCAGCGAGCATGAGCTCGAGACACATGTAGACGACGAGTAGGTTGCGGCGGACAAGCACGCCGGTGAGCCCGAGGGCGAACAACAGGCCCGCCAAGATCAGGTGGTGGGCGAGAGAGGTGTGTTCCATGTCGGGAAAATCAGGCGTTTTCTTCGGCCGAATCCTTGCTCAACGATACGACGCCGACGAGCGCGACGAGCAGGAGGAAGCCAGCGACCTCCAAAGGAAGGAGGTACTTGGTGTAGAGCAGGCGACCGAAAGATTTAGCCGAAGTGGTGAACACTGCAGGGAGGTCGGAAAGCTCGGGTGGAGTCGCTCCGGCTGGCGTGCTGGCGACGGCGCCCGACCAATGGAAGAGCCAGAGCACGCCGGCACCTAAGAGGAAGAAAACCGCCAGGCCGAGCGCGGCGGCTTTCCAAGGGTAGGCGCCCTCGGGATCGTCCGTGTTCAGGAGCATGATAATGAACAGGAAGAGCACCATGACCGCGCCGGCGTAGACCAAGACTTGCAGCACGCCCAAGAAGTAGGCGTCTAGAAGGAAGAAATCGGCCGCGACCCCGACCAAGGCCAGAATCATCCCCATGGCCGAGGTCACTGCATTGCGACTTGCGACCAGCAAACAGGCAGCTCCGAGAGTCAGTGCTGCGAAGAAGATAAACAGGCCGTCTGGCATGAGGGGGACGGTAGGGCGGGGGGAGTCATTGGAAAGGAGAAAACGCCCCTAAATGCCCTTTTTTGGCACTTTATGGGGGTCATTAGCCCCTCCCACCTCTTCTAGGGCTAAATTTGCCTAAAATTAGGCAAAACCGAGTTTAGGGAGGTGGCGCCGCATCACACAGGTGGGATGGGTGGCGAGGACTTCCCCCGCATCAAAACGCCCCGTCCAATCCGGGAAAAAGGCATCCGCCTCCGGCTCTAGGTCCACATGGGTCAGGATTAGCTCACTGCACCAAGGCAAAGCTTCGGCGTAAAGGGCGGCCCCGCCGGCGAGAAAGAGGGTCTTGGTCGGCTCGACCTGGGCCGCTTCCTGCCAATCGCGCGCGACGATGATGCCGGGTGCAGAAAATCCGGAGCGGCTGAGCACGACGGTGGTGCGGCCAGGCAAGGGACGGCCGATCGACTCATAGGTCTTGCGGCCCATGAGCAGAACCTGACCCATCGTCGTCGCCTTGAAGAACGCGAAGTCCTCCGGAATACGCCAAGGTAATTTATTATTCAAACCGATGCCGCGGTTACGTGCGACCGCGGCAATAGCGATGAGCGGTCGTCCGAACTCCACGAGATCAGATGGCCACCGGCGCTTTGATCGCCGGATGTGGGTCGTAGCCTTCGATGGAGATGTCTTCGAACTTGAAGGCGAAGAGGTCTTTCACTTCGGGGTTGAGGACGAGGCGGGGCAGGGCGCGCGTCTCGCGGGAGAGTTGCAATTCGACCTGCTCCGCATGGTTGGAATAGATGTGCGCGTCCCCGAAGGTGTGCACGAAATGCCCTGGTTTCAGGCCGGTGACCTGCGCAATCATGTGCGTCAGCATGGCGTAACTCGCAATGTTGAAAGGCACGCCGAGGAACAGGTCGGCGCTGCGTTGGTAGAGCTGGCAGCTGAGGCGACCGTCGGTCGAGATGTGGAACTGAAAGAGGGTGTGGCACGGCGGCAACGCGACGTTGTCTGCTTCCTGCGGATTCCAGCCGGTGACGATGAGTCGGCGGCTGGAGGGGTTGCGCTTGATCTCATCAATGACGCGTTTGATTTGGTCGACGCCATCTTCGGCGTAGGTGCCATCGGGGCGCTTGGTCGCTCCGAAGCGGCGCCATTGGTGTCCGTAGACCGGACCGAGATCACCTTCGGCGCGGCCGAACTTGGCGCACTGCTCGGCGGTGGCCCATTCGTTCCAAATCGAAATGCCTCGCTCCGTCAGCCAGGCGTTTTGCGTGCTCCCGGAAAGAAACCACAGTAACTCATGCGTGATCGACTTCATGTGCACCTTCTTGGTCGTCAACAAGGGGAAGCCTTCAGCTAAGTCGAAGCGCAGTTGGGCACCGAAAATGCCAATCGTCCCCGTACCGGTGCGGTCGCTCCGGATTTCTCCGTGCTGCCGGACATGGCGAAGCAGGTCGAGATACGCCTTCATGGGGTTCGGTTATTCTCCGTAAAGGTCCCGCCGCAACACGGAAAGCCGAACCTTTCGCCCTTGCCACCCCGCCTGCTCGGAGGCACCCCTTTGGGGTAGCCAACATGAGCGAAAAGCCCGACCTCAACGCCATCTCCCACGACCTCTTTGCGGTCCGAAACGAGAAACTCGCCCAACTCCGTGCCGCGGGTGAAGACCCCTTCCGTGCCAACTGGAATCAGACCCATGTTTCGACCGAATGCCCAGCCCTCCTCCCCGAAGGCGTCGAGGAAGGTCCGGAGGTCTCCGTCGCGGGCCGAATCGTCGCCCTGCGCGTCATGGGTAAGGCCAGCTTCGTCAAGATTCTCGATCGTGGTGGCATCATTCAGACGTACTTCACGCGCGACGCCCTCGGCGAAGCCTACGACACCCATTTTAAGAAGATGCTCGATACCGGCGATTTCGTCGGCGTGCGTGGCAAGCTCTTCCGCACCAAGACCGGCGAGGTCACCGTGCGCACCGCGGAGTATCGCTTGGTCTCCAAGGCCCTGCGTCCGTTACCGGAGAAGTGGGCTGGCCTGACCGATGCCGAGAAAATCTATCGTCAGCGTTACCTTGATCTCGTCGTGAACGAGGAATCCCGCCGCCGCCTCCTTGTGCGTAGTCGCGTAGTCGAGGCCATCCGCCGTTTCCTGTGGAGCCGCGATTTCACCGAAGTCGAGACCCCCGCACTGCACGCCATCGCCGGTGGTGCCGCCGCCCGTCCGTTCGAGACGCACTCCAATGCGCTCGATTGCGATTTCTATCTCCGCATCGCCCTCGAGTTGCACCTCAAGCGTTGCTTGGTCGGCGGTCTGGATCGCGTCTTTGAAATCGGCCGCGTCTTCCGTAATGAAGGCGTCTCGGTCAAGCATAGCCCTGAGTTCACGATGCTGGAAGCCTATCAGGCTTACACGGATTACCGCGGCATGATGGAGCTCGTTCGTTCGATGATCCAGAAAGTCTGCGCCGACGTCCTCGGCACGACGGTCGTCACCCGTCCGGATGGCGTGACCATCGAACTCGGCGGCGAATGGCGCGAGGCGAAATACAAAGACTTGATCGTGGAACGCACCGGCGATCCGCAGTGGTTCGCCCGGACTAAGGAAGAAAAGATTGCCGCCTGCAAAGCCCTCGGCCTACACGAGCCGCGCACCGATTGGGAAGACTTCGAAGTCACCAACGAGGTCTTCGGCAAACTCATCGAACCCGGCCTCATTCAGCCGACTTTCGTGACGCATATCCCAAAGGAGCTCTGCCCGCTCGCCAAGGTCACCGTCGGCGACGACACCACGATCGACGTCTTCGAGCTCTGCATCAACGGCCAGGAGATCGCTCCGGCCTACTCCGAGCAGAATGACCCCGGCGTGCAGCGCAAGATGCTGGAGATTCAGGCTGGCGCCGAGACGCAGAAGATCGACGAGGACTTCCTCCTCGCGCTCGAGCATGGCATGCCTCCCGCCGGCGGACTTGGGATTGGTATCGACCGATTGGTTATCCTCCTGACCGGAGCGGCCAATATCCGCGACGTCATCCTCTTCCCGACGCTTGCTCCGGAAGCCCAGGCCTGAGTCTTTCCCTTTGCCTTGGTTCCTCCATCTCGCCCTCCGTCAGCTCTTTCCTCCCGGTAAGCGCTTCCCGGCGTTCGCGACGGTGTCGATCCTCGGCGTCGGCCTCGGCGTGGCTTCGTTGCTCGTCGTGCAGACGGTGATGAATGGCTTCGGCGAAGAGCATCGGCTGCGGATTCGCGAATCCTTCGGCGACTGCGTGATCGTCGGCGCGGCCCCCATCGCCAATCCTGATGAACTGGTTGCGAAGCTGCGCTTGGATAAGGAAGTCGATGGTGCCACGGCCTACGCTGAAGGACCGGGCTTACTTCGTCGCGGGGATTTCTCTGGAGTGGCCGGAGTGCGCGGCATCGATCCAGCGGATAAGCGTCAGCCAGCCCGCCAATATGTCACCGCCGGAAAATTCGACGACCTCGACGACGGTCGCGTCATTCTTGGCTACGGTCTCGCCCGTAATCTGCGCGCACAAGTGGGCGACCGCATCGAGCTTTGGTCTCCGGCGATGGCCGAACGTGCCGAAAAAGGGAAGGCGCCGCTCCCGGCCGAGCTCGAGGTGTGTGCGATTGTGCGGACGGGCTTCACCGAAGTGGATGATCGCGCGGCCTTGATTCCGCTCCGCCGTTTCCGCGAGATCTGGAGTCTCGGCCCGCGCGCCCATGGCGTGATCCTCCGCCTCAAGAACCCCGCGCAGGCCGCCGCCACTGCCGGGCGCTTGGGCGTCGGTCATCCGGACCTGCGCTTCGTGCCCTGGCAGGATATCAAGAAGAACTTCCTCGAGGCCATTCGCTTTGAGAAGACGATGCTCTTCTTCCTGATGTTCATCATCACCTTGGTCGCCTCGTTTTCCATCGGCAGCACGCTTTTCTCCGCGGTGATTCGGCGTTCGCGCGAAATCGGCGTCTTGGTTTCCTTGGGTTCCGGGCGCTGGCAATTAGTGGGTCTCTTCGGCGTCCAAGGGCTGCTGATCGGCGCCCTTGGCACGGCGTTGGGTTTTGTGCTCACCTGGGTTATGCTTTTCTTCCGGGAAAATATCCTCGGCAGTATTAATGCGGTCTTCGGCGACGGCGACATGGTCGCGAATGTCTACCAATTCTCAAAAGTACCCCTGCATTACGACGTCTCGGATTTCGTCATCGCCGCGGCGTTTACCCTACTGACCACCACCATTGCCGGACTGGTGCCCGCGCTCTGGGCGGCTGGCCGCAAACCTTCGGAGGCTATGCGCGATGCCTGACGTCGTCCTCCAGGCTCGTGGCCTCGCCAAGGCTTTCGTCGCACCGGCAGGGCGCTTGCCCGTGCTCGTGGATATCTCGATCGAGGTATGTGCGGGTGAGTCCGTCTCGATTCGGGGATCTTCTGGCTCTGGTAAGACCACGCTCCTTCAGCAATTGGGCGGACTCGATGAACCCGATGCCGGCACGGTCGGTGTCTTTGCTCACGGGGGCGGGATGGTGCCTCCGCGGAAGACGCTTGGCCGTGGCATCGGCTTTGTCTTTCAGAATTATCAGCTGATGCCGGAATTGACGGCATTGGAGAACGTCGCCCTCGCGGCCCGCATTGCCGGGGTTGATGCCGGCCCAGCCGAATCCGCCGCCCGTGAACTGCTCGCGCAGGTAGGCCTCATCGATCGTCTCGATCATCTCCCTTCGCGTCTTTCAGGGGGCGAATGCCAGCGGGTCGCCATCGCCCGGGCTTTGGTTAATAAGCCATCGGTCATCCTCGCCGACGAGCCCACGGGAAATCTGGACGAGCGCACGGGCGTCGAAATTATGAACCTCTTGCTGGGTGTCGTCGCAGAGCGTGGGGCTGCCTTGGTACTGGTGACACATAGCCGCGAGTTTGCTGAACGCGCGACTCGTCGATTCGTCTTGTCGGGTGGCGTGCTTTCACCCGCCTGATTTGACATCGGGGTAAGGTTGGGTTGGCTGGTGAGACGATGAACGCCGCTCTGAACCCTTCTCAACTGATTGCTTCCCTTGAGTGGCGCTACGCCACTAAGCTCTTCGACACCCGTAAATTGCCCGACGCGACCTGGGCTGCCCTCGAGGAGTCCCTCCGCCTTTCGCCTTCGTCCTACGGCCTCCAGCCTTGGAAGTTCTTCATCATCGCCGACCCAGTCGTCCGCGCCAAGCTCCGCCCCGTCTCTTGGAATCAATCGCAAGTCACGGATGCCTCGCATCTCGTCGTCTTCGCCCGTCGCACGGAAATCACCGAGCAGGACGTGAATGATTTCTTCAACCAGATGGTTTCCGAGCGCGGTGCCGATGCGACGAAGCTCGAACCCTACCGCCAGATGATGATCGGCGGTGTCGTGAATGGGAAGGACGCCGCGGGCCAGAAGGAATGGGCCGCCCGCCAACTTTATATTGCCCTGGGTCAACTCATGGGAGCGGCCGCCGCCCTCGCGGTCGATACTTGCGCACTCGAAGGCATCGATCCCGCGGCTTACACCGAAATCCTCGGCCTCAAGGGCTCGGGCTTCGAAGTCGTGGTCGCCTGCGCGGTCGGTTACCGTTCGACGGAAGATAAGTACGCCGCGTTCAAGAAGATCCGCTTCCCCGCCAGTCGCGTGATCGGTCGCGTCTAATTAACTTCGGGCAGACCAGCGCACGAAGTCATCGTCATTGGCGAGGACTTCAGGGTCGCCGTATTCGGTCGAAAGTAAGCTGCGGTAGGCTTCGTCCGCAAAACGTCGACAGTGCAGTAACACGCGAGCGGAGTGGCCAGGTGCGCGGACCAAACGGCCGAGGGCTTGGTTCACCTTGCGCATCCCCGGGCGGACATAAGCCAATGAGAACGCGTCCTCCGAGCCATCGTTGACGAACATTTTTCGGCGGGCTTCTTGCAGGGCATTAACCTCAGGGAGGGCGGGGCCGATGACCACGGCAGAACGAATGCGTCCGCCGAGCATGTCGACCCCTTCGCCGAGTGAACCTCCGAGGATGAGGCAGAGAATCGTGTACCGGTTGAGCGAGTCTTCGACGAAGCGGGCGGTGCCATCTGGCCCGAGCCCACGGGGTTGCAGCGCCACGTCGGCTTTTGGGTCGAGGTCGCGCACTTCTTTCACGACCGCCTCGGCGTATTTATACGACGGGAAGAAGGCGGCGACGGCGCCTTCCTGAGAGAGGCGAAGCAGGGCAGCCGCGGTCTTGGGGAGATGTCCTTCTCGGGTTTTCAGCCGCGTATCGACGCGTCCATCGATGGCGACGGTGTAAGCGCCTTGGCGCCAAGGGGCGAGGGCGGCGACATTGACGAGGAGGTCGGAATCGAGTCCGCACTCGGCCGCAAGCGCGCCGCGGGGCCCGGGGGTGGCGGTCATCAAAAGCGAATGCCCAAAGGCTTTGATGCGTTCCCCGGTGGCTTTGGCCGCCGAGAGGCAATCGAGACTCAAGAGACCAGGGCGGGGCGACCAAAGTAGCCAACCGAGATCCGCGGCCTCCAGCCTCTCTGACCACGCCGCCGCATTCCACACGGCCTGCTTGGCTGCATCTGGCAAGTCGTCGGTGTTGAACGGGTGTTCGGCGGCGAGCACGGACATCCGTTCGGCGATGGCCATCGCTTCGACGCGATCATCGGGCGAGAGCGCATCCGCTTTGGGTAGGCGTTGAATAAAATCAGCCCACATCTGGGCGGTTTGAGCCCAAGCTTCTGGCGCGCGAAAGCGCGTGAGGGTGAAGGCGAAATCGGCGGCCGCTTCCGCTTCATCCCGCATCGAGAGGCATTCAGCCGCGCGGTCGGGCAGGTTGTGCGCTTCGTCGACGATGAGCACCGTGTCATGCATGTCCCACCCGGGCACGGTTTCGAGGGCAGCCCGATTGCGCGGCGAGAAGACGTAGTTATAATCGCAGATGACCACATCCGCGTGGGCGAGCATGGCCTTGGTGATATCCCAAGGGGGGACGCCCGCGATACGCCCAATCTCGCGGATGCGCCGAAGGTCGGCGGCGTCTTCGAGGAGGGATTGCGGGTCGATCTTGGCGTTGGCCCAATTCCGGCGAATCTGTTCCGGGTCATCGGTGAGTCCTTCGATTTCGTGTTCGGCGCGCGGACGTAGGAGCAGGGCGCGGAGTTCGCCGGGCTTCGCGAGTCGGCGGAGTTCCGCGAGCACCTGAAGCTGACCGGTGCCTTTGCCGGTGAGGTAAAGTAGGCGACCCGCGCGACCACCACGTAGCAGCGCGAGGCCGTGCCGAAGAGCGGCGGAGGTTTTTCCGAAGCCCGTGGGGGCGACGAGCAGGCGGGTGGGGGAATCCAGGCCCGCTTGGTCCAAGTCGGCACAGCACTGCAGCCATTCGGGGCGGGGTTCTTTAAAAGGTAAGCGATCCGGGAGATTCAATAATCGGGCATGACTCGCCCGGCGGTTCTCCGCATGGAAAGCCACTGTCTCCGCTTGCGTGAGTAAATCGCCTTCCGCCGAAGATGGGAGTGCGACCGCTTGGCGGGTGCCGTCATTCGGATCGACGAAGATGACTTCGCCTTTCACGGCGCGCATGCCTGAGGTGAGTCGGGCCGCGTGACAGTAAGCTGCCAGTTGCAGGAAATGCTGCGGGTAGCGACCGGCGAGAAACTCAACCTTGCGCGGGAGTTTCAGGCTAATGGTTTTGATTTCGCGGATATGAATTTGATCCGCCGTTTCCAGCCATTGATCCGAGCGTCCCGTGATGGCGATGGTCCAGCCGAGTGCCCCGACCTCGCAGGCCACGGCCCTTTCAAATTGCCACCCCAGGCCTTCGGCTTCGGCGTCCTTGCGAAGGGTCTCATGCCACTGGCGTCCGGCTTCAGCCCGCCAAGGTGCTCCGCCGGCTCCGGCGCCAGGCCCTGGGCGGAAGGTTGCGAATTCCTGCGCACTTAGCTCGACGCGCCTCGTCTTGATGTCGATGCGCATCAGGGGAGGATGAAGTGGGCTTCGCCCGCGGCCCAGCGTTCCAAGTCAGTCGCCAGTGTCGCGACGGTTTCTTCGTCCGTTGACTGGGCATCCAGCGGCTGCGTTAAGATTGCCGCGGCGTAACCTTGGCGGGCCCCCAGTCGGGTATACCACTGCTCGTGGACGCCCCAGCCGCCGTCTTTGAGCATGAGCCAGAGGCTTTTGAAATAGGCGCAATCCGCGCGGGGTCGCGCCGCCATGGCATCGAAACTTTCTAGGGCGATGCGGTAGCAAACTTCCGCGGATTCGGGCGGGGGCGGGTTTTTGCGAATCATCGCCGCGAGACGGCAGGCACGTTCCAAGGTGCGATGATCGCGGGCGACGCCAGCCCGGCGGGTGAGCAGGCGATAGTCGCGGGCGAAGCGCATGCCTCCGTCCTTAGCCCGTTCCAGGATGACTTCACCTTCGTCGAATAAATCGGGCAGGGTGGCATCCTTGCCGCGGCGCGTGCGAATGAGGCAACGGAGTAGGCCCTCCGCGGGCTCGAGCAGGGTCAGCAAAGAGTGCGACTCCCCTGAAGGATCGCAGCCTAGGACCAGGCAACGGAGGCTCGTGGTGGACATTCCTGACTATTCTTTTCTTCCGGACTTGGGAACCACCGACCCGAAACTCATCAATAAGCCGAGGGCTTCACCCACGGTCAGTTTCGTCTCGCGGACTTCTTCGGGGGCGAGGTGTAGGATGACGCCGGTGGTGGGAGCCGGTGCGGCCGGGATAAAGACGTTCACGACCTGTTTGCCGATGGCTTCGCTGAAGACCGTGGGTTGCTCATGGGTCACGAAGGCGATGGTCCACATACCCGGGCGGGGGAACTCCACCATCACCACGCGCCGGAAGGTGTCCTTATTGCGACCGCTCAAGGCGTCGACCATCTGGCGAATTGTGCCGTAAAGCGCACCGAGTCCAGGTGTGCGTTCGAGCAAGGTGGCGAACCAGCGGTGCAGGAGTTTACCGAAGAGACGCTTGGAGAGAAATCCGACGACGATCAGCAGGATGATCATCGCGACGGCGGAGGTGAGGACGAGCAGCTGGCGGGGAAACCCGAGATTGAAATCCGGTACGGGCATTTTGGCATTCACCCAAAACCACTGCAGTCCGATTTCGGCGGCGGGTTGGATGAACTTGCCCATCAGGTCGAGCAGGACGGAAACCACGTACAGGGTCAGGCCGACCGGAAGTAGGAGGAAGAGGCCGGTCAGGAAATTATGGCCGAGACGGGATCGGAACGTATTTTTTTCCGTCGGTTCTGGCAGGCTCATACCACCAGCAAAATGGGGTCGACCCCTGCTGGCAAGGGCGGTCGGCGATTTCCGGAGTTGGCGGCCCGTCTGGAAGCGGTTTGCTGGGGGGATGAAGTTTTCACTGTGGCTTGCCCTCGCCTTGGCTGCCATCCCCGGTAATCTGAGTGCCGTGTCCGAAGCCTATCCCCGCACCGCACCTGGCGACATTGAGCTCAAGACCTTACCAGCGGCTCGCTGGATGCGCACGGAGTCGGCCAAGGATTACTTCTCCGCCGACAACGGGCTTTTCATGAAGCTCTTCCGCTACATCGACTCGAACAAGATTCCGATGACTGCACCCGTCGAGGCCGGCATTACGCCGGGAACGATGGTCTTTTATATGGACGAGGCCTCGGCCAAGCGTGCCGACCTCGCCGAGACGCCGCTGGTGAAACTCTCGTCGGTGCCCGAGCGTCGGGTCGCCGCCATCGGCATTCGCGGTTCGTACAGCCGTGAGAATTATGAGGAAGCCCTGGCCGAACTGCGGGCATGGCTCGCGAAGCGGACGGATGTGAAGCCGGCCGGCGAACCGTACGCGGTCTATTGGAACAGCCCGTTCGTGCCGTTCTTTTTCAAACAGTCCGAAGTGCACATCCTCGTCGCCCCGACGAAGTAATCAGGCCCAGGGGCGCTGGCGCCAGGCGAGGCCTTCGGCGATTTCGCGGGCGAGTTCCGGGCCGCGGAAGATGAGGCCCGAGTAGACCTGCACCAGGCAAGCGCCTTCGTCCATGAAGCGCCCCGCGTCCTTCGCGGACAGGATACCGCCGCAGCCGACAATCGGGATGCGCCCGTCGGCTTCCTTGGCCAGGAAACGCACGACCTGCAGGGAGCGTTCGAGCAGCGGGGCGCCGCTGAGGCCGCCGCGGCCGGGCGAGCACGCTTCGGTGCCGGGCGGGCGGGTGATCGTGGTGTTCGTGGCGATGATGCCGGCGAAGCCACATTCAGCGACGACGCTGACGATGTCGGCGAGCTGGTTGGGATTAAGGTCCGGTGCGATTTTGAGGAGCAGCGGTACGGGGCCACCTGCGACAGAGTGATTTTCCTTTGCGAGCGTGGACAGCAACGTCACGAGCGGAGCACGATCCTGGAGGGCGCGGAGTCCGGTGGTGTTGGGGCTACTGATATTGACGACGACGTAATCGGCGAGCGGTGCGAGCAACTTGAAGCAGGTGAGGTAGTCTTCGTGGGCCTGCTCGTTGGCGGTAGACTTATTCTTACCGATGTTGATGCCAAGAGGGCAGACGCGCTTGCCGCGGCCGGGGTGCTTGCTCAGGCGATCGTGCAATGCTTGGGCTCCATTATTCGGGAAACCGTAGGCGTTCACCACGGCGTTGAGTTCAGGGTAGCGGAAGACGCGGGGCTTCTCGTTACCGGGTTGAGCCTTCGGGGTGACTGTGCCGACTTCGACGTGGCCGAAGCCAAGGGCCGCCGCGCCGCGCCAGCCGATGCCATCCTTATCAAAACCAGCGGCGAGGCCGATGTGGTTGGGGAACTTCAGGCCAAAGGCTTCAATCGGGCGGCCGCCCTTAGGGGTCAGCGATCGCTCCATCATCCAGCGGAGGGGGGCGCAGGCGCCTAGGAGTCCCATGCCCCGGAGTCCCACCTGGTGGGCCGTCTCCGGGTCCATCGAATAGAGGGCCTTGGAAATCACCTTCTCGTACAGGAAAGACATGACCTGCAGTTAAGGGAGGAACAGACGGAAGGAAAGCGGAGAAGCCACGCTTATGAGGCTGGGCACCGACCCCTCTTGACTCCCGCCCAGACTTGGGCAAACCACCCTCCCATGGCCGTGACTACCTCCAAGCTCCTCTGGTGCACCATCCGCTTCAAAGAGAAAGAAGGAAGCTGGTGGGTGAAAGAGAACTCCGACCCTAAGCACTACGAGCCCGATGGGCTTGGTATCCTCGACCCCTTCCAGTTCCCTTGGGTGCTCGACATGATGGACCCCCTTCGTGAGTACGGGCTCTCCAATGAAATTCTGGAGGCGGCCTTCGTTCCGTTCCAGCCCCAGGAAATCGATAAGGACAAGGATCAGACGGTCCGCCTCGTGCGGGTCGCTGAACATATCCTCGACTCCGAGGAGCAACTTTTCGCCCTGCCAAACGTCAAGGACGGTGACAAGGGTGCCTACGCCGACTTCCTTGAGCACATCATGCGCCTGCGCGTGAAGCTCATCAATGACACGATCAAGATGGAGCAGAAGCTCACGGTCGAAGACGTCGATGAACAGCTCAGCGAACTCCGTAACCAAGCGATGATCGAAGGCCGCGACATCCATCCCTTTGAAGAGATCACCGACATCCTCGAATTCGTGCCGCTCGGCCATGAGGTCCCCGGTGATGACGATGATGATGATAAGCCCGCCCGTGCTCAGTCGGCGGCCGAAGATATCGCCGACCTGCCCGACGTCGAAGAAGTCGACAAGGACATGGAAAAGAATCTCCGCTGGGATGACGAAGAAGAGCCGACGGAAGAAGGCGGCGAAGAAGGCGGCCCCGAAGGCGGCAAGGCTCCTGGCAAGACGCCTGGTCGCCGCCGCTAAGGCTCCCCGTTATTTAGCGGGAGTAGCTTCTTTGGCTTTCGGTGCCCCTTGTGGCTCGAACAGCCAGAGGCGTCGTGAGGCCATGTCCACCGCGATGGGGTGGGCCCGCAGAAAATCGTCGCCGAGCAGGTTATGCTCTTGGTCGCGGATAAATTCAACATTGGTCAGCGGGGCTCCGCCGATACGTAGCGACTTGATCTGGCAGACGTCCACGCGCGTGAGGCTCGTGCTGCGTACAGTCGCGACCGGAAGGAAGCCGCGAAACTCCGTGGTGCCGCGGAATTTCATCGAGCTCATGTAGGACTTCGAGGCACCAGAATCGACAATCATCGGGACTTTCTGGCCTTCGACTTCGATGTTCACGCCGCAATGGCCACCCCGGCTGAAGCAGGGCACCTCGTGGGCGGAGGAGGTGTCGGGAATTTTGCCGAGGATCATGATTTTATTCGTCAGATCCATGTAGAACGGGCGTCCAAAAAGGAGGTCGGCGCCAAGCAAGCCGTCAATCTGCATGCCATCGAGCGGCATGATGGCCATATGGAAGTCTTTCCAGTTCACTTCGCCGGCTTCGAGTTTCTCAATCAGGGCGTAAGTGGATTCTTTGGCGCCAGAGTTGCCCATGCTCGGCACCGTGAAGGCTGGCTCAAGGCCGCAGCGGGCCGCGGCCCGGGGCGTCAGCACGCCGCTGCCTTGGCAGCCGGTGTCGACGCCGAGGAGAAGGTCGACGCCGTTGATCTTCACCCGCAGCGTGGGAATGGATTTGATCCGCAGGCGGAAGCTCGCGGCACCATCCGCCGGGAATTCATCCTTGGCCTTCTTGATCTCTTGGGCGGGCAGGGTGAGGGCGAGACACAAGCCGAGACTGGCGAGCAGGGTTCTCATATTCAGGCTTGGGTAAGCATCGGAGTGAAGCGGGAGTATGCGCCTCGGGGTAGACTCACCTTGGCGTAAATCCCGAGGAGGTCGACAAGGACTTGCCGTTTTTATGAACTCAGGCCGACCCCATCCGGCGGCGACGCCAAATATAGGTGAGGGCGAGGAACATGCCTCCCAGCCCGACCGCCCAATCGCCATGCCGCACCCAGAAAGTCGCAGGCTGATGCTCGCGGGGTAGGCTGACGGGTACCGCCAATCGGCTCCCCCGGAAATAGATAGTCCCTTGCTCGGTGATGGGGTTGGCCCGACCGAGGCCATCAATGCTGCCGCTCCAACCGGCATTGCCACAACGGAGAATGGGCAGTCCCGTGGAGGCCGCCAGCAGGACCGAATGGGCGGCATGCTGATAAGCTCCCGCTTCGCGCCCATACCAGGCGTCATTGGTAATGACGATGAGCAGGTCGGCTCCCGCCAAGGCGTGTTCGCGGGCGAGTTCAGGGAAGACGTCCTCGTAGCAGATCAAGGCGCCGGCCAGGAAGTTGAAGCCACGTCGCGTGGTCAGGGGCAAGAGCGAGACTGACGTTCCGGCTACGCAGTCTTCCGCGATGGGCACGACTTTTCGCAAGGGCAGGAAATCCGCAAAGGGTACGTATTCGCCGAAGGGTACGAGGTGGCGCTTGGCGTAAATCGGTTTCTGCAGGCCGTCGGCGGTGATAATCGCGACACCATTAGCGTAGCCAGTCCCCCGCTGATCGAGGGCGCCGATGACCAGGGGTGTGTGGGTGGCTTTCGATAAAGCGGTGAGTCTCGCAAGGTACCCCTCGCTCTGGAGTGCCAGGGGGAGCGCGGCTTCCGGCCAGAGGATGAGGTCGGCTTTCTTTTCGGCGGCGACTTGCAGGGTGAGTCGCCCGACGGTTTCGATATGGCTCTGGAGGAGCGAAGCATCCCATTTGGCATTGGGATCAAAATCCGTCTGCACGATGCCGGCAGTGACGGACTCCTGAACGATCGCTCTCCGCCCAGCATTGGCCACCAGGAGGGCGAGGAAGGCGAGGCCTACCGGCACGAGCCCGAGGTAGAGTTCTGGGGTGATGCGGCGAAGCCAGCCCGCGGGCCCGGTCGGTGCGAGGAGGGCTTCCTCGCGGTAAAAGCCGATCAGGCGAATGATCCAGCGCGCGAAGCCCAGGTTAAAGAGCACGAGGGCCATCGATAGGCCAATCGGGCCGACCCAGGCGCAAAGGCTGAGCATCACGGGATTGCCAACTTGCGACGCCGAGAGCGGCAGCCAGCCGAAACCGGAAGCGAAAGTTGAGCGCGTCCACTCCAATAAACCCCAGGCGCCCGCGAGGCCGAGCAGGGCGAGCAACCGTGCCGGGAGGGCCGCCGTGGAGCAGGCGGGGAAGATCCAGCGCAGCCCGAGCAGCCAGAGAAAGTGATAAAGGGAGCAGTAGATCGACAGCAGTACCAGGCCGAGCCAGCCCATCGGTGGGAAGACGAAGCGTAGCCAGATGAGGAGCGCAATCCACAGGATCCATCCGGTGACGAAGCAGGCCCGTCGCCAGGTGCGCCCGTTGGGTTGAGCGGAAGCGGCTAAGGCCGCCGGCACGAGTGCGATGAAGGCCAGGAAGGGATGCCCAGTCGTTCCGAAGGAGAAGAATAGGAGCAGTGCGGTCAGCGAAGTGCCGAGCCAGGTCCCGCGGGCGCTGGCTCGTTCGCGGCTCGCTTCCTCCACCGTCATTCCGAAAGCACTTCGGCGATTTCCCAACCTTCGTCGCGGACCAAGGCTTCCGCTTTCTTCCATTTCAAATCCTGCGTCTCAGGGCCTTTGCGGATGCGCACGACCGCGTTGCGGCCAATCTTCGGGGTCAGGCGACGGAAAGGTTCGGGCTTCGGCGCGGGTGCGACGGGTGCTGCCTTAGATTCGTCACCCGTGCCAGGTTCGGCGGGGCCGACGGCCTTCGTCTGGCCTTGGGCGCGACGCATGAGGGCTTCGAGCGCCTCCATGGAAGAGGCGGTGCGGAAGAGGCCAGCACAGGCGTCACTCCGCAGCTGCTGCATGAGGCGCTCGAAGGCTTTGAAGGCCTCGGTCTTGTACTCGTTGAGCGGATCCTTCTGGGCGTAACTCCGGAGACCGACGCCGCGGCGCAGGTCTTCCATCTCGGTCAGGTGGTTCTGCCAATTGCGATCGATGGCGCGGAGGAGCACATTGCGCTCGAGGTACTGCAGGATCTCCGGCGACTCATGTTGTTCGCGGCTGGCTTGCAGGGCTCGGACACGTTCGTGGGCCATCAAATGGACCTGCGTGCTGGTGCGGGCGAGGATCTCCTCGGCATCGATGCGCATATGGAATGCGGTGATGTACCAGTAAATGAACGCTTCGGCCCCACGCTTATCCGCCGGCCCTTGGGGGTCCGGGTACACCGTATTGAGGCGTTCTTCGATCTCGTCTTCGACGATGCCCATGATCGTCACGCGGGCGTCTTCAGCCTTGAGCGCGCGATTACGCAGGCCGTAAACAATCTGGCGCTGCTGATTTAGGACGTCGTCATACTGCAACAGACGCTTACGCATCGAATAATTCTGACCTTCGACGCGCTTCTGGGCCGTGCCGATTGAGTGGTTCAGGAATGGGTGCTCGAGGGGCTCGCCTTCTTTGAAGGATTTCTCGAGCATCGAGGAGATGACGCCGGCGTTGGCGAAGAGACGCATCAAGTCGTCTTCCAAGGAGACGAGGAAGCGGGAGCGACCGGGATCGCCTTGGCGCGAGCAACGGCCGCGGAGCTGGCGGTCAACGCGGCGGACTTCATGGCGTTCGGTCGCGAGGACGTAGAGGCCACCGAGTTCGCGGACGCCTTCGCCCAGCTTAATGTCGGTACCGCGCCCTGCCATATTGGTGGCGATCGTCACTGCGCCGAACTGGCCAGCCATTGAGACGATGTCGGCTTCGGATTCGTGGTGTTTGGCGTTCAGGACCTTGTGGGGCACCTTCGCCATGGTGAGTAGGCGGCTGAGGGTCTCGGAAGCTTCGACGGAGGCCGTGCCAACGAGGACGGGCTGTCCACGCTTGTTGGCTTCGGTGACTTCCTTGATCGCAAACTGATATTTTTCCTTACGGGTCTTGAAGACGATGTCGTTGTCGTCGACGCGGATGCACGGGCGATGCGTCGGGATGGCGACCACCGTCAGCCGATAGATATCATGGAATTCAGAAGCTTCGGTCTCGGCGGTGCCGGTCATGCCCGAGAGCTTCTGATACATGCGGAAGTAATTCTGAATCGTGACCGTCGCGTAGGTCTTATTTTCCTTTTCAAGGGCGACGCCTTCCTTGGCTTCCACGGCTTGGTGCAGGCCGTCGGACCAGCGGCGGCCTTCCATGATGCGGCCAGTGTTCTCGTCGACGATCTTCACTTTGCCGTCGTGGACGACGTATTGTTTGTCCTTTTCGTAAAGGGTATAGGCCTTGAGCAGCTGGCCGATGGCGTGGATATCTTCGGAGACGAGGGCGTAGGCGGTTTCGGCTTCGGTGCGGAGTTCGGCCCGGCGTTCTGGCGTCAATGACTCGTCGCGATCCAGCTCGACGTAGCGGGTGGGGAGATCCGGGAGCACGAAGGCATCCGGCTCGCCGGGGCGCAGGGTGTCGCGGCCCAGTTGGCTTAGGTCCGACTCGTGATTGCGCTCGCTGACGGCGAAGTAGAGGCGTTCCTTGAGGTGGAAGCGGCGGTCCTTTTCGATTTCGGAGGCGAGCACGCCTTCGTGCTTCTCCAGCAATTTACGCCAGCGACCGTTCTCCATCAGGCGGAGGAAGAGGCGATTGCGGGGCATGCCGTTGGCGGCGAGCCAGAGTTTGTCGAGCGCGTCCGCGGAGGGCTGCTTATCCTCGGTTAGTTTATCCAGTTCATCCCGGGCTTCTGTGATCAGGCGGGTCACCAGGCGAATCTGTAATTCGACTAGGTTGGCGACCGGTTGGCGCAGACGCGGGAAGGCGGGTTCGCGTTCTTCGGCGACGGGTCCGGAGATGATGAGCGGCGTGCGGGCCTCGTCCACGAGGATGGAGTCGAGTTCGTCGACGATGCAGAAGTAATGGTCGCGCTGTACCTGTTCGTCGGCGGAGAGGGCCATGCCGTTGTCGCGGAGGTAATCGAAGCCGAACTCGGAGGCGGTGCCGTAAGTGATGTCGCAGGCGTAGGCCGCTTTGCGGTCTTCGCTGGGCATCTGATTCTGGATGCAACCGACGGTCAGGCCGAGCCAGCGGTACAGGTGGCCCATCCACTCGGAGTCGCGGCGGGCGAGGTAGTCATTGACGGTCACCAGCTGGCAGTTCCGGCCGGTGAGTGCGTTCAGGTAGAGGGGGAGGGTAGCGACGAGGGTCTTGCCTTCGCCGGTGGCCATTTCAGCGATCTTGTTCTGATGGAGCGCCATGCCTCCGACCAATTGCACGTCGAAGTGGACCATTTCCCACGTGAGCTCATGCTCACAGACTACGGCCGTGGTGCCGCAGAGGCGGCGGGCGGCGTTTTTGACGACGGCAAAGGCCTCGGGGAGAAGGGTGTCCAGGGATTCACCCGCGGCGTGCCGGGCTTTGAACTCCGCTGTCTTGGCTCGGAGCTGGTCATCCGTGAGATTTTGGTACTCCAATTCGATGGAGTTGATGCGCTTGACGACGGGTGCGCACTTCCGGAGGAACCTCCGGTGGTGGTTGCCGATGAAGAGCTTGAGGATGCTGGAAAACATGGGGCCGGGCGCGAGTGGTAGCAAACCCCGACCCCACCCCCCGGGGCAAGCCTTGACTCGGGTTGTTCACACTGGGTTTTCCGCCTTGCGGATGGCTTCCAGCCCTCAAGATGGGTGCACGCCCATGGCAGAAAACGTCCTTATCCTTGGAACCGGTTGCGCCGGCCTCACCGCCGCCATCTACGCCGCCCGTGCCGGCCTCTCGCCCTTAGTGCTCGAAGGCGGCCAACCAGGCGGCCAGCTGACCACGACCTCCGAGGTCGAGAACTTCCCGGGCTTCGTCCACGGCGTCGACGGCAACGAGCTCATCACGAACATGAAGGGCCAGGCGGAACGCTTCGGTGCCAGGTTCGCCTGGGATCGCATCGACTCGGTCGATTTCTCCGGCCCCATTAAGAAACTCGTCGGCGGCGAAGCCACCTACGAGGCCTCGGCTGTCATTATCGCTACGGGCGCTTCGCCGCGCTTCTTGGGCATCCCTGGCGAAAAAGAATATTACGGCGGCAATGGCGTCACGACCTGTGCGACCTGCGATGGCGCTTTCTATCGCGACGTTCCCGTGGCGGTCGTCGGCGGCGGTGACTCGGCTTGCGAGGAAGCCCTCTTCCTCACGCGCTTCGCCTCCAAGGTCTACCTCGTGCACCGTCGCGATTCTTTCCGCGCTTCCGAAATCATGGTGCAGCGCGTCAAGGCTCACCCGAAGATTGAGCTCGTGCTCAATGTCGTTCCGCTTGAGGTCGTTGGCGAAGGCAAAGTCCACACCCTGCGCGTGCAGGAGAAGTCTGGTGCCAAGCGCGATCTCGCCGTGAAGTGCGTCTTCGTTGCCATCGGCCACGTGCCCAATTCCCAAGCCTTCACGCCTGCTTTAGAGGTCGATGAAGGCGGCTATTTCATTGCCGGCGCGAACACCGTCAGCACCAAGATTCCCGGCGTCTTCGTCGCGGGTGATTGCTCTGATCATGTGTATCGCCAAGCGATCACCGCCGCTGGCATGGGTTGCCGCGCCGCGATTGAAGCGGAACGCTGGCTCGCCGGTCACTGAGCGTCGCGGCTTAGCCGCGACGAGGGGCAGGTGGGCAAGGGGTTTGAGCCCTGTCTTGAGGGTGGGGCGCCACGGCGTGGCGTCCGTTTGAGGCCGAGGGTGCGGGTATGTTCGGATCTTAGTTAGGATCTCTTACTTCTGTGTGCGCTTGCGAACGGACGCGACGCAGTCGCGCCCCTACCCAAGGCAACCCCGTCACCCGAGAATGAATGTCATCATCCGGTTCCCGGCCCTCCTTTGGGTGCTGTCGTTAGGTAGGGACGGCTCTCTGAGCCGTCCGTTCGCCGCGCGAGGTCCGGATGTCGTTCGGTTCAACGGCGGGCTCGGAGAGCCCGCCCTACCTCTTGAATCCATGCAAAGCAGCAAGGGCGCTTGCGCGCCCCTGTTGCTTTCACTTCCCCTTGTCCACGTGTCACCTTGCCCACGTGCCCACTCGAAGTAATCGCTCCGCGATTACTTCGTCAGAATCTCCATCGCCGACTTCTTCTGCGGTATGAAGGGCAGCACGTGCTCGGTGTAGGGCACGATGACGTCGAGCAGGTAAGGTCCCTCGTGGTCAAGCATCTCGCGCATGGCGGCGCGGAGGTCTTCGCGCTTCATGACCTGTCGGGCCTTGATGCCGAAGCCGTTGGCGATTTTGACGAAGTCAGGGTAGAGGCCGCCCGGGTTGTCGGGAGAGCCGATATTCTTGGCGTCGCCAAGGATCGTGTGGCCGCGGGTGCCGGCGTAGAAGCGGTCTTCCCACTGCACGACCATGCCGAGGTGCTGATTGTTGAGGATAAGGATCTTGGCGTTGATCTTCTCGATCTTCATGCACGCGAGTTCCTGGATGTTCATCAGGAACGAGCCATCGCCATCGATGTCGATGACCTGCGTGTTCGGGTTGGCGACCTTGGCGCCGATGGCGGCCGGGAGGCCGAAGCCCATGGTGCCTGCGCCGAGCGAGCTGATGAAGCGGCGCGGTTCGTTGAAGCGGTAGTACTGCGGGGCCCACATCTGGTGCTGGCCGACGCCGGTGGCGATGATGGCCTTGCCCTTGGTTTCTTCGAAGAGGACTTCGATGGCTTCCTGCGGGAGGATGTGCTTGGTCTTGCGCTCGTAGCTGAACGGATACGGGTGCTCCTTCTTCCAGCCGTTGATGGTCTCGTACCACTTCTTCAGGTCAGGCTTCTTGAAGCCCTTCTTGGCGAGCGCGACCATGCGGCCAAGCGCGTGCTTGATGTCGGAGTGGATCGGGTAGTCCGCGAACTTGTTCTTCTGGTGCTCGGAGCGGTCGATGTCGATGTGGACGATGGTGGCGTCGGGGGCGAACTTCTCGATGGCACCGGTGATGCGGTCGTCGAAACGCGCGCCCATGGTGATGAGCAGGTCGCTCTTACAGACGGCCCAGTTGCCGGCGACGGTGCCGTGCATGCCGTACCAGTAAAGGGATTGCGGATGGTCGCAGGGGAAGGCGCCGAGGCCCATCAGCGTGGACGCGACGGGGATGCCGGTGGCTTCGGCGAAGGCGCGGAGTTCCTTGTGGGCGTCGCCGGAAAGGATGCCGCCGCCGATGTAGAGCGCGGGCTGCTTGGACTTCTCGATGAGGCGCAGGACCTGCTCGAGTTCGCTGTCAGCGCACTTCGGAGGCGTCGGTAGGCCGGGGATGGAAACGTCGTCGGGATTCTTGGGGAAGACCGGGACCCACTCGTGCTGCTGGATGTCCTTCGGGATATCGATCACCACGGGGCCCGGACGGCCGGACGTGGCGATCTTGAAGGCCTTGTACATGATGCTCGGCAGCTCGTTGTAATCGAGGACGAGGAAGGAGTGCTTCACGATCGGCAGGGTCATGCCGTAGAAGTCGGTTTCCTGGAAGGCGGCGCGACCGATGAACTGCTGGTAGACTTGGCCGGTGATGCAGACCAGCGGGATGCTGTCCATGTGCGCATCGGCAATCGCGGTGACGAGGTTCGTGGCGCCAGGGCCGGAGGTCGCCATGCACACGCCGGGCTTGCCGGTCGAACGGGAATAGCCGTGCGCCATGAAGGCGCCGCCCTGTTCGTGGCGGGGCAGGATGGTGCGGATTTTCTTGGAGCGGATGAGCCCATGGTGGAGTTCCATTGAGGCGCCGCCCGGGTAAGCGAAGATTGTGTCGACGCCCAAGTTCTCGAGGCAGCGAACCATGACATCGCAACCGCGCATTTTGACGCCGGTCTTGGCCGAGACGGCCGAGGGGGCGGTGGCGGTGGACTTCTTGGCGGCGTTCTTTTTGGGCATGGTCTTAGGGGGCAGGTCGAGCCTGCAGGGAATGGGTTAGAAAAGGAAGCGGGCTAACGGGGGCAAGTGTGAATAAGTGGCTTGAATTAGGGGTAGGGGTTGGGGTAGGAAAAGTCAAAGGGGTGGGGGTAGGGGTAGGGGCGGGAAAAGGAAGGAGAGAGCTCATTATTGCTTAAATTTAAGCAGTTAAAGCCTACCCCTACCCCTTTTCAAAGGTGTCGGATGCAATTCAACCCAGCCACTTGGATCGGCCCATGGATCGCCCCCTGGAGGTAGGCGTGGGCGATGGACACGGCTTCGGTCAGGTTCTTCCCCTTCGCCAACTGCGCGGTAATGGCCGCCGAAAGGGTACAGCCGCTGCCGTGGGTATCCACCGCGGGGGCCCGTCGGGCGGTGAAGCTCTTGGTTTCACCGGTGGGGGTGGCGAGGACGTCTACCAGTTCGTCGCCCTCCGCGTGCCCGCCTTTGAGCAGGAAGGGGACGTTGAAGATTCGGGCCAACTCCTGAGCCTCTTCGGCGCAGTGCAGGCCGCCGAGCGCTTTTCGGCCGAGGAGAATGGTCGCCTCATCGAGGTTTGGGGTCACGACGGCTGCCAGCGGGATGAGTTGCTTGCGCACGGCGTCGATGGCGTCCGGAGCAAGGAGCGTGGCGCCGCTGGTCGCCGCCATGACCGGATCAATGACGGCGGGAATGCCTGATGAGCGGATGAACTCGGCCACCGCGCGGACGATTTCGGCATTGAGCAGCATGCCCGTCTTCAAGGCTTTGGGGTGAAAATGTTGGGCCACCTGCCGACACTGTTCTGTCACAAATGAAGCCGTCGTGGCCTGGATGCCAGACACCCCGTGAGGGTTCTGCGCTGTCAGGCAGGTGATGGCCGTGGTGCCAAAGACGCCGTGGGCGGCGAAGGTCAGGAGGTCTGCTTGAATGCCCGCACCGGCACCGCTATCCGAGCCAGCGATGGAAAGAGCGACGGGGAGTTCGCGGCTATGGGTGGGATTGGTCATCAGAAAGTTCGACGGTAATCTGAAGATTATATTAGGGAAATGACGCGAGTATCGACTTGTCGCAAGGACTTACCGGGACGATAAATTAACTTAGTCAAAACCCTTGAGAGAGTCCTCGTCCCATCACCGTTCCGTCCAGGTTTCGCCCGATGCCATGCTGGCCCTCGAGCGACTCGTGGTGGGTCGTGAATGCAATGGTTTCGACCGCCTCGTGCCTGCACGTAAGGCGAACGCCTACGCCGAACTGATTCGGCTGGGGCTGGCTTACGGTGCGGTCGAGCCTGTCGCCGGCCGCGATTACCCGAACGTCACCGTGCAGCGCGTGAGCTCGCGCGGCCGCCGTCTCCGCCGCGCCGCCGGTCACTCGCGCAAATCTTCTTCGCGTGGCGTCGGCAGTCGGACGCTGTGGGCGTTTCTGGGGATTGCCGCCGCTTTGCTCACGTGTCTATTCATCATGATGAGGTACGCCTCATAAGGGGCGCATTTTAATCTAGGCGCAAAAAAGGGGCGTCCCTCGCGGGGCGCCCCTTTGCTTGGCCGTGTCGGCCGGCTTACTTCTTAGCGGCGCGCTTCTCTTCGATCGCAGCCTGAGCAGCGGCGAGGCGGGCGACCGGCACGCGGTAAGGCGAGCAGGAGACGTAGTTCAGACCCACGCGGTGGCAGAACTTGACGGACTCGGGTTCGCCGCCGTGTTCGCCGCAGATGCCGAGCTTGATGTCGGGGCGGGTCTTGCGACCTTTCTCGATGGCCATCTGGATGAGCTGGCCGACGCCGGTCTGATCGAGCGTGGCGAACGGGTTCTTCTTGAAGATCTCGTTCTCGGTGTACGCGTTGAGGAAGTTACCCATATCGTCACGGGAAACGCCGAGCGCGGTCTGGGTGAGGTCGTTCGTGCCGAAGCTGAAGAACTCGGCGGTGTGCGCGATTTCGTCGGCGGTGAGGGCGCCGCGAGGGACTTCGATCATCGTGCCCACGGAGTAGGCGATCTTGACCTTCTGTTCCTTCTGCACTTCGGCGGCGACGCGGTGGATGACTTCGACCTGGAGGTCGAGCTCACGCTTGAAGCCGACGAGGGGCACCATGACTTCGGGCTTCACCTTGATGCCCTTCTTCTGGACCGCCGCAGCGGCTTCGAAGATGGCGCGAGCCTGGGTCTCGGTGATTTCCGGGTAAGCAATGCCGAGGCGGCAACCGCGGTGACCGAGCATCGGGTTGAACTCGTGCAGGGCGGCGACGCGGGCGATGACTTTCTCGGTCTTGATGCCGAGCTTCTTCGCGAGGGCGGCCTGGGACTTTTCGTCGTGCGGCACGAACTCGTGGAGGGGCGGGTCGAGGAGGCGGATCGTGGCGGGCAGGCCGTTGAGGGCCTTGAAGATA
>CALQLO010000020.1 GCA_943331445.1 Akkermansia muciniphila
CGCCACGCCTCGGATGTCGGCGACCCAGAAGGGTAGCATTACTTTCACCGTAACCGGAGTCCAGTTGAGCGGAAAGGTGTACGACCCGACTCGCAACGCCGTGACCACCGTGACGGTCACGAGGTGAGGTGAAGGGTTGGGGTGGGGTAATGCGGGCGGCGGGCTCGGGAGTGCCCGCCGTACCAGAGGTATTGAGTTTCGGCTGTCCGAAACCCCGCTCGACTAAGACGGCCTCAGGCTGAGAGACGCTGCGCCGTCCAATAGATGCCCGTGATGGCAATGGCGCAGGAAGCAGGGATGACCAACCAGCGACGGTAGCGGACTTCGTCTTTGATCCAGAAAGTAAAGGCGAAGGCGAGGGCGATGATGGTGAGCTGGGCGCCTTCGACGCCGAGATTGAAGCCTGTTAAGGCCAGAAGGAAGGAGTTCTTGATGTCAATCTGCTCATTGAGTCCGGTTGCGAAGCCCAGGCCGTGGAAGGCGCCGAAGACGAGCACGATGACAATGCGCCAGTTTGAGTAGCGGGGTCGGAAGATGTTCTCCAGCGCCATCGCCGCGATACTGAGCGCAATGATGGGCTCGACGATTTTGGACGGTACATTGATGAGGTGGGCGGCGGCGAGTCCCAGCGTGAGGGAATGGGCTAGGGTGAAGGCGGTGACTTGAGTTACGACTGGTCGCCAAGAACGGCTGAATAGGAAGAGACTGAGGACGAAGAGAATGTGATCGAGCCCCGCGATGATTTTGGTGAAATCGGTGCGCATCTCGGAGACGGGGAGGACATGTTCGTAGCCGTTGGCGAGAAAGCTGGTGAACGTATGCCAGCCGCCATGGTTATCGCCGCTGGCCGAAACTGAGCCCGCGGTGGCCTTCGAGGGAATTCCCGCCGCGAGTCCCGTGAGGTCGAGGGTGAAACTGGTTTCGCCAGGGAAGAGCACGTTCACCCGGGGGTGTTCTTGCCCGTTGATAATATTAATGAAAACCACGGAAACTTTGTGGCCGCGCTTGGAAGCGATTTTCCAGCCCGTCAGCCCAGCGGGTAGGGTGGTCTTCCATTTGCCGCGGACGACCACCGCATCGGTCATGGCCTTGAGGGGTTTGCTGGTTTCGGCGACGTAATCGAAGGTGAAGTCGGGCTGCACCCGACCGAGGGGCTCGAAGGTGAATTCTAGGAAGTCGGCGATGAAGTTCTTCGTGTGTTCGAGGAGCTCATCCTTCTTGGCCTTGGGCATAACCAGGAAGGCCTTATATTCTAAGGAGGGGGCTTCGGCGGGGCTGACTTCCCAGTTGCGGGGGTTGATTTCGACGGTGATTTCGACTTCTCCGCCCGATTTAAAGTCCGCCCGGACGGGGATGTCGGGGATCGAATGCGCACTCAGGGAGCTAGAAAATGAGCTCAAAAAGGCTACTAACAGGGCAAGCAAGCGGTAGGGCGGCCTTTTCATCCCCGCAAGATGCGACCCGCATTAGGGGATTCAACCCAGATTGTTGTTTGCTTTTCATAAGGAATCCTCCAGAAAACAGCTTCTCCCCTAAGAACATACTATGAAGAACATCCTCAGCATCCTGTCAGTCCTCGCTCTCGCCGCCGCCGCCCAGGCTGGTTGTGGTGTGACCGTTACCTCCGAAGGCACCCTCAAGTCCTTCAACGCCGAAAAGAAGGAAATCGTCGTCTCCGTTAAGGGTGGCAAGGACGCCACGATCACCATCACCCCGGAAACCAAGGGTGCCGAAGGCCTCAAGGATCTCGTTGGTAAGGCCGTTAAGGTCGAAGCCTCCAAGCACGCCGTGACCAAGGCTCTGTCCGTGGACGCTGGTGCCGCCGCTCCTGCTGGCGACGAAAAGAAGTCCGACAAGAAGAAGGACAAGAAGGTTAAGGCCTAATCGGCTTTACTTCAGGAACCGGGCAACCGGGACCGAATCGACCCGCCGCGAAAGTGGCGGGTTTTTTGTGCCTACGGCCGCGGCGGGTCAGCTGGGCGCGGCGGAGCCTTCGAGGGGACACGTGGGCATGGTGACAAGGGGACAAGCGAGGGCCGGAGAGGCTGTCTTGGGTAGGGCGGGTTGTCCTCAACCCGCCGTTGGGCGGAGGGAGGTAATGCGAGAGTATAGAGTATGGAGTATGGAGTATGGACGGCGAGCTACGCAGCGTCGGTCGGCGAACGGACGGCTGGGGACAGCCGTCCCTACCGGCGAAGGCGGAGCCTTCGAGGGGACACGTGGGCATGGTGACACGGGGACAAGGGGCGTAAGCGAGGGCCGCGAACGGACGACTGGGGACAGCCGTCCCTACCTGCGAGGGCGGAGCTGTCGAGGGGGCACGTGGGCATGGTGATGTGGGGACATGGGGCGTAAGCGAGGACCGGAGGATAAGCGGGCCGATATGACGGGACACCGCCGAATAGATGCCCCTGAGGTTTTTTGCTTATTTTCTAAAAGAACAGGTGCGTCCGGCCGAAACATGTTCATATTTCTAAATATGAATTATTCATCACTGTTTCCGGTGTTGAACATTGTCATGATAACCGTGTTGGCGTTGATCGAGGTGGCTCCCGCGCGCATCGGTTTCAGGCATTGGAGGGAACGGGCAATTGCCTTGAAGGAATTGCCGCAAAAAAAGAAAGCGACGGAAGTACGCAGCGAGCGCGTCGCCGATGTGGTCCTGATTGAGGTGAGTCAGAACTACAGCGCCCATGGTTATTCCGCGACTTTACATTTGAATAGCGAGTGAACCGCAGCGGAGCCGTGCGGGGAACGAGAGGGGACGCTGTCTTGGGTAGGGCGGGTTGTCCCTAGCCCGCGAAGGCGGAGCCTTCGAGGGGACACGTGGGCATGGTGACACGGGGACAAGGGGCGTAAGCGAGGGCCTGAGGACACGAGGGCCAGAGAGAGAATAGGAACTCGATCGAGGTGCGTAGCTCTGTAGGCGAACGGACGGCTGGGGACAGCCGTCCCTACCCAAGGCAGAGTCTAGGAACGGCGAACAGGTTCGATTGTTGGTCGGCGAACAGACGGCGGGGACAGCCGTCCCTACCTGCGCGACGGGGTCGCGAGGTGGAAGCGGTTAGCGGTTGGGAACACAGAGAGGCAACTAGGGCAGCACGCGGTGCTGCCCCTACCTGCGAAGCGGAGCCTTCGAGGGGACGCGTGGGCATGGTGACGCGGGGACAAGGGGCGTAAGCGAGGACGGCACGCGGTGCTGTCCCTATCTCGAGATGGACTGGATCTCGCTGAGGAGCTTTTCGAGGCCTTGGCCGTAGCGTACGTAGGAATCAAAGCGTTCCTGCGGGGAGGCTTTGGTGCCTTCGCCGAGGTGGACGATGCTAGCGACGTGGGGCTCGATGGAAACGCCCGCCTTATAGCCGCGGCGGATGAGGTCGGTCAGAATTTCGCGCACATGGGCGTCGCCCTCACCCGCGTACGTGAAGGCGTTGCTCTTGCCGCCCGCCGGGTTGCGTCGGCAATCCTTGATGTGGACGTATTCCACGAAGGGAAGAATATCCTGGTAGAAGGCCATCGTGGCCTGACCATAGGAGACGGTATTGCCGATATCGAAGAGGTAGCGGACGCTAGGATGATTCACACGCTCGATGAATTGGCGGGCGTGGTCGCCCGAGAGGCCGCCCCAGCCTTCGCAGTTCTCGTGGAGGAGCATGATGCCGCCATCGGCGGCGAGTTTGGCCATTTCTTGGTAACGGCGGACGCCTTCATCGCGCCAGGTGTCCTCGGGGGTCTCACCGCGGACCCAGCTCATGGTGCGTACGAACTTCGTCCGTGTCCGCTGCATGCGGGGAATGAGGACGCGGAGGTCAGCCAAGTCCGTGCTGAAATCGCCGGAGATGGGGCGGCTCCAGTTGCCGATGGCCGAGGCGTAGCTACTCACGTGCATGCCAGCCGCCTCAATCTTATCGACGGCCCGGCTGAATTCATCATCCGACACCGCCGCACTGGAGAACTGTTTGCCGTTGAGCAGGCGGAGTTCGATGGCCGACCACCCGAGGGCTTTATGCGCGGCAATCTGGCCGTCGATGTCATCAGCGGCTTCATCGGCGAGGCCGGAGAGGGGGAAGGGGGCGGTGAACATGGGAGAGAGGAGGACTGAATTGATGGCTGAATCGAGGACTGAATCGAGGTCTGAATTGAAAACGGGATAGGGGTTCGGCTTGCGGGATCGAGGTAATGAGCCGATAAGTCCCTTATGAGATTTGCCCCGATCCTGCTGTGCTGGTCTATTCTATTGGGTGCGGCCGAGCCCGTGAAGAAGCTCAAGGTCTTCATCTTGGCTGGTCAGTCCAATATGGAGGGCCAGGCCGTCGTTGATCTCACGGGCAAGGATTATAACGGCGGTAAGGGTACGCTCGTGGAAGTCATGGCGCGACCGGACAACGCTGCGCGCTATGCTCACCTTAAGGACAAGGACGGCAAGTGGGTGGTGCGCTCCGACGTGTGGATCCGCTACCAGCGCGAGAATCGTCCGCTGCTGAAGGGCGGGCTCGGTTTGGGCTACGCGGTGTATGGCGACCAGCATCATTTCGGTCCCGAGTATCAATTTGGCCACGTGGTCGGTGAGGCCTATCGCGACCAAGTGCTGATCATCAAGGCCGCCTGGGGAGGCAAGAGCCTCTATCAGGATTTCCGCCCGCCGAGCGCGGGTGGTGAGACCGGAAAATATTATAAGCTCATGGTGGCGCAGGTGCGCGAGGCGCTCGCCAACTTAAAGCAGGATTTTCCTGACTATGCGGGTGAGTCCGTCGAGTTAGCCGGTTTCATCTGGTATCAAGGTTGGAACGATGGCGTGAACCCCAAGACCGCCGTACCTGAGTATGGTCAGAATCTCGTCCATCTCATTAACGACGTGCGGACGGAGTTTGGCGTACCGCGACTTCCCATGATTATCGGTGAACTGACTGGTCCGTGGGTCGATGCCCCGAAGGAGTGGACGGCCTTACGTAAGGCCCAGGAGTCGGTGGCGAATCGCCCTGAGTTCAAAGACAACGTCGTCTTTGTACCCACCCATGATTTCGTCCGTAAGGCCGAAGATTCCCCGAATACTGGGCACGGGCATCATGAGTTCGGGAATGCGGAGACCTATTTCCTGGTGGGGGATGCCCTCGGGCGTGCCGCTGTTCAAATGGCGGGGCGGGATCGACAGGTGCGGAATGTGCGCGGATGGACGCTCCGGATTGACCAGCGCCTCATCGACAAGAATCCAGCGGTGGTGGAGAAAGCCGTGGGCTTGCTGGATAAGCATCTGGAGGGTGTCCTGAAGCTCATCCCGGCCAAGGCTGCCGCGGAACTGAAGAAGACCCCGCTCAATTTCACGCTGCCCTATCCCGGAGTCCGCCCCACGGCAGAATATCACGGTGGGCTCGATTGGGTTAAAAAGACCGGCCGCGAAATTAGCATGGCGAAGTCGGTCGAGTTTACGGATGTCGATAAGTTTGAAGCCGAGACCAAGCGCATGCCCGTGTTCGTGCTGCATGAGCTGGCCCATGCCTACCACGATAAAGTTGTACTGGGCGGCTATCAGAACCCCGAGATCAAGGGCGCTTACGACAAAGCCAAGGCTTCCGGGACTTATGACGCGGTCCGCCGCTGGACGGGAACTAAGTTCACCGACAAGCCTGAGAAGGCCTACGCGATGAATAACCAGATGGAGTATTTCGCCGAGAGCACCGAGGCCTATTTCGCCCGGAATGACTTCGAGCCCTTTGACCGCGCCGAGCTCCAGCAGAAGGATCCAGGTATGCTACTCGTGGTCGAGAAAATCTGGGGTATCACTGCGAAGTAAGTCCCGGCCATGCGCCTTAACTTGTTTTTAAGCATCATCCCCCTGTTGCTAGGTGCGCTGGTCGGTCACGCCGAAGATCCGCAGCGGGTCTTGTTTATCGGCAATAGTTACACCGGCGTGAATAAGCTCCCGGATGTTTTCGCAGAGGTCGTGAAGAGTGCTGGTCGCAAAGTGCCTGAAATCAAATCCGCCACGCCCGGCGGGCGCACGCTCAAGCAACAGTTGGGTCTCGTCGCCAGTATGAAGCTGATTGATGAGGGGGGCTGGGATGTCGTCGTTCTTCAGGGGCAGAGTCAGGAGCCGGCTATCGCCGAAAAGGATGAAGCGGTCCGGAAGGAGTTTGTCGAGAGCGCTGCCGAGCTGTGCAGGCGGGTGCGCGCGAAGAGTCCCGTGGCCCGAATCTATTTCTACGAGACGTGGGCACGGCACCCAGGCTATTGGGCGTCGACCAAGAAGGGGCCGGACGTCGGGGCTGATCCGAAAGAGATGCAGGCTCGGCTCCGTAAATGGTATGGCGTGGTGGCCAAGGAGAATGCCGCGATGGTGGTTCCCTGCGGTGACGCTTGGGAACTTAACTATTTATCGTCGGCGCCCATCCGGCTGCACCAGAAGGACAATTCCCATCCCGAATTTATCGGCACTTACCTCAATGCCTTGATCTTTTACGGCAAGATTTACGACGTGAAGTCGCCCGCTCCTAAATGGACGGGTAAGTTGAATGAAGCCCAGGCCGCGGCAATGCACGAGGCGGCCGCCCAGGTCTTGAAGTAAGGCCTTACGGTGTCAGTCCAGCGGCCCGTAGCGCCGTCGCATGGACGGCGATGTCATGTTCCGCGGACCAGCCAAAGGCTTGTCCGCGAAGGACGCGGGCCAGGTCGCGAAATTCTTCATCGTACCGGCCTTTCGGTACAGGGAGTCCAAAATAGTTGTCACCTTTCTTAAATCGTGGGACGGCCATCATCACCTGGCTCTTTCCGTCATCAGAGAGGCGGCATTCTTTGAGGGTACCGCGGGTTTGATCGAGACGAAGCATGCCTTTGCCGGATTCGAGCGGACGGATCTCCATGTCACCGCGAGTGCCGCGGACCGTGATATAACGGTTTGGTCCGCCAAAGGGGTCGGCATGGTTGCAACGGATCGTCACGGTCGCTTTGGGGTAGGTGAGGATGGCGAGTTGATTATCGATGAACTTGTCTTGCGGGGCGCGGGTCGCATTGCCGAAGGCTTGGACGGAGGTGGGTGGGCCGAGCAGGGTTACGATCGTGTCGACCAAGTGGCAGGCTAACTCATACATTCCGCCGCCCGGAAGTTGGGCGAAGCGCTTGCGCGTGCCTTCATCAATCAGCTTACCCATCGAGGCATCGACTTCCATGATCTCGCCGAGCCAGCCTTCTTGGACGGCTTGGACGAGGAGTTGAATGCCTGGATTGTAGCGGAGCATGTAGCCCATCTGAACCGTCCGTTTCTGCTCCGCTGCGTAGCGACGAAGGGCCACGAAATCGGCATGCTTTTCGGCACCGGGCTTATCGAGGTGGATATGTTTACCAGCCTTGAGGGCGGCGAGCGCGGCGCGGGCGGAGTCTTCGAGGGTGGTCTCGATGACGACCGCTTGGATCGACTCATCGGCGAGGATTTCTTCTTCAGAGAGGAATTTCAGTCCGGCGAAAGTCGCGGCTTTTTGTGCGGCGTCCCGGCGAGAAGCGATGGGTTCGGCGTAGCCGACCACTTCAAAGAGGTCGGAGAGCGAGCGGAGGGCATCCATCTTGCCGCTCGCATGGGCATGTGAGGTGCCGATTTGGGCGATGCGGATCCGCGGAGGCGTGTCCGCGGCGAGTAAGCCAGCCAATGGTGCCAGCGACGCCGCCGTCAGGAAGGAGCGCCGCGAAATCATTGCAGCAACCACGCGGAAGCGGCCGCCGTGAAGTCATCGCTCGAGCTGAGTTTCGCCGCAGGGAAGAGGGCATTATCCGATTCGCCGGCGACGAGGAGCGGGAGTTGTTCGCTCAGCGCGAGCAGGCCCGGGACATCGAGGTATTTGGCGCCGCCGGGCAGGAACATCGGGTCGCGGTAATCGAGCAGCTTGGCGAAGCGGAAGCCCCGCGTATCGACGGCGGCTTTGGCGACGGCTGAGCCCGAGAGGGCGCGGGCGGCCGCGGCAATGGGTCCGGAGTGATGGCAGCCGACCAACGCCACCGATTTGATGGCAGGCAGTGAGCGATCAGACGAGGCACCGAGGAAGCTAATCAGCGTCAGGACGTCGTGGGTGCGTTGGGCGAAGAGCGCATGGTTGTAGCCGAAGGTATAGGCTGGAACTTGACGGGTTTCTTTGACGACCCGGTGTGGCGTGGTTGGGGCGTCCTGCAGGAGCAACTGGGCGGAGATCACCGTCACCCCGCTATCGAGGAGTTTCTGTACTGCGGGGAGTAGCTTGCGATCGGAGTTGCGGACGGAGCTAAGACCCGCGTCATCGATCCACAAGACCGCTCGCCCGTCGGCGTTACGCGGCAAATGGAATTCAATTTGGACTTCTTCGCCGTGTGTCACGTTGGTGACCGTGCCCGCAATGGTCCGATCGTCGCCAGTAGGGTGGGGGGCAGCGGTCCAGGTGGTCTTGCCCGTGCTGGCGAGCGTGCGGCCGATGATGGCTTCCACGCCAGGCCGGAGGATGTGGTCACGGCCTTCCTTGGAGCCAGCGGCGGCGAGGAGCTGCTGCTGGGCATCAGATTTCAACCATTTCAGGAGGCCGCGTTCAAAGTTAGGATCACCGGCTTTGGGTGCAGGGTGGGCGGCGTCCCAGACGGTCAGCTGGTCTTTTTTGAGCGGAGCGTAGTCGCGTTCGACGACAGGCTCGGGCTGGCCTAATTTAAAGTGCTTGTTGAGGACCGCATAGAAGCCCATGCGCGAGACCGCGTTGTAATTATGGGGGAAATGTTCGCCGCGCTGAAGGGTGACAAAATCTGCTTTGCCGTAGAGTTTGTAGAGGGCCTTCAGGTCAGGGAAGCCCTTCGTGGCCATTTCCTTCGTCCAGTCATCGGCGCTATTCATTCCTTGAGGTTTAGGGGCGATGAGGGCGGCGATTTCGACATTGCCGGTGCCGACGCGAAGTAAGGAGGCATTCTCGCAGGAGCAACCGCCTTGCATGGATGTGCTGACCATCACGACGGGGTAGGAGAGGGCCAGACGGTCATCGGTGGCGGCGAGGAGCATCGTCTGGGTGCCGCCTCCGCTGGAGCCCGTGACGGCCATGCGTTTCGGGTCGACGTCGGGTAGGGTCAGGAGGAAGTCCACGCTCCGGACGGAATTGAGGGTGTGCAGGCCCATGATGGACTGCAGATTGGCTTCGGCCTGCGGGCTATAGAGGCCCCAGTCTTCCGTGGTATTCATTTCAGGGCGCTGTTTAGCGAACTTATGAACAATGGCGGACGAGAACTGAATAGAGTCGGAATCGCTTAGGGCGTCGATTTGCCAGGCGATGCAGCCCATGCGGGCGAGCTGGACGCACATCGACTGGAAGCGACTGTGGCCGCCGTTCTCGAAGCGTTCTTGGCCGGTAGCGATTTCATCACGGACAAATTTATCGGGTTGGAAGAGGAAGCGGGCGTCGGTCCAATGCCCGTGGGGGAAGATGACGGCGGGAACCTTGCCCGTGACATTCTTCGGGCGGTAAAGATTGCCGGTCACATAAAATCCGGGAGCGCTCTCGAAGTAGACTTTTTCGATGGTGTAATCGCCCTGATCGATCTTGCCGTGGATGACGGCGTTAAGGGGGCTCTTGGTCGGCATCGGCCAAAGTCCCTGAGAGACGACGAGCTGGCGCCGGACGAAATCGCGGCGCGGTTCCCATTCCTGAAGAGACTTCGGTGCTGGGAAGGGGAAGTACCCGTTGAGATCCTTGAGGGGCTCGAGGCGAGGGTCGGCCGCACTCAGTCCAGCCATGGACGCAAGGAGGAGGGCCGCGGTAAGGTACCAGGGTGAGAGGTGCGTGGGGCGGAAGGACATGAGCGGGGAGGGGTGCGGTGAATATGAACAGGATGGAGGCGATGGGAAATAAAAAGGCCGACTCAATGAGTCGGCCTTGGAAGGGAGCGGCTAGGGCTTATTCGCCCTGCTTGCGGTTACGATTGGTTTCCTGCACGGGAGCATTGCGGCGGGCTTCCATGGCCTTGCGGACTTTGTCGAGGAGAGGGGCGATTTCGGGATCGGCTTTGCGGGCCAGTTCCTCGGTCAATTCCATGACCTTCTTCTGGGCCGCAGCGGCGGCCTCGCGGGCTTCTTTCAGGGAGGGGTCGGAGTTGGCTTTGCCCATCGCTTCACGGACTCGGCGTTGTTCATCCGGGGAGAGGATGGCCAGCGGGTCTTGGCGTTGAGGACTTTTGGAGTTTTTACCGACTTCGTGGTTATTATTTTCGGGCGTCGGCTGGTTGGGATTTTTTACGACGCGATTACCACCGAAGGGGTTTTCGTTGCTGCCGACACGCTGAGAGGCGTCGGGGTTGCGGGGTTTGTTATCTTCGCGGTGATTGTTCTCCGGGTTCTGATTGTTCTGCAGAACGCGCTTGGGCTCGTGGTTGGACTGAGGGCCATTTCCCGGCGTCGGCTGATTGGGCTGCCGGTTCTGGCGGGCTTCCATGGCCTTGCGGATTTTTTCGAGAATTGGGGCGACGGAAGGATCGGCGCGGCGGGCGGCGTCGTCGCTGATCTCGTGGGCTTTCTTCTGCGCCTCCATGGCAATCTGCTGGGCCTTCGCCGCGTGCTCATGGGCTTCGCGAACGGCGGGATCCTGCTGGGCCTTTTGCATCGCCTCGTGGAGGCGCTGTTGTTCTTCAGGGGAGAGCTGGACCATCGGGCCCGCGTTGCGGTTTCCGCGCTGGGCGTCGTTGTTGGGTTGGATATTGGGTTGGCGGGGGCCTTCGACTGGCGGGCGCGCCTGGTCGGGATTGGAATTTGGACGGGGTCCGTCTTGGGCGGCTAAAACGCCGGAGGTGAGGGCAAGCAGGAGCAGGGGTAGGGGCTTCATGGGGTAATTAGTAAGCGTCTGGCGAGGGATGGGGAGTCTAATTATTAATATAGGAGAGCGGTGGTTAGGGCTTGGCAACCTGGGGGTAAAGGCGGTGTCTTAAGGGCATGCTACCCCGCATTACCCCCATCCTGTTGCTCTGTTCCGCCCTCGCCTCCGCTGGCGAACTTAAGCTCGTCTCCGTTTTCTCCGACCATGCTGTCCTGCAGGCCGGTGACGCCGCCGTCTTCGGCAAGGCTCACCCTGGTTCCAAGGTCGACGTCGCCCTAGGTTCGGCCCGTGCTTCGGCCGTGGCCGGAGCGGATGGCAAATGGAAGCTGGCACTCGCTGGCCTGAAGCCGAGCGACGAAGGCAAGGACCTCGTCGTCAGTTCCGGCGAAGAAGTCTTCACCGCCCACGACGTCATCGTCGGTGAAGTCTGGATCGGTTCCGGTCAGTCCAATATGGATATGACCGTTGGCGGATGTCTGCCGGCGGTCTCGGCCGAAGCCAAGTCTCGCTCGCGCGATAACGGCCTGCGCCTTTTCTATGTTCCGCATACGCCCAAAGCTGCGCCCATGGAGGATATGCCGGGCACCTGGAAGATTGTCGCGCCCGAGAATGTCGCGAGTTTTTCGGCCGCCGCTTATTTCTTCGGTCGCGAAGTTCGTGCGAATATCAAGCAGCCCGTCGGCCTGATTCATTCTTCTATCGGCGGTACCCGGGCCGAGGCCTGGGGTCCGAAGGGGATGTACGATGAGGTCCCTGAGGCCAAAGGCTGGGAAGAGAAAGAAGCCGCTGGGGTGGCCGCTAAGGCCGCAGCGTTTGCCAAGGGAGACAAGCGCCAGAATCCCGTCTGGGCCAACGGTCCGCACATGAATTGGAACGGCATGATTGCCCCAATGGTCGGCTACTCCGTCCGTGGTGCGCTCTGGTATCAGGGCGAATCCAATGCCGGCCAGCCGGAAGCTTACAAGTGGGTGCTCGGAGCCATGATCAAGTCTTGGCACAAAGCCTGGGGTAAGGAATTCCCGTTCATCATCGTCCAGTTGCCTCGTTTTATGATGCGCAAGCCTGACCTCGCGGTCGAAGATGCTGGCTGGCCGAAGATTCGCGAATCCATGGAGTGGATCGCCGACAATGTTCCTGGTGCCATGATGTCGGTGAACATCGACCTTGGTGATCAGAAGAATATTCACCCGACGGATAAGCTTCCGGTCGGCGAGCGCCTCGCCGCTGTCGCTTTGCAGCGGGTTTATAAGACCCGGACTGATGGCGAAGCTCCGCGCGTCGTGAAAGCGGAGCGCCAAGGTGATGCCTGGGTGCTGACTTATGACCGTGCCGTGACGCTTAAGAACGACGGCAAGGGCTTCGGTCTCCTCGGTGCGGACGGCAAGACTTGGGCGTTCGCCGCGGCTAAAGCTGATGGCGTGAAGGTCACGATCTCGGCCGATGGCGTCAAGGAGCCCAAGGAAGTCCGTTATGCCTGGGCGAATTTCCCTGAAGTCAGCGTGTTCTCGGCTGGCCAGGACGGTTTGCCCGCCGGACCCTATCGTTCCAGCAAGTAAGCTGGTCATAAGAGTCTAAGATCTGACGCAATCCCGACCCTTTCGATTTTTCGGAAGGGTCGGGATTGACGCGTCTGGGGGAGGCAGAAGGATGCGGGAATGCGATTCACCCCAATCCTGCTCGCCTGTCTTGCCTTGCTGGCCCCTGCCTTTGCGGCGGAAGAAGCGGCGCCGCCCGCTGGCCTGAAGATGCTGAGTGCTGGGCATAGCTTCCACGTGTGGATGCCGCCCCTCGTTGCCGAGATGGCCAAGGCGGCGGGCATCAATGGGCACGAGCAGTTGGCGATTTCCTCGATTGGTGGCTCCAAGGCGATTCAGCACTGGGATCTTCCGGCCGACAAGAACAAGGCCAAGCCCATCCTCACCGCGGGTTCGGCGGATCTGTTCACCATGGCGATGACCATGTTGCCGGATCAGGGTATTGAGAATTTCGTGAAGCTCGGCCTCGAGCATAATCCCAAGATTCGTTTCACGCTGCAGCAGAACTGGGTGCCGTTTGAAGACCCCGAAGTCTGGCTCATGCGGGTGAAGCCGCAGGTCATCGAGCGCGACTCCAAGACCGTCGCGCAGTTGCGTGAGAAACATGACCCCTACTTCAAGATGGTGGATGATCTCGTCATTGGCCTGAACAAGCAGATTGTGGCCGCTAAGATTGCCGTCGTGCCTTGTGGCGAAGCCGTCATCGCCCTGCGCGAGAAGGTGATCAAGGGTGAGGCGCCTGGCATCACCAAGCAGAGCGCCCTTTTTACGGACCCCTTGGGTCATCCGGCGGCGCATATCCGCGTGCTCGCGGCATACTGTCATTTCGCCGTCATCTATAAGCGCAGTCCCGTTGGTTTGGCGGTGCCGGGTCAGTTAGCTAAGCTTCCCGAAGCGGAGAAACTGAATCGACTCCTGCAGGAAATCGCCTGGAAGGTCGTGACCGAGCATCCGTTGAGCGGCGTCAGTAAGTAGCTTCCCGCGGCGGGCTCAGTTCAGCGTGCCAGTAGGCGCTTCTTAATGAAATCCCAGATGTCATCGTAGCCATCGGTCGGGTGGTCGGGGTATTTCACGAAGCAGGTAGTCCCGGCGGCTTGGGCGAGTTTCTGGAAGCCGAGCGACCAGGCGGGCGAGTGTACTTTGTAGTCCGGCTCGGTAACTTTTTCAGGCTGGGTCAGGCCCCAGTTGTTTTCGAAATAGATGGGAGCGGATTCGGCGCGGAGGAGTTTGTCGGGGGACCAGCGATTGATGATGGGCAGGAGTTCCTCGCGTCGCTTCAGCGATTCCGTGAAGGCGTAGCCTAGGGCGGGTGCGCCCCATTGGACGCCGGGGACCCATTCCTGCATTTGTTTGGGGTCGATGGTAGGTTGGCTGCGATAGGCGGCGACGCAGGTGACCTTGGAGGATTGCCGTTCGACGGGGTCGGTGGCGGCGGGATTGGCGCGATCAGGGGAACAGCCCACATAGAGGGCAGGCAGGGCGCCTTGGGAGCCGCCGCCGACGGCGATGTGTCCTGGGTCGAGGTTCCATTCCTTGGCATGGGCGCGGATGTATTGCACCGAGCGGCAGGCATCGTTCATCAGGTAAGCCACCGGCTCCTTTTGCTTGTCATCCATGCCATCCGTAAGGGTGCGGGTGCCCACGGCCACCAGGGCGATGCCCGCGTTCAGGAAGCGGTTAGGATCGGGGACGCTGCGGGCTGGCTTCCAGATGCCGCCATACCAGACCAAGACCGGGAAAGGGCCGGTACCTTTGGTGGGGACGTAGACATCGAGCCTTTGATTGGCGTGAGGGCCATAGGCGACGTCGACGATGCTCGGGGCGGGCTTGGCCGGCGGTTTGGCTGAAACGGCCTTTACAGCGGGCTCCGGGGCTCCGTTGAGGCTAAGAACAAGCAGGCTGGAGAGAATGAGGCGATGTATCATGAGGTCTAAGGCGGTGACCCATTATGAGCAAAATTGTGCCCGAGGATAGCCTGATATTGTCAGCCAACTTTCCGAAGGTTGGATGGAGTCCATGCCGCGCGCTGTTTGTATTACGAATATCGCCCATGAGGGGCCAGGGATGATTGGAGAGCTTCTGCGCATGGCGGGTTATCAGGTGGAAGTCGTCGAAGCCTTTCGTGGAGAGCCTTTACCTGACACCCTGGGGGATCGGGATGTCCTTGTCGTCATGGGTGGCCCGATGGGCGTGGCAGATATCGGTAAACCAGAGTTTCCTTGGCTAGCGCCGGTCGTCGAACTCTTGCGTCAGCGTATCCTCCTCGACTGGCCGAACATCGGGATCTGTCTGGGTATGCAGTTGATTGCGCATGCCGCCGGCGCCCGGGTGGAGCCGATGCGAGATGCGGAAGGTCGGCGACAGCGCGAGGTCGGCTGGGGCGCGTTGCGCATGGTGGGCACCGATGCCATCACTGCCGGGCTGCCAGCCGAAATGGAAGTCTTGCATTGGCATGGTGACGCCTGTGCGTTGCCGAAAGGGGCTGCGTTGCTGGCCGCAACCTCGGTCTGCGCGGTGCAAATGTTTCGGATGGGTAAAACGGTCGGCATGCAATTCCATCCGGAAATCAATGGCGCAACCGCTTGTATCTGGGCGGCGGAGGACGCCGAGTTTGTCCAGGCGGCCAATGGGCCGGAGGGCGTGTTCGCTTTGCAGATGGCCTCGCCGGCCGCCGGAGCGCGCACCGAGGCGTTACGTCGGCGGATGCTCACGCAGATTGTGCGGGTGGTCACGGCGGCCTGACTGACGGCTTGCAGACCGGCGGGTGAGCCTGAGGATGGGGAGACCCCATGAAAGCGCGTAATCTCTGGTCTCTGCTTTTAACGATGTTGGCCCTCTCGGCGGCAGAGCCGTCTAAAGTTGAGCCCACGAACGCCAAGGAAGCCGCGGCCAAGAAAGCCGCGCAAGAGGCTGTCGTGGAAGAAAAATATCAGGCCTTGGTGGCGACCCTGCCAGCAGACCAGCAGGCGTGGGAGAAGGTCTTACAGGCCAATCTCGGCAACGGCTTCTACTTACCGATTCATAAGCGCGAGAAGATTGCCGGCCATTCCACCGCTTGGGATTTCGTGTCGGACGACCCCAAGTTGCCCCGCGTGTTGCTCATCGGGGATTCCGTTTCACGTGGTTATACGCAGGCCGTGCGCAAGTATCTGGCCGGGAAAGCTAACGTCCATCGCGCCCCTGCCAACTGCGGGCCGACGGCCAGTGGCCTCAAGAATCTCGAGGCGTGGATGGGGGAGGGGAAGTGGGACCTCATCCATTTTAATTTCGGCATCCATGATCGGGCCACGCCCGCAGCAGATTACGTCAAGCGGCTCGAAGAGATTACCATTCGACTCAAGAAGACTGGCGCGAAAGTCGTTTGGGCGAGCACTACGCCGATTCCAGATAATGCGGCACAGAAGCAGACCGCGGCGTCCGTGGTGGAGAAGAATGCCTTAGCCGCGGAAGTCATGCAGCGACAGGGGGTGTCGACCGATGACCTGTTTGCCGCGATCACACCCCACCTCGCCAAACTGCAGAATCCGAATGATGTGCATTTCAATGGTGAGGGGTATGATTTTCTGGGTCGAAAAGTGGCGGATAATATCGAAGAACGCCTGCGGAAGTGAACGCGGGGTTAGGGCTTGGCGGGTGGGCGGAGTCGCCGTAAGTCTTACCCATGGCCAGCGACCCCTTGCACGTAGCCCGTAATGGGGTTGAAATTGGCGCCTATGACTTGGCGGACGTCATGGCGAAGCTCGCCACGGGCGAGCTGCTGAAGACTGATTACTACTGGTCCCCCGGGATGGCGAATTGGAGATTATTGTCTGAGTTGACGGCATTGCCGCGGGTCTTGCCCTTTCCTCGGCCGGAGGTGCGCGACCCTAATTTCTTAGACGGCTTGCTCGGTCGAGGGAACCGGACGGCTGGACTCGTTTTGCTTTGGGATAAGTTATCCGCTTCGCCGATTGAGTGTCGGGTAACGGAGGATGAAATCGCCCAGATTGATAAGCAGGTTGGCAGTAGCGTGCGCAAGCGTTGCCGCGAGGAGCTCGAAGGTTGGTACCGCGCGGCGGTCTCCACCTATTTGGCTGATCGATTATTTACGACTACGGAGGGGGCCAACCTGGCGAACCTCGCCATCACCTTCGGACTCGAGCAGGCGCGCGCGATGGAACTCCATCGCGAGGCCTTTTCAATTTATCTTAAGGCAGGTTTGCAGACTTGTCTTCAGCGGACGGCCTCGCTGGAAGAGAAGGGTAAGCAGATCGCCTTGCTTACCCAATCGGTGCCGCTCCCTGCCGCCGCCGTGGCCGAGGTGCGGAAGGTCGTGTTGGGCGAACTCCTTACCCAGCAGGTGCAGTCGGCATTGACGCAGGACGACGGGGATGAACTCATAGAGCCCGCTCAGGCGAAGGCCATCAACGATCAGGCCATGGCCCTCGGGGTCCGCATGAGTGAAGAATTGCCGGAGCTGGCCATTCGGATGCGCCAGGCGGAAGCACTCTGGGGTCTCTATCGGGCGCCGTTGAAGCCGGTGGGCTGCGATTTGGATCTCGGGGCCGAGGGTTGCTATTGGACGGCCCAGGTGGACTTCTATCTCAAGAAGCGGATCACTGTTCGCCGGAGCTACGGCGGCTTCTCCTCGAGTGTGCGTATTTTCGGTAGCCTCCGCTACCGGGTGGGCAATTACGCGGTCGAGCGTGAAACCGAAGATCAGGTCGTCAAAGTGGACAGCGGCATCTTGGCCTTTACCGCGCAGCGGGTGATTTTCAAAGGCGAGATCAAGAATTTCAATTTCAAGTACGGCAAAGTCTTGGACGTCACCGCCTATTCGAATGCGCTGGTCATCGCCCGGGACACCGGGGGCGATAATATCTTTCTTTTCCCGAGCGGCCAGCAGGAGGCGGCGGTCATCTTGCGGCGGTTGGTCCGGCAGGCGAAGGGCTGATTTTAGGCCTTTGGGCGGATGACAGCGGGCGATTTGACGAAGCAGTAGTTGCCTTGTATAACAGAGGGATGCCACCGACCCCCCTGACCGTCTTTTACAGTCCCGCTTACGTTGTCGAGGGAATGACCGAGACGGTAACCAAGTCGAAGCTCGTGGCCGAAATGATCGAAGCGGGCAAGGCTGGCGAGGTTGAGCTGGCGGCTCCGAAGTTGGCGACCCGCCAGGAACTCGAGTTAATCCATGCGCCGGAGTACGTGCGCAGCACCTTCGAGGATACGAACAGTTTTCTGGAAGTCGGGCCTTGGTCTCGGCCTTTACTGGAGAGCATCTTGGCTTCGACCGGAGGGATGCGCGACGCCGTGAAGGAGGCGTTAAAGAACGGCCGGTCCGGGAGTCTTTCCAGTGGGTTGCATCATGCCCGACGCAACGCGGGTAATGGCTTCTGCCAATTCAATGGCCTAGCGCTCGCCGCCCTCGAGGCCTTAAAGAAGGTCAAGAAGGTGGGCATTCTTGACCTCGATGCCCACGCGGGCGGGGGCACCTTTGATATCCTCGGTGACGATAAGCGGGTGTGGCTCGCCGACGTGACCGTCAATGGCTTTGACTCCTGGGAGCCGACTGATCCCCGACGGCATTTCTACGTCGATATGGGTCGCCCGGAGGCCTACCTCGATGAAGTGGAGCGGGCCTTGCGGCATCTCGAGCCCGTGGAGTTCCTGATTTATAACGCCGGCATGGACACCTATGAGAAGGCTGGCGGCATGAAGGGTATTACCAAGGAAATGATCCTGAAGCGTGAGCGACGGGTCGTGGAATGGGCCCGGGCGCGGAAGATTTCGCATATCTTCGCTCTCGCTGGTGGGTACAAGTGGGATGGGCTCACCTTGGAACAAGTGGCCGAGTTGCACCTCGAGACTGTGAAGGCCTTTGCCGCCTGAGGTTCAGGGGAGCGGCGGGATATTCAGCTCCTTGAGTGTGAACACACCGGTTTCCGTCGGAAGCACCAGGAAGAGCCGGCAGGCCCGGCTTTGCGCGAGGGCAATCATCACCGGCCATTGAGATTCCGGGACGGAAGCCACGACGAACATCGGTTCATTGTCAGGGTCGTCGCTCGAGGGTACTTCGATGGCGACGCCCTTGTGGTCGACGTCGAAATTGTGGGCTAGCCATTTGCCGAGTTCCTTGGCGAGGCCGCGGAGGTCGGACTTGCCGGCTTCGACTTTGGATTGATCCACCAGCGCCCAGAGGGGCACGGCGAAATTATGGGTCAGCTCGGCCGGCATTGGCGCCAGTAGGTTAGGCCTGCTTGATGAGTTCGGCCGTTGTCGGAATATCTGACACAATCTGATCAGGGTCCGGGCCGACTCCGATGTAGCGGAGGTTGGGTAGCGAATTCAGCGCACCGCCGCGAGAGGCCAAGCGAACGATTTCGGCCATCGTGAAGGCCACATAGCGGCGTGCTTCGGGAGGGAGGGCGGCGTAGGAGCGAACTTTCGTGATGTCAGCCTTCCATCCCGGTAGGGTGGCGTAAATCGGTTGGAGCTGACGACGCACGGCATCGTTACGGGGCACGCCCGAGAGAACCTTGCCAGCGGTGTCGCGATAGCCCGTACAGACTTGAAGATCGCCCCCTTGCCATTCGCCATGGGGGGAAAGGGCGTCCAGTTTGTTGAGCACTAAATCATCGTAGCCACCGTAGCGGAGGGCATCGGCCTTCTCGACTAAGTCAGACCAACCCACCATGCGTTGGCGACCCGTGCTCGTGCCGAACTCCAGTTTGGCCAAGGCGCGCTGGAGTGGATGAGCGTCCTCCATCTTCGTGAGGAAGACGTGCGTGCCGACTTTCGTGTCGTAGGCCTTGCAACAGCCCACCGTGTGGATGGCTTGGACCGGGATGCCGGCGGACTGGAAAAACTCCGGCGTGTAAGTGTGCGAGGCCGTCACGTTCGGAGCGAAGCCCGCCCGCTTATCGAGCCAATAGGCTTGGCCGAATTCGCCGATGATGCGGCGGTCGGCAGCGAGATCGCCGAGGATGCGTTCGCGGACGTCGCCAATGGTCGAGGCGAGGGTCGTGCCCGCCTTCCAGTAGCAATCCACGACGGCGTTGAGATCAAAGGTGAAGGGAGTCTTGCCGGCGAAGCGGGTGAAATCGAACTCCGCGGGGGCGAAGACGCCAGAATCGATGGCACCCTTATTTGCGCGCAGTTCAGCCTCCGTTAGTTTGGCAAAAAGGCCGGACCACTTATCGGGCGAGAGTTTGCAGACATCGCGGACGATATCGGAGGCGCGCTGAAGCCGGGCGGAGAGACGGGCGGCGTAGGCGGCCTTGTCGCCGAGGAACTCCGAGTAGTGAATCTGGAATTGACCGACTTCATCGGCGTAGGCGGGCGTGATGCCGCGACCCGTGGAACCGCGGGCCTCGTGCCCCAGGACGTTGATGCGGTAATCTTCCCAGGCCAGATCGAGGATGCGGTGGGCGACGTCGCTGACCATGCAGCGCTCATCGATGAGCAGGCGCGAGAGGACGGGGTAGCCAATCTTCTCTAGCGGCAGGGCTTCCCAGAGGGCCTTGCGGGGGTCGGCGACCACGCCGGAACCCAGCGCGAGGCAGGCGACATCCCGTTCGGCGACGCCGCCCGGGAGCAGATTGAGTTTAAGGCCTGCGACTGTGTGGCCGGAGTTGGCGCCACCGTTGACCTTAAGAACTGTGCCGACCGCATCCCGTCGACCTGTGAGGGCTTGGAGTTCGCGGACGATTTCGGGGATGAGGCGGCCCTTGCCTTCGTCTCCCATGCTGACGCCGACGTCGGCGATGAGTTTGCTTTTAAAGGGGGTGAGTGCCATGGGCAGAAAGAAGGAGGCGGGCGGGTGAAACCGACCGCGGTAAGTTCAGGCGTGAGGGGATTAGGCCGAAGCGCCTTTTTGGCGTTCGTAGAAGTCGTTGATCTTCTTGGCGACATCGCGGTAACCCGAGTCAGCCATGTAGATGATCTTGTATTCGTCGACGGCTTCCTTGACCTTGCCGGACTTTTCAAAGGCTTCGCCGAGGGCGTAAATGATATCCTTCTTCAGGTCATTCATCATCAGCACTTCGCTCTTGGCGGAAGTTAGCTGCTCGATGGCGAGGTCGAATTTATTGCCAATGGTAAAGGCGCGACCGATCGCGAGTAGTGCCGGTTGGCGGAACTTCGGATTACGCTGGGCATACTGGAGCTGCTGGACGGCATCATCGAGGCGCTGGGCGACGAGGAGAAGGGAGCCCAGTTCGAAGCGGAAGGCGTAATCGTTCGGGTAGCGCTCGACGAGCGTGGTCGCGGTGCGGAGGCGGAATTCGGCGAGTTCCGTTTCGTTCTTGGCGAGGGCGTCCTTGTTGGCGCTGTCGGAGGGGTTGGCGGCGATGAGTTCGCGCAGTTGTTTCGAGAATTTTTCGTAGCGACGGATGATGAGGTCGCTTTCTTGGCGTTCGAGTGACGAGTCGGCTTTACCGAGGGTCGTCAGGCGGCCGCGTTGCAGCCAGGCGACCGCACTATCGAGGTCGTCGGCGGCGATGAAGAGGCGGACGATATCGCGATAAAGATCCAAGCTATCGGGCTGGGCCTGGATTTTTTCAGCCATTTGAGCGGCTTGCTCGAGAGCGGAAGCGGAGTCGGTGACCGCGCGGGTGGATTGCTCGAGGCGTTGGGCTTCGTCCTTATCCTTAAGTTTGGATTGGAAGTCTCCCTTATCCTCCCAGTTGCCCTTTTTCATCGTCTTGCTGACGGAGGCTTTGCGGACGCACTCCTGAAGGTCGCCGTTGCCCGGGTAGAGTTTGAGACCTTTATCGGCGGCGTTCAGGGCGTTGTCGTACTCGCCGGCCGTGATCCAGACATTGGAGAGATCGACGAAGTGTTGCACTTCGGCGGGGTCATTCGTGCTGAGTTCTTCGTAGGCAAAAGCGGCGAGGTCAAAGAAGCCGAGTTTGATGCCCGCGAGGGCGATGGTCTTGTTGGCGTTGGCATCACCAGGCTTTTTGGCGAGGGCTTCCTCGGCGGCGGCGATGGCGGCGACAGGGTCGGCTTCGACAGACTTGGCGATTTTGCCAGAAGTGAGGGCGCCGGTGAGGCCATCAAAGAGACCCTTCTTGGTGCCCAGCATTGCTTTCTGAGCTTTACGAAGGGTACGGCGGACTTCGATACAACCCGGATTGCGGAGCAGGATGCCGGTCAAGACCTCGACGGCATACTGGGGGTTGGTACGGAGCTGTTGCTCGGCGGCCGTGACTTGTTTCTGCAGCCGGGGATCGAGCTCGGTAAGGGCGACTTTTTTCATTAGTAAATAGGGCGTTTGACCTGCGAAAACTGACCGTCAGCCCGCGGGTGGTCAATCCCTTGGACGTGAAAAACGCAGGTGTCGGCGCAAGGCCGGACGGAGGGGTCTGGCGATGATGCGACCCACGCACTCGGGAGTGCCGCATCGGCAGGGGTGGAAGAGGCTTTCGGCGAGGGAAAACCCGTAATCAAAAGTGATTTCCGCTCCGGGCTCGATGGGGTGGGCAGCCGTCAGCCAAGCACCTTCCGCCTCGCCGTGCCAGACGAGTTCGGCGTTGGGTTGGCAGGAGTGATTGGCGTGACGTGAGGGATTGTCGTCAAGCGAGCCATCGAGCCAGACGCCTGGGCTGACTTCGAGGCCATAGACCGGCGCCGAGGCATCCAAGGTGGTCGGGCGGATCGAGGTCAGCGGACCTGCGTAGCGGGCGATACGTTCGCCAGAGGAGAAGGGGCGGGTTGCGAAAAGCCCGCGGCCGGAGATGGCCGACGGCTGCGTGACCGTGCCGGAAGTGTTCATGCCTCCTGGCGGAGGTCGCGGGTCATCAGGGCGACTACTCCGGCGCGCGGATCCAGACCCTTGTACAGGATGGCGTGCAGGCAGAAGAGAATCGGTGCATCGATGCCGCGGCGAAGGGCGAGCTGCGTCAGTGCGTCGGCGGCCCGGTGGCCTTCGACGGCATCGCGGCGAAGGGCGAGGGCGGCGAGGGTCCCTTCAGGGTCATGGGCGATTTGTTCGCCGAAGGCGCGATTGCGACTCCAAGCCCCGTGGGCGGTGGCCATCATATCACCGACCCCACCGAGTCCGAGTAAGGTATCTGACTTGGCGCCGACGGCTTCACCGAGGCGAACCATTTCGAGGAGTGAACGCGTGAGGAGGGCGGCGCGGGCATTATCGCCGAGCTTGAGTCCATCGCAGAGCCCGGCGCCCAGGGCGTAAACGTTTTTGAGCGTCCCGCCGATTTCCACTCCGGCGACATCGGCGGAAGTGTAGGCGCGCAGGGAGGGGCCGCTGAGGGCGGCTTGGATGTCGCGTAGGTTCTCGTCGATTTTTTCCGAGGCGAGTACGAGGGCGGTGGGGAGGCCGCGGGCGACTTCATCGGCATTGCTAGGTCCGCTGAATGAGGCGACCGGAATTTTTCCGAAAGCCTCCGCCATCAGCTCGGTGGGGCGGCGGAGGGTTTTAAGGTCGAGGCCTTTGCAGAGCGAGATGGCCATGCGGGCGGAGGAGGCCGCGACAGCTGGGCCGATATTCGCGAGGAGTTCAGGTAAGCCCTTGGAGGGGCAGGCGAGGAAAACCAGATCCACATCCATCAGCGCGGGGCCGGTTTCCAGGCCAATTTGAATCGAATCCGCGAGACGGTGTCCCGGGAGGTAGTCCTTGTTTTCGCGCGATGAAGCGAGGGCGAGGGCTTGTTCGGCGCGACGTGGCACGAGCGTGACGGGATGGCCGAGGCGGGAAAGGTGGATGGCCATGGCGGTACCCCAGGCTCCTGCTCCGAAGATGACGCAGTTCATTTGGTTTTTTTGGCACGCACCTTGGTGGCCCAGCGTTTGACCGCGGCGACGGCATCGCGGTGGAGGTTGGCTTCAGGGCGGGCGAAGGGTGGCGGGTTGGGGGTGAAGCCGAGCAGGTCGTGAATGACGAGGATTTGTCCATCGCACCCGCGGCCCGAGCCGATGCCAATGGTCGGCACGGAGACCGCTTCGGTGATCTTCGGCATGAAAGCTTCGTCGACGCACTCGACGACCATCGCGAACACGCCGGCGGCCGCGATCGCCTGAGCGTCGATGAGGACTTTCTTCTGATCTTCGGGCGTCAGGCCGCGCCGACGATAGCCTGCGGAGTTCACGCGCTGAGGAAGCATACCTACGTGGCCCATCACGGGAATACCGGCATCCACAAGGCGAGCGATGGCGAGGGCCAAGGAGGCGCCGCCTTCGATTTTGACGGCCTTGACGCCGCCTTCTTGGAGGAAGCGTCGGCAGTAGTTGAGGAGCTTAGGAAAACTGTCGTGCGCGAGACCGAAGGGGAGGTCGCCGACGATGAGGGCTTCAGGTTTAGCCCGGGCAACGGCGGCGGCGTGGTGGATCATCATATCCAGAGTCACGCCGACCGTGTCCGGTAGGCCCAGTACCGTGTTGCCGACCGAATCGCCGACGAGGATCAGATCAGCGCCCCCGTCTTCGGCGATCCGGGCCGTGATGGCGTCGTAAGCCGTTAGGCAGACGATGGGTCGGACCCCTTTGAGGGCGCGGAGGGACCGGGTGGTGGACTTCACGCCCATGGGCTTATCCCGAGACCCTCCGCTTGTAAAGCGTGGGTAAAGGGTGTAAGTACTGGGAATGCTTCGGCGAATTCTCGGTTTAATCCGTAAGCCCGACTACCGGGAGAGTGTCTACGCACATCCCGATCTCTCGGCGAAGACGGCATTGCCTTGGTATACCAAGTTGCGGTTGATTTTGTCGACCCGGAGCGGCTTGGACCATGCGGATGATAAACCCGGCATCTGGGTGCGCCATCGGCGCTGGCTGCTGATCGTCTTGGCCCTCTTTCTTGGCTGGCTTATCGCTGAAAGTATCGTCGGCTGGAACTTCTTCGAAGGGTAAAAGTTTTCAGCGTACGACGGCGCCGACCGAACGCCGTAATCAGGAAAGGCTGAAGCCGAGAAGCTCGATGCCGAGTTCTTTGGCGCGGGCGACTACGGCAGGTTTATCGATGAGAATAACACCATCGGTTTCGAGGGCTGCTTTTTTAACCCCGCCTTCGGCCATGCTTTCCAGTGTCTTCAATCCGAAGCAGGGGACATCGAAGCGCCAGTCTTGGGCGTGCTTGGAGGCTTTGGTGAGCAGCATTTCTTTGCCGCCCGTCTGGGCACATCGGCGCAGCATGTTGTCGGTCCCTTCAAAGGCTTCGACGGCGATGACCGTGCCTTTGGCGGTGACGACCGCTTGCCCGACATCGAGCCGGGCCATCTCGCGGGCCATGCGGGTGCCAAAGGCAAGCTCCTCAGCGGAGACGCCGGAAGTCCAACCAGTCATGCAACCTTTGGTGGCGAGGTGGTCATCGAGGAAGACGCGGGCATCGAGCATCCGCGTGCCGACTTTTTCGATCTCGGCCGAGATGCCGCCGAAGATTGTCTCGGCGTTGCGTTCTTTCAGTGAGGCCATCAGGGCAATTAACTTCAAGTCGGGGATCATGCCGGAAAACAGTTTCCGCGGAGTGACTTGCCCAGCCATCACGGCGCCGGAGGCGCCCAGGGCTTGGAGTGATTCGAGTAAGACCCCCAACTTGCCAACAGGGACGGCACGATGCTCCGAGGGGGCGAAGCTGGCGATCAGGGCTGGGTCGGTCTCTTCCTCGAAGGACACCAGACGGACTTGGGCACCGCGAGCACGCGCAGCCTCGGCGAGGAGTGCGGGGTAGCGGCCTTTGCCCGCGATGATGGCCACGGGTCGGGTGGGGTCGAAGCCCGGAGGGAGGAATCGCGACGGGGACGCCATCGGGGGATAGTTTCGCTCAAAGGGCTCGGGCTCAAGCCTGCTTTGGGTTGCCACTCCCCTTGGCGCTGAGCGTAATGACGGCATGCCTGCCGCGCTCGGCATTCTAGGTGGTACCTTTGACCCTCCGCACCTCGGCCACGTCGCGGCCGCGACGGCGGCATGGAAGCAGCTTGGCTTAGACCAACTCCGGGTCATTCCCGCGGGGCAGGCTCCTTTGCGCAATGCGGCCCCCGTGGCCCCGGCGACGGAGCGAATGGCCATGTGCAGGCTGGCTTTTGCCGATTGTCCCTGGGCGGTTGTGGACGATCGGGAGATTCGGCGGGAGGGTGTGAGTTGGTCCATCGACACTGCCCGCGATTTGGCCCGGGAGTTTCCTTCGGCTTGGCGGGTGTGGGTCCTTGGGGCCGATCAGCTGGCCCGGCTCGATCGATGGAAAGATATCGGCGAACTCTGCGGTTTAGTGGATTTTGCGGTTTTGTCGCGTGACGGTATCTCCACCGTGCCACCACCCGCCCTCGCGGGATGTATTCGACTGACGATCCTGACCGCTCCGCCGGTGAATGTTTCTTCGACGGCACTGAGGCAGGCTAAGTGTCGGGGTGATTCGGCCCGAAACGGCTTGCCCATCAGCGTCGCCCGCCACATCGAAGAGCGAAACCTTTACCCATCCTGAACATGTCCGCCCAAAAGAAGAAGCCCGTCGCCAAGTCCGCAGGCAAACCCCGTCCTGGCGCCAAGCCGTTCAAAGGTGCGAAGAAGTCGGGTAAGCCGGCGGCTCGTCCGGCCCGTCGCGTGGTGGTTAAATCCACGGCACTCAAGGCCAAGACCCGTTCGGCCACCCCGACCGCTCGTCCGATGGTGGTCGTGCCCAAACTCCCGTTGCACCTCATTGCCGCCATTAAGGCGCTTGAAGACAAGAAGGCCGCCGATGTTCGCGTGCTGGAGCTAGGTCAGATCTCCTCGGTTGCCGACTTCCTGGTGATTGCGACCGGTACCTCTGAGCCGCACCTGCGTGCCCTCCGCATTGAACTCGAACGTGCTCTGGATGATTGCGGCGTCAGTTCCCGCTCCGAATCGCAGAAGGACAGCGGCTGGACCGTGGTCGATGCCTTCGATATTCTTTTCCATCTATTCCGCGAAGATATCCGTAAGAGCTATGCGCTGGAGTCTCTGTGGAAGGATGGCCTGGATATCCCGGTTTCCGCCATCGTGAAGGCATAAGCGGGTTGCCGTTAAAATCACCCCGGTGGTGGTAGTGGGCAGGATCGAACTGCCGACCTAGGGCTTATGAGTCCCTCGCTCTAACCAACTGAGCTACACTACCGAAAACCGAGTTCGGTCAGTCCAGCCCAGCCCTTGGGCTTCGTCAAGCCGATTGAGGTCAGTTGTTGAGGTACCAAAGGCAACCAAGTCCCCAGAGAATCAGGCCAAAGCAGGTCAGGAGCGCCACGAGATTGAACTGTGCCTGGCGGATTTCGCCGAGGCCTTCCTGGTCGAGCAGGCGGCCGACTTTCCGCACGAAGTAAATCGGCAACAGGCAGCCTGCGGTCGTCGTGAAGGTGAAAATGACTACTCTGGCATTCGTGCCGGTGCGTGAAAAATTAATAAAGACGGCCGCAGGAATCGCGAAGACCAGTGGGAAGATGAAGGTGGAGCCGCACCAGAGGTAGCCTTCGCGGACAATTCGCTCGAGTGATGCGCCGGCCGCACTGCGGTAGGTGTCGGGATGGTTTTCGTGGGGGCCGTTGAAGTCTTCACCGGAGGCCGACGTGACGGCGGTGTCGCCTGGCTCGCCCGTGTCCGGGAGGACCGAAGGACGATTTTGTCCGGTCGTCCGCAGGTAGTCGCGCACGGTCATCCATCCGCTATCGGTCTCGATGCTATGGACGAGACTGATTTCACCGGCGCGCAGCATCTCGTTGATGCGTTGAAGGGGGAAGGGGCCGGTGACAGAACCTTTCCAGCGGAGCCTGAACGGGGTGGAGCGGGACATGGTTTACAGATCGCGACCTTGGAGGAGGGTTTCCCAGCCGCCATCCGGTGCGAGCAGGCCTTTGGGGATGCCAGCGGCCTCGGCGGCCTCGGCGACGGTGCCGGGGTAGCGAAGCAGCGGGGAGAAGGGGGCGGCATCCGCGACACGCGTGCTAGTGCCATCGGCGCCGACGCGGAAGAGCACCGCTGGCTTGCCGTCATTATCGATACCGTAGAGGGCGCTCGCTTTGAGTTGTTCGCGGAGGACGGCTTGCCCGTCGCGCCCGACCATGCCGGCAAACACTAGTTTGCGGTTGCGCAGGTTTCCGAAGACGGTGCGCCAGAAGCGCGCTTCATCGGCGTAAGGTGCGCCGCCTTGGCGAATGAGGAAGCCACGGAGCTCAATTTGTACATCCGCCCATTTCTCTTTGAAAAGGAAGTCGAGCGGCTTGATCTCGTTTTGAGTGATGCGGCGGAGCTGTTCCGCATCACGCTGCGCTGAAGGCGAGAAGATGGTGCCCCAGATTTCGGGACGAACGGCCGCCAGTCGGTAGAGTTCCTGGAGCTGATAGGCGCGGAGTTCGGGGAAGGGTGAGTCACTGCGACGCACCCGATCCATCGTCCGGATGAGAGGTTCGAGCAGCTTGCCCGTTTTGGGGTCTTGGAAGCGGGCGACCTGACGGATGAGCTCGAGTTCCTTGATGGTGGATGGTTCCGCCGCCTCTTCGCCGCCGCGGTTGTTATTTGTGAATTCACGACGAATCCAGGTGGAGTCGACGAGCGGGCCTTCGCGGGTGAGTTCCTTGGCTCGCTGGGTGATTTCAAAGCCTTCAGAGATAGGGACTCTTTTTTCCGTAATTTCTCCAGCGATGAGCGCGCTCCGCATAATCTGGATTCCTTTGGCGGAATAACTGCGGATGGTGTAGCGATGCAGGCTGCTGGTAATAGATTCATCGGCCAGTTGACGGAGGCTTTTCTGTTCTCCCTCGGTGAGGGTCGCCGGCGTGAAGGTGCCTTGTGGGTCAGCGGTCGCCGCGGCGTCCCACATCGCACCAACTCGGGCTGCGAGCGCGGAACGGGGGAGGTTCTGCAAGGCCTCGGCCTTGCTGGAGACGAAAGCAGCACGCTTACTGATGTCGGACTTTTCTCCCGCGGTTTTCGTGGCGGCATCGTCCAGCGCGGCCAGATAGCCTTTCAGGTCGGCGGCTTGGTTCAGGGCGCGCAGTGCGCTGACGGTTTTTTGTTCTCCCTCGAGCCGGGCACTGGCCCGGTCGACTTCGGCGCCGGCTTCATCTAGCTCTTTGGAGCCAGTGTCCGCGAGGGTCTTGAGGACCAGTCTCAGTTGGTCCACGGTGGAGACGGCGGCGGCGATGTCGGTGATGTTGTCACCATCGCCCATGGCCTTGCGCAACCCCACGAGCAGGGTGGAGAGTTCGGTGCGGGCCTGATCCAGTTTAAGTTGGCAGGTGGCGATGAGGGCATCCGGCTCAGGGAAGACCGTCTTTAGGCGGGATTGGAGGTCGGAGCCCACCTTACTCATTTCATCGTTATAGGCGCGCACCCGGCGGTGCGTGTCAGCGAGGTTGGCTAAGGTCAGTGCCTTGGTGCGTTCAGCGAGTTGGCGGGCTTCGACCAGGAGGCGAAGTTCGACGGCTACCTGTGCCGTGATTCGTTTCCGGAGTTCCAGTGCCTGTTGGGTCCGGGTAGCGTCTTCAGCGGGGCTGCGTTCAAATTCGTCGAGGGCGCTCAGCGCATTCTTATGGTCGTACAGCTCAATGAGCCGGACGGCTTCGGAGAAACGGTCGTGGGCGGTCTGTTCCTGGGAGGCTTTAAAATTCCAGAGTAGCACGCCGCCGACGGCGCAAAGAAGGGCGACCACCCATGAGGCGGTGAGAATCGTGTAGCGTCGGCTTAGGCGGCTCCGGGTTAGTTGGCGCAGGGCACGGGCTTCGCGGATCATGCCCTCAGGAAGGCGTTCGGCGTGTTCCGCGGCATGTTCGAGCCAGTTGCTGAGGCGGACGATGAGGATGGCCGGCGATTGGTTGGAGGTAGATTCTTGGCGCAGGAGGGTCCATTCCTGCGTCAGGCTTTCCAGGGAGGCGCGGATGCCCGCTTCGGCTTCAGCCGCCGTGGCAAGTTCGCCCGCCCAGAGCTCCAGTTTATCAATCTGGGCAGAGACGGCCGTATCTAGGTTGAGTTGGTGGTCGCGTTCCAGTGAGCGCACGCGGCCGAGTGCGGCTGCGCAGGGCTCCCAGTGATTGCCTTCACGCGCTTCGGCGGCCTCGGTAACAAGACGAGCCACTTGCTCGGCCGCTTTGGCGCGCAACCAGACGGTGCGGCGTCGCAGCGCTTCATCCCAATAGCGGTCGCCGGTGAGTTCACTGGCGCCGAAGCGCTCCATCCGATTCATGAGTTCGATGGCATCTTCGTCGCGGTGGGCAGCGAGTAGCGTGGTGACCTTGCCAAGAGATTCGCGAAGGAATTTGGCGGAAAGGCGGGAAAGTTCCGAGCGGGCGTTGGGGTCGTCGGGATTGATGCGGACGATCGAGCGGAGGACGGAGAGAGCCCGGTCCTCGTCGCGGGTGCGGATCGCATCGCGGTAATCGCGATAGAGTGGATGATTCTCGCCGATTTCTTTGCCGTACAGGCCTTCGATCGAGAGGATTAGTTGGCCATCCAGCGGGAAGCCAGCTGGCAGGCCGCGTTCGCGACACAGGGCGTGCCAGCGTTCCGATTCGGCGAAGCTCAGCAGGGCGCAGAGGCTCAGGAGATCGGGTTCCGATTCGGCGATTTGGAAGGCGGCATGTTCATTACCACCGCGGACGAGGGTGGCGCACTGTTCGAGGCGTTCGCGGACGCGCACGCAGAGCGCGGCATACTCGCCGGCGAGCGAACGCGCTTCGAGGTCAGGCGTGCCCAGTTCGAGCTGCCCGCGGATGCGTGCGATGAGACGTTCGGCCAGCATCTTAACGGAATTCAATGAGGCGGGGGCCTGCGGCGCCTTGGGTGTCGACGGCTTGGACTGTCCAGGGTGCGCCCGCCTGGAGGAGGTCACCGTCGCGGAAAAGCTTACGCCGTGCGGCGATGAGGTCGTAGGGAGGGGTGCCGGGTCCTTGTTTATTTTCGAGACGGATGATGTCGGTCTCAATCACCGAGCGGGTCGCGCGGATGGAAGGAAGGTCGCGATCGGGAAACTCATGACCATCGGGGTACAGGCCCATTGAGCCATTGATCCAAGCGAAGGCATTGACGGCGCTTTCAGCCCATGCGGCTGGGCGGACCACGCTGGCATCGGGGTCGAGACGGAGGCCTGCTCGGCCAAGGTTGATCGGCTTGAGGCTCTTCATGTCTCCGATCAAGGCGATGCAATGGCGGTCGCCGTTCATCAGAGCGATTTCGATGATGCGATTCGCGCCCGCCCGAGACCCTTCACCGTCTGGGAAGTTGAGCGTGACCGTATTACTGCGCACGCCGATGCCAATGGCGATGGCGGGACTCCGTCCGGGTTCGGCGGAAGATTCAATCCAGCTACGTTCGTTGCCGCGGCGAATCTCGCCCGTGATGAATTTGGCGCGATCGTCGCGAAGGTGAAAAGTTGTCAACGGCAGGAGGCGAATCCGGATGGCGACCGATTCCTTGGTCGTGGCGCCGGAAGCTTCGATCAGCTTGCTGATTTGGTCGCAGGCATTGCGGGTAAGTTTGAAATCGGCGCCCGAGGGGGCTTTGGGGCCGCTATCGGAGGTCGTCCAATCGCCAGGGATGAGCAGGACCGGGCGTACGTCCATCGCGAGGAAGAGTTGGGCTCGTTCGATGAGTTCGGCTAATTGTTTCCAGTCCGCGTCTGGCGTCACCTTGAGTTCCGTGCCGACGCGGATGGCTTCCGTGGCCTCTTCGATTACATCCCGGCAGGATTTCGGGTCATTAAGGATGCCGGGTTTTTCAAGGCGCTGACGGAGTTGTTTGACGGTGGCAGCTGAGAAACTGCCGAGCAGTCGCGGCATGATTTGTTCGCGGTAGGTGCGGGCGAACGTCGGGGAAGTCGTGGAAGTCTGGAGCCAGAGTTTAGCGGCCCCGACATAGTCGCCGCTTTCCATCATGCTCTGGACATCACGGAGGGCTCCATTGGAGCGGATGATGTCCTCGGCCTTCGCCGTGGCTTCGGGCGTTGGCGCGCCCGGTGTCACCACCGCAGCCGGGACGACGCGGACCTCTTCCTTCACATTTCCGCGAGTGAGGTAGAAGACGGCACCGATCGTGGCGGCAGCTGCGAAGCCGACCAGAAGGTAGACGGGCAAGGAACTCGATTCCTTAGCCGATGACGGGACGTTATTCCGCGAGCGTTCGCTTGATGATGGCGTGAGTCCCTTTGGTGTAGCTACGCCGATGGCGGCTTGGCGGGCGAAGTCGCCGGTGGGTGCGGGCAGGCTGGTGGCGCTTGCGAAGTCAATGGTGGCGCGGCCGCCAGCTGGTCCGACGCACCAGAGAAAACCGTCGGTACCCGTGGTGGCAGCGTCGGTCGTGAACGTGGCTGCCCAAGCGACTTTACCGAGGAGGGCGGAAGATTCCGCCAGCAGTCTGAGCAAACGGGTTGTTTCGGGTGGGTTGAGTAAACTGACGGAAGCGGGACCAGCATTGCCGATTAACCAGGCGGCTTTTGCGCCCGTGCCAGTGGTTTCGCGCCAAGCGGTCGCGGGGATGAGGGGGCTCTGCGTTTCGAGTGTGAGGGGTTTATCTTCACCCTCGAGCCAGGTCGGAGCATCGGTCCACTCATGGCGCCAACCGTTCCATCGGCTGGCGATGGCGGCGGGGGGCGGGAGCAGGGCGGCTTCTTCAAGTGTGAAGACCAAGTGATGTGCGAGACGATTGTCGCGCTGGGTGTAATCGAGACCGCCGGCCACGAAGCGAGAGAGCACGTACCAGTTTTTACCCGAAGCCTCGAGTTCGCGAAACGTGAAGGTGGCGGTGGCGGCGGCTTCGTGGGGAGTGCCGATAGATTCAAGCTGTTGCACCAGTCGGTCCGGCAGGGCGCGGTGGCGGGCGACCGTGCAATAACCAGAGCGGCCCGCGGTCAGGCCTTGCGGGGCAGAGGTGAAAATCAGTTGCGAAGGCATTTTAAAGGGAGGCGTTAGTCGCGCTGGTCTGCTTGGACGGGAACATCTCCGGAGAGGCGAGGTGCATGAGCCAATAGACGGGCTCTTCGACGCGCGAAGGGGCGAGGCGCTGAGGGTCAGGGGCGATCCGGCCCTTGTTGGGACCGGACTGGATGACCACCGGCATGTGTCCGAACGAAGAGGCGGCAAAGTAGCGAAGCTCTTGGGCTAATGATTCGGCTGAGGCGACTAGGCCTGGGCAAAGCGAGACCAGTACTTCGCGCACGCGTCCGGAGTTGCGTTCGATGGCGTCGAGATCGAGGTGGCCGGCGCTCATCACGGGCTCGAGCGGGGAGCTGAGGAGTTTTTCCCACGTGTCAGACTTTCCGACGACGAAGGCCAGTGGCGTGCGGATGCGTTCACCTTGGGCAAGGCCGAGGACGCGTTTGATGCGGGTTTCCATTTCCGCCAGGATGCTGTCCTGTTGGTCGATGCGTCCTTTGAGCGTGAGCTGAGGATCATCGACGCCGACGAGCTTGGCTTTGAAGCGGGAGTTGGCGGTGGGGTCGAAGAGGAAGATGAGTCCGGCTGAAGTGGCGACGTGCATGGCTCCGGGTGAGTCATGGATGTCGATGCCTGGCTCGAAGTGTTCGCCCGCGTTGTCGTAAAGGATGATGGAGGTCTCCTGACGCTGTTTGCCTGGGCGACTGATTGAATAGATGAAAGGGCGGGGGAGGGAGACGATGCGTCCCAAACGGGGAAGTTTTTCGTAGGTGGTGCCTTCGAGCGCGGTCTTACCCAAGAGCGCATCTTCGGGCGTAGCGGCGGAGAAGAGCGTGTTGCGCATCTGGTTCAGCAGCATGTTGCCGCTGGGGTCGCCGTCTTTGAAGGCTAGGTTAAAATCATCGGGCAGGCGGTCTTGCAGGATGCGCGTGAGGACGGCGAGGTAGTATGATTTCCCTGCGCTTGGTGCGCCGATCACCGACACGATACGGTGCGGCATGTCGAGGTAGCCGGGGGGTAATTGGCGGCGGCAATGTGGGCAGGCCAGATCGGTGCAGGCCAGTCCCATCGGGTCAACGGCCAGCCCTTGATCATTAAAGCGCGTGGGATGGAAGCGGAGGCGAGCGTCGGAGCCGAGGATGGGGTCGCCGCGGAGATTTTCGTGGACCGCGACGCTGAGAGCATCGCCGGCATCGAAGCGGGTCCAGCAGACCGGGCAGACGTGGGCGCCGCGATTTTGTTCGGCGGCAAGCAAGGGTTTCGAGTTCGGCGGTAAGGGCGGTTCTTCGCGCGTGACGAGCAAGGGGGCGATTTGGGAAAGGCTGAAGCCGACTTCAAGTCCTTCGGGGGTGCAGGCCAGGGTGTCGGTGGCGCGACCCAAGTCATTCGCAATCCCGAGGAGGAGTTGGGGAGCGTAGCCTCCGATTTGGTCGCCGCTTTGGGCGTCGAACAGAATCCAATGATCCGTCCGGACGCCCGCGAATGATTCGGAACTGGCTGGGGCAAGGACAAGAAGGGTGTCAGCGGTCTGAAGGGTGGTGGCTTCCGTGACTTTAAATCTTCCGGGAAGATTGCCCCCATTCACCAGCACCTGGGCGCCGCCGATGGCCTCAATTGCGACCGTGTCCCCGTCAAGGCTGACGGAGACCGAAGGGGGGGTGCTCCCCTCGGGGAGGGTGAGCGGGAGGCTTTCGAGGGTCCCTTGGGCTCCGCTAAGGCAGTTTACCCAGATCAAGGTCGGGGTTTTCTTTGAAAGGTTAAACATTGGCTCCTTTGGACGGGGTATTAAATAGGTTGATAAGGGAGGGGTGATTGTAAAGATATGTCCTCACGATTGTGGGTCCCCCGCCCGCAATTTCCCCACCCCTTAATGCCCTCTTAATGGAGACCGAAGCCGACCAGTCCGCTCTGGACCGCGCCCGTCAGGGGGATATCTCCGCGTACAACGAGCTCGTGGTGAAGTATCAGGGACGGATTTTTGCCAAGGTCTTCTCCTTGCTGCGTAATCGGCAGGACGCCGAAGAAATCACGCAAGACACGTTTATTCGGGCTCATCGCGTGCTTTCTTCCTTCCGCGGTACCGCGACCTTTTCGACTTGGATTCATCAGATTGGCACCAATCTGGCTCGTAACCGTTATTGGTATTGGCGACGCCGGAAGCGGGATCAGTCCATGTCGCTGGATGCCGACCTCGGGGATGACCCTGGTGCCACCCTGCACGACATCCTTTCCGACGGTGCCCAGGGCCCTAATCACGAGGCTCAGCATAACGAATTCGTCAAAAAAGTCGCCGAATGCATGGAACAACTTCGGCCGGAGCATGCTCGTATTCTGACCATGCGTAACGTCCGCAACATGTCCTATGAGGAGATTGCCGAAGATCTCGGTCTCTCCATTGGGACGGTGAAGAGCCGCATCAATCGGGCTCGCGAGGCGCTGCGTGAACTCATGGGGGAGGAGTTTCGCGGATGAGTACTTCTGAATTCGAATCCTTGCTCGCCCACTATCTTGAGGGCACCGCTTCCGCTGCCCAGTTGGCTCGCTTGCGTGATGCCTTGGGTGCTTCGACGCTGTTGCGTCGCCGCTTTCAGTCTGCGGTGCGGCTGCATCGTGCGCAGGTGGTTTTTCTGAGTGGCCGGGAAGAGCGCTCGCTCGCCGGGGTCATGGCTTGGTTGCATGCTTTTTCTCAGCGTATGGGCCGTTCCTTTGCCCATCTTTGCTTGCTGGCCTTGGTCTTCGTCGAACTCCGCGTGACGATCCCCGCTGAATATTCCGGGCTGCTTTCGTACATCGATTCGCCGGCCGTCGAAGAATCCGTCCTGGGTTCAGCGGATATGCCCCAGCGCCTAGTTACGGATATCAGCCAAGACTTTGACCTGAATCAGGGCATTGAATTACCTGACCTGGTGTTGCCGCCCGTGATGCCGGATGTGGTTTCCCCTCTCGACGAGCCGACGACGTTAGAGACTTAAGGGTAATCCTGCCTTGCTACTCCGAGCGGCTGCAGTCAATTCACGCAACGGATGAAGGCTGGAAATAACAGGCCCGAGGTTCGCCTC
>CALQLO010000021.1 GCA_943331445.1 Akkermansia muciniphila
ACCTGGGGTCCGGAGGCACCCTTCAAGGTGATCTTGGTGTCGATCAGGTCCGGCTCCACGACGGCGAGCACCTGCTTGAGCGTGATATCCTCCGGCGATTTCGCCAGACGGTAGCCGCCAGTCTTGCCGCGCTTAGAATCTACGAGGCCGCCTTCGCGGAGCTCGTTGAGCAGCTGGACGAGATAATTGGCGGGAATGGCCTCGAGCCGGGCGAGCTCTTCGACACGCGTCACGGCGCCACCACGATTACGACGAGCGAGCTGGGAGAGCACGCGGAGGGAATATTCAAGTTTAAGGGAGGCTTTCATGCGCTGGGTTTCGACTCGGCGGGTGAGGCCTTGGGCTCCGAACCTACGAGGATGAAGGTGCGGTCGGCAATCTCATCCGACAGGATGGGTGCCTTCGGCCGGGCGAAATACGAAGTACCTAGGAAGCAGATGCCGGTATTCTGCACGACCTGAATGGCCCGGTCATCCCACAGCTCGATCATCCCGAAGTCTTTCTTATCGGTGACTTCCAATTCTGGCAGACCGTGGGTCTTCAACCAGGCCTGCGTGGCGGCGAGGCCTTCTGGGTCACCTGCCCGGGCGGTCATAATCTTCACGCGAATCCCCTTCTCCAGCCATGCGCGGACGCGGCGCATCATCAGCGGCACGGGCGGACCGATATGGGTCATCCCCTTCCAAGCGGTGGCTTCCGCCAAAGTTCCGTCTAGGTCGACTCCCACCCAAGGTTTGGCGTCGGCGGGGCGCGTCGACGCGGCCCGCTCGGTCGGCACCGGCTCTTCTGGGGCGGTGGCGAGGTCCGGCGCGTTCACCGGCCGGCGACGGCGGCGGAGGACTTGCAGGAACCAGTTCAACATGGGCGCATCTTGCCCCCTACAACCCACACTGACAAGCGCTGAGGCGGGGCCGGAGCCGCGTCACGCCATAACATTAAACGCCAGGACCACACGTGGTATTGTCCTTCGCTCAAACCTGCATTGCCTTGGGTAGGGCGGGCTGTCCTCAGCCCGCCGTTGACCCGATCGAGGAGAGAAACTTATACGAGCTGTGCATCTCCGTCCGCGAACGGACGGCTCGGAGAGCCGTCCCGACCAAGCAGCGGCAGCAGCGATGTCGTGACGTGGTTCCGACCCTGCCTAATACAACGAACGGAAACTTGCTGCCCACTTTGGCACCTTAGCACAGTCCGCAGGCCGATGGGCACTTCTGTACCGAAGACAGCACGTGGTGCTGTCTCTACCTCAAGACAGGCGGACGCCACGCAGTGGCGCCCCTACCTCTTTTGCAGCTCCGGCTCCGTCCACGCATCCGTACGACCTTTGGTCTGCTCGCGGATTTTCTTCACGAGATCGATTGGCACAGGCGAGGCTTCATGATCCCACTCGCGGCGGATATAGGTGAGCACGGAGGCGATTTGCTCATCCGTCAGGAAGCCTGCGGCGGGCATGTCGTAACTGTAATTATTACCCTTCACCTTGATGGGGCCACGCAGGCCGTGCATGACCACGCGAACAATGCGCTCGGGGTCGCCGTTAACCCATTCAGAATCCGCCAGCGGCGGCGCGAGTCCATCCAGCCCCTTTCCGGTCGTCTGGTGGCAGGCGGCGCAGAGCCCGGTGAAAGTCAGTTTGCCGGAGTCGAACATTGCGTGCTCTTCGTTGGTGAGCGGCTTCACGACCGGTACGACCACGCCGGGCTTACCCGGCCAGACGACCGTGCTCTTAAACCAAGCGAGGGCTTTCACCATCGCAGCGTCCTTACTCTGTCCGAGTTTGGCCAATGAAGACGGCTCGGCGGCAAGCTTGACGGGGCGCTTCGCCGTCACGGTCGGGTGGCCAGCCAGAGCACCGAGCAAGGCGAGCTGCTGCGACTTGAGCGGCAAAGCGGCAATGATCGCCAAGGCCTTCTCGACACGCGGGGCCTTGCGCTCGGCGAATACACAACGGAGCAAAGCGGCCGGGAGCGTCTTGGAGTAATCCGCCGGCTTTTTGAGGATGGCCTCAAAGACCTCGAGCTCCCGGCCATCGAGTCCGCTGATGAGTGCGTCCTGAACGAACGCGGTGTCGGCGGCCCGGTTCGCCAGCGCCGCGGCGGCGAGGTCCACGGAGAGTGCCTTGGCTTCGCCCATGGATAACACGAGCTGTTGTTGGACTTCGGTGCTCACCTCTGACGCGGCTAATTCTATCCAGTGCGCGATGATTGCCTCGCGGTCGGGTGACGCCATCCCCGCTTCCGAAACCCGCACGGCGGCAGCACGCACGCGGGCGTCTGGATGCGTCAGGCAAGGCCGTAAGGCTTCGGCGGTCACAGTCCCGAGCCCTTCAAGTGTCCACAGGGCGTGCACACGGGCCATCGGGAGGGCGGCGGATTTCGCGACGGCGTTGAGCGCGGCCGCCACCGAGACATCGCCCTTTTCCACGAGCAGGCGCTGGGCGGTTTCGCGGCGCCAGGAGTTGCCGCTGGAAAGTTCGGCGACGAGTTCGGCTGAGCTCATCTGCGAAAGTTTCTTAGCGGGCACGACCACGGAACCTTCTGGGGCGATACGCCAGACGCGCCCCAAGGCCAGTGGCTTATCCAAGCCGCGCTTCACGATTTGCTCGCGCAGGTAAGTCGTGAGCGAGATCCGGTGCTGGATGATGCCGCGATAGAGATCGATGACATACAACGCACCGTCAGGGCCCGTGAGAAGATTGACTGGGCGGAAACGCTCGTCGGTCGAGGTCAGGAATTCCGCCTGGTCGTAATAAGGCTGCGCCTCGAGGGCACCGGCGACGGATTTCACGACATGGCGCGAAATGAGATTACCGGCAGGCTCACAGACAAAGGCGTTGCCGTAGGCATCCTCCGGGAAGAGGTCGGCTCGATAAATCCACGGACCACAAGCCGCGGTGTATTCCTTTAGCTTGTAATCGCGGAGCATCTCCGGGCGGTAGCCGCGATTGATGCCTGGATTCACGCGGGCCGGCCACACGAACTGCTCCTTTGCGACTTTCCAGTTGAGACCCGTGGTGCGACTGAGGGTCGGATTGCGAAAGAGGTAGGACGACGGGATCACATCGACCCGGAGGGCGTCGCTGTTGCTATTATGAAAGAGGTGGCCGAAATCATCCTGCGAAAGGCCCCACTGCCCACGGAAGTTACTTAGACCGCGGACCCAGCGGCCATCCTTGAATTTAAAGCGGGCAGTATAGGCGCCGACGTAGAGCCAGTTGTCATGACCCCAGAGGAGTGCATTCGGGGCGCGCTCCGGATTAGCGAGCTGCGGGCGAGAAGGATCCACGCGCACGCCGAAGTCCGTCGCCACCTCGGTACGTTCATCGCACTTGCCCGTGCCCTTCGTGTCGCGACAGAACCAGAGATGAGGCGGCGCGCCCACGAGCACGCCGTCGCGATGGAGGGCGATCGCGCGCGGCATCACAATATTATCCAGAAAGACCGTGGACTTATCGAAGACCCCATCGCCGTCGGTGTCTTCAAGCACCGAGATGCGGCCGTGCGGCTGGTCTTCCGTGGTGCCATCGAGGTTGGGCATGTAGCCCTGCATTTCCACAACCCAGAGGCGGCCGTCGGGCCCGAACGTGGCCGCGACTGGGTCGCCGATGGCTGGATCGCTCGCGGCGAGGGAGATCTGATAGCCCTTTGCGATTTGAAAAGTCTGCAGCTGCTCCTGCGGGGTGTGCGGCGGCGATGGCGGGATTTTCGCATCTGGGACAATCTGCACCATTGGCTCTCCCGGCTTGTCCCCGATCTGCGCACCCACGACGGCCGCCAGGCAAAGCACGGCAAGGGCGGGGAGACGTCGGGGCAGTCGCATACCGACACTATGAAACCCGCCAGGTTGCAGGGTCAACCGAGGGTGGCGCTTTAAGTTCAATTTAAAAGCCCGATGCCAGCCATAAAGTCCAGACCCACATCCCACGCTGACACCCTGCGCACTCCCCATCACAAACACCTCAGCTTCGGGAGATTGTTTTTTCAGGAAAGGTCTTATTCTGAGATGGGTCATGTTTCTGACCTTATCGCCTCTCCGACTTGTGGGCGGACTCACTTGCCTACTGCTGGCTCACTCCGCTTTCGCCGCCAGTCACTCGACGGCCCCCCTTCCCTCGCTCAACCTGATTGATTCCGACGGCGATGGGATTTCGGATGAGGATGAGCGGGGGATTGGGACTGACCCATTTAACCCGGATACGGACGGAGATGGCTACGACGACGGGGAAGAGGTCGTAGCTGGGTCAGACCCGTTGGATCCGCATGACACCCCCCATACGCTCATCTTGAACTCGCCGGCCGGAGGGCTGGCGGCACAGGGCACACCGGCCATTAAACACCTGCCCTTGAGCGTGCTCTTTGGCGCCTCCACTCGGCCGCCCGATTCTCCGGCGGATCCATCAGGCGAAAGCTATTCCGGCCAATACTTCGCACCCGCCAACGCGCCTGAGCACATGGCCGCCAAGTTGACCGCAAATGGATTGAAGAGCGGAGCGTATGCGCTCGTCTGGGAACAGCGTGTGTTACTCAACCCGCGCAACGAGATCCAAACCTACGAGGTCACCATCCTGACTGAAAGCGGACGGACACTCCTTAGGAAAAAGACCCCCTACGCGGTGGGCGCGGAGTGGCGGTATTTTGCCCTGAGCTTCGAACTTCTTAAAGCAGATGAAGGTCGCCCCCTCATCATGCAAATCATCCCAGACCGAAGTGGGCCGGGTCGCTACGAAGTCCTGCAGGTTGCCGTGCTCAAAGCGGGCCTCGAGGTCGATGTCGATCGCGATGGGATTATCTCACCAGACGAACGGCCCAGCGGTGGAAAGCCGTTTCGATTTTGGGTGAATGACGACTCGGATGAAGGCGAGTCGCAAGAGCGGGCCGATATCCCGGGTCGACCTAGCGGCCAGTCGGACGCCAGCCGTAAAGGGATCAATGGCCTCCGCGACTTAATCGATTTCTTCGCTCTCAATCTCAATATCGGACGACTCGTCGACACCTTTAGCCCTGACGATGGCTATCAGTATTTTCTCCGGAATGAAGATAAAGCCCTTCAGGCCACCGAGACAGGCCTAGCGGCGTTAACCGCCGGCTCCATCCACCGCCAGCCGGATATTCATGTCTACGGACCTGATGGCCTCGGCGACATCAATGCCGCCACCGTGGGCTTACCAGACCCGCAAGGGCGAATCAAACTCACCAAGGCCTTCATCAACGGCATGGGCGAGAGAAACGGTGGCGTGCTTCTGGTGGAAGCAAACAAGCCGACCAATCGACCGGTGTGCATCGAAATCGTCAACGCTGGTCAGGTCGTCGCTTCCTTCGAACTGCCCATCGCGATTGTACCCATTGAAACCATGTACCGCCACCTGAGCCTGAACTTCTGCGCTCGGGATACCGATGGCCGGCCCGTCTTACCCAGGAGGCCCGGCCGACCCAACCTGCCAGGCGAGCCGGCAGGACTCCCAGATACGGAAACCACCAATCGCTGGGTGTTGATGATTCACGGTTATAACGTCGATGGGGATACCGCGCGCGGGTGGCAGGCAGAGACTTTCAAGCGCCTCTACACCATGGGCAGCCAAGCGCGGTTTGTTGGAGTAACCTGGAATGGCGATACTGGTCTGGATTATCACAAGGCGGTCTTCCATGCCTTCCAGAGCGGCGATACGCTCGCCAGGTCACTCGGCTTCCTCGATCCGGCTCGCTCCGTACTCATCGCGCATAGTCTTGGCAATATCGTCGCTTCCCAGAGCATCCAAGCTGGGTTCACGCCCGCAAAATATTTCCTGCTCAATGCGGCCCTGCCGGTCGAGGCCATCATGGGGGACGCCGCGGATTCACTACAAGCTGAACAGATGACCGAGAAGCAATGGCGTGGCTATTCGCGACGACTCTTCGCCGCGGACTGGCATAAACTATTCTCCCTTGATGACCAGCGGAGCAGTTATACTTGGAGCAACTGCTTTGACCGTGCACGCACCACGGTGCCGCTCGTCAATTGCTACTCACCCGGCGAAGACGTCACCAACTGCCCCGTGAAGACGGATTCCGCTGCCGTACTATCGACACTCTGGGAAGGTCGCGCGATTGATTATGGCGTCTGGAAAACTCAAGAGATGCTAAAAGGAGTGGGCTGGGCCCGCTCCCTCGCGAGCCTCGCCATGGAACGCGGACAGGGTGGCTGGGGATTTAATGCGGTCTGGCGTGGAGCGTACGTCGCCGGGTCGCAATCAAACGGCGCGGGAGGTTACTATGAGAAACTCACCCCTTCACAGACGGACCAAATTTCCGGGTCACAACTCATGAATAATTCGTTCTTCCGGCCGTTCGCCGAAAAGCGGCTGCACGATGACCACCTGCGCCGACCGTCGCCCTTACTGGATGATCGCATGGTTCGCTATGACCTTCTAGCTAGAGGGATTCCGGCCCTGACCTTTGCCGCTGGGGCTGTGCCCCTCCCACTGGAGAGTAATCTCCCCGTGCCGCCGCCCAAACATGAAAACATCAACCTGGAAGCCGTGGGGCGAACCCCAGAAGTGCGCTGGCCCACCACTGGCCACAAGGCGGACAACACTCCTGGTCGCTGGCTCCATAGTGACTACAAGAACGTCGCCCTTCCCTTCGTCCACCCACTCTTCCAACTCATCATTAACCGCGGCCAACTCAAATGAACCTACTACCCTCCCTGCTTCTCCTCGTCGCCGCACTTTCGGCGGCGGCCTCGGAATTTACCCTCCGGATCACCGACGAGGACGGAAGCCCTGTCGCTGACGCCGGCCTCCGTATCGTCCTGGGTCGCCGTAATGACCCACGCTATTCCAGCGACCGGCTCATTGAAAATAAAAGTGGAGCCGACGGGAAGTTCGTCTTCACCGCAAACGCCGACATGGGCCTTACCCGGATTGATATCAAGAAAGATGGCCACTACCCCTGCTTGGTCGACGAGTGGTACGGCATCTGTCACTTCGATGAAAAGCAGTCTTACACTTTCGCCCTGCCACGGCGGGTGCATCCAACCTCCCTCCACGCCCGGAAGGTATACCTACGTTTTACTGGCGGCGATTACCCGGAGAATACGTGGATCAGTTATGACTTCGAGAAGGGGGATATGTTGCCACCCTTTGGCAAAGGCGAGGTCACGGATATCCGCTTCCGCACCACCTCCGTCCAAGAGGGATGGAGGATGGACCCAGAGGCCCTCGCCTTCAATCGCAAGCATCCTGACTACCGCAATCTCACCCCGGAACAATTCGCTCGATACTTTGGCCACTGGAATTCGAAAGTGGAAATCGCTTTCCCCGAGCCAGGCTCCGGCATTATCCCCGAACCGAGGTTCTGGCCCTACTGCCGGCTAAGCATGCCACCCGTTGCGCCGGAAAGTAATTACCAACCCAACTTAACGAACAACTTCAGCTCGCGCCATCTACTATCCGATGAGCGGAAGGAGCCAGGGTTTTTCCTGAGAACTCGGGTAAAAATGAATGCCGATGGTTCGATTGCATCCGCCCACTACGCGAAAATTGTCGGGCCCATTAGCTACTTCTACAACAAGCTACGCTTTACTTACTATTTTAACGCGAAGCCCAATGATCGGGGCCTCGAGCTTGCGCTGAATAAAAATCAGCTGAAGTGGGATAAGAGTCGCCCGCTGGAGGACCAGTCAGATCTCAGTATCAACGAGCCCTAATCCTTACAAAATCAGCATGGCGTCGCCGTAGCTGAAGAAGCGGTATTCGCGGGCGATGGCTTCGGCGTAGATCCGTGAGGCTTAAGAGACCTTACTTTCTTGAGATGCCTGTTAAATCTCGGCTGCTATTTATCCGAACTAATAACCCTTAAAGGTTCACCGCTAGATTTCACCTCCTGCCATAAGGCCTTGGCTTGTTCTACGGCTTTTTTCCTAGCCATTCCTTCCGGAATTTTTTCGTACAAAGTGCGGGTTTCCTTCCAGAAATCTTTGTAAAAAGAAGTGTTGCCACCTTGGTCGCGAAATATGCTCTCGGCGATAACGACCCGAAAGGCATACGCCTTCGAGTAGTCCCTGAGGCCCGCTGGACCAAGCCGGTACATGAGATCAAGTTCACGTTGGGCGCTGCGCGCGCCTTTTACGGCATCAGCGTGGAGCCAAGCGGTCGCTTGATTGAATAATTCTCTCCCGACTAACTCGGCCCGCGACGCAGCGAGGGGACGATTTTCAAAAGATAAAGTTTCGTACACTTTCTCCGACTTGGTCTGTACCATATTTAGATTTGCAGTAAAAATATCGGAGTACGAAAAATAAGCATAGGCTTCGATCACATTGGCTTCAACCCCCTTTCCGAACTCGTAACATTCACCGAGCTTTCGGACCGCTTCAATGTGCCCATGCCCTGCAGCCTCACGAAGCCAACTAACCGCCTTTGCTTGATCCTTAATAACACCTGTTCCCTCTAAATAACATACAGCTAGGTTAAACGCGGCTTCTCTTGATCCTTTCTGTGCGGCGATAAGAGCTTCAGCAGGCTTTCCAGCAGTATCTCTGCCAGGGTCGACCATCATCCTTTCAATCATCGCCCAGTATAACTCTTTTTCTTCGGCACTTGGTGACTTGAAATAGCGCGCTGTTACATATCCCCAGATTCCCAAAATAATGATGAATACACCAAAGGCCTTTATCCCGAAAATTTCATCGGGGCTGAAAAATGGCTTCAATTTCATGTTAATCGCTTATTAAGTTATCTTCTTTATCCATAATAAGAGAAGTTTTGCACGCCCGTAGTAGTCACTGAGTTTATCCCGGCTTCTAGCTACCTCTTAAATTGATACTTATAATACTAATTCTCAAAGAATAAGCATGGCGTCGCCGTAGCTGAAGAAGCGGTATTCACGGGCGATGGCTTCGGCGTAGATCTCCTTGAGCCAGGCGAGCCCTTCCGGCGAGCCAGGGGTGAGAAACGCCGCGACGAGGCAAAGGAGCGTGGACCGCGGGAGGTGAAAGTTCGTCAGGAGGTGCTCGCAACAGCCGATGGTATCGCCGGGCCGAATGAAGAGGGAGGCCTCCGAACTGAAATCGCCGGTGGCGGCGGCAAAGCCCTGCGTCTTGCGGAAGGCATCCTCGCTCGCACGCACGGAGGTCGTACCGACGGCGAGGCGCGGTCGGCGGTCCTTTAGGGCCGCCATGGTGGCGGCGGGGATCCGATACGCCTCAGAGTGCATGACGTGCTGATCGAGGTGATCGACGGAGACGGGTTGAAACGTCCCGGGGCCAACATCGAGCACGAGGTCGAAGGCATCGTGGCCGCGTGCCTTGAGGACAGCGAGCAACTCGGGCGTGAAATGCAGGCCAGCCGTGGGCGCGGCCGCGGCCCGTGCGGCACTGGGGTCTGCATAGACGGTCTGGTAGCGCGCGGCGTCGTCGGCCGCGGCCAGGCCGCGCTCTTTGCGCGCTTCGACGATGTAAGGTGGGAGCGGAAGTTCGCCCACGCGATCAGCGAGTCCCTGCACAGTCTCGCCGACGGGCAATTCGAAGCGCACGCGGTATTCGCCCTGCTTGGTCTCGACGGCGACAGCGTGGCAGCCGTCGATGGTGAAGCCAGCCTCGTCCGAGGCGCGCTTACCAGGGCGCAGCATGCACCACCACTCGAGCGGATTGGCGGTGGGGCGCAGGAGCAGGCACTCTACTTTTCCACCCGTGGGCCGCACGCCGAAGAGGCGCGCCTTGAGGACGGTGACGTTGTTGCGAATGAGCACGGCGCCGGCGGGAAGTAGGTCCGGCAGCTCCGAGAAGAGGCGATGCTCGATGGTGCGCGTGGCGCGGCGGACGACGAGGAGGCGCGAACCATCGCGACGCGCGGCAGGCTCCGCGGCGATGCGTGCAGGCGGGAGTTCGAAATCCAGCTCCCGGACGTCCATGGCTTACACTCCGGTCTTCGGCGGCGTGATCAACAGCTGGCCATCGATCGCGCGCAGCTGCATGAACTCGGCACCGGGAGGCGCCTTGCGGAGCTCTTCTTCCACGGCGGAAAGCTTGGCGTCCATATCATCGATGCGGGCCACGAAAACGGCCTCCGGCGTCGATGGGATGGCGCAGGCACCGTATTCGCGCATGGTGTGGTGCGAAAGCAGGATGTGCTCGAGGCGTTCGAGGAGCGAAGCCTCTAGGCCGACCTTGGTGCCGTGCGTACGCACAATGAAGGCGCCGAGGACGAGGTGGCCGTGCAGATTGCCCGCGCGGGTGAAACCGGCCTTGGCCATACCGGGTTCGAGGCGGGAATATTCCTGGACCTTGCCGAGGTCATGGAGAATGGTGCCGGCGACGGCGAGGGAGTGATCAACCTTGGTGTAAAGTGGCAGCAAGGCTTCGGCGCACTTGGCCATGCGCAGCGTGTGCTCAAGTAGGCCGTGGCGATAAGCGTGGTGCATGCCCAGGGCCGCGACGGCGTCGTAGAAACGCTCACCATGCTCTTCGAGGACAGATTCCACAGTGGCGCGCAGGGTCGCGTGCGGGATGCGGCTGATGATGCCCGCGAGTTCCGCCTTCATCTTCACTGGATCGTGCTGCGAGACCGGGGTGAGCTTGCCCATGATCGCCGGATCGGAGCGCTCGGCATCCGTGATCGGCGAAAGCTGGTCGACCTTGAGATCAGGTCGGCCGTTGAAGTCGCCGACCACGCCGCCCACGCGGACGATCGCGCCGGGCTTAAGGGTCACGAGCACGGGCTTCACCGGAGAGTCGCCAAAGACACGCACCTTGATGTCGTCGGTCGCATCGGCGATCACCGCTTCATAGTAGGTGGAGCCGGTCTTCGCGGTCTTGGTGGCGATTTCCCCCAGGGCGCAGATGGCCTGGAAACGGGAGCCGACCGGGGAGGTCTTGCTTTCGCGGAGAGTCAGGAGTGGCTCGGACATGAGCGGGACAGTGGCACCGGAGGCGGGACGGAGAAAGAAAATAAGGCATACCTATGGTGGGGACGACTCTCCGAGCCGTCCGTTAGCGAATAGAGCGAAGCACCTCGAACGAGTTCCGATCCGCGTCGGCTCAACGGCGGGTTGAGGACAACCCGCCCTACCAGAGACAATCAACCCGACCCCACCCTATCCCTGCCCCCAGCCATCTTCTCATCCTTGCCCCCATGCCCACCTGCCCCCTACTTTTCCGCATGACTGCCAAACCAGCCATTCTTGTCCTCTGCACCGGCAACTCCTGCCGCAGCCACATGGCTGAAGGCTTCCTGCGGGCGGCGGTCGGCGATAGTGCCGAGGTCTTCAGTGCCGGCTCGAAGCCTGCGGGCTACGTCCACCCGCTATCCATCAAAGTCATGGCCGAGGCCGGGGTAGACATCTCGCAACACACCTCGAAGCACATGAATGAGTTTCTGCCGCGCCGCATCGACGTCGTCATCACCGTCTGCGGCAACGCCGACCAAGTCTGCCCACTGTACCCTGGCCAAGTTGCCCGCTTCCACTGGGGCTTCGATGATCCCGCGCACGCGCAGGGCACCGAACAGGAGATTCTTCAAGAATTCAGGCGAGTGCGGGATGAGATCAAAGTGAAATTCACCGCGTACGGCATCGCCGTGAAGGCAGGCAAACTACAGGGCTAACGCGCGGCGAGCGGCGTCGGGATTAACCTTTGCTTTCCTTTCTCGGAAAGGGTTACCTCCTGTCACCCCACTCTGCTGATGAAGCCTTTCCATGGTACGCGGCAGAAAATCCGTGATGAGATTGAATCCCCGCCCGCCGAACGGAGTTTTGGCTCCGGCTGGGCCAGCGGGGTCCTCGGGATCGTCTTAAGTTTAGGCGGCCTACTCTTGGTCATCTCTATGTGCACGCCTGGGCACCTGCTGACGGCCCCGCAACTGACGCCACTCAAAGTCGGCCCTTGGTTCAAACTGGGCGCATACCTCCTCCTCGTCGCCGGCTTCATGTCATCGGCCACTAGCCTCGCCCTGCGACAGGCCAAAATCCTCGGCACCACGGGAATAGCCCTCGCCCTGCTGGCCACCGCCATCGGCCAATCCATCACGAATGCAAACGCCAGCACCCCCTTGCCCATTTACTTCGGGCTCGATTGGTTCGCGCTGAACGTGCTGCTGACCGGCATAATTTTCGTCCCCATCGAGCGTATCTTCCCCCGCCAGCCTACCCAACCGATCTTCCGCGATGAATGGCGTGAAGATGTTTTCTACGTCCTGGTTAGCAGCCTGATGATCCAAGCGCTCGCCTTCCTCCCGCTGACTCCGGGCAAACTGATCGGGACACTCACCCCGCTCGAAGCCACCCGACGATGGGTCGCCGACCTGCCGCTGTTCATCCAAGTACCCGCCATCATGCTCGGGGCGGACTTCTTTCAATACTGGGGGCACCGGGCTTTTCACCATTTCCCTTGGCTCTGGCGTTTCCATGCCGTGCACCATTCGGCGCAGCGCATGGACTGGATGTCCGGCGCGCGCATGCACTTCCTGGAAATCCTCCTCATGCGTTCGATCACGGCGATTCCGATGTTTGCCCTCGGGTTCACGCCGCTCGCCATCGAGATCTACGTCATGCTGGCCTACCTTTACACGACCTTGATCCATGCAAACGTCGGCTGGCGCCTGCCATGGGTAGATCAACTACTCGTCACCCCGCAGTTCCACCACTGGCACCACGGTGCGGAAAAAGAAGCCATCGACGTGAATTTCGCGATTCACTTTCCGATTTTCGATCGGCTCTTCGGGACCCATTACTTGCCTGGTAAAAAATGGCCGGAGAGTTACGGCATCGAAGGCCATCCGGTCCCCAAGGGCTATTGGGCACAGCTGATTTACCCCTTCCGCCGAAAGTAAGCGCGACGGAGGCGTGCGCAAGTAGGCACGTGTCCCCTTGCCCCCGTGCCCACTTGCCCCCTAATGAGCAACATGCGCCTCCTCGCCTCCCTGCTCTTCGCCGCCGCTTCGCTTGCCGCCGCCGATCGTCCAGTCGTCGACCACACCACCTACACCGCCGCGCTAAAAGATTTCCGCAAAGGCGCAAGTAAGTCGGTCGAAGCCCTAAAAAAAGCTGACACTACCCCAGCCGTGCGCCTCGCCGCAGTTGATGACGTTCGCGAACGACTCGTTGATGAACCCACCTCGCCGCTAACCGGAGAAGTGGCGGCACTACTGGGGTCGACCGATATTCAAACTGCCCAGCTCCTCCTTTCCGCGCTCGCCGAAGCGAAGGCCGCTGGTGCGACCGCGCAAGTGGCGGCGCTCGCCTCGACCCCTCATTCCCCACTGCGCGTACCCGCTGCGCTAGCCCTGGCTGAAATCGGCGGCGCCAAAGCCGTGCCGATTCTCGCGGCACTGGCGAAAGATGAAGCCCTCGCTGAAAATATCCAGGACGCCCTGGTGAAAGTCGCCGGCCCAGGCGTTACTGATGCCTTCAGCGCCGGGATTACGGATACCAAGGCCGATGTCACCGCCCGCAACGCGCTCATCAAGGCAGCCGTCGCCCGCAATCTTCGCGCCATCGCCGGAGCCCTCTGCGTCGCGATTAAGGAAGAGATCATGCGCCTCGAATGCCAGAAAGCCTTATTGAAACTCGCCCAGCCGACCGACCTCGCTGCCCTCCGCGAAGCCGAGCAATCCGTGACGAATGCCGCGACCAAGGGCGCCCTCGGGCGCCTGATCAAGAAACTCGAAGGCGTGAAGTAAGCGCACGCACGAGGTAGGGACCTGATTACCATCACGTCCGTTCGCGGACGGAGATAGGTAACTCGACCGGCTCAACGGCGGGCTCGGAGAGACCGCCCTACCCAAACAAAAGGGCCGCCCGAAGGCGGCCCTGATCCTCTGCTTCGCAGTCTGCTCGCCTTACTTCTTCAGCACCCAGAGCAAGCCACCATTGACGTGCTTGATGAACTCAGGCTCGGAATAAGATTCCTTGGTGTGGCCGAGTGCGGTGTAGAACATGCGTCCCTTGCCCACGGACTTGCACCAAGACATCGGGTGGTGTTCGCCCATTTCCTTGCCGGCCTTATAGGTTTTTTCGTCGATCTCAAGGAGCACGATATTGTCTGGGGAAAGGTTACGGAAGGAGTACCACTCGTCCTTGCGCTTCCAGTCCGCCGGAAGATGGGCCACGGCGGGGTGGTCTTTCACCAGCGGATGGAGCACGGCAACCTGCTGGGCGGGGTGACCGGCGAAAAGACCGCCGACCATGTTAGCGTACCAAGGCCAGTATTTTTCGGCCGCACCGGCGTCCGAGGCAGCATGGATACCGACGTAAGCTCCGCCATTTTCCATCCAAGCTTGGAAGGCTGCACGGCGCACAGGGGCGGCCTTGGCGGCGGCTTCCTTTACTTCCTTGGTTGCATCCTTCGCGACGACATCACCCATGACATCTCCCGTCACGCTCATGAAAGCGACCGCACGGTACTTCGCGAGGTTCTCAGCGGTGAAGGCGGCCGCGTCTTCGGTCACATCGACTTCGAGGCCAGCGGCCTTGAACTGCTCTTCCAGCATTTTGTTGCCGACCTTGATTGAATCTCCGTGGCGGAAGCCAGCGGTCTTCGAGAAGACCAGGGCACGATTAGGCTCGGCGGCCAGGGCGACCACGGAGGCAAGTAGCAGGGTGAGGAGGGAGCGGTACATAAGTCAGGGGTAGGGATAGGGATAGGGGTTGGGGCTGGAGAGTGCAAGGGAGAGTAGTGGGGGACAGCTGCGAAGCAGCCCTCTCTTCCTTCGCTTTCCCTCCTTTCCTCGGAACGTTTCTCCCCTTACACCTGTCCTACCCCTACCCATACCTCTGACCCCATGACTAAACTCAATCGTCGTTCGTTCCTAAAGAACTCCGCCCTAGCCGGCGCCCTTCTCGGCTTCCCCTCCATCATCCCTGCCTCCGCGCTGGGCAAAGATGGCACGGTTGCCCCGAGCAACCGCCTGCAGCTCGTCGGTATCGGCCTTAAGTCTCAGGGCGGCGGCGACATGCGCCAGCTGATGTCCAAGAAGGGCGTCCAAGTCATCGCGGTCTGCGACGTCGACAAGAGCGTCCTCGCCTCCTCTTCCGAAGCCGTCGTCAAGAAAGGCATGGCCGCCCCGAAGCAGTACGTCGACTTCCGTGAACTCCTCGCGAAGGAAAAGCCTGATGCGGCCGTCATGGGCCTACCGGATCACTGGCACTCCGTCATCAGCTGCGCCACCCTCCGCGCCGGCATCGATGTCTACGGCGAGAAGCCCCTCGCGAAGACTTTCGCCGAAGGCCGCAAGATCGTCGACACCGTGAAAGAGAACGGCCGCGTCTGGCAGACCGGCATGTGGCAGCGCTCCACCCCAAATTTCCGTAAGGCGGTCGAGCTCGTCCGTAACGGCGCCCTCGGCAAAATCCTGCACGTCGAGGCCGGCACCAACGCCAACACCCACAAGATGCCCGACGCCCCGAAGCCCGGCGAAAAGCCGCCCGTCGACGTGGATTACGATCTCTGGGTCGGCCCGTCCGCTTGGATGGAATACGATCCGCGCGTCTTCCACTTCCACTGGCGCTGGAACCTCAACTTCGGTGGTGGCATGGTCCTCGACTGGGTCTGCCACCACGGCGATATCGCCGCCTGGGCCATCGGCAAGGACGCCGAATTCCCCGTCGCCATCGAAGGCACGGGCACCATGCGCGAAGCCCCGTGGAATACCCATAAAGACTACGACTACACCCTCACCTACGCCGACGGCATGCAGTTGACCGTCACCAGTAAGTTCGAAGGCGTTAAATTCACCGGCGAGAAAGGCACGATGTACGTCCGTCGCGGCAGCCAGACCACTTCCGAGAAGGGCTTGTTTGAAAAGGACCTCGGCCCGGATGCTTGGCGCTGCCCTGGCACGACCGATCACTTCCAGGAGTTCGTCGATTGCTGCCAGTCGCGCCGCAAGCCGATTTCGCACGCCCTCGCCGCACACCACGCCACCGCCATCGGTCACCTCGGCAACGCGGCGATCTTCACTGGCCGCAAACTCAAGTTCGATGGTGCCGCCGGTAAGTTCATCAATGACGACACCGCTACCGCGATGCTGTCGCGCGAACTGCGCAAACCCTGGTCGACGGACCATATCTGAGCGCGGCGCGAGGGCCACGTGGGCAAGGGGGCACGTTGACACGGGGAATACAAAAGGGCGCCTGCGGGCGCCCTTTTTTGTTTTTGGCACATCACGTCCGGGTGGCAGGTGGCGGGGTAGGGATGCGATGACATCGCATCCGCTTGCCTCGGGTAGGGGCGCCACTGCGTGGCGTCCGTAGGCGAACGGATATCGTGGGGCCAGATAGCTTGCCCGGCTAATCGACCCTCTCTCCGCGAACGGACGCGACGCAGTCGCGCCCCTACCCCCATGTCCTCTTGCCCCCATACCCACTTGCCCCCTAATCTTAAAGCCCGATGCCCTTCCGCCGCTTAGCGCAGATCGCCGTCGTCTTCGGCGTCTTAGCCGTGGGCATCTGGGTCGTGCGCGGGAAGAAGTGGGAGCTGCTCCGCAAGCCAACCGAAGTCGCCGCCAAATCCTCGCCAGCGATCAAACCGCGCTCCGCGGCCGACATCATCCCGCAGCTAAATAATCCGACGAAGCGCAAGGGCGTCAGCATGAAGGAACTGCTAGAAGGCAAAGTACCGCAACTCAGCCAAGTGGAGATCGACACATTCCTGCAGAACCAAGGTCGCTCGACGACTAACCTTCTCGCAGCCTCTCGACTACTCAAAGATCTCAAATACGCCCGCGAGGCCACCGCGGCAGATCCGAAGAATCCGATGGCGCAACTCGAACTCGTCCTGCGCGGCGAGACGACCGAAGAGAAGTCCGCCGCCCTGATAGCGTTTCGCGAGGCCGCCCCCGGCAATTCTCTCGGAGATTACCTCGCCGCCCATCAAGCCTTCGAGAACGGCAACACCGCTGCGGCGGGCACGGCACTACTGCAGTCGTTAGACAATCCCCTCTACGCCGACTACTCCCAACAAATCGTGGCTGGCTCCGAGCAAGCTTTCCGCGACGCAGGCTATGATGCCTCCGCCGCGGCCGGTGCGGCGATGTTCTCACTCACGCTGAATCACATTCCGTCACTCATGGGGGTTTCCAATAACCTCAAGGCCCTCCAGGATGAATTTATCCGCTCGGCCGATTTCGACGCCGCTGAACCCACCGTCATCATCGGACTGACCCTGGGCCAGCGTATTCAAGACCAAGGGCCCTACCTCATCGACCAACTCTCCGGTGTAGCGATCGAGAAGAAATTCCTCCAACAACTCGACCCGCTCACGCTCGCCGGGCCGGGTGGCCAAACCGCCGGTGCGCGCATGGAAGTGCTCGATTCGAAGATACTTGAAATCAAGGACCTCGGTAGCCGCTTCACCCCGGCCTTCGCCCAAGCCGATGACGCCACCCAGGCTCGCTATCTCGCCATGGTGAAAGCCGATGGCGAACTCGCCGCGATGCGCTGGTTGGTGAACGGGAAGTAAGGGCAAAGCTAGCCGCTTAAAACAAGCGAGCTAGGCGTTCTCATTGGCTTGGTAGGGACGGCCCTCCGAGCCGTCCGTTCGCCGGGCGAGATGCGACGGTCGATTGGCTCAACGGGGAGTTGGAGACACCCCCGCCCCACCAAAGATAACTAGGGCAGCACGCGGTGCTGCCCCCACCTCAAGACAGGCGGAGGCGATGTCATCGTATCCCTACCAAACAAAGAGGGCGCCCGCAGGCGCCCTCTTCACTTCCCCTTGTCACCGTGTCCCTTTGCCCACGTGACCCTCGCGGCGTTTCACGCCGCGCTTAGTAACGATAGCTGTCAGGCTTGAACGGGCCAGACTGCTTCACGCCGATGTAGGAGGCCTGCTCCTTCGAAAGCTTGGTCAGCTTGGCGCCGAGCTTGCCGAGGTGGAGACGGGCGACTTCTTCGTCGAGGTGCTTCGGGAGGACGACGACACCAGGCTTGGCCTGCGCGCGGCTTTCCCAGAGGTGCAGCTGCGCAAGGACCTGATTAGTAAACGAGGTCGACATCACGTAGCTCGGGTGGCCAGTAGCGCAACCGAGGTTCACGAGGCGGCCTTCAGCGAGCATGTAGAGCTGGCGGCCATCCTTGAGCGTGTAGCGGTCGACCTGTGGCTTGATGGTGTCCTTCTTCGCGGCCTTACAATTATTGAGACGCGTGACCTGGATTTCGTTGTCGAAGTGACCGATGTTACAGACGATGGCCTGATCCTTCATCTTGAGCATGTGCTCGAGGGTGATGATGTCCTTATTGCCTGTGGCGGTAACGTAGATATCGGCCTTGCCGAGGGTGTCCTCGACGGTGACGACGCGGTAGCCTTCCATGGCGGCCTGGAGCGCGCAGATCGGGTCGATCTCGGCGATCTGCACCGTGGCACCGAGGCCGCGGAGAGACTGGGCTGAGCCCTTGCCGACATCACCGTAACCGATGACAAGGGCAACCTTACCCGCGACCATGACGTCGGTCGCACGCTTGATGCCATCGACGAGGGATTCGCGGCAGCCGTAAAGGTTGTCGAACTTCGACTTCGTGGCGGTGTCGTTGACGTTGACCGTGGGCACGAGGAGGGAACCCTCTTCGAGCATCCGGTAGAGGCGCTTCACGCCGGTGGTGGTCTCTTCTGAGACACCCTTCCAGCTCTTCACAACCTTGTGCCAATGGCCGGGCTTTTCCTTGGCGACCTTCTTGAGGAGATTCTTGATGATCTGCTCTTCTTCGGATTCCGAGGAAGACCAAGCCCACTTGGAACCGTTCTCGAGCTCGTAGCCCTTGTGGATCAACAGCGTGGCGTCACCACCGTCGTCGACAATCAGCTCAGGGCCGTCGCCGTTGGGCCAGGTGAGGGCGCGCATAGTGCACTCCCAATACTCGACGAGATTCTCACCCTTCCAGGCGAAGACCGGGATGCCCGCCTTGGCAATCGCGGCAGCGGCATGGTCCTGCGTGGAGAAGATATTGCAGGAAGCCCAGCGCACATCGGCGCCGAGGTCGACGAGCGTCTCAATGAGGACGGCCGTCTGAATCGTCATGTGCAGCGAGCCGGCGATGCGCACGCCCTTGAGGGGCTTACGCTTACCGTGCTTGGCCCGCAGGGCCATGAGGCCGGGCATCTCGTGCTCGGCGACCTGGAGTTCCTTGCGGCCCCATTCGGCGAGGCCGAGATCGGCGACTTTGAAGTCGGCCCCCTTCTTGGAGGCACGAGCGGTTTTCTTGGAAGGCATGGTGGTAAAGGATTAGCGGACGTTGCTGTTGATAGCCTTGATGAAGGCGGCGAGCTTCGACGTGACCTCCCAAGGCAGGCCCTTCTTGCCGAAGTGACCATAATGCGTGGAAGCGCGGTAGATCGGACGGCGCAGGTCGAGTTGGCGGATGATCTCAGCCGGATTGAAGAGGAAGATCTTCTTCACCGCGGCGAGAATCACGGCGTCATCGACGGCACCCGTGCCGAACGTGTCGAGGTGAATGCTGGTCGGCTCAGGGTGGCCAATAGCGTAGGCGACTTGGAGTTCGCAGCGCTCGGCGGCACCGGAAGCGACGATGTGCTTAGCGACCCAGCGAGCCATGTAGGCAGCCGAACGGTCAACCTTGGTCGGATCTTTACCGGAGAAAGCACCACCACCGTGGCGGCCCATGCCTCCGTACGAGTCGACGATGATCTTACGGCCGGTGAGGCCGCAATCGCCCTGAGGACCGCCGACCACGAAGCGGCCGGTGGGGTTGATCAGGTACTCGGTCTTCTTACCGACGAGGGCTTTCGGGAGGACCTTGCGGATGACCTGCTCGATGCAGAACTTCTCGATCTGGCGATGGGAGACGTCAGCCGTGTGCTGGGTCGAGATGACCACGTTCTCAATGGCGACGGGGACGCCGTCTTCATAGCGCACGGCGACCTGGGACTTGCAATCGGGACGAATCCATTCGGTGCCCTTGGCCCCAGACTTACGGATGCGGGCCAGCTCGCGGTTAAGGCGGTGGGCGAACATCACGGGTGCCGGCATAAGTTCCGGGGTCTCCGTGGTGGCGTAGCCGAACATGATGCCTTGGTCGCCAGCACCCATCTTGGCGTGCTTCTTGCCTTCGGCCTTACGCTCATCGACGCCTTGGGCGATATCCGGGGACTGCTTCGTGAGCAGGTTGGTGATGAAAACCTTGTCGGCGTGGAAGACGTCGTCGTCGTTCACGTAGCCGATGTCGCGGATTGCGGCGCGCACAACCTCCTCGAAGTTAACCTTCGCCTTGGTCGTCAGTTCGCCGGCGATGACGACGTGGTCGCTCTTGACCAGGGTCTCGCAAGCAACGCGGGAGAACCGGTCCTGCGCGAAGCAGGCGTCGAGGACGGAGTCCGAGATGCTATCGGCGACTTTGTCCGGGTGGCCCTCGCCGACGGATTCGGACGAGAAGGTGTAGGAGTCATGGCTTGCCATAAGGCTGACGAATCAAAGGGGTAAACCGCCTTTTGGCAAGTTTGTATCCATGTATCAAGATAGGAGGATATGTCATTAGGGCCCAAAAGCAGAGCTCTAGGCAGCGGCGGGGTCTCCGAGCCCGCTGTTGCCTAGATTGCGATTCGCACCCCGGTCCGCGAACGGACGGCTCGGAGAGCCGTCCCTGCCTAGACACAGGCGGATGCGATGTCATCGCATCCCTACCTAAACAAAATGGGCGCCCGTAGGCGCCCTTGGTTTCCGGCTTCGCCCGCCTTAGCCTCCGATCGCCTTGAGCGAGCAGAGGTATTCAATCAACGAGGTGAGCTCTTCAACGGTGAGACCAGCGGCGAGGCCTTCCGGCATCATCGACTGAGGGAGATGCTTCTCCGCTTTCACGTTGGCACGCTTCACCTTGGTGACCTGGCCGGCGATGTTCCGCAGGGTGATTTCACCATCCGCTTCAGCGGTGATGAAGCCCAGCTGGATGGAGCCGTCCTTCATATCTAACTGGAAGGTCTGGAAGCCTTGAGCGACGACCTTGCTCGGGTAGAGCACGGACTCGACGAGGTATTCGCGCGGGAACTTCACGCCGACGGCGCCGAGGTAAGGGCCCTTCTGTTCAGCCGTAAGGTCGATGCTATGGCAAGCGACGCAGCCCTGCTTCGTGAACAGGCTCTGACCCTGCTTGATGTTGCCGTGACCCTTAAGGACCGCCGCCGAAACATCTGCGAGTTCAAGCTGGGCGATTTTCTTTCCCTTCCGAGCGAGCGCCTTCTTGCCAGCTTCCATCGCGGCCTTCGCGGCATTATTCTGGAGGGCGTTGTCGCCCTTCATGCCAGACTCCAGTTGCTTATCGAAGCCAGAGAGGCCGAGGTCGGTGATGGCATAGAAGAAGCCGAGGTCGCGAGGATTCTTATCCACGAGGGCCTGCACCTGCTTCTTCTGATCGGGCTTCGATAACGGGCTGTTAAGCGCGTTGAAGAGAGCCTTCCAGAGAATCGTCGACGTCGCGTCATCGGCGCCGTTCGCGAGGTTGCGAAGCTTGCCAACCTGCTTGAAGCGCTCGGAGTCGTAGATGAACTCATTCACGAACTGGAGGGCCTCTCCGGGCGCGGAATTATCCTTCGACCAGAGGCCGAGAATCTTGAGACGGTTCGGGAAATACGGGTCACCCTTGTCGCCCTGGGCGATGTCGACCACGTGGAGCGCCTTGAAGCACTCGATCTTTTCATTCCATGGGCGGCCTGCCTGGACCGCGGCATCCGTGAGGAGGATGACATCGGCCGGACGGAGGTTCTTCGAAGCCATCGCCAGACGGAGCGGATCGAGGCCTTCGAGTTTGAGTGAGGCGACCGCGATACGGTTCTTGCCCAGGATTTCCAGCGAAGCCAGACGGGCGTTCTTCGGAAGCTTGGGGTAAGCCTCTTCAATGGCCTTGTGGATGCGCGGGGTCGCGGACCATTCGGCCGGCTCGAAGTAGGGGCCACGGTCATCCGGACGGGTGCTCCACCAATCCTTATAATTCCAGGGCTTCTCCACGTGGTAGAGACGCGCGAGGGCACCGACGGCGCCGACGCGGGTAGCGTCGTCGCCCTGCTGCGAGAGCGCGATGACCCCATCGACGGCCGCATCGGTGGGCATGCCCTGCAAGGCACGGAAAGCGATGTAACGCTTAGCGGGGTCGCTGGCAGCCTCAACGGCGGCCTTGGCGTTACCGAGTTTAATCAGTGCATTGATGGCCGTATGGCCCAGACGGTAGTGAGCGCCTTCTTCGAGTTTGGACTCATCCGTCGGCCAGGTGGCGGCGGCGGCGATGATGGCGGCAGAAGCATCCTTGGCGCCAAGACGCTGGAGTCCGATGAGGGCCTGCAGGCGGACGCGCGGATTGGCATCCTTGAGTGCGTCGACGAACGGCTGCACGGGCACGCCATCGAGCTGGGAAGTGCGATCGGCGAGGGCGCGCAGGGCGAACTCACGGACGGCATCATCCTTGATCAACTCAACTAGGCTAGCGTTAGCCTTAGCACCGAGCATCTGCTTGTAAGTGAAGATAGCGGCGATGCGGGAGTAGAGGGCTTCCTTGGTGTCAGCGGCCACGGCGAGGACGGCCGGCGCCTGGTCGGCGTGGTCGTTCTCGATGAGGCGACGGGAGGTTTCCAGGCGCTGCACGGCGCTCTTGGAGCGGAGCAGGCCGGCGAGTTCGGAAGCCGCGACCTTGGTCACGTCGACATACTTGTTCGGCGTGACGCCGACCGGGACAATTTGCTGGATCAGGCCAACCTGCTTACCAGGGCCCTGATAATTAAAGACGCCCCCGCGCCAGTCGGCGAAGTAGAGCTTGGAGTTGGCGTCGACCTCGAGGTCAATCGCGTGCGGTGCCTTCTCGAAGGTTTCCTGCTGAGCGACGAAAGTAGATTCGAAGGGCTTTAGCGGGTGGCGATGCAGCGTGCCCGTCGTCCAGTCGCACGTGAAGAGCGATTCGCCGTAGTTACCGGGGAAGCCGGGCTCGCTCAGGTAGAGCGCGCCGGTGCCGGAACCACCGCCGTAATCGGCGAGGGGCGGGGCCAGCTCGTCGATGAAGTTCTTATAAAGACGGGGGTAACCCGGGTTGGAGAGCGAGGTGAAGTGGTGGAAGCGGGTGTTCCAGCCCTTGCCGTCATTGGTGTTATCGCGGGAGAAAATATCCATCGCCGGGGAGATCGCGATATCGACGATATTACGGGTCATCTCCGAATAAATCTCGAGCTCCGAGCCATCGGGGCGAACACGCATGACGCCGCCGCCGTAAAGCGTAACGCGCTTACCATCGCGGCCCTTGGCGCCATCCATGTCCTTCAGCAAGCCAGCACCGAAATCGCCGACGGCGATATAGAGCCAACCGTCGATGCCCATGCGGCAGCTATTCGTGGTGTGGTCGGCGCCACGGGGGTGCTCGATGCCGCCACCGAGACCGTCAACGAGGAGGATTTCTTCGTCGGCCTTACCGTCGCCGTTCTTATCGCGATAGACGCTGAGGAAAGGAGGGTGAACAAGGTAGAGGGCGCCGTTGAGGAAGTGGCCACCGCGAGGGCTATCGACCTTGGTATACTCGATCATCGTATCGGCGACGCCGGTGCCCTTGGTATCACGGGCGATGAGAATACGACCCAGGCCGGGCGTGTGGCCAAGCGAGCCGTTCTTGTCGGACGAAATATAGAGGTCGCCGTTGGCGGCGGCCGAAAGGGCCGTCGGATAGAGCTCCGGCTCTTGTTTCGTGCCGACGAACTCGTGGATAGTGAAGCCTTCAGGAACTGCCTGCGCCGCGGCGGCGAAGAAGAGAAGGCTGAGCGATGAGCGTACCATAGGTGTAGCGGGGTAAGGGAGTAGATGTAGCCCTCCCGGGGTTTGTTCCAAGCGGGAAGAGCATTCGGCCCCATCTTAGCGTCTTGCCCGTCCGCTTCCGGGGGATAACCCTCGTGCCATGGCCCTTCCGGTGCTCAAGCTCTTCCCCCGACCGAGGGAATTGACCCTGCGCGGGGGCTGGCTGGCCGTCCCCACCCCACCCCACCCCACCGCCACCTTCTTAAAGGGACTCCCGACCACGATGTCCGAGGCCCAGTCAGCCCTAGACTCGGCCGGCGAGGGAGCTTGCCGGATTGTCCACAAGCCCGAGCGCGGCCCCGAAGGCTATCATATTGAAATCCTCGCCAGCGGCATCCGCCTTAATGCCGGCGATGCGCATGGCGTGCTCTATGGAGCGCAGACCCTCCGCCAGATTGCTGAGCAGTATCCCGACGAACTACCGCACCTCGAGATCACCGATTCGCCCGACCTACCCGTGCGGGGATTCATGCTCGATATCTCGCGCACCCGCGTACCAACGCAGAGCGAGCTGCTCCAACTCATTGCCGCCCTCGGCAAATTACGCGCAAACCAACTCCAACTCTATATAGAGCACACCTTCGCCTTTCCCGGGCACGAGGATGCCTGGCATCACGCCTCCCCGCTGACGCCTGCGGAAATCCGTGAGCTCGATGAAGCGTGCGCCCAACTGGGCATCGAACTCGTCCCGAACCTGAACACCTTTGGCCACATGGAGCGCTGGCTACGCCACCCGCGTTACCGGGCGATGGCCGAATGCCCCGAAGGCTGGATTCATCCGCTGACAAATCAGTTCAAAGAATTTCCCGGCACGCTGCGGCCCGACCAGGCCTCCCTCGATTTCGCTGCCTCACTACTGGACAGCTACCTGCCGAACTTCCGCAGCCGCCAAGTGAACATCGGCGGCGACGAGCCCTGGGAGCTGGGGCAAGGCTTCAGCAAGCAGGCCGTGGCAGAACGCGGCAAGCATCGCGTCTACCTCGACCACCTGAAGAAACTGTGCGCATTAGCCACAGCCCGCGGACACACCCCGCAATTCTGGGGCGACATCCTCCTCGAAGACCTCGCCCTCGCACAAGATGCACCCGCTGACACCGTGCCCGTCGTCTGGGGTTACGATGCGGGACACCCTTTCAATGAGCAGTGCGGACGATTACACGAACTTGGCCGCAACTACCTGGTCGCGCCGGGCACGAGTGTCTGGCAGAGTTTCACGGGACGCCTCGATAACGCGCTCACCAATCAAGCCGAAGCCGTCGGCGCAGCCATCCGCCAGGGAGCCCGCGGGATTCTGCTGACCACTTGGGGTGATAATGGGCATCACCAACCTTGGCCGACTGCCTGGCTACCGATTGCGTCCGGCCTAGCTCAAGCCTGGGGCTTCCCGGCTAATCATAAGACGGACTTTGTCGCCGGAGTGGCCACCCTCGGAGGACTCTCTCCCATCGAAGCCGCTAAGGCCACGGCCGCCCTCGAACATCTCGGACGCCTCGACGGCGTCATCAAGAAAGCCTTTCGTAATAAGAGCCTGTCGTGGGAGTTCCTCACCTCGAAACCCGCCGCGCTGGCGATCGCCGTCACCGATGTGCCGGCCGAAGAAATAAGTGCCTCCATCGCTCATACTGAAGAGGGCCGGAGGCTGGCTGGCTTGTTAAGTGATGCCAATCTGCGTGATGAAATCATCCTGGGAGCCGACCTCGCCCTAGCGGGCTTACAACGGGCCAGCGGGCACGCTCTCGGCGCAGCTGAACGCCATCGGCTCTTGGTGGAATATAATAGAGTCTGGGCGATGCGCTCACGGCCAGGCGGACTAGGGGAAAGCTCTCATGGCCTTTTCGGGAACTGATAGCGGGGCGGGTTGACAGTCAGCAGGAGCCTCCGCATTTTGAGGAACCCCTGCCACTCGTGGTAACCCTTCGCCCATCAGCCTATCGGTTAGCTTTGCTCGCGTTGTCCGTACTCGGGGTGAACGCCCAGACCCTGCCACCGCTCGTCATACCCAAGCAGGCGAATGTCGATGTGTCGCCGGATGCGCTCTTCGCGGGCATTGTGCCGAAATTGGAACTGACCATCTCGAAGGAGAATATCGACAAGCTCGCCAAAAATCCGCGCGACTACGTGACGCTCACCATCAAAGAGGCGGGCGGCGTGACCCTTGAGAAATGCTCCCTCAAACTCAAAGGCTCGGCGGGCAGCTTCCGCCAAATCACGGAAGATCGCCCGGGCTTCTCCATTCGCACCGCCAAGAGCAAGAAGACGCAGGAGTTCCGTGGGCTCACTAAATTCCAGCTCAATAACTGCGCCCAGGATGGCACCATGCTGCATGAACTCGTGGCAGGTGAAATGGCGCGACGCTGCGGCGTGCCGGCCTCTCGCTGCACCCACGCGTACGTGACCCTCAACGGTAAGACGCTGGGCACCTATGTCCTGAAGGAAGGCTTCAACGGGGAGTTCCTCGGATACTTTTTCAAGAAAACTGGCGGGCACCTCTACGACGGGGGCTTTTGTAGTGAAATTAATCCGAAACTGGAAGTGGACCATGGCGACCCCGATGAAAGCGTCCGCTTGACCGAGCTCATCGCCTCCACGCAGGAGCGAAACCCCGCCCTGCGCCTCCAGCGGATGGATCGCATCCTGGATCTCGACGCGTACTTCCGCCATCTCGCCCTTGAGGAAATCCTCTGCCACTGGGATGGTTATTCCTTTAATCGTAATAACTACCGCATCTACGAGGACCCCGGCATCGGAAAGTTCTATTTCATCCTGCACGGGATGGACCAGGTGTTCGGTGATGATCGCTGGTATGTCTTCCGGCGCCCGTATTCAGCGGTGACCAACGCTCTTCTGGAAAGCCCCGTGATGCGGGAGCGATTCCGCGCCCAGTTCTTCACGGTTTTCGAAAAATCTTTCCGGAACTACGACTGGCCGAAGCGCACTCTGGAAATTGCCGCCAACGCGAAAGCCAAACTGACCCCCATGGATGTCGAAGAGGGCAAGCGCTTTGACGGCCGGGGTAAAGACGCCGCCGAGCAAGTAAAACGCCGTCTTGAGGCGGTGCGGTCCCAACTTGAAGACGCCGCGCAACTTCGGACCCTTGGAGGAAAAGTAGCCCTCGCGAAATATAACTGGGATCGGTCCACCGACAAAGGAGACACCGAGGAACAAGCCTATGAAGGACGGCAATGCTTCCATCTCAAAATCGGCACCGAGAAAGGCGGGGATTACCGCCTCCAACTTTCCGTCGGACCAGGTCGCTACCGCCTCACGGGCATGGTGAAGACCGCCGGCGTGGTCGCTGGGGCTGATGAAAAAACCAAAGGGGCCCGCCTCCGCATTTCAGGGCTCGCCGGCGTCCCACCCCTGATAGGCGATGGTGGCTGGCGATCCGTGAGTGCCGAATTTTCGGTCACCGATAGTGACCCGTCGTTGGTAATGGAACTCCGGGCCGCTGCCGGCGAGGTGTGGTTTGACCGCAATTCCCTCACCCTGACACGCGTGCCCTGACATGGAAATCGCTGCGCGCTTCGAGCATAAGTATCTCCTGACCATCGCCCAGCGCGACGACCTGCTGGCGAGTTTCGCGGGCCAACTTCTACCCGATACGGGCGGCGGTCTCTCCGGGCGGTATCCTGTCGTCAGTCTATACTGCGATTCCCCGGATCAGAAATGCCGCTGGGAGGCGTGGCGGGGCGTCCCTTCGCGACGAAAGTTGCGCATGCGCATCTACGGCACTAAAGACGGCGCCATCGCACCAGCGATCTTCCTCGAGATCAAACACAAGGACGGCAATGAGGGCGCGAAACGGCGGGCCCAGCTCTCCGCCAGCGAAGCCTGGGCGGCCGTCAACGGCCAGCACCTCTCTCTGCCCGACGCTGGAGAGGCCCGCGTCCTCGCCGAGGTCCGCCAACTCGTAGCCGCGGAAGCCTTCGCGCCCGTATGCGTGATCCGCTACGACCGGCACGCCTACCGCTTCATCGACGCCCACGACATCGAACTACTCCGCATCACTTTCGACCATGGTATCCGTGCGCGCTTTGATCAACTCACGCCGACACCGGAGGACGATAATTGCCCCCTCACGGTGCTCGCGGACAACCTCTGCCTGATGGAAGTCAAAGGGTCAACGGCCGTACCCTACGCGTTTGCCGCCCATCTTTCCGCGCGCGGACTCTATCCTCGACCCTTCAGTAAATATTCCGAGTGTATGCGCCTGCACGGCGCTACCCCCGCCCTTTCCTGCTTATCATGAACTCCCTCCTTCATCTCGCCCAGACAGCCACGTCCGCGGACGGCATCAGCTCCTCCATGGCCAAGCTGGCAGCCAACCTCAGCGAGAAACCCAGCGTCACGGAGATTCTCTTCGCGATTCTCTTCAGCTTCGCCCTGAACGCCCTTACGGCCTTCACCTATAAACGCACCTACCGCGGTACGCGCTACTCCCAGGATTACGTCCACACCCTGCTCATTCTGGGCACGGTCGTCACCCTAGTGATTCTCGTCGTCATGGGCAATATGGCCACGGCGTTCGGCATGTTCGCGGCGTTCTCGATTATCCGCTTCCGACGCTCCGTGGGACAATCCCGCGATATCGGTTTCATTTTCCTCGCGATGGGCACCGGCCTCGCCGTCGGGGCACGCCAATACGCATTGGCCGCGATCACGGTACCCCTCGTGTGTGCGATCATCTTCGCCATCTCGCGACTCAACCTCTTCTCTTCCTTCAAGGGCTCGCACCTCCTGCGGATCCGCGTGGGGACGGATGTGGACTACGACCGAGCTTTCGCCGGGCCTTTCGCCCAGCACCTCTCGCACCAGTCGCTCAAGTCCGTCGAGACCGTTCAGGCCGGCCTAATGACCGAGCTCCGCTACGAGGTCACCCTCAAGGATTCCGCGTCCGTCGCCGAATTCGTCCGCGCGCTCCAGGCCGCCAACGGCAACAACCGCGTCCTCCTCACCTGCGTCGGCGACCAGATGGTCGTCGAGGCGGATTGAGCGACCTCGGGGACATGCTGGCATGGGGGAACTGCTGCGAAGCAGAAGGTAGGGACATGATTGCCCTCACGTCCGTTCGCGAGCGAACACAGGAGTTGCGCGCATCTGGCTAAGACCGGCCGACTCCACGTCGCCGACTTCGAACGGCGGCGATGGTAAT
>CALQLO010000022.1 GCA_943331445.1 Akkermansia muciniphila
AAGATAAGATCTCCCTATAGAACCCAGGTAGACCACCTGGTTGATAGGTCGCCGGTGTAAGCGTAGCGATACGTTGAGCCTAGCGATACTAATGTTCGATTGATCTGCAATTGGCTTCTTAGCCGTTTTAAAGTACGTCTAGGCCGATAGCATTACGGAATAGTAGTTTTAATATGCGCAAACTGTTTATCTTTCCCTATGACGGTAGCTCGCCCCTGGCGAAAACCATCTCATGATCACCCATCAGAGAGCTACCCGAGGACACATTCTGGTGATCATGGGCGCATGGAAACACTCGTTCCCTTCCCGAACACGATAGTTAAGCATGCAGCCGCCGATGGTAGTGCACCCCCGCTGGTGTGCGAGAGTAGGTCATCGCCAGGTTCACGGACCCCGGTCTCCGCAAGGAGATCGGGGTCCCCTTATTTACACGGTTCGCGCCGGCTAGCAGGACATGACTCCTGCTGGCCGGCCCCGTCGTGCCTGCTGCCTTGGCGGAGCGGCGTCATCCAGACGGTTCAGTCCGGCCCCAGCCCTTCGCCCGCGGAGGCCGAGGGTTCAGAGACTAACCAACGAGCGGACGCTCACCCGCGGCTGGCGAGTTCACCTAAGGTGAGGCGCGAGCCAGCGGTTTCCAGGAGGGCCCGTTCAATCGATAGTAATTCCTTGGCCGCCGGATCTGAGGTGAGATCAGGCTCCCCTTCGGCCCCAGCGGAATGCATGTCCACGAGTGCCCAGAGCTCCCCGACGGTCATGGGCTCAAGCGGCCGGGCAGGGCGATGGCCACCGGTCCGACTCTCCATCGCCAAGAGGTTCGTGGCCCGCAGCATCTGAAGGCAGCCTTCGGCGACGGTCGCCGGCACGCGTGCCGCGTCGGCGATATCATCGGCTGTCGGGCCGGGCTTACCGCCACGGTAGCGTCGCAGGGTTTCTGCCGCGCAAACAAAGGCGAGGGTGCGGCGCGCCCGATGGCTAAGCCCTTCCCAGGCCTTGTGGCGGGCTAAGGCGCGCCTGTTTTGATAGGCATAGGCCACCTGTCCTCCGATGAGTACAAAGAGCCAAGTCAGGTAAGTGCCAAACATGAGTACCAGAATGATACTCAGTTCTCCGTACAAGCTCTGGAATTGGGTCACCTTACCGACATAGAGTGCGGCCAACTGATGGTTCATGGTCACCAACAAAGAAATGGTGAGCCCGCCGAGGAGAGCGGCACTCCAGTGGACACGTACATTCGGCATCATGCGATTGAAGGCGGCGAAAGCAGCCGTGAGTAACCCAAGTGAGATGAGCACTGGGCCGCTGCCACTGATGAACGCGACAAGGCGAGCCCCGCCGGGAATCCGCTCCGCCCACTCGGTAATCATCTGGGTGTCGCTCCCGATTATTGAAGTAATGGATGAGGCCGAAAGCATTGTCAGGGTCGTCGCTCCGACGAGGAAGAAGAGGACAAGGAAGAGAAGGTAGTTAGCGAAACGATCGCGCCAGCTGCGGCCATAACGCACGCCCCAGATTCCGTTGAGGGCATCTTCCACGCGGCTTAGCATCATCACGGCGAAGAAAAGGATGAGGAGCAATCCGATCACGCCCGCTTGGCCATTGCTTGCATTCTTCAACATGCTATCAACGAGTCCGTCGAGGTCTTTATTGATCTCTCGCAGGGTTGCCTGATGCTCGGGTGCGGCGGCGGCGGCCTGCGCGACAACCTGTGGGGCGACATATTCGACGGCCGCGACAATCGCCTGTTTCGCCAGATTATCTCGCTTACCTTCGGAGTGCGAAAGGATGTAGCCGGAGACCGTGAGTGCGAGGGCGAGGAGCGGCCCGAGTGACATTAAGGTGTAGTATGTCAGTGCGGCCGATTGCTGCGGTAGGCGGTTGTCGCGGATTCCATGCCAGGTCGTGGCGATTACTCGCCATCCCGCCATCACGCCGCCGCGCCAGCCGCGCGCCGCGAGGCCTTCGGGCGTCCAGCTCGCATCGAGTAGGGCAGGGGGTCGTAGGAGTAGGCCGATTTCTTTAAGTGGGGCCGAAGTCATAGACTGAAGGTGGGGCGGCCAGGGTCCGGCCGCAATCCCCGGCCGCTGCCACCCCCGGGGAATAGCGTGAGCAACACCAACAAGTGGCGTTTGCAGGTTCGGGGTTGGCCCGATTTTGTTAGGGTCTTCCCCCTAAAGGGCCTCACTCATCAAAAAACCGTCAAAAACACCCATTGTGAATAAAGTTTTTGCCCGAAGTGGCCGATTGTCAGTGGGTTGCGTAAAAACACTAGATGTAGCGGTGAAATAAATTTGCAGACCCTACATCTAGTATTATCTCCCATGCATACCACTTTACTAGCGGCCCCCGTCGGCCCCTAAACAACCCTTTTCCCTATTCTCCAGTCCATGGAAACCATCACCATCAAAGTTGGCCAGAAAACCTTCATCCTCGATAAAACTAAAGCCGAGGAAGCCTTCGCCAACAAGCGCGTCATCAACGGTCGCGAGACCATGTTCTTCAACATCCTCCCGCTGAAGTATCAGTGGGCATATGATCTCTACAAGACGATGAAGAATAACCATTGGGAGCCGGAGGATATCCCGATGCAGAAGGACTGCGAACAATGGCGCGACCAGACGGGCCAAATCAGCGAGATTGATCGCTGGATTGTTAAGATGGCCATCGGTTATTTCTCCGCCGCGGAAGGCATCGTCGGCGATAACATCATCCACGTCGTCCGCGAGGTTGTCACCGCCCCGGAGCTCAAGCTCGTCCTGGGACGTCATGCGCACGAGGAGAACATCCACGCGGACTCCCTCGTCTACATGATCTCCTCGCTTGGCATCAATCCGCACGAGTGCGAGGCGATGTTCGAGGACATTCCCACGATCGCCAACAAGGCGGCTTTCGTCGTCAATAATTCTCGCGCACTCCGCCGCAAACTCGACCTCACCAAGCTCGAGGACAAGCAGGCACTCGCGCATAACATCTTCCTCTTCGGACAGTGCATGGAAGGTACGCAGTTCTACGGCCTCTTCGGCATGGTGCTGTCACTCGCTCGCCAGAATAAATTCCCCGGTATCGGCCAGATGTTCCGCTACACGCTGCGCGACGAATCCAACCACATCGACCTCTTCCGCAACCTGCTCGCTGAGTTGGTGAAGGAGAACCCCGATGTCTGGACGCCAGCCTTTAAAGAAGAACTCCGTCAGCTCATGGCGAACGCCGTGTCGCTCGAGAAGGAATTCATCCGCGACTGCCTACCCGTCAACGGACTGGGCCTCTCGTCCAAGGAATTCGAGCAGTACATCGACTTCATCGCCGATCGCCGTCTGCGCAATTGCGGGCTCGACCCGTTGATGGCCGAGACGACCAATCCTTTCCCCTGGCTTTCCGAAATGATGGATCTCAAGAAGGAGCAAAACTTCTTCGAAGGTCGCGTCACCGAATACCAGAAGCAGGGTGCACTTGGCACCGTTAACGACGACGAACTTTGATCGCGTCGTGACCAAATTCGGACGCAATTCACCGCGCGTCCGCGTTGGCACATTTCCTGTTCTTACCCTCCACACCTCTCTGATAATAAAAATATGCACCGGCCACCGCCGGTGCCATCCCTTCCCATCTCCTTTCACCTTCAATCGCTCTCACCCTCTCTCCCTTCACCGTAATTCATGAAATCCGAACTCCCTTTCTTCCGCGAAGACGTTGCCCTTAAAAACGCCGTCCGCTCCCCCGCCGACTCCAAGCCGCGCTTCAACTGGCGGGAATCCCTGCCGGCTGCCGCCGCCGGTGCCGCCGCACCGCTCTCCCCCGGCATGGATGCCGCGATGATCGCCGATATCGTCGGTGCCGCCTTGACCGACCTTCTCGTCGCCCGCGAAGAGCAGGAAATCTACACCGAATCGAACCGTCTTTTCGTCGCGGCGATCGCCAGCGACGTCGCCCGCCACCTTTCCCAGTCCGGGACGCAGGTCGGCGAGACCCTCGTGCTCCAGGCCATCGAAGACGCCCTGGTGCGCTATAATCGTCATGACGTTGCGAAGAGCCTGCTGTTCTCCCGGGGCAGCAACGGGGCCGCACCCGATGAGCCCGTCTCGATCACGACCCGTCTGATGCGCCGCAACGGCCAGATTGTGCCGTGGATTCCGAACAAAATCACCGTCGCGGTCCGCCTCGCCTTCCTCTCCCTCTCTCAGGACCCTGCGGCCTCTGTGCGCGTCGCCGCTGGCGTCACCCGCCGCGTCGCGGATTCCGACCAGAATATCATCGGCATCGAGGAGGTTCAGGACCTCGTGCAGGAAGAACTGATGCGCCAGGGTCACTATAAGGTCGCCCAGAGCTACATTCTGTACCGCGCCTTCCGCCAAAAGAAGCGCGAGGAGCAGGCCGCCTTGCCGCCCGTCATCGACGATCGTCAGGAGTCGATGATTCTCGTGAAGAGCCTCGATGGCTCCACCTATCTCTGGAACGGCGACGAGCTGCGCAAGCGTATCGCCTTTGCTTCTTCGGGGCTCGAACTCGTCCGCACGGCAGACGAAATCGAATCCGAACTGCGCCGTGGCGTCTTCAATGAAATCACGGAGGCCGATCTCCGTAAGACAATCGAGTTGAACGCCAAGAGCCTCGTGGAGGTCGACGCCGACTTCGCGAAGTTTGCCGCCCGCATCTGCCTGTCCTATATCTACGAAGAAGTTCTCGGTTGGAGCATCGTCCGCGACGGGGTTTCCCAGCTCCGCGAATTCCATCGTGCGCAGTTCGCCGCCTACGTCGAACGCGGTATCGCGATCGGCCGACTTTCGCCGGAACTCCGCAAGTACAACCTCGCCAAACTCGCGGAGGCCCTCGACCCGATGGCTGACCTCGAATTCGAACTACTCGGCGTCCAGACGATGTATGACCGCTACCTCATCATCGACAAGACGGTGAAGCCCGCCCGCCGCCTCGAGACGCCCCAGTTCTTCTGGATGCGCGTCGCAATGGGTCTCTTCCTGCAGGAGCCGAAGAATCGTGAGGAATGGGTCATCCGCCTCCATGCGCTCTATAAGTCCCGCCGCTTCTGCAGCTCGACTCCGACGCTCTTCAATGCCGGCACGCTCCACAGCCAGCTCTCCTCCTGTTACCTCTACCAGGTTAACGACACCATCGAGTCCATCATGATTCGCGGTATCGCGGAAAACGCCTTCCTCTCCAAGTGGGCTGGCGGCCTTGGTGGCTCTTGGACTTCTGTCCGCGGCACGGGCTCCTACATCAAGGGCACCAACGGCGAATCGCAGGGCATTATTCCGTTCCTTAAGTTGCACAACGACCAGCTCGTCGCCGTCAATCAGGGCGGCAAGCGCCGCGGCTCCGGCTGCGCCTACCTCGAGACGTGGCACAATGATATCGAGGACTTCCTCGAGCTCCGTAAGAACACCGGCGACGACCGCCGTCGCACGCATGACATGAACACGGCGAACTGGATTCCCGACTTGTTCATGAAGCGCCTCAAGAATCGCCAGAACTGGACGCTCTTCCTTTCCAACGAAGTCCCAGATCTCCACGAGACCTTTGGCGCCAACTTCGAAAAACGCTACGTCGCCTACGAAGCCCTCGCCAAGCAGGGTAAGATCTTCGGTAAGGAGATGCCCGCCCTCGAACTTTGGAAGAAGATGCTCGGAATGATTTTTGAAACCGGCCATCCGTGGATCACCTTCAAGGACCCTTGCAATGTCCGTTCCCCGCAGGACCACGTCGGCGTCATTCACTCCTCTAACCTTTGCACGGAGATCACGCTCAACACGAGCGCTGAGGAGACCGCGGTCTGCAACCTCGGGTCCGTCGTCCTCGACTCTCATCTTAAGGCCGATGGCAGCATCGATCATGCGATGCTCCGCGAGACTGTCACGGTCGCGGTGCGTGCCCTCGATAATGTCATCGATATCAACTTCTACCCGACCAAGGCCGCCGAGGTTTCCAATCTCCGCCACCGCCCCGTCGGCATGGGCGTGATGGGCCTCCAGGACTGTCTCTATCGCCGGGATATCTCCTTCGCCTCCGACGCCGCGGTCGAGTTTAACGACGAGATCATGGAAGCCGTCGCCTACTACGCGTACGACACCTCCGCCGATCTGGCCGCTGAACGTGGCACCTACAGCTCCTACAAGGGATCGAAATGGGATCGCGGTTTGCTACCTCAGGACACCGTCGACCTGCTCGAACAGGAGCGGGGCGAACCGATCGAGGTCAAGCGCGGCGGCCTCATGGACTGGGCGCCGGTCCGCGCCAAGATTGCCAAGAGCGGTATGCGTAACTCCAACGTCCTCGCGATCGCCCCGACCGCCACGATCTCCAATATCGTGGGTAGCTCGCCTTGCATCGAGCCGACGTACAAGAACCTCTTCGTGAAGAGCAACCTCTCTGGTGAGTTCACTGAACTCAACGGCTACCTCGTTCGCGACCTGAAGAAGCTGGGTCTGTGGAGTCAGAAGATGATGGAGCAGATTAAGTATTTCGACGGCGAGCTGCAGGACATCGCGGAGATTCCTCAGATCATCAAGGACAAGTACCTGACGGCTTTCACGATTGAGAACAAGTGGCTCATTGACGCCGCCGCCCGTCGCCAGAAGTGGATCGACCAGGCTCAGTCGCTGAATCTCTTCCTCCCGACGGCGGACTTGAAGATGCTCTCCCATATGTACCAGTACGCTTGGCGCACGGGTCTCAAGACCACCTATTACCTCCGCACCCTCGGTGCCTCCAATATCGAGAAGGCCACCGTCGAAAAGGCCGCCAAGAAAGAATACACCGCCGAGGAAGTGAAGGCCTGCTCGATTGAGGCTATGCGCAACGGCGGTACCTGCGAGGCCTGCCAGTAAGCGTTATCGGAGGGACGGAGGGCTAGAGAAATGAGGGCGTCCGCAAGGACGCCCTTCTTATTTCCGAGGTAGGGACGCAACGCCGTCGCGCCCCTACCTCAAGCCCCAGCTAAATATCCAGACGCCGCCACCTGCTTCGTCCCATACTCTATACTCGATACTCCATACTTTGCTCCGTTATCTTCTCTCCCATGCCTGACATCGTCACTTCCGCCGGCACGGTGAGCATCCTGACTCGTGAAGAGGCCTTCACCGAACTGGCCGCCCGGATCAATGCACTCGCTGCCCGTGGTCCCGCCTCAGTCGGCCTTAGTGGTGGCTCCACGCCCAAGGCTTTCTATGCTTGGGTAGTCCGGACCGGCGCCTTGAGCCCCGAGGCTATCGCTCGCATCGATTGGCATGTGAGTGATGAGCGCTGTGTGCCACTCGCTTCAGATGATTCTAACTTCGGGCACGCCATTCGGGGCATGCTAGACGCTCTCGGTGTCCCTGCCGCTCGCCGCTTTCCTTGGCCGGTAGAGCTCGCGCCGGCCGCCGCCGCGGTGGCTTATGATGTCGCTTGGACGCAGCATTCGCCATCCAAGGCTTTCGACCTTTGCATCCTTGGCTTGGGAGACGACGCCCATATTGCCTCTCTCTGGCCGAAGTGTCCCTTGATTGGCCAGAAAGACGCGCCGCGCTTTACCGCGACCGAATGGCCTGGTCGAGGCTGGCGCCTGACTATCACTGAAGCGGGGCTCGCCCAGTGTGCGGCTATCGTCGTGCTCGTCTCCGGAGCCGCTAAGGCTGCGGCCCTTAGTTTCATCGCGGCTGGCCCGTTTGATCCCGCCCTGCACCCCGGACAGGTGCTTCGCACCCACGCCGGCCGAGTTACTTGGCTGGCTGACCAGGAAGCGGCGGCGCTTCTTTGATGGGGATGGGCTTCTGATAAGAGCCTGAATTCGCATCAATTACGCTGCTAATCGCAAAAGGTTCGCTGTTACTTTGGGACGGCCCGATGAGGAGAATCATGCGCTGATCTGGGCTGATAATCACGCGGTTGCTTCGGGTCGTTGTCCAAGTCGGCCCCGCCAGTGCTTCGATTCGTAGGCGAGCCACGACCCGATTCTTTGCCACGAGCGGATGCAGCTTAAACGCGCCTTTCTCGATGACGACGGAATCTTCCTCGATGAAGATACGGATGGAGTTCGCCGACCGGTTAATGACGTAGGTGCCTCCGGCTGGAAACTGAGCCAGTTCCGTGGGGAGCAGCCAGGCGCTCGTCGCACGTTCGGAGAGGCTGCCCACGATGAGCGCGAAGTCGTCGCCTTTGGGCGGGATGGGCAGTTGGGCAATTAGGAAAGGGCTACGCGGTTGCGCGGGAATCAGCGTGACGTTGAGGGTGTTGCCGTGTGGAACGAGGGTCGGATAATCAAGGCCGCCCTGGAGGGCGTTCACTTTGATTTTACCGACTCTGGGCTGAATCGCGACGGAGAGTTCCCCCGTCGGCTGATCGGCCCAAGAGGTCGTGAGTCGGAAGGTGAAACCCGGATCCACGGACCCGGGCACGGCGGCGAGTGCCGACAGCGCCAAGAAGGGGGCCGAGAGCAAAAGCCGGAAAAGGGTCTGGGTCATGAAAGGGCCAACCGTAACGGTTGGTCAGGAGGCTTTCTTGGGTGCGGCCTTTGGTTCGCCTGGGCCTTTGGTCGCTGGCTTATTCGGGGTGGTGGGCGGATTGTCGCCGACCGGTTTCCCTCCACCGTTCAAGGAGGGGTTCATGTCCACGATGCTGGTTACTTCGTACCGCCCGTCGACATCCTCGCTGGGTCGCTCGATCACGAAGAATAGCGAGCGCACGGTGTTGCTCATGATCATCCGCGAAGTGAAGAGGAGGTGCTCTTCGCCTCCGGCCTCCATGACGGCGAGGGAGATCTGCGGCGCGGCCCGTTCCACGAAGGAGTTGCTGGAGAGAATGGCGCGATTGGATTCGGCCATGATGACCTTGCCGTCGAGCGAGCAGGCAACCTTGCCGCGCGTCAGGTTGACGATTTGGAGTGAGCCAAAGGGGAAAGCGGATGGCTTGAAGTCGAAGAGGCGGCTGCTGGCGCCGCCCTTGCCATTGTCGAAAAGGATCGCACAGATATCCGTGTCTTCGTTCCTCAGGGGTAGGACGGCATAAGGCAGCCAGGTCATGATGGGCTTCCCCTTCTTATCGACCTGCTGGGAGGGCGCTTTGCGCATGATCTGCACCGCCGCGTCGCCATGGTATTCGATCATGCCGTTCACCTGCATCTGGGAGATGCCAATGGGCACGACTTCATTCTCCTCCTGAAGGCCGAGCTCTGGGGAATCTTTAGGGAGCTGCCACCACATCAACCGCAGGTTACAATGGTGCTCCTCTTTCTCCTTCTTTTTCGCGGCCGCCATTTTTCCGTTGTCTGTTTTAGGCTGCGCTTTGACGCCGCCGGTTTTGGTGCCGGTCGTGTCATTCGGTTTAGCGTCTCCGGCGGCGTACGTCGGCAGGGTGAGGAGGCCGCCAAGGAATGCGGCCACCATGAGGGTGCGGAACATGGAATTAGATTTCAGTGGCGGTGAGCCAGCGGAGATTGACGGTCTTAAAGCGACGACCGAAGACGCGATTCAAATTAGCGTCATCGAAGGTGGCCGCGTTCGGGCGCTTTTCGTATTTCTCCAAGAGCGGCTTGGTGTCGTAGTCGGACGTCGTCGTGCCCGTGTTGTTGCGATAGGCGAGCTTGCGGCGGTTGGGGTCCGCTCCGGCGACGCCGATGTACTCCGTGGAGCGTTGCACCACGACTTCGATCCAGGCCTTGCCGATGGATTCGCCTTTGCCGTCGAGGGCTTCACCGAAGGCACGCACGACAAAGGTGTCCGAGCGGGCGGTGAGGTTGGGTCCGATGGAATTGAGGACATCCAGCTGGGTGACGATGCCCGGTGCGCCGAGCCCTGCAGTGACCTTGAATTTGTCATTGGTGGTGCTCATCGCGCGGAGCGAGGGGAAGCGATCCACGTTCGGGACGTCCAGCCAAGGGTTATTGGTATCATACTTGTTGGGGATCCCGTTGACGTTTCCTCCTGGGTATTCGTTCCGTCGCGCGGTGAGGCTGGCGAAGTTCCGTAAGTCAGCTCCCACGGGGGCGTTGAAGGTGCCGCCTCCATTTGTGATGGCGGTTTTATTGATGGGGTAGGTGCCTGCATCCGCGGCGTCGATGGCCGCCTGCAGGGCGCCTTTCAAGCCGAAGGCGTCATCGTTGATGAGGCGTCGGTTGACGAAGTCGGCAAGCGACATGAACGGTCCGCGGCGACGAACTTCGCTCACCACGGCGAAGGCCAGGGCGTCGATTTCATTATCATCCAACTCGCGGTGGCCGGACCACGGCTTGGTCTTGCCGAGGCCCGTGGGTTCAAAGGCTCGGGCGAACTTGGTCAGGGCGGCGCTCGTCGAGCTGCCATTGGCATTCGGGAGCACCTGCCCCTTCATCCCAGCCAGCACTGCTTTCCATGCTGGCTTGGAGGTGGAGTTGACGTTGAAGCCGCCGTTATAGAGCGACGTCGATGCCATGTAGGCCGGGTGGGGGAACTCGGTGACTTTGGGGAACGTTTCGCTGGCCGGTTTGTAGTCGGGTACGTAGGCGATACGCTTATTCGCGAGCGGCAGGTAGCCCGCATCGAGGGCTTTCTTCACGGAAGTGAAGGAAGTCGGGTCGGCGACGCCTTGGGCCATGAGGTAGGCATCCTGATCTTGCTTCACGAGGGAATCGGTCGGCAGATTGGGTCCGAGGGGCCACATGCCACCCAGCGCGGAATAGGAGGGGGCGCTCAGGTTCAGGCCGCTGAAGAAGTAGGAATCCCAAAGGGTGAGATTGGCGGCAAAGGCATGGTCGGTGCGGACGTTGGAGCGATTACGCATCACGCCTTCGCCCAGCATCTTGCCCGCGTAGCCATGTTCGGGAATCCAATATTTCGCCTGGCCAGTGGCCGCGAGCGCCAGGATTTCCCCCGGCGTGAGCACCTTAGGTCCGGGCCAGTCGACAATCTTCGTCAGGTCGATGATGCCCGGGTGTGCGAACGAAGAACCGACGGTAAAATCGGGGTCGGTGTTGGCTTGGGCGAAGGCCACGGAGCCCAGCTGCGACAAGGAGAGCATCGGGCGACGGGGGATCGGGTAGAGGATGACATTGTTCGCTCCGCCGCTACCGGCTTCCACGCTAGTGCCCCAATAGGCGTTATCACCATTCAGGTCGATGGGCAGGACTGGGCTGCTGAGCGGAATCTGACGGGTGATCCAGCCGACGGGTCCGTGCGCCTTGCCGTCATAGCCGAAGAGGTAGGCCTGCTGGGCGCGGGTGCTCGTGAAGTAGGGATTCATCGGCGCATTGCGCAGCTCCGTCGGGGTTGCTAACTTGTCCCACCAACTTCCTGTCGCGATGCCGGGTTGGCGATTAGGCCAGTAGTTCAGGGTCGACGGGTACCATTTATCGGCGGATGCCGCCGACTCCTTGGCGCCACGCACCAGCATGTCGAAGAAGAGCACGGGGTTCTTGTAAACGTTGGCGTTCGGGTCCGACCAGGTGACCGTACTATCGCCCAAGGAAGGTCCTTGCACGGGCAGTTTTCCGAACTGGCTTTCGTTGACCGAGTTCGCAAGGTCGTCGCCCGGGATGAGTGCGAGTTTGCCGCCAGAATTGAATTCCGGATCTTTCCGGGGGCCCCAATTGCCGTAAGACCTGACCTGCAAGTCATACGGGATCTGGTTGAGCCAGCGATTATCCGTCATCGTTTCATAGCCGCGATTGGAATTACCAAACACGGGCCAGCCAGAGGAGAGGGTCTGCAGGTTGAGGAGGAGAGGCTGATCCACCGTCCACCATCCGTGCGGGGTATCTTCACCCAAGCGGAAGGAGTTGGCGACATTCGCGGTGTCGCGACCACCCGACCACCGGCGTTCCCAGTTGAGCGGGCGGAGTTGCTTGGCGCTCTTCTGGTTGAGTAGGTAGAAGTTGTAATGGAGGTTACCCGCCATGCCAGAGGTGCCACTGGTCGGGCGGCCCAGCTCGTTCACGATGTAGCCACCCCAATTGGTCCAGCCGAAGTTGCGGAACTTGATGAAGGGCTTTTTGCCGACGCGGCTCAGCTCGGCGTTGAGCGAGGGCACTTTGCCGTTCCAACCCGGCAGATTAGCAATGATGTCGCGGGCTTGTTTGCGTGCGGTTTCCATCCAATACTTGTTCGCCAGCGGTCCGACGTTGGACGGGAACGGTCCATCCCAGCCTGGCGACTCGCGGATGATTTCTTCATCGGTGAAATCCTGGCAGAAGGTGACCTTCGGCTGGCCGGTGGCGGGGTCAGGGGTGTAGGCGAGGACGCGTTTCATCCCCACGTAGGTCTGCATGGGGAAGAACATGCGGCTCTGCTGCTCGAAGACGAGGTCACCTGGGACGGCGACGGGCGAGTTGCCGTTCAGATTGCTCCGGCGGGTGGCTTGGGTTGTCGACTGAGGGTTGCCAGCGGTGGGCGAGACGATGCGGATTTCGCCTGGCTCGAGGCGCAGGACCTTGGGCTTACGGGCGGAAGATCCGGTGGGGCCGGCCACCGCGCGGAAGGAGAGTTCGCGTCCGTCGGTGTAGGACTGGGAGAGGCAGACATCACCGATGTTGTAACGGAAGGAGCCGAAATCATTTGCGCTGTTACCGCCGACTTCGAACTCGAAGTAGTAGGTCATCGATTGATCATTGCTGACCATGGCGATGCCTTCGAACTCGATCGCGCAATCGTAGGGATTGTGGATAGTGATGTAAGGGTCCACGACGATGCCGAGCATGTCTTGATTCCAGACCGTGGAATAGACCATCGCGAAGCGAATCACGCTCGGCGCGATGTTCATCGAGGTCGGCCAGGTACGCGTGGTGGTGTTCGTGGTGACGGTCGAGGCGTTGGGCGCAGCGGACCAAGAGGGGTAGCCCGTGGGCAGGTCGTAGAAACTGTCGGGCTTCGGTGAAGTGGTCGCCGAGGGGCGGCCCATCCCGGAGGTTTCGTAGGTGGCGAAGACAGCCGGGGTGATATTATTCGTACCACCGTAGCTCCACTGCATGTTGATCGAGCCAGAGGTGCTCGGAGAGGTCGACGTGCCTGGCGTCACAATATTGAACGGCTGGAAGATGCGCTTATCGGCCTGGAAGTCCGGACCGAACGTGGTGTCGCTATAGTTGCTTCGGTAGTAGAAATCCGTGTAGCGCTGTCCGTCTTCGTAGAAGCGCTCCTCGGGCTTGAAGGCGCTATCGCCGGAGCCCAGCATCGGCCATTCGGTATATTTTTTAAGTTTCCCGGCGGCGTCGGTACCCTTGGAGAGCGGGGTGACGCGGTTGCCGGAGGCGAAGGTGAGCGGCTCGAGGCCGCGGGCGACGACCGTGAGGGTCGCGCTGGCCCCCGAGACAGCCTGCTGCCCCATCAGCCCGCTTACATTGTTCGAAGCTTCGACTTCGCGCTTATACATGCGGTAGTAATTGCGGTACAGATCCCACGTCGGACCGCGCACGATGCGCCCGTTGAGATTCTCGGGGTCGTTTTCATTCAACTCCGACCAAGGCAGGCTGAAGATGCGTGACGGGGTCGCCGGGCTGTTGGAAAGCGGCTGCGTCGTCGTGGTGTCGAGGCGCGAGAAGGTAGTGCTGCTAACCAGGGAAAGTGTGGGCGTGAAGAAGCGCGAGCTGATGGGCACTTCGTAGGCGAAGCCCAGGCGCTCGGGGGTTTCGCCGCCGTTCTGGGTCTTCAGCGCAGCGTAGGCCGGGCCGAGCAGATTAGAGGTGTAGCGCGGTGCCCATTCGCTGGCGCGCGGGTAGGCGGCGAGCAGGTCCTGCGGGGAGGCGATTTTGTCGACGAGGTTCGGGCGGTTGAAGTCGAGGTCGGCGTAGCCAGGGGCGTTATGGAATAGCGACTGGCGGCGGTTGTCGTTGGCGGTGACGGCGCCGTCTTTTTGTCCACCGTAGATTTCGAGGCCGCGGAAGGTCGCGTAGGGCAGCTCGAAGGCGGTGGAAAGGTCGTACTTGAGGCCACCGTTATAGGTGTCGGTGAGGGTCGAGAATGACCATGGCGTGACGTCATGCCACAGGGTGCGCATCCCGTCGGCCATGGTCTGGCCAGCGACCGTGCCGCCCTGTTTGGTGGCCCAGAGCACGAGGCTCGCCGGGGTGAACATCTTGGGGAGCAGTAGGCTCTCTGGTTTGCCCGTGAGGCTATTGGCGGCTTGGATATCGGTGTCGCGCCAGGTGGTGAAATTAGCGGCAAAGGTCGCGGGCAGGGCGACACGTTCGGAAACCTTGACGGTTTCAATCGCGTTACGCTGCGCGGCGGAACCGCCGAGTTCTTTTTCCCAATTCAGCGAGCCTGAGAGGGCCGTGCCGGTGCTCGATTTGGCGAAGGTGTCCGGCAAGTTAATCTTGGCCTTGATGCCTTCGTCGCCGATCCAGAAAGCATAGTGTCCGTTCTTGCCGAGCGACTTCGCGCTCGTGGGGCCAGGGAGCGGGACAGGACGCATGTCGATCGCGCCATAGTATTCCTGCTGCATGCGCGTCGCGGCGGAGGCGGGCCAAGCGACCGTGCCACTGGAAACGAGCGGCACCAGTATGCCATTGGGCGTTAGCGTCATCGCATTGCCAAGGTCATCGATGAGCGCCTGGCTTTCGGTCATGATGGCCTTGCCGTTGGCCGCATTGTAGTAGCTGCGATTCGGCAGGAAGTTCGGTAACTTGAAGCTGGCCGAAGTGTCCGGCACTTCGAGGTCGCTCGCGAGCGAGGCGTACATCGGCGAGCAGAGCCAACCCAGGAAAAGGCGGGTGTCGTGCGGATCGGAGACGTCCCAGTCACGCAGTTTATTACTCTGGACGCCGCCCGTGGCCCAGACGCCGGTGAGGTAGCGCTTCTGGTGGGAGACAGAGCCACCCGTCGGTGAATTCGGGTTATAGAGATTAGGGAAGGTTCCCGTGCGCGGAAGCGCTGGAGCGACAATCGGTCCGGGCGGGGAAACTTCCGGCGAAAACATGTCCGCTCGCATGGTTACGCGTTGATCCGGGCCGGCTAAAACCTGCAGCTGACCAATGGCGATTTTGGCGGCGGCGAGCGCGTTGAAACGGGCGCGCAGATAACCGGCGTGGCTCTGGGCGAGGCGGCTCTCGACCTGGAGGAAAGAGGCGAGGACGATGACCATCATCACCATGGACGCCATGATGGTGAGGGACAGAACGAGGGAGAAACCTGAGCGTTTAAGTCTCATAGTAAAGTGGGGTAAAATCACAGTAAACCCCCCTAGGGGGTTGTCAAAGGATAGGTTCTCCACATTTGTTCCAAAAATAGGTAATAAATCATTTAAAATCATTTAAAATCAATTATCAGTCATAAAAAGGCGTTTAAAAGAGCGGGCTTGCGACTCGTGGGCTATTCTCGGAGTTTATCACCGTGCAAACCCTCATCCAAGGCGCCGGCATCTTTATTTGGCCGCTTTCCTTTTGTTCATTGATGGTGGTCTATCTGGTCATTGAGCGTGCGCTCGCCTTTCGCGTTTCGGTGGTGGTCCCTGACTCGGTGCTCCGGTCCGTGCTCGCTGGTCAAATGGATCAAGTCGGCGTCGCGGATAGTGAGTCCGTTGCCGGTCGCTTAGTGCAGCGTTGGAAGGACGGCGCCTCCGGCGAAGTGCTGAAGGCTTGGGCTCGGAGTGAGCTGGTGCGATTGCAGCGTGGCCTGCATCTACTGGATAGCGTCGTTGCCGCGGCTCCGTTGCTCGGGCTGCTGGGTACGGTCACCGGTCTTGCCACCCTTTTCCCCGAACAGGGTCTCCCTGATTCGCAGACGTTGACCCGCGGGGTCGGCCTCGCCCTGAGCACCACGATGATGGGACTCTGCATCGCCATTCCGGCGTTGGTCGCCGCGAATTGGCTCGGCCGCCGCCTAGAGATTCTTTCCTCCCGTCTCGATGTACTCGTCGAGGCACTCGAGTCTCGCCGCCGATGAGTTTGGTCATTTCGCGCCGCCGTCGCGCGGATATCAATGTGGTGCCACTGATCGATGTGATGGTGGTGCTGGTTTTTTTCCTGCTGCTGAGTGGGCGTTTTGAGCAGGCCCGGACGATGTCCATCGTGCCGCCGGCGGCGAGTTCCGGGGCCGCGGGCCCGCCGGCCACGACCCTCGTCGTGGGGGTCGACCGCGAAGGAAAATTCTTCCTGGAAGGCAAAGAATTCACGCTGGTGGCCTTGGAACAATCCTTGATTGCCCAGGCCTTGAAAGCCCCTGGCACCGAGGTGGTGATTGTCGCCGATGAGCGCTCGCTCACGGGTGCCGCGGTCCATGCCCTCGATGCCGTCGCCAAGGCCGGCTTGAAGCCACGCCTCCAGACGCGGCTGGCCCGCTGAGTATTTCTCTTATGTCAAAGCGCTCATCCGCCACTCTCCGGTTGCTGGAGGAATTTTCTCAGGCCCACGGCACGTCCGGCCACGAGGATGCCGTCCGATCAATCTTTGTCCGCGAAATGCGCGGCCGCCAACTGGTAGCCGACGGGCTAGGCGGGGTGCTCGCCTCGCCGGCCAAGGTTGTGAAGGGCCCGCGCGTGGTCCTCACCGCGCATATGGATGAGATCGGCTTTCTGGTGCAATCGGTCACCCCTGACGGTTTCCTGCGTCTCGTGCCAGTCGGCGGCTGGCCGGATGGCGTGCTCGCCGCGCAACGTCTCCGCATCTTCGCCCGTTCGTCGCAGAAAGAATTCATCGGCATCGTCGCCGCCCTCCCGCCCCATCAAGGCGGTGCGCAGGCGGCTTCGGTTGATAAAGTTTACGTCGATATCGGTGCGCGCTCGGCTGAAGCCGTCGCCCATCATGGCATCCGCCCCGGCGATCCAGTGGTGCCGGACGGTCCGTTCACCGCTCTGGCGGAGCCCGGTCTCTACGCGGCGAAGGCCTTTGATAATCGGGTCGGGATGACGGCGCTCACGCTCGCCACGCACGAGCTCGACCGACTGGCCGCCCCTTGTCAGCTTCTGGCGGTTGCGACGGTGCAGGAAGAAGTCGGTTGCCGCGGTGCGGTCGTGGCGGCTCGACTCGCTCAGCCAGAGGTGGTGATTGTGCTGGAAGGTCCGCCTGCGGACGACGCCCCAGGCCTTTATTCTCCAGAGTCGCAAGGCTCGCTCGGACGAGGCGTGCAGGTGCGCACCTTTGATCCGACCGCCATCATGAATCCACGCCTAGTGGATCTGACGCTCGCCGTTGCGGCTGAGAAGGGAATTCCCTGTCAGCTTGCCGTGCGCCGCACGGGCGGCACGGATGCACGTTCGTTCCAGGCTTATGAATTCGGGGTGCCGGTCATTGTCCTCGGGGTGCCCGCGCGCTATATTCATACGCATAATGCGGTCCTGGACGTGGCCGACCTCCAGGCCTGCGTGGATTTATCGGTCGCGCTCGTGCGTCGCCTGAACGCCCAGACGGTCGCGGCTCTGACGCAGTATCTGTGAGCGAGGCAACCTGCCGACTGAAGATCAAGGCCGTGCCAGGGGCTTCCCGCTCGGAGATTGTCGGGCGTCTGGGCGAGTCGCTGAAGATTCGTGTGGTCGCCCCTCCGGAAGGCGGAAAAGCCAACCGCGAGGTACTCACTTTGCTCGCCGCGAAGTTGGGTCTCGCTGCGGCGCGGGTCACCTTGATTTCTGGTCAGTCCTCCCCGGCGAAGGTTTTTGAGGTGAGCGGCTACACGGCCGAGCAGGCCTGGGCCCGGCTTCTCGCCTGAAATCGCACAATCCGCTTGAGAGGGGAGGGCGGTCGGCTGACAGTAAGCCCATGTGCGCGGAAAAGAAACCCAGCCCTGCCTCCGGCAAGGAAACCTTCGAGGTCGAGCTGAAGAAGCTCGAGAAACTCGTGGAGTCACTCGAGTCCGGCGATATTTCGCTCGATGAGTTGGTGGCGAAATATGAGGAAGGCATGCGCCTGCTGAAATCCTGTCAGAAGAGTCTCGAGGCCGCTGAGCTTCGCATCGAGCAGTTGGGCAAGCGCGGTGAAGAGTCCGAAGGCTGAGATGTCGATCCTCGCGACCATCCGCGGCCCCGCTGACGTTAAGGCCTTGGCGCCGGAACAACTCCCGGCGCTCGCCCAAGAGATCCGTGAACGCCTCGTCGCTGTCACGGCGAAGAACGGCGGCCACATCGGCCCCAATCTCGGCGTGGTCGAACTCTCCCTTGCCTTGCATCGCGTCTTCGGCACGCCTCGCGACAAGTTCGTCTTCGACGTGGCCCACCAGGGTTACGTCCACAAACTGCTCACGGGGCGCAATGGTCCCGACTTCGACGGCATCCGGACGACGGGCGGCCTTAGCGGCTTTCTTAATCGCGAGGAGAGCCTGCATGATGTCTTCGGTGCCGGGCATGCGGGCACGGCGCTTTCTGCGGCGGTCGGTTTGGCCAACGCCCGTGATCGGCTCGGCGAGGATTCGCACGTGGTCGCTGTGATCGGGGATGCGGCCCTCACCTGTGGTGTCACCATGGAGGCACTCAATAACGCCGCGAAGTCGACGAAGCGACTGGTCATCGTCTTGAACGATAATGAGTGGTCCATCGATCGCAATGTCGGTGCGGTGGCCGATATCCTGAGCCGCTTGATTGTCACGCGGCCCTACAATAATTCGCAGAAAGGCCTGAAGCGCTTCCTCGGCAAGACGCGCTTCGGCACCAAGGTCCTCGATTTTGGACGGAGCTTCAAGCGGCACGTCAAGAACTGGTATACGCACAGTTCCTCGCTCTTTGAGCAGTATGGCGTCCGGTATGTCGGGCCGATTGATGGGCATGACCTCGGCGCGCTGGAACGGTATCTCAATTTCTGTAAAGACTCCACCGGCCCGATCCTGCTCCACATTCGTACCGAGAAGGGCCGTGGTCTCGGTGCCGCGCTGAAGAATCCAGAAAAATTCCATGGCACCGGGGCCTTTGATCCGGAGACGGGGGATTCACTCGCCTCGGGTGCGCCTGGCGCCGCCAAGGCGTGGCAAGATGTGTTCGGATCCCTTTTGCTGCGTGAGGCTAAGGCCGACCGTCGCGTCGTCGGCATCACCGCGGCGATGCCTTCTGGCACGGGCCTCAATCAGCTGAAGGCTGAACTGCCCGCCCAGTATCATGACGTTGGTATCGCCGAAGAGCATGCCGCGCTGTTCGCCGCCGGGATTGCCGCCCGCGACCTCCGCCCGGTCTGCGCCATTTATTCCACCTTTATGCAGCGGGCTTACGACATGGTCATCCATGATGTTTGCCTCCAGCGCCTACCGGTCACTTTCTGTATGGATCGTGCCGGCGTTTCACCGAGCGATGGCCCGACGCATCATGGCCTCTTCGATATCGCCTACCTGCGTTGCGTCCCAAACGTCACGCTGATGCAGCCGAAGGATGAGGATGAGCTCTCGGACATGTTGCACACCGCGCTGCAGTCGGGTGCCCCGATGTTCATTCGCTATCCGCGTGGTGCCGCGGCCGGCAAGGTGATCAAGGCGCAGCCGGCACTGCTCCCGCTCGGTAAGGCCGAGGTTTTGCGTGCCGGTGGGGATATCCAGCTTTGGGCCCTCGGCTCGATGGTGCCAGACGCCTTGCAACTGGCCGAAAAACTTTCGGCGCAGTCCGGCTTGTCCGTCGGCATCGTCAACGCACGTTTCGCCAAGCCCATCGACGCCACGCTGCTCGTCGAGCAGGCCAGGTCGGCCAAACTCATCGTCACCCTCGAAGATGGCGCCGTCACCGGCGGCTTTGGCACGGGCGTGCTCGAAGCTCTCGCCGAACACGGCGTGCGTACGCCAGTCGTCCGTCTCGGCTGGCCTGACCGTTTCGTTGGTCATGCCACCGATGTGAAGACGCTACGCGCCGCCAACGGCCTCTCACCCGACCAGATGCTGGCGACCGTGAAGGCGGCGTTGAAGTGAACGTCCCAGGTAATAGCGGTTAGCGGTTAGCGGTTGGAATGACTCCCATGGAGTCGTCGAACGGATGCGATGCAGGTCGGGCATTCCATGCAGACATGCCTGTTCTTCAGCGTTTTTCCCCAGCCGCCATCCGCCAACCGCTAGCCGCCGATACCTTGTTATGCTTCTCAGAACTCCCAGGCCACTTTGAGGCGGACTTCCATCGGGCTGAATTCGGCGACATTAAGTCGGCCGCGGTTAGCCGGTGCACCTGTGAGCTGCGCCATGACGGTCAGTGAGGCCGAGAAGTTATCCTTGCGGTAATTCATCATCGGCCCGGCAAGGATGGCGGATTCTTCAAAGTTATTGAATTCCACCCATTCCGCGACCGCGACACATTCGAGCCCGACAGCCCAGTTCTTATTGAGCTGATAGGCGAGGCCTTGACTGAGTTGAAGCTCGAACGTCGATTCCGAGACATTCGGCGTGAAGGTGACCTCGCTGCTGACGTTGGCGATATACATCCAAGGGCTATTCTCGCCGAAGTTGTGCTGGAAAATATATTTACCTTCGAACGCGTAGCGGGTGCGCAGATCGCCGCTGCCGGAATCTGCCTGACTATAGCCGAGTTCTAAAGTGAACGCCCGGCCCCAGTCGGCTTTTTCGGGGTTGGCGAGCATGCGCCGATATTCCAGATTCACGCCATCAAAGCGGAGTCCCTTGCGGCCGGCGGAGTGCAGGTAGAGCTGATTGATTTCCACTTCGATTTGCTCGTTGGCAGAAATACCAAATTCAAATTCCGACTTGAGGGTGTAGCCGCGGTAGCCGCCGTCATAACCGGCCCCGAGGTCGCGGCCAAATGAGGAGGAGATATACTGTTCGAATTCATAATGTCCGACCTTCACCGTGTCGGCGGAATACGAATAGCCGAAGGGGTTGTCGCAACCGAAGGCGGCGGCGGAGAGAAGAAGCGGCGTGAGGAAGCGCATGGCACAAGTGATGCCCGAGCTCCGACCGCAGTCAAAGGCGGAAAGCACTCAGCGCCCGTGGCCACCCTTGCGACGCTCGGGGCCGCGGGGTTTGACGGTCTGACGATCGTCGAAGAGGCGGAAATCCACCTGGCGCTTGAACCGATCCACGCGGTCGACCGTTACTTGGATGACGCCGCCGGCCATAAACTTTCGGCCGGTGCGACTCCCGACGAGCATGTTGCCGCGGTCGTTGAGGCGATAGTGATCATCGGTGAGCGTCGACATGTGCACGAGGCCGTAGGCTTGCGAGGCGTTGAGCTCAATCATGAGGCCATGTGGCTTAACTTCGGTGATCGTGGCCTCGAAGGGGCGTTTGTCGGCGCGATCGACTTCGCGTTCGAAGAGTTCGAGGATCTTGATCTTCACCGAATCGCGTTCGGCTTCGGAGCTATTGCGTTCGGTGATGGAGATGTGCTCGCAGGAGCGCGTCAGCTCGCCGATGCCGGGTGAGCGCACCGGTTCTTTCGGCGCGGAGCGGACACCGTGTTTCTGGATATAAGCGTCGAAGATGCGGTGCTCGAGTAAGTCCGCGTAGCGGCGGATCGGGGACGTGAAGTGCGAATAGTGCTGCTTCGCGAGGCCGAAATGCCCGTCGGGAGAGGCACGGTAGCAGGCCTGCTTGAGGGAGCGCAGGAGCTGGATGCGGATGGTGTACCCGTCTTCGCGGTCTTTGAGGCTGGCGAGCAGCTTCACCATTTCGGAGCGGTGGGTCAGGTCGCCAACTTGGAAGCCGTTACCGGCAAGTTCTTCCCGCAGCGCACCGAGTTTTTCGGGGTCCGGATCGTCATGGACGCGACACACATGTGGGACCGAGCCTTTGTCGAGTGCGGTGGCGACACTCTCATTGGCGAGGAGCATGAACTCTTCGATCAGCTGGTGCGATTCATCGTGTTTCACGACCTCGGTGCGATCGGCCCAGCCGTCTTTATCGCAATAGATTTTAATTTCCTTCATGTCCAAGTCGAGCGATCCGGCGCGGAATCGTTCAGCCCGCAGGGGCTTCCCGATACTCCAGAGGTCGTCGATCATGCCTTGGATGAGGTCCAATTCGGCATCGGTTAGTTCAGAGAGCGGCCGGCCAGGCGAGCCAGTCTGGTGGGGCGGAGGCGCGGGGAGGGCGCGAATCTCATCCTTGGTAAGATGCTGGAGGAAGCCGTAGGCTTGCTTGTAGGTGAGGCGCTTGATACTGCGGATGACAGAGTTGGCGAACTCGGTCTTCACGAGGCGTGCCTCGCGCGTGAATTCGCAGATGACCGTCTTCACGAGTCGGTCTTCGGCTTCGACGAGCGAGCACAGGCCGCTGGAGAGCGCGTGTGGGAGCATCGGGATCACCGTACCCACAAGGTAAGTCGAGTTGCCGCGTTGGCGGGCTTCAACGTCGAGCGGTGAGCCGGTCTTCACGTAGGAAGAGACGTCGGCGATATGGATGCCTACGCGGATATTGCCGTTCGGCATGCGCTGGACGGAGAGCGCGTCGTCGAAGTCCTTGGCGTCATCCGGGTCGATGGTGATGGTCGGGATCGCGCGGAAATCCTCGCGGCCAATGCAATCGGCCTTCTGCACGCTCTTGGCGAAGGAGTTGGCCTCGGCGGAGACCGCGGGCGGGAATTCGGGGTTGAGGCCGTAGCGACGGAGAATCGCGAGGTATTCGGCCATCGGCGTATGCGTGACGCCGAGGACTTCGGTGATGGTGCCAGTCGGGCTGAGGTTGCGGCGTTCCCAGGCGTCGAGGCGGACGACGACTTTGTCGCCTGGCTTGGGCGCGGGGAGGAGTCCGGCGCGCGACGGGTCGCGCACGATGATTTCGCGCGAAATACGCGGATCGTCCGGGACAACAAACCACTGGAGGCGGTTGTTGCCGAGCGTACCCGTGAGTTGGGTGAGGGCGCGCTTGACGATGCGAACGACAGCGCCCGTACCCCAGTCGTCGCCATTGCGATCGCGGCGCGTGGCGTTGAGCTTGATAAGGACCCGGTCGCCGTGAAGCGCGACATGGGTGTCATCCGCATCGATGTGCAGCTGCTCTCGGGGAGGTGAGCCCGGGATGGCGTCGAAGACGACGCGTGCCGATCCGCTGGGTCGGAAAAGAATCGTGCCTTCGAGCAGGTTGGCTTCGGATTTGCGGGCGGGGTTGGTGCCAGGGGCGACGCTGGCACCGGCCAGCGGCAGAGCGAGCAGGTGACCTTTGACGGTGATGACCGCTCCGGCCTTGAGCAGGCGTGGCATGGTCTTGCGGAGGCGCATCAAGTCCTCGCGGCCGCCACCAAGGGCCGTGACGATGGCTTCAAGACGCATCGGCTTGTAGCCGGGACGCCCCATGAAGTTGAGTAGGACTTCTTCGGCGCTCATGCGCTTTCGTTCGAGCTGCCGAGGAGGCTAGCCAGATAGGGCATGAGCTGCTTCTTGCGGCTCACAATGCCAGGTAGGTCGAAGATGTCGGGCGGACGCTTCTGCGGGTAGGTGATCGCCTGCACGATTTCGGCGTCTCCGCGAATCAGGAACAGCGAGCTCTGGGTATCGATGTCGGTCACGAGGAGGCAGGAGAAGTTTAAGCCATTCTCCATCCGGTATTTCTCGAGGGCCTCGAGGAGGGCGTCTTCACACTTCCAGAAGTTCGTGAAGCCGAGTTCCTCGACCTGCGAGACGGAGAAGCGACGGTCGCCTTCTTTGTAAAGTTTACAGTCGGCACGTACGGCGGCAGCGGGGGTCAGCGAAGATAGCACCGAGCCGGCGTTGAAAATCATGTCGGCCAGCGAGCGGGGGTCGGCATCGGCCAACCGGGAGAGCCACTGGAGCAGGTCCGCATCGAGCGGCGTGGTGGTGGGGCTCTGGAGGAGCAACGTGTCGGAGATGATGCCGCACATCATCAGGCCGGCGATTTGGGGCGTGGGCTTCAGGTCGGCCGTACGGAACATGTCCGCTACGATGGAGCAGGTCGAGCCGAGCGGGCGATTAATGAAGAGGATGGGCTGATGCGTCGGTGCGTTGCCGAGGCGGTGGTGGTCGACAACTTCGGTGATTTCGACTTCCGCAGCGCCATCCACGGCCTGGGAGAGCTCATTGTGGTCGACGAGTACGAGCTTGGCGCGCGGCGGGTTGATGATGTCGGTCTTGGTGAAGACGCCGAGCAAGTGGCCATCTTCGTCGACGACATGACAAATCAGGGCGGGGTTCTGGACGATGCGGCGGCGGGCCACGGAGAGCTTCTCCTGGGGTTTGAAGGTGAAGGCGTCTCGTTGGACGAGGCCACCGACGAGCGTCGAGGCGCGTACGGCCCAAGCGGTCGTGGCGCTGTCGGTGTCGGCGTAGGCGACGGAGACCTTGGCCGCCTTTGCGCGCTCCAGGACTTCGGCTTTCATCCGATGCCCACCCGTGACGATGATGATGCGTACGCCCATCTCGATGGCACGCAGATGCACGTCGGTGCGGTCACCGACGACGATGACGCTCTTATTATTCGGGATACCTTCGACCGTGGCGGATTTACCGAAGGACTCGAGTTCCATGGCGGCGACGCGTACGTACATGTCGTCGACGGTCGTGGCGTCGTACGCGATGACCTCAACGCCACCGATGGAGCGGATGATGGCGTTGATCGAACTGGTGACCTTGCGCATCGAGGTGGCGCGCTTGGGCTTCGGGATGAAGTAGTCGCCGAGGCTGAAGATGGAGACGTAGCCTTCGAGGCGGCCGTCGTGGCCGACGACTGGGAGTGCCCGCACGTCATGCAGATCCAGAAGCTCGAGGGCGCGGGCGCAGGTGTCGTCGACGCTCACCTTGTAAGGATCGCGGTGCATGATGTCTTCGATGCGCGGAATGACGTCGCCGACGAATTGGGGGAGACTGGCGCTGAAGCGATTCAGGATGGCGTCGATGCGTGCGTTGGAGTTGCCGCAGCGTGCGGGGATAAAACCTTTCTGCCCGGAGGCTTCCTTGAACGCAGCGTAGGAGAGCGCTGAGCAGATTGCATCGGCATCAGGGTTTTTGTGCCCGATGATGTAGGTGGGCTGGGTCGAAGGCTGGGCTGACATGTTTGGTCGCGCGGAAAGGTGCCCCGCACTTTTAGGGGCGGGGCAGGGGGGAGGGAAGATTAATGGGGCGAAGGCGGGATGGCAGATGGCTTAGGTGGCAGCGGATGGCGGTTGGCGGGTAGCGGTTGGGCAATGAATCTAATTGAGCCTTTGTGAAACCGGTCAGCAGGCATGCATTGCGTGGGTAGGGTCGGGACCGCGTCACGACCTAGCTGGAATTCATTTCAGGTGGCGGGTGGCAGCCCCGGGTGGCAGGTGGCGGAGCTGTCTTGAGGTAGAGACGTGATTGCCATCACGTCCGTGGGCGGACGGATATCGGGATGGCCGGTGACCTTGCCCGGCTCGACGCACATGCCTCTGCGAACGGCGGTCATGGCAATGACCGCCCTACCCATGATAGGTGTCAGCGGTTGGCGGTAAGCGGTTGGACACTCAAAGGGAGACCGGGAACCGGATGATTGGCTGGGGCAGAGACACTTCCAGGTCCCAGGTCTCGGCCGTCAGGTACCTGGTACGGGTTTTCAGGTGCAGGTTCGGGTTCGGGAAATCTGCCCTCTGCCCTCTGTCATCGATTCAGCCCTCCATTGAATTCTCGGGTCCTCGAGTCCTACTGCCCTCAGGTCCTCGAAACCGCTGTCTCTTCCTATCCGCCAACCGCTAACCGCTATCCGCACCCACCTACCCCGCCTCCTTTCCTCCTGTCCTCTTGTCCTCTCGCCCTCTATCTTCCGACCATGTCCTCCCTCTTCTCCTCTCTCAAAGTCGGTGCGCTCACGCTGCCGAATCGCGTGCTGATGGCTCCGCTGACCCGTTGCCGCGCCGAAGGTGCCAACGTGCCGACGGACCTGATGGCCGAATATTACGCCCAGCGCGCGAGCGCCGGCCTGATCATCGCCGAGGCTACCACGGTTTCGCCTCGCGGCCACGGCTACCCGAATACCCCGGGCATCTACACCGACGAGCAGGTCGCCGGCTGGAAGAAGGTGGCCTCCGCCGTCCATGCCAAGGGTGGCCGCATCTTCCTTCAGCTCTGGCACGTCGGCCGTATCTCACACCCGGCCTTCCAGCCCAACGGCGAACTCCCCGTGGCCCCTTCCGCAATCAAGCCCGCCGGTCAGCTCTGGACTGGCAAGGAGATGGCCGACTACGTGACGCCGCGCGCCCTCGCACTCGAGGAGATCCCCGGCATCGTCGCCGAATATGTCAAGGGTGCCCGCCTCGCCAAGGAAGCCGGCTTCGACGGCGTCGAGATCCATAACGCCAACGGTTACTTGCTCGACCAGTTCCTCCGCAGCGGCACCAACACCCGCACCGACGGTTACGGCAATTCCCTCGCCGCCCGCGCCCGCCTGACCCTGGAAGTCGTCAACGCTTGCATCTCGGTCTGGGGTTCGGATCGCGTGGGCATCCGCCTTTCGCCTGGCGGAGTCTTCAATGACATGTCCGACGCCAATCCGCTGGAGACCTTCGGTTACCTTCTCCGCGAACTCTCCAAGCTCGAGCTCGCCTACGCGCACGTCACCCGCGTCACCGCCCAGGACATCGCGCACGGCGCCAAGGACGGCGTCGGCCCCAAGGAGCTCCGCAAGGATTTCAAGGGCGTGCTCATCACCGCCGGCGGCTTCGATCGCGCGCAGGCC
>CALQLO010000023.1 GCA_943331445.1 Akkermansia muciniphila
CGCACCTTCGCCGGCGATGCGGTCGATGTTCGGCGTCTTGATGATCTGGTTGAGGCTCGGGCGGGAGTCGATCTTGGCGTAGGCGCCGGCGTAGCGGCCCCAGTCGTCGGCGAAGCAGAAGACGATGTTGGGGCGTTCGGCGTCAGCGGCGCTACCGATGGCCGCGATGAAGCAACCGAGGACTGCGAGGAGGGTTTTCATTTGAGGGGTTCTTTCTCGTAATCGCTCTTAATTACCCAGCCGGCATCCAGTAGCTCGCCGCGCATATAGCGTTCGTAGAAATGGTTCTTTTTGAAATCTGCTGACGGGTGGGCTTCGTATTCAGCCCCGCGCCCGATGGCCCGCAGGTCGCCTTGGGCTTTGAGCTCCGCCCACATCTGCGTGCGGAGTGCCGCAATTTCGGTGGCGCACTTGGTCGCCAGGTTCGTGACGCAATCACGATCGGCGGCGAGGTCGAAGAGCTCTTGGCCAGGTCGCATGCCGAAACAAAGGCTCCAGAACGGGTCGCTACCTTTATCGCGGCGTGCTTGCAGGATAAAAGTCTTGGTGGGGCTGGCATCCGTGTCGAGGTAGCCGGTCTCGGGATTGCAGGCCGGCCAACGGGATGGTTCGCAGTTCTCTAAGTAGGCGAGGCCGTCTTTGACGATACCACGAATCGGGTACCCAAGGTCACCAGGTCGGCCGAGGTCGTTGCGTTCGCGTCCAATGAGGGTGTGGTCGCGCGCGGGATTGCTCCGGCCATCGATCCCACTCCGGAAGATGTCGGTGAGGCTACGCCCGGATGTGGGGGCGAGGCCGCGGTCAGGCCACTTAACTCCGGCGACTTCCAGGAAGGTGGGAGCGAAGTCGGCGAAGCTGATATAGTCGCTGACCTTGCGTCCGGGATTCTTGATGCCAGCTGGCCAGCGAGCGGCCATGGGTAAGTGATTAGCGTCTTCGTAGGTGCTGCCTTTGACCCGCGGGAAGGGCATACCGTTATCGCTGGTGACGATGATGAGCGTGCGGTCGAGTTCACCGCGTTTTTCGAGGTCGTCTAGGATGAGTCCGAGGTGACGGTCGCAGTGTTCGACCTCAAGGGCGTAGTCGAGCATGTCGCCGCGAATCACCGCGTTATCTGGCCAATAGGCGGGAACGTGATCCACGTCGGACAGTTTCTTGCCGAGGCGCAGTCCGCTACCTTGTTCGTATTCCCGGTGCGGTTCGTGGAAGCCCAGCCAGAAGAACCAAGGCTGGTCTGGCTTAGACTGCTCGAGGAAGTCGTGGAAGTTCGCCGCGTAATCGGTCTTGGCCATGCCTGTAGCGGGCGGCGTGGCTAGTCGGCGATTGAAAAGTTTTCCGTCCATGCGGCGTTTGCTACCGTCGGCTTTGAGCGAAAGCCCCGGGGCCCACACCTTGCCACAACTGGCGTAGTTGTAGCCATTGCGCTCGAGCACGTCTGGGAAAATTTCATGCTCGGGCGGGAAGACGCACTGATGGTTCGCCGCCGCACCGAGTAGCCAAGGGTGGCGGCCCGTGAGAATCGCGGAACGCGATGGCGTGCACTTGGCCGTGGGGGTGTAGGCATTGAGGAACAATAGCCCTTCCTTGGCGACGCGATCAAAGTTCGGGGTCTTCACCCATGGGCAGCCATAAGCGCTGGCGTGGCCGTGGCCCCAGTCATCGGCGATGACGAAGAGGACGTTGGTAGGTTTCTGCTCGGCGCCGGCGAGGCTGGCGAAGGTGGCCCACAGGGCGGCGAGGAGGTGTACGGGGCGCATGGCAACAGGGGGGTATGTCTAGGTCGGTCTGCGACGACCTGCAATGGTCGAGAAGCACGGCCAATAAAAAGGCCGGGCGACTTTCGTCGTCCGGCCTTTTCGGTGCGGTGGATCGGCTTATTTTTTCGCTTCAGCGTCGACCTTCTTGGCCGGAGCCTTCTTGGCGGGAGGCTTAGGGCTGAGGTCGCGGAGCTTCACGTTCTTAAACCAAACTTCGTCGCCGTGTTCCTGCAGGAGGATGTGTCCGTCGGCCCACTCGCCGAAGTTCTTGCCGTACTTAGGATCGGCATACTTTGACTTACCGACGAGGTCTCGGAATTCCTGGGTCGAGCGGTCGTAAGCAATGACGAGCCGTCCGTTAAACCAATGTTCGACCTTCGTGCCCTTGGTGATCACGTAGGCGTTGTTCCACTGGCCGATGGGGTTGGCGCGCTTGTTCTGAGCGGTGATCAGGTCGTAGAGCGAAGAGACGGTGCGGTTGCCATCGCGGCCGAGTTTGGCGTCCGGGTGCACGGCGTCATCCAGCATTTGGAATTCCAGGCCGAAGGCGGAGCCGGCGCCCTGATTGAGGTCGGGCTGGACGTAGTACTTCAGGCCGCTGTTTGCGCCTTTGGTGAGCTTGAAATCAACGGAGATTTCGAACTGTTTGTAGCGGGCGATGGTGATGATATCCCCGGCGGCGGCGGATTCCTTTCCGCCCGAAGCGGCAGTGTGGAGCTGGCCTTTCTCAATCGTCCAGCCTTCCTTGGGGAATTCGGGTCCCTTGGCGGAGCGCCAGCCTTTGCTGCTGCGCCCGTCGAAGAGAAGTTTCCAGCCGTCAGCCTTCTCGGCGTCGGTGAGGGTATTATCCGGAATCCGGGTAAGGGAGATGTTGCGCCATTGCACCGTGGTGCCGGCCTTGGTTTCATCCTTACCGATGCCGTGCACCTGGAAGGCGATGAAGCCGTTCAGGTAGCCATCATCGCGCACGTCGACGCGCTGGATGCCGTTAAGCCAAGTGCGGATGTGGTTTCCGTTAGCTTCGACTTTCACGTGGTTCCAATCCCCGACTTTGGTGATCTCGCGACCCTGCTTTGAGAAAGCGAGGGCGTCGCCACCGCCGAAGCCAGGAACTATCCAACCGCGCCGGCCTTCTTCGTAGAGGCCAGCGGACCATTGGCGGGCTTCGGTGTCAGGCTTCTTCACGTTTTTCGGGTCGGTGTCGATCTCGGCTTGGTAGCCGTGGACGCGGCCGGCAGGCACTTTGCCTGGCTTCCCCTCTGGGGTTTTGAAATTCACTTCCTTGGCTTCGGCGTGGCTACGGATCTGCACGCCGGAGTTGAGGCGTGGGTCGTTGAGGAAGTCATATTCCAAGACGAAGTTCGCGTAGTTTTTCTCGGTGGCGAGGAATGTGTTGGGCGTGTTGAGCGTCGAGGTGCCGACGAGATAGCCTTCGGCGTTGACGGAGTAGGCCGCATCTCCGCCGATTTTCTTGAAGCCGGCGAGGTCCTTACCGTTGAAGATTTCAACCTTGTTGGGATTACCTTTCGGGGCGCCGGGGGCGGCGGCCGTTTTGGCGGCGGTGTCATCGCTGGCGCAACCGCTAATAAACAGGGCGGCGGCAGCTGCGAGGCTCAGGGTGAGTAGGGTCTTTTTCATGGGGTGGGGGATTTGGTTTAGAGATGAAAAAGCGGAGCGGCCTTGCGACCGCTCCGCTTCGTCGGGGGAGCTTAGAACGAGGTCGGGACTTTGAACCCTGCACGACCTTCGCGCTTGGCGATGAGGTCGCGGTTGGCGGCCTCGGCGTTGGCGCCGGTGAAGAGCTCGGTCTTGGTGTCCACGGTGAGCGGGGCGCCCAGGGTGGCCTTGGTTTCATCAAGGTTCACGCCGTTACGACCGAGGTGCTCGGCCATGCGGCCGAAGGCTTCGGCCAAGCCGGAGCTCGCTTTGATGGCTTCCTTGATTTCGCCGGTGCTCTTCTTGCTGCCGACGCGGAATGAGATGTTGGCGGAGTGAACCAGCGCAGTGGAGAGATGACACTCGCGGACTGGGGCATTAATGCCTTCAGCCGAACCCTTGCGGATGCACGCAACCCAGTTGGCATGGTGGCCAGAGGCGCCGCCGGTCAGGTCAACCTTGTCCACGGTCTTGCCGTAAGACATCACGAACTTGCCGCCTTCGTAAACTTGGGCGGAGTTGTAGTCAGGGACAACGATGGTGGCGTTCTCGCACTCAACGATGATGCCGATGTCTGGAGACTTGGCCGACTTCTCGCCTTTGTTGGCTTCCGAGAACTTGCCGAACTTGTTCATCGGGCCGTCCATCTTGCCGTCCATGGAGAGACCGTAGACCTCGGTGATGAGAGGTGCGGCAGCGTAGTTATGAATCGAGATGAAGGTGTTCGGGGTCTCGGCGCAATCGGTGTAGCCGAAGCGGCCGCCGACGGAGACGACTTCCGGGGCGACTTCATGGGTGCCGAGGAACCAGCGGGCGATATCGATTTCGTGAATCGCCTGATTGCAAAGGTCGCCGCCGCCGTAGTTCCAGAACCAGTGCCAATCGTAGTGCACCGGGCCGTTATTCGCGGCTTCGTTCACCTTGTCGGACTCATGGCCGCGGATGGATTCCTGAATGTCGGCCGGGCCGTGCCAGAGGTCGAAATCGATATTGGCCGGGATGTCGCTCTTCTTGGCGGGGCCAATGGATTTACGGCGCTTGTAGCAGATGGCGCGTGCAACTTTTACTTTACCATACTTGCCAGCGTGGACGTCCTTGATCGCCGCGCGGATACCAGCGCCAGAACGGCTCTGGGTGCCAGCCTGGACGATTTGCTTGGAGAAGTGGTTCGCGGCGGCGACGAGCTGCTGGCCTTCAAAAATATTATGCGAGAGGGGCTTTTCGACGTAGAGGTGCTTGCCGGCCTGGAGCGACCAGATGCCCTGGATGGAGTGGTGATGGTTTGGCGAAGCGATGGAGACGGCGTCGATATCCTTATCTTCAAGCATCTTGCGGATGTCGGTGTAGCCCTTGGCTCCAGGGATGTCCTTGAGGCCTTTGGCGACGACCTTGGAGTCGACGTCGCAAAGGGCGACGATACGCACGCCCTTGATCTTCTGGAGCTCTTTGATGTGCTCCTGGCCTCGGCTACGGAAGCCGACGACGGCGACGCGGAGGTCACCGTTGGCGCCCGCGGACTGGGCATAGGTCTGGGCGCTTAGTCCGGCCACGGCGGCAGCCAAGGCAGAGTTCTTTATGAACGTACGACGATTGAGTTGGGACATAGATTGGACTGGGGGTAGAGCCCGAGCATAAGGAGATGCCGTCTGAGTCGAGATTGTTCCAAGCGAACGGGCCGCCCGAAGCCGCAAGGGGGGCGGCCGTTTCGCAGGGATTGGGGCAGGGGTGGCGCCGGGGTGGCATAGTTACCTAATAACCTAATTATCAGTTATTTAAGTTTAGGCTTTGATTGACTATCCCAACCCCGACCCCTGCCCCTCCCCCCTTGCAGCTACCTACTTAACCGTCCGCAGGTATTCCCTGATGGCGTCGAACTGCTGGGCGCCTTTGCCGTCAAATTGGTCCGTCAATTGGGTCATGCCTTCGGGGTCGGCGTATTTCGGCATCTTGGTCTCGGGGTCGATCCGGATTGGGGCCATGACCCAGCGGTGGAAGTAGCCTTTGCGGACACGTTCGACCGTTTGCACAAAATTAATGGCGGGAGCTTCAAAGACGGCGGTGGCGGCTTGATCGCCCACGGCGTGGCAGGTGATGCAATTAAAGCCTCCGTCGGCACCAAGGAGTTTTTCTCCAATCGCAACCTTCTCGGCGACTGGGGCAGGCTCCGCTGCTTCTTTTTGCGGGAGGCCGTGCTGATGGTTGAGGCCGAGGGCGATGCCTCCCGCCACGTGTGGCGCAAATCCGGGCATGCGGCCAATCAGCCAGGTGCGCGGCTTGTACTCAATTTTTCCAGCGATGAATTTGGCCATCCACTCGTGCTGGAGTTTTTCACCGAGCCAGGTGAGCGGCGGGATGGGGGCATCGGGCACGGCTTCGCCTTCGACGTGTTCCTTCGGCGGCAGGGCGTCGCGCAGCTTCTTCGCTTCGCCGTCGACCTTGGTCCAGGTGCTGACGTTGCCGTCGCGCGCATGGCAGGCGACACAGTTGAGGTTCTTGATTTGGCGCTCGGCGAATTCGGCGGGGGTGTCCTGCTTCAGCGAGGCGAGGTCGCTGCCTAGGAAGGCCTTGAGAGCGCTCCGTTGGTCGGCGTTGAGTGCGAAGTCGGGTGCCGTTCCGCGGGCGGCTTGATCGCCGCCGAGGCAACCCTTGTCGCCCGCTTTCATGACTTTAGTTAATGGTGGCTGGGTCGTTGCGGGCATGCCGGCGTGGCAATTGAGGCAGCCGGCACTCACGAGGAGCGCGGCCCCGCGGCCGACGTCGCCCTGCAGGGGCTGGCGTTTAATCATCCATCCGTTGGCCAATAGGTAGGTCGCCAGCTGGGCGGCTTCTTCATCACTCAGGCGGAAGTGCGGCATCCGGGTGGCGGGGTAGGACTTCGCCGGATCTTTGAGAAAATCGGTGAGGGCGGCGGCGTGCCATTTATCGCGGACGTGGCCCAGTGGGATGCGATCAAGCGTGTCGACGCCGGTGGCGTCGGGTCGCTGGTGGCAAGCGATGCAACCAAGATTGGCGAAGAGGCCGCCGCCGATGGGCGTGAGTTTCGGGTCCAGCGGTTTCTCGGTCGCCGGTATGGCCCCCTGCGTGAGCATGGCCGCGATGTCCGCCGCCTTCTGCTCGGCGCCTGCCCCGTTGAAAAGCTTCGGCATCAGCGTGTGCGGACGAATGGCGTGCGGGTTGGCGATCCAATCCGCGAGGAAGGCTTGTTTATATTTCGAGCCTAAGTCCGCCAGGATCGGAGCGTTGTGTCCGAGTTCGGGCATGCCACTTTCTTTGGCTGGAATGAGTGCGGCATCGGCATGGCAAGAGGCACAATTTAATTGGGCGAAGAGCAGGCGTCCTTCGCGGCGTTGCGTTGCTACCCCAAGTTCTGGGCTGGCCGCATGCGTGAACATGGTGGGCGGCAGCGGCTCGGGCGGGAAATCTTTCGACGACCAGTTGACGCGCACGAAGGTGTCGCCCTTATCGGCGTTGCTGATTTCCGCGACGAGGTGATTGGCGCCCTTATTTAGTTGGATAGGTTTCAAGCCTGGCCCTTCGGCTATCGCTTGTCCGTTGAGCGTAAGTTTAAACTTACCTGAAGATTCAATCCCGAGTTTGAAGCTGCCGCGGATGGGCGACTGGATGTCGCCTTCCCATTTTACGTTGAAGGGACCGCGGGTGAGGAAAGGAGTCGGTGCCTGCTCTGCCGGCACGTAGAGGGCGAGCAGTCGGTCGACGCGCACATCGGTCTTGCCGGCGGCGGTGAACGTGACGGCTAGCCCGGGCGCGTCCTCCGCCGAAAGGGTGAGGGCGAGCGACGCGGCAAGCAGGCAGAAGAGGCAGCGGAAGGACATGGGGCGACTTCAGTCTATTGGGTGGATATTCTGGGAGGCAGGCAAGCCCCCAACAAAAAGGCCCGGCAAATGCCGGGCCTTTGTTATAGGGCTTTCGCCTTACTTACTTGGCGAAGCTGCGGTAATCCTGGCCTTCTTTTTCCGGGACCACGTTGATCGTGCTGCCGATGTCGTCCGGGACGCGTGTTCCGTCGACGGCCTTCACGTTCATCTTGATGCGCATCTGCATCACGGGCACGAGGCCGGGGACTTCGAGGAAGACGGACTTGCCGTCATCGGAGAGCTTCACGGACTTGATGGCGACGGGCTCGGTGCCTTTCTGGTCAGGCTTGCTGACCTTGTATTCGGCTGAGCCATAGTTGCTCGACCAGAGGTAGTTATACTGCTCGATGGACCAGTTCTGCAGGTCGGAGGCGGTCTTCTTATCGAGGGCGCCGGTGAAGCCGATGGTGATGCCTTGCTTGGAGACGTGCAGCGACTCCTGCATGGTCACGGACTTGCCAGTGTAGCGTACGCGCTGGATAGCCCCGTCCTTGACGCCGTTGGTCTGCCAGCCCTTGAGGCCCGCGACATAGAGCTGTCCGTCGATCGGGCTGAAGCGAGCGCGCATCAGGCCGGTGGCGAACTTGAGCGGGAATTTAACGACGCCGCCTTGGGGGATATCACCGACCCGTTCCTGCAGGACGGCGAAGAGCGAGGATTTACCGTAGGAGAGGTAAAGCATGCGACCTTCGAAAGGACCCCACTTGCCTTTGTTGGCAGGGACCCAGATTTGGCCACCGTTGGAGTTATCCATGTCATACGGCACCCAGCAGAGGTGAGGGCTGTACTTGGTGGGAGGCGTGTTCTGGTGCGAGAGGTCAGGGACTTCGATGAACTCGCCAGGCTTGGAGAAGTGGATGTAATCGACGGGCACCCAGGTTCCCTGGTTGTCGCCATTGGAGATTTCATCGTTAGGTCCCACGCCCATGCCGTTGGGGGCACGGATGCCAGTGGCGTGGACTTCAAATTTCTTACCGTCAGGGGATACCTTGAAGATACATCCGTGGTGGTTGCTGAGAGGACCCCAACCGCGGCCTCCTGGATTCACGGGTCCGCCCTTGAGGAAGTAGAAGTTGCCTTGGGAGTCCGTCTGCAGGTCGAACGTGAACTCGTGGAAGTTCGAGGTGACCTGGACGTCGTTGTTGAAGTTTTCGTAGAAGTCGGCTTCGCCGTCGTTATTGAAGTCGTGCAATAGGGTGATCTGGTCGCGGCCGAGGACGTAGATCTGCTCATTGACGATCTTGAGGCCGAGGCCGTGGAAGATGCCCGTGGCGTAGCGGTGCCAGGTGGTCTTGCTGAGTTTCTCGTCGGAGAATTTGCCAATCCACACATCGCCGCTCCAGGTGGCGAAAGCGATGCGACCATCCTTGAAGAAGTCGATGGCACCGACGCGAATCCAAGAGTTGTAAGGATTTTCCGAAGGCACGGAGACGGTGTCGACGACGTACGGGGCGTTCAGGATTTCCGCGAGCTTGTCGGTGAGCGCCTGTTTCTGGCCGGAGTCTTTCTCGCCTTCGATCTGGGATTTAAGGCTGTCGATTTGCTTGGTCTGGTCGGTTTCGCCGAGTACGCCTTCGGTGACCACATCCTTGGTCCAATGGGCGGGGCCGCCCTTGGTGAAGGTGCGGAGGTCGGCCGCGGCCGCGGTCTGGGCGGTGATCTTCCGGAGCACGTCGCCAGCGTTGATGTTGCCGTGGGCGAACGAGACCTTGAAGGAGGTGCCGGCGGTGACCTTGGCGAGCTTTAGGGAGAGGAAGTTTCCGTTGACGCTAAGGGCGGAACCAGCGGGCAGTCCGTTGACGGTGACGGTGGTGAGCTCATCGGCGGGCTTCACCAGCGCCGGGGCATTCTTGGCGACCTTGGCATCGGTCTTCTTGGCCGGCTTCTTGGCGTCGGCGGTCGGCATCGGCAGCTCCATGCGCACGATAGCGTTCGCAGTGTCGGCGAGGTCAGCCTTGCCGCCGTAGGGGAGGTCCATGAGGCGGACGGAGGAACTGAGTTCGCCCTTCACGACGGTGAAGGAGCGGCTAAGGACAACGTTGGTACCGATAGTTTCCATCTCGGCGCTTTCGAGAATCTCCGCATTGCCCACGCTGTAGGCGAAGACGACGCGGTCGCCATGCAGGTATAGGCCCTGATATTTCGCGTGTTCGCGAGGCAGGGGGCCGAGCGCAATAGTGGCGGCGGCAGGGCCGACGGGCAGCGTGCGCGTTTCGGCGAAGGAGCCATTGAAGCTCCAGCCGGGGCCGGGGTTGGTTTCGAAGAAGATCTTGGCACCGGCTGCAGGGCTGGGGTTCGGACCGTGACCACCATCAAAGGCGACGCCCTTGAACTTCATCCAGCCGCCCGTCCAGGCGCCAGCGCCACGGAGGGTCTCGGTGTCGAATGCGTAGCCCGCATCACGGTTGCCGAGGTTAACCATGACCGCCTTATTGGCGGCGCTGCCTCGCTGTTTGAAGGGGCTTTCGCCCTGGGTGTTATCGATGGAGGCGGCCAGGAAACGGCCGTAATCCATGGCTTCCCACTTAGGGAGGGGCTTGGCGTCGGGCTTCTTGGCCTCGTCGGCGGCGAAGGCCGGGCTAGCCACAAGGGCGAGCAGCAGGCTGATGCGTGTCAGGGTATTCATGTGATTGGAAAGGGGTAGGCTTAAGGGGGTAGGGGAGTCAGAATTGATGAAACCGCCCCCCGCTGTCCATCGTATTGGAGCGATACGAGGGGAGGAGGTTCCATCTGAAGAGTAAAGATAGTCGAAGGGTGTCAGGTTCAGGGGCAGTGCGACACGGTGGAGGTGAGCGTAATCCGCCGAATAAGGGGTTTGTCTGGCCTTGCTGGCGGGTTGGGCTGGGGGTTTTCTGGAGGTCTACCCCCTCTCATATGAGCCGTCATTTTCTCCCGTTGGTCGTCTTGGTTTGTGCCGGCGTTTTTCAGGGGGTCACCGCCGCGTCGCCTGCCACGGAGGGTTCGTTGGTCTTCAATGCGACCACGCCGACCAACGACCTTAAGGGTGCCCTGTCGGCTCAGGTGCTCTTCGCTCAAAGCCAGGTCATCCCGGCCCATGTGCGTGAGGGGGATCGCCAGCCTCACCTGATCGGCTTGCGCAAGGCCTTGCTGATGGTGCGGCCGCTACGTGCGGAGGTCGCGCCGATGACGGTCACGGTGCTGGCGGCCCAGGGTAAGGTGCTGGGGACGTTGCCCTTGAATCCGCCGAAGCTGCTGCCGAAGACTGCGTACTTCGTGGAAGGCACGCCTGACGCCGGCATGGATTTCTCGGTGAAGAGTGGTTCGACCGGCACGGTCGCGGGCGCGGCGGATATCCAAAAACTCGGCGAAGCCAGTGGCGCCGGCCTGCAAGCGTGGCTGCGGCGATTCCCCGTCGTCCAGGTCGAGACGGCCGATGGCCAGTGGGTGCGCGATATCTATTTTCCCTCGGGCAAGGGCTTCGACGGCAAGGTCGTGCGCGTGAATGCCAACGCCGGCTATGCTTCCGCAATCCATTACGGCGCCCGGCAAGTGAGCCTCAGTCGCGGCCAGAGCATGCTGTTTAAGTGTGCCAACGGTCAGTGGTTTCGCGAGGGCGAACTGGATAACAACGCCCTCCGTTATGCGTCTGACGCTTGGAGCGTCGTGCTGCCAGCAGAGTGGATTCAGCCCGGACTGAGCCTACGCTTTCAGCAAGGTACCTCCGTCGGTGAGCTTGCTCCCGTCGAAGTCGGCGCGCCGACGCAATTACTCATTCATACAATCGACTTGGGTTTCCTGACGACGCCCCGTGGCGCCTTCGGGTTCGCCAAGGATCCGGAGGCGCATCGCGAATACTTCCAGACGGCGCCAGTCAGTCGCTTCATTGTGACCCAATACGCTCCCCTGTCCTTGTCAGAAGTGATGCTGCCTACGGGGGTGCTCCTGAAGGAAGTCGATCCGAGTAAGGGCGGATGGCACGAGGGCGCGATGCGCCAGCACATTGGAAAAGAGCTGATCTCGCACGGCATCGATAATGCCAATTACGGTTTTCACAGTACCGCCGGCCAGGGTGAGAAGAGTCACCCTTACCTAGTGGCCCAGCTTGCGGCCCACAACAGCCGCGGGGTATATTCCAACGGCGTGCAGGTTCACGGCGGTTCGGGCGGCAACGGTATGGTGACGTTGGACGATTCGCTCGGCAACGAGTTCAGCCATGAGGTCGGTCATAACTACGGCCTCGGTCATTATGTCGACGGCTTCAAGGGCTCAGTGCACCGCAGCGCCGATCAAATCAACTCCACTTGGGGTTGGGACGCCGACAAGAATCGCTTCATCCCGAACTTCTCGCCGGTCCGCACGGGCAAGGATGCGACGCTCGAAGGCAAGTCGCAGGCGCCTTTCGATGGTCGTACCTTCGGCTTCGATGCGATGGCGGGCGGTAGCCCGTTCTCTGCTTTTAATCGCTTCACGCTCTATACGCCCAATACGTCGGCAATCATCCAGGAGTTCCTCGAAGGCAAGGCGGTCTTCGATGCGCGCTCGCCCACCGGGTTTATGAAATGGAACGAGAAGACGTCGCGCATGGAGTCTCACGCCTATCGCATCGAGACGATTCATGAAGTTGTCGCGCCGATCAAGGGTCTGAGCGAAGAGAGTCTCGCCAAGCTTCTTGCGGAGAATGACCGTGTCGTGGTTGCGATGGGCGATGGAAATTGGACCAAAGAGATTCCGCTGCCGCGCGCCTCTTCCGCCAATCAAGGTCGCGTGGTGTCCGTCGCGCACAGTGCTGGTTATGACTCGGTGTTACTGATGAACGGAGCGCAGGTGAAGGTCTCCCGGGGTTTCGAGAAGACCTTCTTTTCAGACGGAAAACGCTGGAAGGATGGCCCCGGTGCCGGCAATTCCCATGAACGTAAGCCGGTGCAGTTCGGCGTTCCGGTCGTGACGCTCGTCGGATATTACGACCCATCCCAGCAGCTGCAGAGCTATGTCTACCCAGCCCTGCACGGCGCCTTCGGTTACTGCTACGCGGACGACTCGGCGCAGTTAAAGCCCGATGATTGCCAGCTAGTGGTCGAAACGAAGGCCGGCCTCCTCCGGTTCCGCCTGGAGGGGCGTCGCCTTGATCCGGCTTGCATGAACAAGTTTCACGTCAACATCCCCGAGGCCAGTCAGCCCCGCAACTTCGCTGTCGTCTGCGGCGGCAAAGTCCTGGATAAGCGTGCCATCACGCCGATCGCTGAGAAACTCGCCGTGACCGTGAATGGCTTCACGCCGCCCGCTAAGTAGGCCGCCGCGGGCAAGGTTTCAGCGGATAGCGGTTGGCGGTTAGGGATGCCGATCAGCCAGAGGCCAACAAGCGGTCGCTTAATTGCCTCCCCGCTGGTTGCTGGCTTTCTCTGGCCCACTGGTCCTCCGGGCCTCACTTCCTCTTTGTGCCTTCGCCTTCCAGCACCCCGGCAGGTGTTCGTCGAGTACGCCGACGGCCTGCAGGGTGGCTTGGATAATCGTCGGGCCGACAAATTTCATCCCGCGCTTTTTAAGTTCCTTGGAAATCTTGTCGGCCAAAGGCGAAGTGGCCGCGGGCTGGCGGGAGCGACGTACGAGCGGCTGGCCGTCGACATGCGACCAGAGCCAATTCGCAAAACTGCCGTACTCTTTCTGCATGACCATAAATGCCTGAGCATTGAGTGCGGCGGATGCGAGTTTTCCACGATGGCGAATCAGTCCGGCATTCTGCATCATTAAGTCGACTTTTCGGTCATCATATTTCGCGACCTTCCGGACGTCGAAGTTCGCGAAGGCTTGCCGGTAGTGTTCGCGCTTCTTCAGGACGGTAATCCAGGAGAGTCCCGCTTGGGCGCCTTCGAGTATCAGTTGCTCAAAGAGCAGTCGGTCATCGTGCACGGGCACGCCCCATTCGTCATCATGATAGGCGATGTAAAGCGGATCGTCGCCGCACCAAAAACAGCGAGCCTTCGGCTTGGCCACGTCAACTCTTGGTCGAGAGCCCGCGAATCCAGGCAATCCAGCCAGCGGGCAGGCCACGAGCGAGCGCACCACGTAAGATTTTCTCGTGGTAGAGCTTCGAGGGTAGGTGCGGACCCGTGGGATCTACGACTTTATAGGCCTGGCAATCCAGCGGGCAGTCTTCGAGCCCGGCTTCGAGCACGGTCAACTTGATCCGCTTATAGGGGGTGCCTTCCGCGTCATCCATGCGGGTCCAATCGGAAGCAGTCATTTCATAGACCGCGCCCCAGACGCCCGGTGAGTCTGTATCTTCCACGATGTCCGCCGCGCCGCCACCCCAGGTGGTGCTCGGATGCGTGAAGGCGAGGCGATGCTTGGGCAGGAAGGCCTTGCTGCGGTATTGTGAGCCGGGGCAACGGCGCTCCATCTGGGTTGAGTCCAGATTGGAGCCGTAGGCGAAGTAGTACCTGCTCATGCGAAGGGATAGGGACTTTGCCCATCTCGGCCGGAGATGCAATCAAGGATGGCCGCCGCAGGGCGGCCGAGGGGGAGGGCGTGGCTTCGCCGCACCCTTCCTTTGTACACCCCTGCGGCGGATTGCTTCTCAGCATGCCAGCAGTCCCCCTTGCGCCCGCTTCGCGCCTGTTTCGTAGCCGTTCACCAGACCAGTCGACCCCTACAAATTCTTCAGAATTTGCGCGTCAGTCCCACGTAGGCGGAACGGGGCTGGGCACCATAGCCGAGGGCGGCCGGCGGGGCGGTCTCCCCGAAGAGGTTCTCCACGCGCAGGGAAATCTCGGTCTGGTCATTCCAGGCATAGCGTACCCAGATCCGGCAGAAGGTGGCGGTGGGCAGGTCGACGCGCGAGCTGGTATTCCAGTCATAGTCCACCCGGCCTCGCTGGACATTCACCGCCGCCCCGAAGGTCCAGGTTTCGTTTGGGATAATTTCGGTCCCTAGCGAAAGCACGAGATGCGGACGACGTAGGAGCGACTCTCCGGCGGTCACCATCCCGGCGTAATCGGTTAGGGCTTTGCTTTCGAGATAGGTGGCGGCCCCAAAGACGCGTAGTCCCTTGGCTGGGCGGGCTGAGGCGCCGAGCTCGATGCCTTGCGTGCGGGCCTTGGCGATGTTGAAGGTCTTCCAATCGACCGGATTGTAATCAATCAAGTCGGTCAGGTTATTTTGGAACGCGACTAGCGTCCAGCCAAGGGCGTTAGGTACCGCGTCCTCGTGGCGTAGCCCGATCTCATAACCTGTGTTCGCTTCGGGGCGCAGTGCCAGTCCACCCGAGGTGCCATAGGCGAGGTCGTTGGCGGCTGGTGCCCGGTAAGCCGTCGCGGCTTTCGCGTGCAGGGTCAGTTCTTTGCTGAGCGTACGGGCGTAGGAAATTTCCCCCGTGGTCTTACCTTCAAAATCCGAGAAGCTGTCCCGACGCACCGAAAGACGGAGGCGATCTACGGAAGTTACCTTCCAGTCGGCACGCGTCCAAATACCGAAGCTTTCCATGGTGTCCTTCCAGTTGGTGGAGCCAGCGGCGAGTGCTTGTTGGTCGTAGCGTGAATTTTCATAACTCAAACCGAGGCCGAGCGTCAGGGTGGGCTTCACTTTCCAGTCGGCAAACGCGGTGAGCTCATCGCGGTTGAGGTTGAATTTCTGATAATAGAGGTAGGGTGTGGCAAAGCTGTCCACGCCGTCCAGCCGGCTCGTCACGGTTGAGCCACCGTGCGACCAGAAGGCCGCCGCGCTCAAGGTGTCATCATTATATCGTAATCCAGGTGAGAGCATCCAGCCACGATCTTTCTCCCAGTCGTTCGGGTCGCCATTGGCCGGATTGCTCGTCGTGGACTGGCCGGGCAGACCGGCGTTCCCTAAGTCAACCGAGGCAATCACATCGAAGACAAGATGGGGTGAGAGGCGCCATTCGCTTTTCAATAGGCCGGTCCCGGCATCGCGTGCCCCGTTCGTGCGCCACCCATCGTCGTGCGATGAGGTAAAGGTGAAAGCGGTCCCCTGGGTTGCGGGATTCTTCCCTTCGGCGTTATTCGTCAGGTAGCTGAACCCGAGGGAGGCGCGACCAAACGAACCCGCCTCGAGATTCAGCGTGCCGCCCGTTTTGTCAGTGAGCGGATCGGGCAGTCGCAGGTCGACGACGCCACCTAAGGCGTTCGCTCCGTAAAGCGTCGAGGAAGGTCCGCGCATGATTTCCACCGAGGAGAGGCCGAAGATGCGATAGCGCCCGATTTCGTAACTATTGGAAAAGCCCTGGGGGAGGCGCCGACCGTCCAACAGGACGGCCGTCTGTGACGAATTGGTGCCGCGGAGGAAAAGAGAGCCGACGGAGCCTTCGCCGGATTGCTCCGTGGCATAGACTCCGGGGACGGAGCCGAGCAGTCCGGTTAACGTCGTTACACCCGCTTCACTCGCCGCGGCGACGTCGACCCGGGACACGGAAGGGGAGGCGTCCGCCAGTGGGGCCGCCTGTCGAGTTTCCACCACCACGGTCTCCGGGAGCCGCGTGGGTGCCTGGGCGAGGATGAGTGCCAATAAAGAGATCACCCGGGCACAATCCCGGCCCCTTTCGGACGTTCAACCTAAAAGGGGCTGGAGAAAGTCGGCGGGATTGTCATCATGTATTTCCGATGGGCTCTGATATTACCAACGAACCTGACCTCGGCGCCGTCCGGCAGTTCTCCATCTTCGTCGAAAACAAGGTCGGCCGACTCAATGAGCTCGTGGAATCCCTGGCCGGTGCCGATGTGCATATCATGGCACTTTGCCTCGTGGACACCACGGACTCGACCATCATCCGCATTGTCGTCGATTACCCGGAGCGGGCCGAACAGATTCTCGATGAACACCATTTTGCGCATGATGACGTCCCCGTCGTCGCCATCGAGCTGCAGTCTGAAGCACAGTTGAAGGACGTCACCGGCGTTCTGCTTAAGGCTGAGATCAATATTCATTACGTGTACCCGTTCCTCTTCCGACCGAACGGCCGCTATGGCCTCGTCGTGCGCACCGAGGCGCAGGAACTCGCCGCCTCCGTCCTCTCCCGCCACGGCATCACCGTGTTGGGCCGGAACGATATTGCCCGATAGTGTTGCTGTCGGGCAATGGGGGACAGCCGTTCACCCTGTCCCCGCGCAACTCCGTCGCACTGGGTAGGGGCAGCACCGCGTGCTGCCCTCGTCCCTGCCTCTGTCTCGGGTAGGGACGGCTGTCCCCAGCCGTCCGTTCGCGGACAGACACGCGTACCTCTTTCGGCTTACTGTCCTCTCGCTCTGAGCAGGTAGGGGCAGCACCGCGTGCTGCCCTCGTCTTTACTTCTCTGGGTCAACGGCGGGTTGGGGGCAACCCGCCCTACCCAAGACAACTCATACGCGCCTGCTTCGCAGTAGTGCCCATCTGCCTTTGCTTCGCAGCCGTTCACCCTGTCCCCGCGCGAATCCGCCGCGCTGGGTAGGGGCAGCACCGCGTGCTGCCCTAGTGCCTGCCACTGTATCGGGTAGGGACGGCTGTCCCCAGCCGTCCGTTCGCGAATAGAGATGCGCACCTCCTTCGGCTTACTGTCCTCTCGCTCTGAGCAGGTAGGGGCAGCACCGCGTGCTGCCCTAGTCTTTACTTCTCTGGGCCAACGGCGGGTTAGGGACAACCCGCCCTACCCAAGACAACTGACGCGCGCCAGAAGTATGCCAGCCTACTTCGCGGGCAACTTCTCCACCTCCACTGCGGGTTCCTTCCCCGTCGGCACGGCGAGGACTACTCCCCGTTTCCCGCCAGTGCTCGAGTAGCCACCAGTAATAAGTGCCACGGCGTTGCCTTCGACGGTGTGCGCGAAGTCTGCGCGACCGAGCTCGGCGGTGGCGCTATTCTTGGCTTCTTTGATGGCCACCCACTTGCCGGCGGGGTTGCGGATCCAGAGATTTGAGAAGAGGCACTTGCGCTCAGTTTGCCCGTAGGAGCCGGACCAGTCTTCCACGAAGGAGTAGAGGCCATCGATCTTGGCTTCCGTCTTCGGTCGGCGGAAGGCGGTAAGGAAACGCCATTCACCCGTTTCGGCGAGTTTCACCCAGGTTGAATAAATCGCCGCATCGCCGTCGGCCTTCACGCCGAGGAGGAATGCATAGGTGGCGTTATCCTTCCAGGCGTAGGGCAGGTCGCTATGGCCACCAGAGCCTTCGTGGTCGAAAGCCGAGGCGTTGACGCCTTCGCCCTTGGCGACGGTCGTGACCACGAGGTTGCGGAGTTCTTCGGCGCTGACCTTCTTGACGTCGTTCTTCACGTAGCCGTTGTCCCAGAGGGAATAAATAAACACGCGGTCCTTCGCCTCGGTGCCGGCTGTCTTACGCTGGAAGCCGTAGTAGCCGTGGCCGAAGCCGAGCACGCAATTGTAAGTAGTCGGTGGGCCAGGGAGCGATTTCGCCTCCGCGTAGGCCCATTGGGCGGTCTCGCCCTTAGGCAGGGCGTAACCGAAGTGCACCGATTGTGCGTTACCGTTCGGTAATGCCCAGATTTCTGGATTGGTCGCACCGTTTAAGAGCAGGCCGTTAAGCGTTACGGCTCCCGTGGACTGGACAGCGTCGAGTGCAATCAGGTAGGTGCCGGCGGCGGGGAAGGTGAGGGCGATTTCCTTCGCGATGGCAGGCTTGCCCGTGCCCTCGAGCTGAACTGGAAATCTGACGGTCTTGGCCAAGGCATCGACTTTGAGATTATTAATTACATGCACGTTCACGGTCGCCTTGGCTCCGGCGCTGGCGGTGTAGCGTACGGCGACGTTCTTGACGCCGGGTTTCTCGACGACGACGGGGATAAGTAGGCGCCCGCCCGCTTTTTGAATCGTGGCGGCGCCGACGCCGCCGCGATCGCCAACCGAAATTTCCGGCGATTCCGTGTACGCGGTTTTAAGGTGTAACAGGGGCGTGGCCGTCGCCTTGGCTTCTTTATGAGCGGCGCACGTGAAACGATAACCATGCACGGTCACCGCACCTTTGCGTTCCTTGGCTTCGAGTTGCAGGAACGCCGGGACTGCTGCGAGGGCGTTGAATGTGCCGAGGGCAATCCACTCAGGTTTGCCCGTGCCCTCGACTTTGGCGTCAGGGCTAAAGGTCTGGCCCGCAATCTTGCCAGTGAGCGTCGCCGTTTTACCTTTGGGCAGCGAGATTGACGCTTCGACGGACCATTCGCCTTTCTCGGTGAAGCTTACAAAGGCGAAGACGCCATGGTCACCGTTGAATTCAGCCACGGTCTGGCCGCTGGCTTCGCTGAACTTCGCTCCGAAGCGACTCGGGCTGGTCGACTCAAGGCCCACCTCATTGGCCACCAAGGCCAGGCAGGGGAGGGTGAGCAGGCACGTAAAGAAACGCTTCAGGGGCATTACGTCTTTTTAATGACTCCTTCATGCGTGACCACCCCTTTAATCGAGCGGTAAATGGTTGTTTCGCCCAGGCCTCCGCCGGGCTGCCTAAGGTAGGGGCGCCACTGCGTGGCGTCCGTTCGCGACACGAGTCGGCGTTTTATGATGGGTCTCTATTCTCGGGAGGCCTTGACCAACCGACGCGACGCAGTCGCGCCCCTACCTCTATCCTCTCTTAATTTTCCCTTCATCGAAAAGTAACTCTACACATCTTCCCATCGGTGGAGCGCATGATTTAATGGTATGTACGGAAGCGCAAAGGGCTCCGTAACCAAAACCAAAAAACCATGATCAACCCACGCATCATCGCTCTCCTCGCGGTGCTCGCCGCGGCCTCGCAGGCCGTTGCGATCGACACCCCCAACGCCTCCGGCCAACCCGGCAAGGCTCCTGCTGTTCGCGCCCACAAGCCCAACCACGTCGGTGACAATCGTCCGTTCATCCCTGGAGTGCTCACGCAGTTCGGTGATGCCCTGCCTGGGCTCACGGCCGACCAGGTGAATCTGTTCCTCGATGGTAAGGAGGACTTCGAGAAATCCGAATCGGTCGAGGGCGGCCTCGGCCCGATCTTCAATCGCGACTCATGTGTTGCCTGCCACTCTTCGCCGATCACCGGCGGCGGTAGCTCGGTCAACGTCACGCGTTTCGGTATGACGATTCGCGGGAAATTTGATCCCCTCGACTCCCTTGGCGGATCGCTCCTTCAGGAGCGCTCCATCGTGCCCGAAGCTCAGGAGTTCGTCCCTGCGACCGCCAACGTGATCATCCATCGCAATTCGACGCCGCTCTTCGGCCTCGGTCTGATGGAAGCGATTCCTGATTCAGAAATCGTCCGTAACGCTCGGCAGTATGGTAATGAACAGATCCACGGTCGCGTGGGCTGGGTGACTGATGTCGTCAGCGGTAAGCGCATGGCCGGCCGCTTCGGCTGGAAGGCCCAGCAGGCCACCGTCACGGCTTTCGCCGCCGATGCTTACCGCAACGAGATGGGCGTCACCAACAAGTACTTCCCTACGGAGAATGCGCCTAACGGCAATCAGGAGCTCCTGAAGAAGTATGACCTCGTGCAGGATCCTGAAGATCAGGCCACGGCCACCAGCATCGCGGATTTCGAGAAAGTCGCGAACTTCATGAAGTTCCTGGCGGCCCCTCCTGTGAATAAGCCTACGCCTGCCACCGCTTCAGGTCGGATGATCTTCGATACGCTCGGCTGTGCCCTGTGTCACACACCTGTGATGCACACGGGCTATAGCAATATCGCTGCGTTGAATAACAAGGAAGTCCGGTTGTACTCTGACCTCCTCCTGCACGATATGGGTTCGCTGGGCGACGGCATCGTCCAGGAGACCGCCACCGGTCGCGATTTCCGGACGCCTCCTCTGTGGGGTATCGCCCAGAGTGCTCCCTACCTACACGATGGCCGTGCAATGACGATTGATGAGGCCATCAAGGCGCACGACGGCGAAGGCAAGGTCGTCAAAGATCGCTACCTCAAGCTCAACAAGGCCCAGCAGAAACTCCTGAGCGACTTCGTGCTGTCCCTCTAAGCCTTCCGCTCCTCTCCCCCTCAGGGCGGCCTTCCGGCCGCCCTTTTTATTGGGTAGGGGCAGCACCGCGTGCTGCCCTAGTGCCTACCTCTGTCTTGGGTAGGGACAGAACCACGTGCTGTCCTAGTGCCTGCCTCTGTCTCGGGTAGGGACGGCTGTCCCCAGCCGTCCGTTCGCGGACAGAGACTCGTACCTCCTTCGACTTACGATCCTCTCGCGGTGAGCAGGTAGGGGCAGCACCGCGTGCCGCCCTAGTCTTTACCTCTCTGGGTCAACGGCGGGTTGGGGACAACCCGCCCTACCCAAGACAGCTCATCCGCTTCGCAGCAGTGCCTCACGCGGCCTCCGCCGCTCACTTATACGCGGAGACGGGCTTGGGGACGACGCCGATACGTTTGTAATCAAAGCCCGTGATGAGGGGCTCGTAGGTGCCGACGGTTTCAACCGAGCGGTCGCGCGTAATCGCGGCTTCCATGCCCATGCCCCAGTAAGCGGCGTTGATGACGAGCCGCCGCAAGCCGGCGCTCCGGAAATCATCCCCGCTGCCCATGGTGGATTGGAAGACGCGGGCTTCTTTGCCGCTGCTGGTCCGCCAACTCTTATACCAGGCCACGGGCAGGGCTTCGAGTTTCGGGTTGGGCGCATCATCGTGCTTACGCCCCATGAGCGGCTGGCCCCAGACGAGCGCCGTACACCCACTCGGTAGGCTGCCGCCTTCTTTGTACGTGCGATACACGTCGGAGTTGCCCCAGATGTCCTCTACGCCCCGGAGAATCGGGTGATCTTTCTGGCTCTCGACGATGAGGCCGCGCGTGGAATCAGCGTGGTAACGTCCATGGTGACCGCGGAAACTGCCGCCGAGGATGTCATCGCCCCAACTCACTTGCTTGCCATCAATTTTGTAAGGCAACTGGGCGTGGAAACCGTGATTGGCCGTGCGCAAGGCAATGAAGGGTTTGCCAGAATCTACATACTTCACGATGAGCTCTCGCTCCGACATGGGCAGGGTGAGTAAGCGGCAAAAGAAGATGACCTGATCTGCCGAGGCGAGATGCTCGAGGCCAGCGATGTGGTGCGTCTTGAATTCCTTCTCTTTACCTTTCTCGGGGTAGACGGGCATGGTCGGGTCGACGAGGCCTTGGTCGTTGAGGGCGTAGAGGACGGTGCAGTCGAAGCCGTGATGGGTGCTGAGGATCTTCGCCAACATGGGCATGGACTGCTCGCTCCGGTATTCTTGGTCGGCGGCGATGAGGACGATGTGCTTACCTTTGCCTGGGCCTTCGCCGCCGGCATAAGTCAGCCATTGGGGATTTTCAGGTACGGGATGGGCCAGGCCATTTAGGCTGCAGAGGAGTACGGCCAGTCGGAGTAATTTCATGAAAGCTGAGATCGCCGCTTACTTCGCGGGGATTTCATTGACGGTGTAATACGCCTTGGTGTGGAGCAGGGGCGTGCCGGTCTGGGCGCGGACTTTTGCGAAATCGAATTCATGGATGTGACCCTCTTCAATCCGCTCCAGGGTGAGCCGCACCGAAAGGCCGTCCGCCGCGGGCACGGCTTTGAGTACTTTTGGCGTGGTCTGGTCGACTTCCGGGCTGCCGTAGCCAGCTTGGTAAATGTGCGTGTAGGTCGAGACGTCGTAGTTCGCCGGGTTGGCCGCCGTCTCAGGGTCAACGGGTAGGGTGAAGGTGACCAGGAAGCCGTCGGGCTTGATGTTGATCTCTTTTACTTCGAACGGGGTGACGCCGCTCCAATCGATGCGCTGGAGTGCAAAGGGTTCGGTACCGCGCACGGGCCATTGGGCGTTGGTCGTGAAACCGCCCGCGATGAGTTGGCCTTGCGGCGAGAACTCCACGTTCATGATGCCGGTGGCGAGTCCTTCGCGGAAGGGGTAACACGCGCCTTGCCAGACTCCGTTGACCTGTTCGGTGGTCGCACGCAGCAGGATGCTCAAGGTGTAGTCGCCGAGGAAGAACTGGCCGGCAAAGGGCCCGAACTTACCGCCGGTCTGATCGAGCCGGAAGCCAGATATCGAACGTCCCATCTTGATGTACGGGAAACGCACCGCTGGGGGTACGAACTCTTTCACGCGTTTGCGTTCAAGGTGCAGCCGCGAGTTGCTGTTAGGCTTTACGGGTTCTTTGAGGTCCTTGGTGAACGCGTACCAATTGTAACTCGCGGGGTGGCCAAGGAAGGCTCCTTGCTTCAGATGCTTGAGGGAGCAGCAGCCGTTCCACGGTCCTTGGCTCTCAATGACAAACATCTCGCCCTGGGTATTGGCCGCAATTCCAGCGGGGCTGCGCAGGCCGCTACACACCGGAATCATCTCGCCCTGTGGGGTTACCTTCACGGCCCACCCGCGGAAAAGGTTATGCGATTCGTACGATCCGCTGAGGCCTAGCGCTACCCAGATATTGCCCTGCGGATCATGCTTGGAGGCGAAGGCAAACTCATGGCCCTCGGCATAGCCCCAGTTGTTGGAGAGGGTTTCGTAGCGATCCGCGACGCCATCGCCTTTGGTATCACGGATGCGTAAGACTTCACTAAAGGAAGTCGCGGTCATCGCGCCATCTTTCCAGGCGAGCGAGAAGATCTCATCCTGGCCGGTCGCAAAAAGGTGGTATTCCGGTTTCGGTGGCGTGGAGAAGGCGCCCTGGATAAAGTAGATGTCGCCGCGGCGAGTCCCCACGGCGAGTCGCCCGTCGGGCAGGACTTCGAGGCCACCCGGTCGCATCGGAATCGTCGAGGGAATCGGGATGTTAACGATGGGGTAATACTTCGCCTCCGCGGCGGCGGTACCCCACATGGCACCTAAGTCCTCAGCCGCGAGACCGGGGGTGCAGGCGAGCATCGCCCAGACGAGGGAAGAGCGGAGCGTTACCATTGGTAGTCGAGGGTGAGGGTAGAGGTGCCCGCTGGCAGCGTAAGCGGGATGAGGAGTTCATCTTCCCGCACGATGCCTTGGTATGCACCCGTGAGGCGGACTTTTAATTTGGCCGCGGTAAAGGTTTTCGCGTCCGTCGCCGTGACCTTAGCTCCGCTAATGGCGCGGAAGTAGAAGGGAGCCGTGCCGCTAGGAGCGGTGAAGGTGAGGGTGCGTTTGAAGTACGCCTTGCCGTCGCTCCCGCGCGCGTCCTCGAAGAAGTCCGCCACTTTCACTTCGCCGTATTCGTAGTGAAACGTCGGGCGGCGGAGTGCATCGAGGTCATAACCGCGGAATTGATAGCCGAGCTTTTGCGGGAAGCCGAAGGTGGTCTTGCCCTTGGCTGGCCAATTATCTTCGAGGGATTTGAGACGGTGAAAGGGTACGCCCGCGGGGAAGGGAACCATCGTATCCAAGGCCCGCGGCTGGAAGGAGCCTAAGTCGACATTGGCAAACTCGCCCTTCCAGAGTTGTCGCAGGGTCATCTCTTCCGAATCGAAGCCAAGGCTGATGCGGCCGGGGTAGCCTACCGCGATGCCGCGGTAGCCGATATTGCTCCGTCCGCGACAAATCTCTGCCACGTCCGTCACGCGGACTTCTTTGGACTGACGGGAAAGCCCGAGGGGATTCTTTGCCTGGGTGCCGGCCTCGAGGTAGCGCCAGAGGGCTTCAATCTGCTGGCTGGCATCTCCGCCGAGCACATCGGGACGCAGGGTCTGGCCGCCCGGCCAATAACTCGGCATGATGATGCCGGGGTGGAAACGCTGCGGTGAGCGCATGTAGAGGTGGAACCAGTTCTTCTGAATGCGCTGGGTCATCCCGACTAAATCTAGGGCGCCCGCGCCCGCGGATTTCTGGCCGTTGAAATCATGGCACGCGATGCAGCTGAAGCCTTTGGCGCCCATCATTTCATAGCCGGCATTTTTTGATTCCTGCAAGTTGGGTACCTCGGGCAGGACGGCTTTCTCGAGATGGTCGACCTGACTAAAGAGTCCAACCAGCGGTCGCATGTGGGCTTCGCCGAACTGCGGCATGGCGGTCGCAAGGTAAGGACGCGGACGCGCGCCTTGGAGGAGCGCCCCTTCGAGCCCGGCGGTGGTGAGCTTTGCCCCCACATCGGAAAGCGTCGGCGGCAAGCGACCTTGATCACCCAAGGCCGGTGCCGTCCCGGTGAAGAGCGCATTGCGGGCCGGGGCGATGCCGCCGAGCCCGCGACGTTCGTGGCATGCGAGGCAGTTGAAACGCGCGAGTTCCAGCTGAAGGGTTTGTTCGGGGGTGGCCGTGAGGCCGCTAGGGCGGCTCAACGCGGTGCGAATCATGGCGCGCTGATCAGTCGAGAGGTCGAAACGTGCCCAGGCTCCGGGCTGTCCGCTGAGGCATCCTCGGGTGAGATCCAATTTGGCCAAGGGCATCGCGGGCGGTGCGGTCACGCCGATATCATCATGGCAACGCGCACAACCCAGGCTGGCGAATTTCTGGCGGCCTGCGGCGGCGAGGGCACGATCGACAACTGGGCTTTGGAAAGCGGCGATCGGTTGATCCGAGACCGACAACATCGCGGAGGGAATCGCCTGCCGGGGGAATTGCGGGCCTTGCATCTCGAAACTCAGCGAGGGCTCCCGGCCGGTGTGGTAATAATCTAGCCGGAGTTTACGCCAGCCTGCCGCGAGCGCGGCCTTGCCTTGGACTTGGACGACCCCGCGTCGATCCCGCGGTGCTTGGGTGAGGACATCTTGGCCGTCAATCTGCAGCGTGCCCCCGTTTGCTTTGAGGAAGAATGTATACTGGCCGGCTACTGGGAGGTTGATCCAGCCTTCGAAGCGGATCGCCATGTGGTGATGCGTCCGCTCGAGGTTGGTCAGCGCGAAATCATCAATCGTGCCAGCCCGCTCGGGTTCGATGGATTCATGATTCAGGCCTTCCCAGACCTCGCCGCGGTACATCGTGTAGGTCAGATGGCCGGGGAGGCGCGTGTCCCGCAGGAGGTAATGGGCGATGCATTCGATCTCACGCGACGGTAATCGCAAGTCGGGCATGCGACCGGAGGGACGACTCAAGTGGGGTTGGCGGAGGAAATCTGTTAGGCTCTTAAAGCTATATTTCTGCTCCAGCTTACCGAGGGGCGTCGAAGCTTCCGCCATTGTCCCGTGCCCTTGGGCGTCGCGCGGCGAATGGCAGGCCGCACAGCCACGGCTGTGGAAAAGTTTCTCCCCTTGGGCCGCCGCGACCGCATCTGGCGGTTGCGGCGCGAACGTCGGCGGCTTGAGCGATAGCAGAAAGTGCGTCAGCTGCGTGGCGGCGACTGCCCGCTCGGACTCCGGTATTTTTCCGAGTACATCGGGCATCGTTGCACCCGGCTTGATCGCGTGAGGGGTGCGGAGGTAGGCCGCGAGGTAGTCTGGATGAATTCTTGCCCCGATGCCGCTGAGTCTCGGCGCTTTCTTGGAAGTAGTGGTGAGTGCGGGCGATGCTTCGTGGCAGGCCACGCAGTTGAGTTCTTCGAGCAGGAGTTGCCCCTTGAGGGCTCCGTCGAGTTGCGCACCCGTGATGCCCGGCACCCGAACTTCTTCGGCGTGCGCGGCGACCCCGAGCAGCAGAATCGCTCCGATGAAGTGAGCTATCCGCCCGAGGGAGCGGGTGGGGTGGGGGTTAGCCGGGGTGGGCATCGGGATATCTAGGAGCCACGGGGCGGGGATGTGGAGAGTAAAGGTATGCTTAAAGCGTGGCCCGGCGTTGCCGCCGACCGCTTAACGTTTCTGTGGGTGGCCTGGGCTTGACCATCGCCCGTAGCCCCCCATTACTGACCTTCCTTCGAATTAACGAAGGACCTGGAGAGGTGGCTGAGTGGCCGAAAGCGCCCGTTTGCTAAATGGGTATACCCCAAAAGGGTATCGTGGGTTCGAATCCCATCCTCTCCGCCA
>CALQLO010000024.1 GCA_943331445.1 Akkermansia muciniphila
CACCACGCGACGGTCGAGGGATTCACGCAGCTTGGCCCGCAGTGCGAGGTCTTCCCTTACGCCTTCATCGGGGGACGCACGCAGGACCTAAAAGCTCGCCCCGGCAAGCCCGGCCTCAAGGTCGGCGCCCGTAATACCTTTCGCGAATACGTCAGCGTCCACCTCGGCACCCAGGAAGGCGAATGGACCATCCTCGGCGACGACAATGTCCTGCTGGCCTATTCGCACATCGCGCATGACTGCGTGATCGGCAACCACCTCGTCATCTCCAGCCACTCCGCCGTCGCCGGCCACGTGCACGTCGGCGACCACGTGAACATCGGCTGGAACGCCGGCATCCACCAGTTCTGCCGCATCGGCGACCACGCCATGGTCGCGGCCTGCTCGAAGTGCGTCCAGGACGTCCCGCCTTTCGTCATCGCCGACGGTAATCCGTGCGAGACCAAGATGATCAATGCCGTCGGCCTGAAGCGCTCGGGCTTCACCGACGAAGAGATTGCCACGGCGAAGCTGATGCACCGGATCTTCTACCGTGACGGCCTCAATACCACGCAGGCCCTCGAAAAGGCCCGCGCGTTACCCGAGGCCTCCAGCAGGGTCGCGAAGGCCTTCGTGGACTTCGCAGCGTCGACCAAGCGCGGTCTGGCTTAAGTCGGTAGGCGCTTGCGCCGACGGACTGCTTTCCTAGGTTGGCGGGTATGAAAGCCCTCCTGCCTTCCCTTCTCGCTGTCCTAAGCTCCTTTGTTCCGCTCTCCGCGGCCATCGTTGAGAAGCCCATAGAATATAAGTCGGGCGAAGTGCTCTGCGAAGGCTGGCAGGCCTATGACGATGCCGTGAGCGGCCAGCGCCCCGGCGTGCTCGTCGTGCACCAGTGGACGGGAATCAGTGAGCACGAGAAGGAAGCCGCGCGCAAACTCGCCGCACTAGGTTATAACGTCCTCGTCGCCGATATCTACGGCAAGGGCATCCGCCCGCAGCCTCCAGCCGCTGGTAAGGAAGCCGGCAAGTACAAGGCCGACCGCCCCCTGCTCCGCGCCCGCGTCAACGCCGCGCTCGACGTACTCCGCCATGACGCTCGCACCGACGCCTCTAAGATCGCCGCGACCGGCTACTGCTTCGGCGGCACGACCGTCGTCGAACTCGCCCGCAGCGGCGCCGCCATCAAAGGCGTCGTCAGCTTCCACGGCGGCTTGGATTCACCGACCCCTGCCGACGGCAAGAACATCAAGGCCAAGGTCCTCGCCCTCCATGGCGCCGATGACCCTTACGTCCCGGCCAAGGATGTCGCCGCCTTCGAAGCCGAGATGAAGGCCTCCGAAGTGGACTACAAACTCATCAAGTACCCTGGCGCCGTCCACAGCTTCACGCACAAGGCGGCCGGCAACGACAACTCCAAGGGAGCCGCCTACAACGCCGCCGCCGATAAAGCCTCTTGGTCGGAGATGGAGAAGTTCCTGAAGGCCACGCTCGGCCGCTGAGCGACCTATCTTAAAAATGAAAACCCGACACCTGCTGCTTTTCCTCTCGGCCTCCGCTTTGGCGGCCGAACCCAGCAACGGCCTCGCCCCCGAGGTACCCGGTCTGAACGCCGCCGCGGTCTCCTACGCCCTGGAAGCAAAACTGCCTGACCTCGAGAAGCCCTTCCTCACGAGTAAGCCGCAGGAACTGAAGGATGGCCTTACCGTCGGAGAACTTCAGGGGGCACAGAAGGACGCCGTCCTGAAGTTTGCCCATGAAATCGCGGACGGTAAGCACGGCGACATCGACAGCCTCCTCGTGGCGCACCACGGCCAGCTACTCTTCGAATCCTACTACCGTCGCGGCCGCCAAAATTATCCGCACTATCAGATGTCGATCACCAAGTCCTACACGGCGATGGCCGTCGGACGCGCAATCCAGCTCGGTCACCTCAAGATGTCGGACCTCGATCGTCCCGTCTGGACCTTCCTCAATGAACTGCAGCCCGCGAAGTTCGTCGATGGCGCCAAGGACGTCACCTTGGCCCAAGCGATGAACATGAAGTCGGGCGTACGTATCGACGACGCCAAGATTGGCGCACTCGTCAAGAATCCTGCCGCCTTGAAAGGCCAAGGCCAGATTCAGGCTTACTTCCAGCATAGCGCGCCGATTCCCGCCGCGCCGCGCACCTTCAAGTACCAATCCTCCGATCCTTGCATGGCCATGCAGGTCGTGCAGGCCAGCGTACCGGGCTCCGCCGAGGAATTTATCCGGAAGGAGCTCTTCGGTAAGCTCGGCATCACCAACTACAATTGGGAGACGGACACCGTCAGCGGACAGCCTAAATCGGCCGCCGGCGCGGGCGTCCTTTCGCGCGACATGGTCAAATGGGGTCTGCTCGTCCTCGATAAAGGTAAGTGGCACGGCGAACAGCTCATCCCCGCCGAGTACGTGGCCAAGGCCACTTCGCGCCTCAACGAGAATTCCGCCACCAACGGTTACGGCTTCTTCTGGTGGACCGATGACTTCAAGATCGGCGACAAGTCCTACCACGCCGTGGAAGGTCGCGGTGCCGGCGGCCAGTTCATCTTCATGTTCCCCGAGGCTGACCTCGTGGTCGTCGTGACCGCCCACCAGAAAGGCATGGGCACGATGCTCAAAGAACTACCGCCCGCCCTGCTGCCGGCGTTCCTTGGTCGATAGTCGACCCACCCCAGGCGGCTGATTATGCGACACTCCTTCTTCTCGCTCCTCGGCCTGCTCGTACTGCTGGGTTGCAAGCCCGCGGTGGAGACCCTGCGCGGGACACCTGTCGAACTCAGCGGGATTCAAAGCAGCGGCGAGAAACATTTCACGGCAGGGGATGTAGTGACATGGGCCCAACTCGATGACTATTTCCGTGATCGCACAGCGAGAATCGGAGTCGGGCAGGCGGATGGAAAAGCGGTCTTGGGACGACTCGTGTTACTAGAGAACGCCGCCGACGCCGCCGACTTCATGAGGGTTCATGGCTGTATCGACATCCGCGGCCCGGTGGGAGTCCGTCAACTACCCACCGCGCTTGAGGTCGAAGTAGAAATCACCGGCAAGGATGGCCAGAAACTCATCCTCATCCTGAAGTCAGACGGCACGCCAGCCGGCGAAGGCTGAAATGAAAGAGCCGCGGATCGCTCCGCGGCTCGGTTCTTTCCTGGTGCGCCGACTTAGGCCACGCGCTCGACGACGAGCGGGGGCATGTTCGGGCGCTTGGGAGCGAGACGATAGGCGTCGCGGAAGTACGGGAGCGCGGCGTCGACCTTGGCCTCGTCGTTGTAATGGATCATGATCAGCGGCTCGCCCTGCTTGACCTGCGTGCCGACCTTGCGGATCTCGGTGACGCCGACCGACGGGTCGAGCGTGCCATCCTTGAGGGTGGCGAGGAGACGGACGCCCTGGGCGATCTTGCCGGCATCGATGGTGTGGACGTAACCACGCTTCGGGGCAGGCAGCTTGCGGATGAACTTCGCTTTGGGGAACTTCGAGGGATCGTCGATCCAGTCGGTCTTGCCACCTTGAGCGCGGACCATCGCCTTAAACTTCTCGAGGGCGGAGCCGTCCTTGAGGTGCTTCTCGACGGTCTGCTTGGCGGAAAGGGTCGAACCAGCGACGCCGGCGAGGCGCACGACTTCCATGCCCAACTTGAGGACGAGGTCCTGCAGGTCTTCGGGTCCTTCGCCCTTCAGGAGGCGGACAGCTTCGAGGACTTCGAGGCCCGTGCCAACGGAGTCGCCGAGGGGCTGGTTGATGTCGGTCACGAGGGCTACGCACTTGCGGTTAAGCGAGCGGGCCACGCGGGTGACGATGCGGGCGAGCTGCTTGGCCTGCTCGAGGTCGCGGATAAAGGAACCGTTGCCCCACTTCACATCGATCACCAGGCCTTCGCAACCTTCGGCGAGCTTCTTGGAGAGGATGCTGCCCGTGATGAGCGGGAGGGACGGAATCGTGCCGGTCTTCTGGCGGAGCGTGTAGAGGATGTCGTCGGCGGGGGCGATTTCGCGGCACTGCTCAGTGACCGCGCAACCTACGCGTTCGAGCTGCTGGCGGAACTGATCCATCGTGGCCTTGCCCTTGAAGCCCGGGATTGAGCTGAGCTTCTCGACGGTCGAGATGCAGAATTCTTCGTCCTTACCATTCATGCCCGGCATGATGACGCCAGCGGCGGCACCCAGGGGGCCCAGGACCATCGAGGTCTTGTCACCCACGCCGCCGGTCGAAACCTTGGCAATCTTCGGCTGGGTCAGGCGGTCGAGGTCGATGACATCGCCGGAGAGGCGTAGCTCTTCAGCGAGCATCGCGGTTTCCTGCGCAGACATCTGCTTAAAGTAAATCGCCATGGCCAACGCGGCCTGCTGGGCCTCGGGCATTTCCGAATCCATGATCGAGTCGATGATCTGGCGGATCTCGTCGGCGCTAAACTCGCCGCCATCCCGCTTCTTCTCGATGAGAGAGGTGAAGGAGGGCTTCTCCTTACGCTTGTGGTCCAAGATTTTCTCTGTCATAAGTAGTTAGGATTTAGAAGGTTAGGGCCATTCTGCTTCAGGCAGGGAGGCGGACTCGCTGTGATGTAAGTTTTTCTTGAAAAGGCGAGCCTAAACCGACAGGCGAGCCCGTTAGGGACAAAAAGACCCACGGCCACCGTGGTTCGGTAGTCAGAATTGGCATATTTCCCTTACAGGACCCTTTGGGGTCGAATGCCTAACCTATCCTAAGAAACCTTCAAAAAGGGCATCCTGGCCCAATACGGAGGTCCTAAACGCCCCTCCTGAAAGATCGACCCCTTCATGCCAGGCGGGCGAATCAGGTTCGCCTGTGCGCGGAGACACATAGGCGAACAGATAATGGGCACCGCCTGCGCGCAGTATCGCCGAAGCCAGCCGCGGGCCGGCCTCGACGAGCACGCCGGTAATTTTTTCTTGGGCACAGCGTTCCGCCCAGACATCGAGAAAGGAATCTTCATCGCCCACGAGCGACCAGACCTTGATGCCCTCGGCTTCAAACCAACAGAGGTCGGATTTTTTGGCCGACGACCCGAGCCCCACCACCACCGTCCGCTCACGATGGTGATCTTGAAAAAGGTTTAATCCAGAGCGGCCCGCGGTCTTGAAATGGCGATCGAGGACAAAGCGGATTCCGCACGATTCACCCTCTGGGCCGCGAGCAGTGAGTCGAGGGTTGTCCGCCAGGGCCGTATCGGCGCTGACGGCGATGGCCGGAAAGAGTCGGCGCAAGCGGTGGACATCCGCATGAGACTCCGGACCGGTGACCGCCCTGCCCTCACCCGCAGGCAAGACCAACTTACCATCGAGGGTCGACGCAATCTTCAGTGCCACCAGCGGAGAACCTTCGGTAATCCAGTGATTAAATATCAGATTGAGCTGCGCGCACTCGTCACGGAGCACGCCTTCGATTACAGCCACGCCTTTAGCCCGAAGCAGGTCCAGCCCCTTACCGGCATGGGCAGGATTCGGATCTAAGGCCCCGACCACCACGGTGCGAATGCCCGCGGCCAGAATGGCCTCCACGCACGGCGGGGTGCGCCCATGCGTACAACAAGGCTCAAGGGTGACGTGCAAAATCGCTGAGGCGGAGGGCTTTCGACCCAAGGCACGCAAAGCCATCACCTCGGCGTGCGGCTCTCCCGCCTTAGCATGAAACCCTTCGGCGACGACTTGACCATCTTCCGTAATCACCGCCCCGACCATCGGGTTCGGGTGGGTGCGACCCCACGCCTGTCGGGCGAGCTCCAGCGCTCGGCGCATCGGGGGCTCGGCCGCGGGCGTCGTCACGATCAACGATTGCGCTTACGCGAGACCGCGGCGGCCTTGGCGCTACCGGGCGTCAGCTGAGGTTCGGAATAATAACGGAAATCCTCGAGCTTACGGCGTTCGATGCCGCGGCCCAGAAGTTGCTCGATCTGCTGCAGGTGATGCATTTCATCGGGCGAGAAAAGCGTAAAGGCTTCGCCTTCGGCGGAAGCGCGGCCCGTGCGGCCGATACGGTGGACGTAGTCTTCGGCGTGCTCAGGCACGTTGTAGTTAATGACGTGGGTAACACCGCGAATATCAAGCCCGCGGGAGGCGATGTCCGTCGCCACCATGATCGAGAATTTACCGGACTTAAAGCCAGCGAGGGCGGCGGCGCGCTCCGTCTGGGTGCGGTCGGCATGCATCGTTGCGACGGGCGTACCGTGGCCTTCAATCCATTCGGCGATACGATCGGCATCACGCTTGGTGCGCGTAAAGACGATGACCGACTTGTAGCCGCTCTTGTTGAGCAGGGCGAGGAGCAGGTCATACTTCTGAAAGATATCCACCGGGTAGATTGCGTGCTCAACCGTATCAGCAGCACCGAGGCCGGTACGGACGTCGACGGTGACCGGATCGCGGAGAGCCCAACCGGCGATGCGACCGATGGCGTCAGAGATCGTGGCGGAGAAAAGGAGGGTCTGACGATCCTTCGGGCAATAATTGACGATGCGGGTGACGTCTTCGATGAAACCCATGTCGAGCATGCGGTCCACTTCGTCCATGATCAGCATCTGGATGGACTTCAGGTCCAGAATCTTCTGCTCATGGAGATCCAGCAGACGGCCAGGGGTCGCGATGACGACATCAACACCCTCTTCGAGCGCCTTGACCTGGGCGCCATAACCTACGCCACCGTAAAGGAGCGCGGTCCGGGTACCGAAGTGCTTACCGTATTTCTGAAAGTTCTCGTCGACCTGCACAGCGAGCTCGCGAGTGGGGACAAGCACGAGACAGCGGGGCTTGCCAGCGGCCGGGCCGAGGAGCGCTAGGGTCGGAAGTGCGAAAGCGGCGGTCTTGCCGGTACCCGTCTGGGCGGCGCCAATGAGATCTTTACGCGCCATGATGGCGGGGATGGCCTGAGCTTGAATCGGGGTCGGGGTCACATAGCCGTGTTCGGCCAAAGACCGAAGGACTGGCTCGGGCAGACCGAGTTCTGAAAACGTAGACATAATGTGAGGCTAGAAAGCGTTACGCGGGGGGAAAGGGAAAGGATAAAGGAAGCCAAACGCTGGAAAGGTGGCAAGGTTCAGCTTGGCGGGGCTTTTCAACGCTTTCGGGTCCGGGTTTGACAATCCCCGCGGGATTCCCTGCATAGGGCTTCCTTCCGTAAAGAAGGAACGCACGGTGGTTGTAGCTCAGTTGGTTAGAGCACTGGTTTGTGGTACCAGGGGTCGGGGGTTCAAGTCCCCTCAATCACCCCACTTTGCAGGAGCCCCGGAGCAATCCGGGGCTTTTCTGCGTAGGCATGCGCCAAGTGTAGCCCCAGCGTGGGCCTTAGCCCTGGGCGCCCTTGGACTTGAAATAGGCCTCGATGGTATCGCGGATCGTCTTCTCAAAGACATCGTCCCTCGCTTTCAATTCCCCATCAATGACCGGATCGCCGACCTTCACACCCCGGCGGAAATATTTCTCGGCGCTGAAATCAAGCTTCTGGCCGTAGTAGGTCACGTAGTGAACGCTGAATTTATAGCCTGAAGGATAGTTTAACAGCTCCACGGACACCTGTTGGACAGGATAATCAGGCTTAACCTTCAGGAGCGCCGTGCGCACCTCGGCCGTCACTTCGGCACTCTTGCAGACAATCTTATTATCCATGAACCGGGCATCCGCGAAATCGACGTCGATCGGGAAAAATATCCCGGTCTGCATGCCATGAAACTCCGTACCAGGGATACCGGTATAAAGCACGGTACTGGTCGCGGCTGTGACAGCCAATAATCCCACGAGCACAAAGGCGGGGTGCAAGGGTTTCTTCAACTTCACTTCAGACATGACGGATGGGATAGGAGCAGGCGGCTCCGAATCAATCAGATTGGGATAACTAGGTTAAATCTTACTTCAACGTCTGCAAGAAGGCCTTCACGTCCTCAATCTCCTGCGGCTTAAGAATCAGGCCCATCGGGGGCATCGGCGAAACACCGAGTTTCTCGAAGCCCGCGGCGAGCACCTTATTAGGCTCGAGGAGAGACTCCTGAATATACGCGGGGTTGGCGCGCGTAGCGATACCGTCGAGGGCTGGACCAATGGCACTGCCCTTCCCTTTCACCATGTGACAATTCACGCAGGCAGCGATGGGGTGCTTGAGGAAAATCTGCTCACCGCGGGCAGGCACACCCGCAGTCAACGGAGCCTCGCCCGCGACGATGAGTTCACAGAGCTTCAGGTCATCGAAGTACGAATCGCCGATGCCAACGTGCAGGATATTGATACTGGCCTTCGGGCGGCTACCGCTATTGAAGGTCGTTTCGACTTCAACCCAGTCGCTGTCACGCGCGGTCACCCGGTCGGTTTCCGCCCGGCCGATATGATCATTGAGACTGGCCTTGCCGTGCAAGGCATGGGTCTTGATCCAGACGCTCAGTCGATATTCCGTATTCGGCTTCAGCGCGACATCTGCGAAGAGACTCGTGTCGCCATTACCATCTTCAGGCTTACGGCCCACCGTGATACAGCGAATCGCATGCTCTCCGCTGTGCGTATTACCGGGGCCACTGACGACTTCCCAGCGCGCCTTAGCACTGGCGGGCGTCTGGTTATAATCGCGGCGCTTCCAGCCTTCGGGCAACTTATCCGCCCCGATAACTTCGAGGCCGGCATTAGGCAGCAGGTTAGGGCCATCGACATAGACCTGCGTCTTATGCGTCTTGGCGAGCATGCGGGCGGCTTCATTCAGCCATTCATCAGCTCTCACGACGGCATCGGAAGCCAGCTGCCGCACCAAAGTCTGAATCTCCGGAGAGGTCGGGAATTCGGCCAGCTTCACAAAGGAAGCAAGGCGCGTAATGGGGTCTTTATCGGCAATCACCCCGGCACCGAAGAAGAGCTTCTGGGCGGCTTCATCCTGACCAAGGGCACGAATCGCGTTACGGCGAAGCGGGGCATCCTTGGACAACAAGGCTTTCTGATGCGTCTCCGCATCCAGAAGACCCAGTCCATGCAACGACCAGAGGGCATGCACCGAAGCAATGGTCGGCGTCTCCGCCCAGACCAGCTTCTTGAGTTCGTCGGCAAGGCCCTTCTTCCCGCCCTCAACGATGGCCTGCTGGGCGCGCAAGCGTCCGTACTGAGTGGAGCCAGCCAGGCCAGCGAGTAACTCGCTGTCGGACGCGCCCTGAGCCACCGGTAGATCCGGCTTGGCCTTGGCGACCACGCGGTAGATCCGGCCGCGACTATGGTCGCGCAGGTCGTTCTCGTGCGCACCGCCCTTACCAGTCTTGGCGTCATAGCCACCACGACCCACGCTCGGCGTAGGGTTATGCTGAATGATGAAGTTCTGCCAGTCGGCCACCCAGATGGCGCCATCCGGACCCACCGCCGCATAAACGGGCGAAAGCCATTCATCGGAGCTGGCGAGAATATTGAACCCGTCTTTCGCGACATAACCAGCCCCAGACGGCTGTACGTCCATCAACGCGACGACTTTCATCGTGGGCTCACAGACTAAGGCCATCCCTTGGAGGCGGGCAGGCAGTTGGGATGAGTAAACGAAGTTGGAACACGCCGCCGCCGTATAGCCGCCCATCACGTCGACTTGACGGAAGTTCGGGGTGATGGTGTGCGTTTCGTTGACGAGATTGATCTTCTTCGCGGTCATCGCGCGCATCCCCTTCGGGACGACATTCTGCGGAATCCCGCCAAAGAAGATTGGGGCACCGTTGGCCGTGCCTCCGAAGTCGTCACCGGCGGCGTTCGCACTCTGGGCCCAAGTATTATTGGTGAACTGGTGCAGGAATTCAATTTTCTGCCCGTCTGCCGAAAAGCGATAGCTGCCCATCGCGAACTTCTTTTCGACGCCACCTACTTTACCCGTAAAGCCGCTGTAGCCCACGGCGCCTCGGAGCCAATTGTCATAACCGTATGAAAGGTTACTGGCCTGGGCATGCGTGTCACCGATACCCCAACCGGTCATGATTACCTGACGGATGTCGGCATGATCACCGCCGGTGCTATCCTTCAGGAAGAGGAAGTTGGGCGGCTGGGCGACAACGATCCCGCCATTGGCGAACGTGAAACTCGTCGGGATATTCAGGTGGTCCGCGAAAACCGTAAACTTATCGGCCTTGCCGTCGCCATCCGTGTCCTCGCAAATAACAATCTTATCGTGACCCTGCTGTTGGTCTGCCATGACGCCGTGGGGGTAATCTGAAGTCTCAGCCACCCAGAGCCGGCCGCGATTGTCCCACGCGAAGGCGATGGGCTTCATGATGTCCGGCTCGGAGGCGAAGAGCTTGAGCTCCATATCGGCCGGCACTTGGGTGCGCTCCATGCTACCCTTGACCGAGAAAGGCTTCTGGAAGGTCAGCGGCTCGGGGCGCTTTTCGTAGTTGGCGACATTGGCGTTCTTCTCACGGACCTCGGGCTCGCGTTGCGCGAGGAATTTCTGCCAAGCCGCAATGCGATCGGGCGAGAGTCGGGTTTGAATTTCCTGCCGAAAAGATTCGGGCGTCGTATCCGCCTTGAGGCTAATCACGGTGACACTCTGCCCAGACGGCAATTTCACCGAATCATTTAAAGTGGGTTGCCCTTGGGCATCAGGCTTCACCAACAGTACATCGTAGTAGCCCAGGGTCGCGGCGCCCGGGGTGACCCCATTTGCATAATCAAACCAAATGGCGTCGCGGCCCAGCGCGGCCATCAGACCATGAAGCGGTCCACGCACCGATTGTTCGCCGCCCGCGGCATCGAGGTAAAGCACCCGCAGCGGGCCATCGGCGGCGATCAACGAGGCAGCCGTGGAAAGTACCACGGTGAAAAACATAGCAAACGAGCGCATAGGGGTAGGACTAAAACAAGCGTTCGCCGCCCCTTTGGCAACCCGAGGAATCTATGAATATCGGGCGATTAACCCAGAAAACCTGTTGCCCTGTCGTAATAATGAAAGGCCGAGGAAAACAGGCACAAAAAACGGCGCCCATCAGGGCGCCGTTGTTCGGTCAACGGATCAACGACCTCAGTGGTCGTGGTGATCACCACCAGCCGCAGGCTTGTTATCCTCCGGCATGTCGGTGATGAGGCACTCCGTCGTGAGAAGGAGGCCGGCCACGGAAGCGGCGTTGATGATCGCGGTACGGGTGACCTTGGTCGGGTCGACCACGCCAGCCTTGATGAGGTCTTCGTAAGCACCCGTCGCCACGTTGTAACCCTCAGCACCCTTGTGCTTGAGCATCACTTCCTGGACGATGAGGGAACCTTCGACACCTGCATTGAAGCAGAGGGTGCGGAGCGGCTCTTCGATCGCCTTGCGGACGATCTGGGCGCCGATTTTTTCGTCACCGACGAGGCTATTGATAACAGCGTCGATGGCCTTGACGGTGCGCAGGAGAGCGACACCACCGCCAGGGACGATGCCTTCTTCAACGGCTGCACGGGTGGCGTGCAAGGCGTCGTCGACGCGGTCCTTCTTTTCCTTAAGTTCGGTCTCGGTCGCAGCACCCACGTGGATGACGGCAACGCCGCCGGCCAGCTTGGCGAGGCGTTCCTGGAGCTTTTCCTTATCGTAGTCGGAGGTGGTTTCTTCGATTTGGCGACGGATGAGCTTCACGCGGCCCTGGATGTCGGCGGACTTGCCAGCACCCTGGATGATCGTGGTGTTTTCCTTGTCGGCGACGATGCGCTTGGCGCGGCCGAGGTCGGCAATCTTCACGGACTCGAGCTTGATGCCGAGGTCTTCCGTGACGAAGCGGCCACCGGTGAGGACAGCGATGTCTTCCATCATGGCCTTCCGGCGATCACCGAAGCCAGGAGCCTTGACGGCACAGACGTTGATGGTGCCACGGAGGCGATTAACGACGAGGGTAGCGAGGGCTTCGCCTTCGATTTCCTCAGCGATGATCAGGAGCGGCTTACCGGTCTTGGCGACCTCCTGGAGGAGAGGCAGCAAGTCCTTCATGGCGCTGACCTTCTTCTCGTAGAGAAGGATGTAAGCGTCTTCGAGGACGGACTCGAGGGTCTCGGCGTTGGTGGCGAAGTACGGGGAGAGGTAGCCCTTGTCGAACTGCATGCCTTCGACGACATCGAGGGTGGTCTCGATGGTCTTGGCTTCTTCGACGGTGATGGTGCCGTCCTTACCCACGCGATCCATGGCTTCGGCGATGATGTCTCCGATGGATTCGTCCCAATTGGCGGACACGGTGGCGACCTGCTTGATTTCCTTGCGGTCCTTGACCTTCTTGGAAATCACGGCGAGTTCCTTAACGATGGCTTCGGTGGCCTTATCGACGCCACGCTTAACGAAGATCGGGTTCGCGCCGGCGGCGACGAAACGGAGACCTTCCTTATAGATGGCTTCGGCGAGAACGGTCGCGGTGGTCGTACCATCGCCCGCCTTGTCGGCGGTCTTGGAGGCGACTTCGCGCACCATCTGGGCGCCCATATTCTCGTAGGGATCGTCGAGTTCGATCTCCTTGGCGACCGTGACACCGTCCTTGGTGACCTTCGGAGCGCCGAACTTCTTGTCGATCATCACATTGCGGCCCTTAGGACCGAGGGTGACTTTGACGGCACGGGCGAGGATGGAGACGCCGTTCAGCACCTTGCGGCGGGCGGCTTCATCGAACAGGATTTGCTTCTTAGACATAGGATTCGTGGTTGAGAGTTGGGGGTGGGATTAGTCGATGACGGCGAGGATTTCTTCTTCGCGGAGCAGGAGGTAGAGCTCTTCATCGAGCTTCACTTCCGTGCCGGCGTACTTGCCGACGAGAACCTTGTCGCCGATCTTGACGTTGAAGGCGATTTTCTTGCCGTCCTTGTCGAGGGCACCGGTGCCAAGGGCAATGACCTTGGCTTCCTGTGGCTTCTCCTTGGCGGAGTCGGGGATGATGATGCCTCCCTTGATTTCTTCGGCCTCTTCGATGCGCTGGAGGAGGACGCGATCACCGAGGGGCTTGACGCTAGGTTTGGTGTGTTTGGCCATGTGGATGTTTTGGGTAGAGGTTAGTCTGTGGGGACGTGGGGTGATTTGCAGAACAGATGCCAAAGCCGTTTCGGCAGGATTTAGCAAACGATTAAGGGGGGTTTCTCGGGTCCGGGGCTCTCAAGACCCTCCAAATGAGGCATTGTTCCCCGTTTTGCTCGGGACAAGGTGTCCCACCCCTGAGACAGGGGGGTGTTCGAGGGCCGGAGGGCACGTGGGCTGGAGGACACGAGCGCCACACAGCTGGAGGGCTGGAAGGCATGCGGGCCGGAGGGGAGGTTACTTCGTTTGCCTGGCTTGGCGTACCTTGATCAGACCACCCAGGAGCCGACCCACCCTCACGACCTGTGGCGCCATCCGGTCACAATCCGCTGCAGGCAGAGATCCGAAATCACGGGAGAGTTCCAGCTGCGTCTCCAGTTCCGCCAATGAGCCACGTGCAATCTGCAGGAAGCGCAGTGCATCCAAGTTCGTGCCGCGCTCATTGCCTTCGGCGATGTTCGAAGGCACGGAAATCGCCGCCCGCCGCAACTGGTCGCAAAGACCATAATACCGTCTCATTTCAGGCCTTTCACACGCCCTCAGCACCTCCAGCGCCAGCAGCTTGGCGGCCTGCCAAGCCAGCAGATCGCGAAAGGTCGACACCTTCGGGAATGGACCCTGTTCGCTGCTCGAAGCCATTACGCAAGTCTCGGACATTGGCTTTTCCTGTCCACGCCAGCCCATTGAGGCTCATTCCCCAAACCAATACCCTGCCATCCTGCCCTCCAGTCCTCTGATCCTCGTGCCCTCGAATCTTCGTGTCCTCGTGTCCTCTAAGCCAACTCTCCCGGCTGCTTGCCTTCAGGCTCCTTGAGCTGATCGCCCCAACCAAGAATTCGAGCCTGGGCACCATGATGCTCGGCTTTGGGCTTATCTCCGCGCTCCATCCAAATGCGTGAAAGGGAGGTGTGAATATGGATATCCTTGGGACGCAGAACGAGGGCCTGCTCACCGGCGGCAAGGGCCGCATCGAACTGCCGCAGGCTGAAATGGACTTCAGCCTTGGCCAGCCAAGCCTCGAAGCAGCTGGCATCCACGGCAACAGCCTCCTCAAGCTTCGCCAGCGACGCACTTTCGTCGCCCATGGCGAAATCAAACGACGCTGCCTCCGCCAAAGCCAGGGCTCGCTCAGATGGCGTTGATTCAGGCATGCCAGCAACTTGCGTGGGTGGATCTATTCCGCAAGCGCTCCTTTCACGCTTGGAAAGGGGGCGGAGGGGTCGCAACTTACCCGCATCATGGATCCACGATATGGACAGCTAGCTGAAGTACTCTGCGGATTCTCAACCCGCCTGAAGAAGGGCGAGAACGTGCTCATCGACGCCCACGACGTCCCGGAGGACTTCGTCATCGCGCTCATCCGGGCCGCCCGCGAGCACGGGGCCACCCCGATGGTCAATCTCCACAAGGCGCGCGTCGGTCGCGAAATGGTCAAAGGCGGCACCAAGGAACAATTCAAACTCGCCGCCGATCATGAGCTGGCCCGCATGAAGAAAATGCAGGCCTATATCGCCGTCCGCGGTTCCGATAATATCTTTGAGGGCAGCGACATCCCCTCCACCCAGGCCAAGCTTAACGGTGAACTCATGCGCCCGGTCCTCGACCACCGCGTGAACAAGACCAAGTGGGTCGTGCTCCGCTGGCCGACCTCCTCCATGGCCCAACAGGCCAAGATGAGCACCGAAGCGTTCGCCGACTTCTACTTCCGCGTCTGCACGCTCGATTACTCCCGCATGATTCCGGGCATGGAAGCCCTGAAGCACGCAATGATGAAGACCGACGAGGTCCATATCACCGGGTCCGGCACCGACTTGAAATTTAATATCAAGGGCATGAACGCCATCCCTTGCGGCGGCGAATACAACATCCCCGACGGCGAAGTTTTCACGGCACCGATCAAAGACTCCGTGAACGGCGTCCTGCAGTACAACTGCGCGACCATCTACCAGGGCGTCTCGTTTGAGAACATCCGGCTGGTCTTCCGTAAGGGTAAAATCGTCGAGGCCACCTCCAATAACACTAAGCGCTTGAACGAGATTCTCGATACTGACGGAGGCGCCCGCTTTATCGGCGAGTTCGCCATCGGCTTTAATCCGCACATCCTCAACCCGATGCAGGACATCCTCTTCGACGAGAAGATTGCGGGATCTTTCCACTTCACGCCCGGCAAGTGCTATGAGGCCGCCGACAACGGTAACCACTCGTCCATCCACTGGGATATGGTGTGCATCCAGCGCCCCGAATACGGCGGCGGTGAAATCCTTTTCGACGGCCAAGTCATTCGCAAAGACGGCCTTTTCCTTCCTAAGCCCCTCCAGAAATTGAATCCTTCATACCTCCTCGGTAAGGCCAAATAAAATGGCCCAACCTAAAAAACCCAAGAAGCCACAGCCTAAGCGCCTCGGCTCCCGCCCGCAGGCTCGCACCGCCAAAGCGCTCAAGCGTAAGAATAAGCCAGCACCGCACGTGCCCTACGCTTCCCGGCCGGCCAAGGCGCCGACGGAAGAATCCCGCCCTGATGAGATTGTGACGACGCGCATCCCCGACTCATTCGAACCCGCCCGCGCCGATAAGATTGTCGCGACCGTACTCGAAGGCGTCAGCCGCTCACGCGTCCAGAAAGCCCTCGACCTCGGCATGGTGAAAGTAAACGGCAAGCCCGCCGATCGCCGCACGGTCCTCAACCCTGGCGACCACATCGAAGTCGCCCTGCCCTCTCCCGGCGAACCGACGGCCCGCCCTGTTAAGATGGCCCTCGAAATTCTTTTCGAAGACGCCCACATCATCGCCATCAACAAACCAGCCGGCCTGCTCACGCACCCCGTCCAAGGCTCGGATGAAGTCTCGGTCGTTCACGGCTTACTCCACCACACCAAGGGCAAGCTCGCTCCGGCTGGCGGAGCACCCCGCCCTGGCGTCGTGCATCGCCTCGACCGCGAAACCTCCGGCGTCATCGTTCTCGCGAAGACGGACAAGGCCTACCACGCCCTCGTAGCTCAGTTCGCCGAGCGCACTGCCAAGAAAGAGTACCTCGCCCTCGTCGACAAGGCCCCGCGCCTGCTCTCCGGCGTCATCAATGCCAGCATCGACCGGCACCGGACCGTCCGCGTGCGCATGGCCGTCCGTGAAGACGGCCGCGAAGCCATCACCGAATGGCGCGTAGAAGAAAAGTTTGGCGTCACCGCTGCCCTCGTCCGGGCCTTCCCTCAAACGGGACGCACTCACCAGATTCGCGTACACCTCGCCCACATCACTCACCCGATTCTTGGCGATCGTACGTACGGTAAATTCGATGTCCCTAGCTACACTGGCTGGCCGATGCCCCGCGTGATGTTGCACGCCCATAAACTTACGTTAACGCACCCACAGACTGGTAAGCCACTCACGATCACCGTGGAGCCGCCGGCTGACTTCAAAGAGCTCCAGGAATGGCTGGCCAAGAAGTTCGGGCGTAAATCTTACCTTCTTCCCGCGTAGTAGGTTTAAGCGGCTAGCGGTTGGGAGCAGCCAGGGAGCCATGCTGCCGGAGGTAGGGATGCGATCGCCATCGCGTCCGTGGGCGGCTGTACTCCGGACGTTCAAAGACCTCGCCCGGTTACACGAACTATCCTCTGCGAACGGAAACCTCAGAGATCCAGCCCTACCCACCGACCCGCCGGAGCCTCGTGCCCTCGAGAGTCCTCCGGCCCTCCCCTTAGTATCCCTTCTGGCCGGGCTTAGGCACCTTGGCCGGGGCCTTCCACTCGGCAGGCGTAAGGGTCTGGGCGGTGAGCGGATCAGGGTCGTCGGTCGCTTTCATTTCCGCGGCGAGCTGGGCGAGCATCGCCTTCACACGTTCGGCCTGCTCGGGCAAGGCAGAGAGATCCTTGGTCTCATAGGGATCTGACTGCAGGTCGAAGAGTTGGGTGCGATCGACGTGCGGATACCGAATGAGCTTCCAGCGGCCATCCGTGTACCCCTTCTGCACGGTCTTATATCCGAAAAGCAGCGAGGAGCGAATTGACTTAGTGGGATCGTGTAGCACCGAGGTAAACTCCTGACCATCGCTGCTCTTGGGTGCCGTAATACCACACATCTTGCCGAGGGTCGGCATGACATCAAAGAGGTAGCACATCGCTTCCGTGCGGCGATCCGCAACGACTCCCGGCCCGGCGATAATGAGCGGTACGCGCAGAGAGTGTTCGTACAGGTTTTGCTTTCCAATAAGCCCGTGCGAACCGCGGGCCACCCCGGAGTCGGCAGCGTAGACGATGATGGTATTAGCGGCGAACGGTGACGCATCCACGACGTCAAGGATACGGCCAACCTGCTGATCAAGGAAACTGATGTAACGGTAGTACCCGGAAAGCATCTCTTTCACGTCTGCCTCAGGGCGAGGCCACTTCAGGAGTTGCTCATCGCGGACTACCATCTCGCCATTATCGAACAGGTGTTGCGGCAGGAAATTTGGCGGGAGCGGGATCGAGGCGGGCGGATACTTAACCGGGAAGCCGTCCGGCACGATGTGCGGGTCATGCGGCCCATCAAAAGCGAGATACGAGAAGAATGGCGTCTTGCCGTCCTGCGACTTCAGGAACGCCAACGTCTGATCGGTGGCCTCTTCGCAGAGGTGCTTGGGTGAGATGACGCTCGGGGTGAGCTTACCGGTCGGCAACATATCGCTAGTGGGCGCTTTCATCGGATTGGCCATACCGCCTACGAAGAGCGCGCGGGCCTGCTGGAATGATTTCGAGATCGAAGGCGGACCATTGTGCCACTTACCACTCGCAAAGGTACTGTAGCCGGCCGCACCAAAGGCATGCGGCCAGGTTGCATGCTTCATCAGCTTCTCATCAATATGGGTAAGCATCATGCCCGAAAGCAACATGGCACGCGACGGCACGCAGGTGGCCCCTTGATTCCCTCCCTGCATATAGGCACGGTTAAACGAGACGCCACGCCTCACCAAGCGATCCAGATTCGGGGTCTTAATGACGGGATTGCCGAGCGCCGCAATCGTGTCAGCTCGCTGGTCATCGGCGAAAATAAAGACGACATTCGGTGGCTGGGCGGCGACCAAGGAGACAATCGTCGCGAGCAACGGCAAGAAGAGACGGGGTAAACTCATGGCTCCATCCAACCCCCTCTCCCGCCGATGGCAACCAGCCTTCAGTCGTTGCGGCCGTGGTGACCGTCCTGCTTACGATGTTCAGGCGCATCCGGCTCCACATGCACGAGCACGGAAATGACCTCGGGATGCAGACGAAGAATATCCGCCTTCACCTGACCGGCAATAGCGTGCCCCTGGGCTACCGTGGCGGTCTCGGTCACCTGCAGGTGGAAATCGACCTCGAAACGGTCTCCCAGGCGTCGCGCCCGGAAGGCATGGAAGCCCTTGGCACCTGGAACAGCCAAAATATGTTCACTGAGATCCTTGAGGACGTGTTCTTCTGGCGCCGTATCCAGCAAGTCTTCGCAGGCCCCCTTGAAAAGCTTAATGCCCTCGGATCCGAGCCAGCCCGCGAGCACCAAGCCCACGACCTTATCCAAGGCGCTCCATTCCGGGTGGAGATGCGCGATGACCACCGCGACAAGTGCCAGCAGTGAAGCAACGGCATCCGCCCGATGATCGGTGGCATTAGCCATCAGCAGACGAGAGCCGAGCCGTTCGGCCTGACGGCGGGCATATTGATAAAAGCCTTCCTTGAGAATCAAGGCGGCGCCGGCGACCCAAGCGGCGGCGATACCCGGTTTGGCCGTAGCCTGACCACTCACGAGGGCTGACAAGGATTGCCAAGCTAGGCCGACGCAGAAGACGAGCACCAACGCCGAGATCAGCATCGTCGTGAGCGTAGAAAAACGATGATGCCCGTAGGGGTGGTCATCATCCTTGGGCAGATGGGCAAACTTGAGACCGATAATCGCAGCGATGTCGCCAGCAATATCCACCAAGGAATGAATACCATCGGCCACCAGCGCCTGGGATGAGGCAACGAAACCGACACTGAGTTTAGCCCCAGCCATTAGCACGTTCACCCCGAGACTAAAAGCGACGGTCTTGCCGCCTTCACGCTGGAGGGTGGAACTCATTTGGGGGAATTGGCGCGAATGAGATCCGCCTCGGCCACCCAGTCAATCCGCACGAGATGAGCTGAAGCCACGGCGGGGTGACCGTTTAATTCCCGGACGAGCTCCTCCAGTTTGGCCCACGGGGCACCACCCGGGAGTTTCCGCCAGGCATCGAGACGAATCAGGAACTCATCATGACCGACCCACGTAGCGGCCACGTCACCCGATTGGAGCCTGACCTCCGCGGCCTGATGGCCTGGCTTGAGTTTCACCGCAATACGATCGGCGTAGGTAAATTCATAGGCAGCCACCGGGCCGACCTCGGCTAAGGCCACGCCCGTCGGGTAGGTTTCCTTAATATAAATATGCTCTTCCGGAAGTTCGCGACCCTCCGGGGAATAGCGACGGGTACCGCCCGTCACGACCGTACGCACATGAGCACCCGCCGTGCCTGCCTCCACCCGTTCAAAGAGGACGTACTGGCCGTAAAAGCCCTTCTTCATGACCGCATAGTCATACATCATCGGGGCCATGCTGAGGGAGTTACGCACCCCGCGAAGCTGCTGCTTTTTCTCATTCCCGCAGGACTTGCCACCCAACAGAATCATGACACCGAGGATAGCCCCCCCGATGAAAATGACAAAGCGTTCGCGCTGGCCCATGGACTGACTTCAGCGAAGGAACCCCGCGGGAGCAAGGACAAGCCATCGAAACGCCGTTTGACATTGGAAAAGAGCCAAGGTCGGCCAAAACTGACGTATGATTCAGGCTACCGTCGAAACCCGGGTTCGCTTTGCCGAAACCGACGCCATGGGAGTGACCTACCACGGAAACTATCTCCCTTGGTTTGAAATGGCTCGGGTAGCCCTACTTGATCAACTCGGCACGCCTTACCGCGAACTCGAAAAGTCGGGCTTCCTTCTCCCCGTACTAGAGGCAGGCCTTAAATACCACCGCCCTTCCCACTTCGACGACCGCGTGCGCATCACGGTGACCCTTGCAGAAAAGCCCACCGCCCGACTCCGTTTGGATTACGTCGTCGAGCGCGACGGCGAACTTCTTGTCGAGGGCTTCACCGTCCATGCCTTTGTCACGCGCGATTTCAAAGCCGTGCGCCCACCCGCCCAACTTGAGCACGCCGTCCAGAAAGCCCTCGGCCTCAAAGCGTAACCCGATGAAGATTACTGCCGCCTCGCTTGGGCCCTTCGACACCAACGCCTACCTCATCGTCTCGGCAGACGGCAAAGATTGTTGCGTGGTCGATGCACCCAAGGATTCCGGCCCCCTCCTGTTGGCGGAAATCAAGAAACAGGGACTGCGTCTCACGCACCTGCTGGTCACCCACGGCCATTGGGATCACATGTGCGACGCCCACCACTTCGCCACCGCGGGCGCCCAACTGATCGCCCACCAGGACGACCAACAACTCATCGAAAATATCGAAGCCTATCGCAGCCGCTATCAATCGATGCTCCCGATGCTTTCCGACGAAGACTTCCGTTCGGCGAAGGTCGATCGCTGGGTCGATGATGGCGATACCGTCGAGGCCTGCGGCTTCACCTTTGAGATTCGTCACGTCCCTGGCCATTGCCCCGGAAGTATCCTTTTTTACGCCGCCGCCCAGAAAGTCGCTTTCACTGGAGACGCCATCTTTAAGGGCTCCGTGGGGCGCACTGACCTCCCGAACGGTAACTGGCATCAACTCCTGCTCTCGATTCGCAATCGCATCTACAGCCTGCCTGATGATGTAGTGCTGCTACCTGGGCATGGCGGCAAAACCTCAGTCGGTTACGAGAAGAAGACCAATCCGTACGCCAAGCCCTGAGCCGCGTGCCTTCTCCCTGCCCCTTCCTGCCTTCCTGTGGTCGCCCGCTCTCGTGGCGCGACCTCAACGCCTTGCGAGATGACCAAGGGCCGGAGCTTTACCGACTCTGCCTCGAATACGGCCAGCAACTCTGGCTGGATGACCTGCCGGCACGCGCGCTGCTCGCCGTGGATCGTGCGCTTTACTGCGACGTCCCCAGCGACGCCGAAGTCCTGAGCGAATACCCGATGCCCTATCGGGCCATCGGCTGGATAGTGAAGCAACCGGCCGACACCTTCACTGGCAACGCCCGCGTCCATTATCAGCACCTCGCGGATCGCGTGCGCGGCGAGCGGGCCGACCTCAAGAAGTGGCGCGCCTGGGCGGCCTGGGCGGTCACGCGGCACGCGCGCCCTGACCTCGCCGGTGACCCCAAGCATGCCACCATCGAGCCTACCCACGCGGAGATCGAAGCCGGCCTTCGTGCCTGTGGCGTCAGCGGCGAGATCGCCGAATGGCGTAAAGCACTCGCCGACTAAAACCACCCTTCCATTTCGACATGACTCTCCACTCTGACCATTCGATCCGCGTCGTCGTGGACGCGACCGACCTGCACGCAGGCCAGCCGGGGGAACGTGCGCTGGAGCAACGCGACGTCCCGACCGACAGCCGCATCATCCTTCGATCGCTTAAGGCTGGCGAGTCGATGACTCATGACGGAGTCCAGTTGCTCGAGATGCTCGTCGTGCGTGGACTGCTGAGCCTGAACGGCGAAGACCTTGGACCTACGTCCTACGCCCGACTGGCGCCAGGCGTCCCCGCGACGTTCACGTCAACGGAGGCCAGCATGGTTTACCTCAATGAACGTACCCCTATGGAGCCAGAGACGGATTCCTACGCCTTACGCGGTGCCGATCTGGATTGGCGACAAGGCATGGTGCCCAGACTCAAGATCACCTCCCTCCATCAAGGCCTGACGAAGCACACCGCCTTGGTGCGCTGGGCGCCCGAGACCCGTTTCAACCCGCACACCCACGTCGGCGGCGAAGAGATCTTAGTCCTCGAGGGCGTCTTCCGCGACGAGCACGGCAGTTATCCGGCCGGCACCTGGATTCGCAGCCCGCACATGAGCAACCACCGACCGTTCACCGGTCCGGAGGGCGCGACCATCCTCGTCAAAGTCGGCCACCTCGACGTGGCCTAAGCCGTCACTTCGTCACATCGAGGATTTCGGCCTCGAGCGAGATAAACTGGCCGTTGTCGAGGTCGAGCAGCGTCTTAACACCCGGCTTGACGGTGATCGTCGTGTTGGCACGGGAGACTACGACCAAAGGAGCGGGGACATCCAGAATGACCCCTTTGTGCAGGACCAATTCGACCGACTGACCCAGACGGCTCAGCGTCAGCGCCTCGCGCTTCTCGTCATAAGATTTCAGCGTCCAGCCATCGATACGACGGCCCAGAGGGACCCACTGGCGCTTGCCCGTGGAGTCTTCGATCGAGAACAGCTTATCCTTTGTCAGGACGCCATGGAAGAAAGGTAGGTTGCTCTTGGCGCGCGGAGCGGGCGCCGCCTCTTTGGTCGCGGGGGTAGTGGTCGGCGCGGGTGGCGACTCGCGGGATTCCGTCACCGCCTCGAGCGTCAACGTCCCGTCCTTATTAACCTTCGGTGTCACTGTGAAGACCACGCCTTCCTCGGCGGAACCTACGCGAATCGTCGTCTGCTTGCCATCGACCGTGATGACCGTGGGCTCAGCATAGACTTCCGACTTACCGTCCTTGTCGGGGCGCGTGAACGTGGCTTTCACCTTTAGGTGCGTCGGCACCGGCTCCTCCGCGGCGAAGCTCGCCACAGCGACAACCAGCAAAACACCATTGCGCAGCAGGGCCTTCATCGCGGAGGAGCAACGGCACCAGGAACGAGCACCGCCGAAACAGAAAGTTCCGTACCGCCAATGCCGGGCACGCGGACCGTCTCTCCGGAGCGCAGGTTCACCGTGGTACTAATCTCATTCGCCGATGCTTCGATGCTGGACTTGTAAAGGCGCAGCTCCTGACGGGTCGCACCCTGACCGACGATGAGCATCTGCTTCTCTTCGTCATATGACTCAAGCTTCCAACCATCAACGATTGCCCCAAGTTTGAACCAGCGACGATTACCCCGACCATCTTGGACGGAGTAAAGGCCATCCCGAGAAAGTACCGAATAGAAGACGAGACTACCGTCGTGGCTTTTAGCTTCGCGGCGCTGCTGCTGCTTCTCGGCCTTGGCGGCATCTGGGTCCGCCGGCTTGTTGATCAGGACGCGCACCCCAATGCTCATCGTGCCATCAGGCTGAGCCGTCGGGCTCATCGTGACTTCCAATGCGTTTTCCACCTTGCCGCCCTTAGGGTCCGGCCTGCCACCGACCACCACCCGAGCCTCCGAGCCAGAAAGGACCGTGACCGAGGGCGCGCTAAGCATGTCCGTCCTGCCCGTCTTGGGATCAAGTTGCGTGACCGAGACGCGCACCGTGACCGAGGGGGTGGGCACCGGAGCGGGGGCCGGCACCTGGGCTAAAGCCCTGAGACTAAGCAATGAGCCTAGGCCTAGGACGAGGAAACGGGTGACCATGGGGATAGGCATAGTTCTATTTATCTTATACCCCATCGCGAGGCAAAAGGTTGCATACTCGGGGCCCGAAAAGCCTCAGAGACGCTTGAAAATCAGCGAGGCGTTATGTCCGCCAAAGCCCAGATTATTCGAAATTGCCACGTCCACCTTACGGGCCTTGGCGACGTTCGGCGTGTAGTCGAGGTCGCAGTCGGGGTCCGGATTTTCGTAATTAATCGTCGGCGGAATCATGCC